>JAZOWK010000037.1:0-221212 GCA_045659205.1 Faecousia sp.
CTTAGCTGCAGCGGGCTTAGCCTTAACAACAGCCTGCATCAGGGTATCCATGTTCTCGGTCAGCTTTTCAGCACCGAAGGAAACCTTGCCGATGGGGCAGTGGATGATGTTGGTCTTGTCCAGACGGTACTCAACCTTACCAGCCTTGATTTCCTGAACAGCGGCAGCGACGTTGGGGGTAACAGTGCCAGCCTTGGGGGAGGGCATCAGGCCCTTGGGACCCAGAACCTTACCCAGACGGCCAACAACGCCCATCATGTCGGGGGAAGCAACAACCACGTCGAACTCAAACCAGTTCTCCTTGGTAATCTTCTCAACCAGCTCCATGCCGCCGGCGTAATCAGCGCCTGCTGCCAGAGCTTCGTCTACCTTGGCATCCTTAGCGAATACCAGAACCCGGCGGGTCTTGCCGGTACCGTTGGGCAGAACCACGGCGCCGCGGACCTGCTGGTCAGCGTGACGGGAGTCAACACCCAACTTGATGTGCAGCTCGACGGTCTCGTCGAACTTTGCGGAAGCACCCTTCACAACCAGATCCAGGGCTTCACTGGGATCATACTGAACGGAGCGGTCAATCAGCTTGGCGCTCTCCTGATATTTTTTGCCTCTAAACACTTGTTTTATCCTCCTATATAGTGGTGATGCGGAAAAATCCTCCCACATTTCCGAGCAGTTTTCTCGGATAGCAAATAATCAATCAACAACGGTGACCCCCATGGAGCGGCAAGTGCCGGCAACCTGAGCCTCGGCGGCCTCGAGAGAGTTCACATTCAGGTCGGGCATCTTGGTCTTAGCGATCTCAGAAACCTGAGCGCGAGTAATGGTGCCAACCTTAGTCTTGTTGGGGACTCCGGAACCCTTTTCCAGACCGATAGCCTTCATGATCAGCAGGGGGGTCGGAGGGGTCTTGGTGATGAAGGTGAAGCTGCGGTCTGCATAAACGGTGATAACAACAGGAATCTTGTAGCCTTCCATAGCCTGGGTGCGGGCGTTGAATTCCTTAATGAAAGCGGCGATGTTTACGCCGTGCTGACCCAGAGCAGGGCCGACAGGGGGGGATGCGGTAGCCTTAGCGGCGTTGATCTGAAGTTTGATAATGCCAGTGACTTTCTGTGCCATAATAAGCACCTCCTGAATAAAATGTGGTAATGATGCGCATTGCGCATTTGTTCGGGGTTTTTGCCCCTCCCACGTTCCGACCGGATACGGTCCGATGCGTTATTGGGAAATTACTTCAACCTGATCGAGTTCAAACTCGACTGCGGTTTCACGGCCAAACATGGAAACGATCACGCTGACCGAGTTTTGATCGACCTCAATGCTTTCCACAGTACCGGTGAAGGAGGACAGGGGGCCATCGAGGATCCGGACAGTGTCGCCAACTGCATAGTTGACAACGATTTCCTTTTTCTCAACACCCATCTGATATACTTCATCTTCGGTCAGGGGCAGGGGGTCGTTGCTGGACGCGCCGACGAAGCCGGACACGCCGCGTACATTTCGGATGACATGCCAGGTGTCATCACTGTATACCATCTTGACGAATACGTAACCGGGGTAGAGCTTGCGGTCGTAAGTCTTGCTTACACCGGACTCAGTGATCTCGGTAACCGTTTCCATAGGGATGGATACAACCAGGATCTGATCCTGGAGCTGACGGCTCTGAACTGTCTTCTCGATGGTAGCCTTCACGGTATTCTCATAACCGGAATAGGTATGGACTACATACCATTTTGCAGTATCAGCCATAGCACAACACCTTAACCCTTAAAGGCCTTGATCAGTGCCATGATGCCTTCGTTAGCAACGAAGTCAAATACCCAAATGAATACGCCGACCACGAGAACGCAGGCCAAAACGATCAGGGTGTTCTTTAACACCTGATTGGGGGTGGGCCAAACGACCTTGTTAAGCTCGCTGCGGAGCTCACGGAAGTATCTTGCGATACCGCCGAAGAAGCGCTTGAACCAGTTTTGCTTTTTAGCTTCAGCCATGGTCTTGCCTCCTTACTTGGTCTCGTTGTGAACGGTGTGCTTTCTGCAGAATCTGCAGTACTTCTTCATTTCGAGACGGTCGGGGTCATTCTTCTTGTTCTTCATGGAATTGTAGTTTCTCTGCTTGCACTCGGAGCATCTCAAAGTGACTTTAACGCGCATAACGGCACCTCCTTAAATTGCCTCCCTGTATCACTCCGGCTATAGAAAAATTTAGTAAGCGGCCACTACAATAACCGCTCCGGAGCTGAAAAAGGCGCATAAAAAAAGCCCTTTTTCACAGGTAAAGACATTCTAACACAGGGGGAGGTCATAAGTCAACAACTTTTTTCTTTATTTTTCCGTTTTTTTGGGTTATAATGGGTGCAAATACATACCAAGGAGATAAATTACATGAAAATTATGGGTATTGACTACGGTGACGCTCGTACCGGCATTGCAATTTCTGATCTGCTTTGTACGATCGTCGGCTCTACAGCGGTCATTCACAGCAGGCGAGCTGAAAAAACCATCGAAGAGATCTGCAGATTGGTGAAAGAAAATCAGGTAGGGGAGATCGTTATGGGTCTTCCGAAAAATATGGACGGCTCTGAGGGCCCCAGAGCCCAGCTATGCAGGGACTTTGCCCAGCAGGTGGAGACCGCCACCGGTCTGCCGGTCAAATTATGGGACGAGCGTCGGACTACTGTTGAAGCGCATAATATCTTATCTCAACATAATTATCACGGTAAAAAGAGAAAAGATACCGTTGATGCGGTAGCGGCTTCTTTGATCCTGGAGGGTTACCTGGCTTTTCGTTGCCGGTAAAACAGTTCTCGCAGACCTGTCAAAAGAAGTAGCACCCCAAACATTTTTCTCATGATAAACATATCCAGACGGTTTCCTAAGAAAGAAAAGATTGCAGCACCGATACTGCCGGCAATGATCGCCGGCAGTATTTTTTCAATATTGATTGCCCCTTGTTTCCAGCGGAAAATGGAGGCAATGATGGCGCAGGGGATGAAGAATGAAAGATTTAATACCCGCGCTTGAGGATAAGCCATTTGCAGGACCAGCGTCAACCATAGGATCAGAAGGCTTCCTCCGCCAACGCCAAGTCCGGCCAGAAAACCGAGAACGGATGATATTATAAGAACAACAGGCAAACTATCTAACATAAATATCGAAAACCTCCCCACAGGATCATAACGCCTAAAATGCGGTGGAGCCATACAACAGGGATCTTTTTGCCGATCAGACCGGCTAACACACCGCCAATAGAGCCACCGGCAAGGTAAGGAAGAATTAGCTGCCAGTCAAATCCGGTGTGATAAATTGCAAAAGATAGGGAGACAAAACATACCGGTAGAATGATGCTGACTGAAGCAGGGAAGACCTCTTCGTGATCAATATCTGTTAGCAAACTTAAGAGGGGCACTAGTACCATACCGCCGCCAGCACCGAATAAGCCGTTTACAGCGCCTGCACAAAAACCGGCAGTAATTATGCCGAGATATTTACGTTTCATCAATAAAAATCCCTCCTGCGGAAGTTTTCCACAGGAGGGATATTCTATGCGTTATCAGATCAGGTTATCAGCAACGACCTTGTCCATCTTGTTAATATCCTTAACAGTAGCTTCTACAGTCTTAATAGCTGCTTCATACCACTCGTCCATGGCGTTGTTGATCAGCGTGTTGTTGATCATGTAGTCGCGGTAAGTCATATCACCGTGGCCAACGAAATACATAATGTGATAGCCGTACTCGGTTTCCACAATGGCGCTGTCGCCCTTTTGACGCTCGGCATCAATGGACCAATTCAGGAAGTTGGCAACATAATTGGAATCGGGATGAATGTCCTCGAACAGACCGCCGGTGGATGCGGAGCCGTCGTCGCTGTTGGCCTTGATCAGTTCGATCAGCTTTTCTTCGGAGCCGCCTTCGTCCTGCCACTTGTTATACAGATCAGTAGCTTCCTTCTTGGCTGCATCCTTTTCTTCCTGAGAATAGGTGGTATTGCCGTTTTCGGTCTTGCCGCCCTGGAACTGGACAAGCAGGTGACGAACGTTGGACAGGTGCATCAGGTTTTCGTTGGTGGACTGATACATAACTACGGTGTAGCTGTTAACAACGGTCTTTTCATTGCCGTTGGCATCGGTTGCAGTAGATTCAACGGGGAAGGCTTTCATATCGCCTTCAACGCGGTCGGGATTGCCAAGCCACTCACCGTAAACTTCCTTAAGGGAAGAATAAAGGATGGCAGGATTCTTGTTGCTGGCAACGGTCTTGCCTTCGTTGAAGGGCAGGGCAGCGATGGCAGCATCAAAATCTTCGATGGTAGTATTTTCTGCCAGCTTCTCGGCAGCGTCCATAGCGGCAAGACGGGCAGCATCCTTTTCTGCGTCAGAATAGGTCTTGTTGCCCTCTTCGTCCTCGGTGCCGCCGGTGAGGAAGCTTTCGTAGCTTACAGTGTAGCTTGCGAAGTTGAAGGAGCTGAACTTGTGATAGCCTTCAGCCTCTTCGTAAGCCCGGAAATCGCTATCGGTATAGGAAAGACTTTCCTGATGTGCGTTAATGTACTCTACAGCAGTGGTAGATCTCTTTGCATATTCCAGATAGCTGCTTTCGTTAGCACCGTTGCAGTACTTGTTGCGTAAGTAAGTGTTGACATCGCTGTAACCGCTGTACATAGCCATCCAGGACAGGTTCATCTGTGCGTTGGAAACAGCAGTGTTAACAGCTTCGGTTGCGTCAAACTCGGAATCTGCCTCAGCCAGCTTGCACATTGCGAAGTCACGCTTGGCAATGGTCAGGGCGTCTTCATAGAAGTAGGCAAACCAGGTGTCACCGATCTCGTCGTTCATCTGCTGATCAAGGGGCTTTGTCAGATCAAGATTCAGGGTGGACAGGTACAGATCGGTAGAAGTGCTGTAGGTGTTGTAGACATTATTGTAGAAAGACTCAACAGCATCTACATAGTAGTAGCTGAACTCGATCATATTCAGATCGTGGCCGTCCACATTTGCTACAATGGTATTCTTTTCAAAGACTGCGCTCTTGGTGAGAATGCTATCTACAGTGATGTAGGCAAATGCACCGAAGATCAGGGCGATCACCACGATAAAGGAGATGGTCATGGTGCGCAGCTTCTTGGCTTCAATATTTGCAGCCTGCTGCTTTTCGGTCATGGCAGAAGCGTTCTGCTCCTTGCGCATCTTTTTCTTGTTGGAAGCGCTCATGTAATCAATTCCTCTCATTTTGCTTGTGCTGTCACCGGGTTTCCGGCGCATAATCCTCGACATTATAACCGATTTGTTTGTAAGTTTCAAGTCTAAATATTTATCAGTCTTTGAAAATTATCAAAAAGTTCAAAATTCAGGCAAATAAAAAGCATGGGGAGCGAACTCCCCATGCCATACCCGCTTTGGCCGTATGCGCCCATTTATGACCTGCACGAAAAGGCAGGTGGGTTGCAGCTCCCGGCTTTAGCTGCTCCCAACATCCGCCACACTGTCAAAGCAGGGACGGGAGGTCTGCAATCGGGCCGGGAAGCGAACATCCCTTATACATAGATGTGGGTCCAAAAGGGCGCATTACGCACCAAGCAGGCAGTAAGAATTACTCTTCTTCCTGTTCGTAAAGCGCGTCCATAATATAATTGTATACGCGCTCCAGCTCCTGTTCATCCTCTACTGCGCAGAGGATCGGCTCGCCGTCTTCCTCTACGGACTTCAGAATGCTGACATCCAGCCGCTGCTCATCTTCCGCGCCAGCCAGAATGACAGCGTGATAGGTATTTCCCTCATATTCAGCGGTGTAAAGGACCTCTAACTCGAATTCAGTTCCATCGTCATCAACGATGGTGATAAAATCAGATCCGTAAATGTCTTCCATATTTGTACCTCCGGAAGTTTAGTTGCTTACATTTTACCTTTTGCCGTGAATAAAATCAAGAGGATGCAGTCACTTTCGGCATTTGTAATAAATTTCCGATTACAACTTTGGGAGGGTAGGGGTATTATTTGCGGATATTTCACGGATTATTAAAAATTGGGTCTTTCGTTTTTGAATTGGGTATGCTATAATCATATGAACGAAGCTATGCCATTATGCATTTTGTAAGCTTTTTTACCGTCACCGGTATACATACCGGAGAATTGGAGGTCTTTATATGGAGAATAGAAAGAAAAGGAATGGCGACTCCGGTCAGGAGCGCAGTGAGTGGCGCGCCCATCCCGCTGTAAGTATGCTTTACAGGATCTGGCGTTTTGTTTTTGCTGCGGCAAAAATCGTTGCCGGTGCGGCTGCTACCGTTCTGCTGATCGTTTTGATTTGCGGATTCGTGTTTGTTTTCATGCTGGGTGATTACCTGCAGAACGATATTATCCCGCAGGCCGGTATGGATATGAATAACCTGTCTTTGGAACTGAACTCTACCATTTTCTATGTGGATAATAACGGTCAGATCCAGATTCAGCAGAATATCGATTCAACAGTTAACCGTGAGTGGGCGCAGTACGAAGACATTCCCAAGTATATGGTTAATGCGGCGGTTGCCATCGAAGACCACCGTTTTTATCAGCATCAGGGTGTTGACTGGGTCACGACCATTCAGGCTTGCGCCAGAATGTTCTTTGGTGACGATTCTGCCGGCGGCTCCAGTATTACCCAGCAGCTTGTTAAGAATATTACAAAGAATGACAGCATTACGGTTCAGCGTAAGGTTCTGGAAATCTTCCAGGCTACACAGCTTGAAAAGAGCTACAGCAAAGAGGATATCCTCGAGTACTATTTAAATGTTGTTTACTTTGGACAGAGCACCAACGGTGCCCGCGCTGCTGCAAAGGCTTATTTTGGTAAGGAGCTGGAAAAGCTTTCCCTGGCAGAGTGTGCCTGTATTGTGGGTATCACCAACAGCCCCACTTATTATGACCCCTATCAGAACCCCATGCCAAATCTGAAGCGGACTGAAACGATTCTTTGGACGATGAAGAATCAGGATATGATCACCGAAGAAGAATATCAGGAGGCAATCGAGGAAGCCCAGGGCCTGCAGCACCGGCTGAAATGGTATATCGATTTCGAAGATACCATGGCATTCTGTGATAATGAGGAATGTGGCTACAAGGATACGGTCAGCACGTTGGCAAAGGATGGAAGCAGATATTTCTGCCCCAACTGCGGTGATGAGATCTTTGCCAAGAGAGCGATGGGCGGCTATAACTACCATACCGATTCCGTCATTTGGGATGTAGCAAAGGATTTGGCAGCCAAGGACGGTGTTGAGTGGAATGACAGCACCTACCTTATGTATATTAAGCGTATCGAGGTAGGCGGCTACAACATCTATTCCACAATGGACTATAATGTTCAGACGCATGTTGATAAGATTTACAGTGATTATAATCAGATGCCTGCCTACCGCAGCGGTCAGCAGCTGCAATCTGCGATCGTTGTAATTGACAATAAAACCGGCGATGTTGTGGGTATTGCCGGTGGCTTTGGCCCGAAGGACGGCGCCCATACCTGGAACCGCGCCATCCGGTCTACCCGTCAGTCCGGTTCTTCTATTAAGCCTATCTCAATTTACGCGCCTGCGTTTGAGCTTGGGGTGATCACACCTGCGACCATTATTAAGGATGTGCCGATGACCTATGACGGAGGCTCCTGGCCCAGAAATGACAATTGGCAGTATAGCTATACCCGTACGATCCTGTCCGGTGTAACATCTTCTGTGAATGCTGTTGCCGCCAATACGCTTAAGCTGATTACTACAGATTACGGTTACGATTTTGCCAAGAACAAATTTGGCTTGTCTACCTTGGTGGATGAATATTATTCCGGCAATACGAAATTCTCCGATAACAACTACGCACCGCTAGCTATGGGCGCACAAACCTGGGGCGTTACGGTCCGGGATATGGCTGCTGCCTTTGCTACTTTTGCAAATAACGGTGAATATCGCGAAGCAAGAACCTATACAAAGGTGCTTGATAGTAACGGTAATGTGGTGCTGGATAACACGCAGGATTCCCGCAAGATTCTTAGCGAAAAGACAGTAAACTATATGAATTACTGCTTGGTTACTGCTACCCGCGGTGGCACCGGTACGGAGGCTGACCTGTATTGGAGCTACGGCATTACAACTGCCGGTAAGACCGGTACTACAGCGGATAACTACGACCGTTGGTATTGTGGTTTCACCGGATACTATACTGCGGCTGTATGGACTGGCTTTGATATTTCTGAGCCTATCTATCTGGTTTATGGCGGCAACCCGTCTTCTCAGCTGTTTAAGAAGGTTATGGGTCCTTTGCATAATGGACTCAGAAATAAGGATCTCTACAGCACCAAGGACATGATTTATGTTGATGTCTGCTTGGATTCCGGCTTGCTTGCTACCGATGCATGTAAAGTAGATGTGCGCGTTCCTGAAAACAATAGTTTCACTCGTATCAACAGCGCAATGGTCCACAAGGATGATGCACCGGAAGGCTACTGTGATCAGCATGTGGTTGTTGAGTATTGCATGGAACACGGCGTAGCAAATGAATACTGTAAGCTGTTTGCAGAAGTGGATGAGACTGTCATCGTGGAAGAGCGTTCTCTTGTTAAGATGAATCAGGAAGAGATCATTGAAGTATTGCGTGCCCGTGATGAAGCCGCCGGCCTGTGGAAGGAATTCCGTGGACAAGAGTATATTTATTATGTAGATAGCAAGGGCAATGACTTGGTATTTAAGGGCTTGGATAACCTTCTCCAGCAGGATGTGGATGCGCCTTATGTGATCTGTCCTGACCATACACAGGAAGCTTGGGAAGAGTATGTTTTGAACAATCCCATTATTCCTGATGAGCCCATCGATCCTGCCGACCCCTCTGATCCCGACAGCCCGGTTGATCCTACAGAGCCTGAGGAGCCCGGTCTGTCCATTATCGGCTGATTAAGGAGTCTATCATGATTTGGATATCAAATGAATGGTCGGATTATGAGCTTTTGGATGCCACTGCCGGTGAACGCCTGGAGCGTTGGGGAAAGCACTTTTTGGTGCGCCCCGATCCTCAGGTGATCTGGGATTCTCCCCGGGTAGACCCTGCTTGGAAGCATTATGATGCCCGATATGTTCGCTCCAACACAGGCGGCGGACATTGGACGGATCATGATCTTCCTGAGCATTGGCAGATCCGCTATAAGGATTACCTGACCTTTAATGTCAAGCCTATGAACTTTAAACACACCGGTGTTTTTCCGGAACAGGCAGCTAACTGGGATTATATCCGTCAAAGGGTTGCAGATGCTCGCAGACCTGTGCGTGTTTTGAATTTGTTTGCTTATTCCGGCGGTGCTACTTTAGCGGCTGCTGCCGGTGGCGCGGAAGTTTACCATGTGGATGCTTCCAAGGGCATGGTAGCCTGGGCAAAGGAGAATGCAAAATCTTCCGGCCTTGCAGATAAGCCGATCCACTGGATCGTGGATGATTGCGGTAAGTTTATTCAGCGGGAGATCCGCCGCGGTCGTCGCTACGACGGAATCATTATGGATCCTCCCAGCTATGGCAGAGGTCCCAGCGGTGAGATCTGGAAGATGGAAACCAGCTTCTATCCCTTCTTATTGGAAGTTGGAAAGCTTTTGACGGATAATCCGCTTTTTGTAATTATCAATTCTTACACCACCGGTCTTGCACCCTCTGCAGTGGGCTATGCAGCTGATGTGGTGTTTGGCGCGACCCACGGTGGCTCGACAGCTGTGGGTGAGCTGGGTCTGCCGGTGAAATCTACCGGTTTGATGCTGCCTTGTGGTGCAGCAGGAAGGTGGACCCCGTAAGGATTTGGAGGTACGCAGTTGAACTCTGGTATTTGCGTAGAACATCTGGCATATTCCTATCCGGGCGTGGATAACACGCCCGGCGTTGCCGTATTTACGGATTTGGATCTGAGTATCGAGCCGGGCAGCTTTGTCGCCATTTTGGGCGGAAATGGCTGCGGTAAGTCTACTCTTGCCAAGCATTTTAACACGATTTTACTGCCCTGCGGTGGAAGTGTTTCTGTTTTTGGAATGGATACCAAAGATGAGGATCAGCTTATTCAGATCCGTCGCACAGTTGGTATGGTTTTCCAAAATCCGGATAATCAGATCGTTGCCAACGTGGTGGAGGAGGATGTGGCATTTGCGCCTGAAAATTTGGGTGTTGCCAGTCCTATGATCCGTAAGCGGGTGGATGATGCTTTAAAGCAGGTTGGTATGTACCATTACAAGGAACATGCGCCCCACCTGCTTTCCGGCGGCCAAAAGCAGCGTGTTGCCATTGCCGGTGTTATTGCGATGGAGCCTAAGTGCATCGTTTTGGATGAGCCTACTGCGATGCTTGACCCGAAAGGCCGCCGTGAGGTGCTGGAAACGGTTATTCGCCTCAATAAAGAAAAGGGAATTACCGTTGTTTTGATCACGCACCATATGGATGAAGCAGCGATGGCGCAGCGTGTTGTTGTTCTGCATAGGGGCACGGTGGCGCTGGATGGCGATCCTAAGGAGGTATTTTCCCAGGTGGAGAAACTTCACGAGATAGGATTGCGCGCGCCTGAAACTGTTGAACTGTGTTTTGGCCTGAATCAGGCAGGGTATTCGCTGCCCCTGGATAAGCTCAGCGTAGAAGATTGTGCGCAGACACTTTTTGATGCGATCCGTAACGACGGATGCGGAAAGGTTTGACCGCAGGAGGAGAAAGAATTGGCACCAATTTTGCAGGTTAAGAACCTACAGCATATCTATAGCGTTGGAACACCTTTTGAGCACATTGCTTTGCAGGATGTATCCTTCGACGTGGAAGCTGGCGAGTTTATTAGTATAATCGGTCATACCGGATCGGGTAAATCTACTTTGATTCAGCATTTGAACGGTTTGCTGAAGCCTACTGCCGGACAGGTGTTGCTGGATGGTAAAGATATATGGACAGATAAGGCCACCACGCGGCAAAGCCGCTTTCGTGTTGGTCTGGTCTTCCAGTACCCGGAATACCAGCTTTTTGAAGAAACTGTATATAAAGATATTGCATTCGGACCGAAAAATATGGGCCTCTCCAAGGACGAGATCGATCGTCGTGTAAGAGAAGCCGCAGGTTTTGTGGGCATTAGTGAAACACAGCTGGAGGTATCTCCCTTTGACCTTTCCGGTGGACAGAAGCGCCGTGTAGCTATTGCCGGTGTGATTGCCATGGAGCCTGAGGTTCTGATTTTGGACGAACCTACTGCAGGTCTTGACCCGGTGGGTAGGGAAGAGGTTTTGCGCAATATTGAAGCCTATCGTCAAGCAAAGAATGCAACGGTTATAATGATCAGCCATTCTATGACCGATGTTGCCCGCCTGGCGCAAAGAATTTTAGTGATGAATGGCGCAAAACTGGTGATGGATGGCCCCCCTGAGGCTGTTTTTGCCCGTGCAAAGGAATTGCTGGATATGGGCCTGGATATTCCTGATATAACAAGGGTATTTTTACGCTTGAAGGAAATGGGCATTGCGGTTGAGCCAGCTTTTACTATGGAGCAGGCGATGGACCAGCTGCTTTCCCTGAAGGGAGGCGCGCAGAATGCTTAAGGATATTACATTAGGCCAGTATTTCCCAGGAAATTCCTACATTCACCGATTAGATCCCAGAACAAAACTGATCGCCCTGGTAGTATACATCGTTTCTTTGTTCCTGGCGGTAAGTTGGATTTCCTACAGCATCGTGTTCTTGTTCCTTGCTGCTGTGATCGCCATTTCCACGATCCCTTTGAAGTCCATCTTCCGGGGAATGAAACCGCTGATCTTTATTTTGATCTTCACCGGTATTTTGAATTTGTTTTTCACTGGCGGTGAAACGGTTCTTGCATCCTTTTGGGGCATTACCATTACTGCGGAAGGCGCAATTCGTGCCGTCTTTATGGTGCTGCGGATACTGATGCTGATCACAGGAACATTTTTACTGACCTATACTACATCTCCTATCGCATTGACGGATGGTTTGGAATCCCTGCTTTGCCCTCTGAAATTGATACGCGTTCCGGTGCACGAGCTGGCGATGATGATGTGTATTGCTTTGCGTTTTATTCCCACCTTGATTGAAGAGACGGATAAGATTATGTCTGCGCAGAAGGCAAGAGGCGCTGATTTTGAAAGCGGAAGCTTGATGAAGCGGGTAAAGGCCCTTGTGCCGATTCTTGTGCCGCTGTTTATCAGTGCTTTCCGCAGAGCAGATGAGCTTGCTACTGCTATGGAATGTCGCTGCTACCAGGGTGGCACAGGGCGTACGAAGATGAAGATTCTCCGTTATCATAGGGGAGATTTGATCGCATTTTTAGCAATGGCTGTTCTGCTTGGCGGAACGATTGCGCTGAATGTTTTCGGTTTGTGAGGTTTTTATGCGTAATATAGCCTTGTTTTTGACCTATGAAGGAACGGCCTATCACGGCTGGCAAATGCAGAAAAATCTTTCTACCGTACAGCAAACTTTGGAAAAAGCCATTGCTATGGTGGTAGGTCATAGCGTGCATGTAACCGGTTGTGGAAGAACCGATGCCGGTGTGCATGCCAAATGCTATGTGGCCAACTTTCGCACCGAATCTACCATACCTGCTGACAGAATTCCTTATGCATTAAATACCCATTTACCTGTAGATATCGTAGTAACAAAGGCTTTTGATGTGCATGAGGATTTTAATGCAATCGGCTCTTGCGCAAAAAAAGAGTATACCTATGTGATCTATAATTCCAGAGTACGGGACCCGTTCTATGTGAACAGAGCCTGGTTTTACCCCAAGCACCTGGATGAAAAGATTATGCAGCAGGCGGCTGACCAGTTTGTCGGTACCCATGATTTTGCTGCGGTAAGAAGTGTTGGTACGGATGTTAAATCTACTGTTCGTACCGTATACTATTATCATGTGGAGCGCAAAGGCAATTTGATCGAGCTTCGTGTGTGTGCCAACGGTTTCTTGTATAATATGGCAAGAGCTATGGCAGGCACGCTGGTCTATTGTGCAGAGGGAAAGATCAAGCCTGAACAAATCGGTCAGATCCTGGACAATGGTAATCGGACTGCTGCCGGGCCTACCGTGCCACCGGGTGGTTTGTATATGACCCATTTGTGGTATGATGATGGCGTAGAGAAATTTGAATGTGAGCCTACGCTATAAAATTTATAATTTGTTTTTATATTCCGGCAGTATTTATGCTATACTGCCGGAAAAGAATAGATCCCCACGGAAAGGGAGGGAATGTGTATGCAGCCTAAAATGTGTACCAAATGTAAGAAAAATATAGCCGTTGTGTTCATTACGAAGATGGAAAACGGTGTTACCCTGAATGAGGGTTATTGCCTGAAATGTGCAAGAAGTCTCGGTATTCCCCAGATCGATGCTGCTGTAAAGCAGATGGGCTTTTCTGAGGAAGACTTAGATACCCTCAGTGATGAGATGAGCAGTATGTTCGGTCAGATCGAAGGTGCTGAAGGGGAAGATGATGCTACGGAAAGCCAGACCGCTACTTTTCCTTTGCTGAACCAGCTTTTTGGCGGTGCTATGCCTCAAGGTAATTTGCCCGAAAAGCAGCAAAAACAGGAAGAACCCAAGGATAAGAGCGGTAAGAAAGCCGAAAAGAAGCATAAATTTTTGGACTCTTACTGTATGGATCTGACTGGCAGAGCCAGAGAAGGAAAGCTGGATAAAGTGATCGGCCGGGATGTGGAAACGGAGCGGGTGATCCAGATTCTTAACCGTCGTCAGAAAAATAATCCCTGTCTGATCGGTGAGCCTGGTGTTGGTAAGACTGCTATTGCAGAAGGCCTTGCCCAGCGGATCGCAGCCGGTGATGTGCCTTATAAGCTGCGGGATAAAGAAGTATTCCTGCTTGATCTTACTGCCTTGGTTGCGGGAACGCAGTTCCGTGGTCAGTTTGAGAGCCGTATGAAGAGCTTGATCTCAGAGATCAAGGCTTGTGGCAACATTATCCTGGTTATCGATGAGGTGCATAACCTTGTTGGCGCAGGTGATGCTGAAGGCTCTATGAATGCCGCCAATATCCTGAAGCCCGCCTTGTCCAGAGGCGAAATTCAGGTGATCGGCGCTACTACTTTTAACGAGTATCGCAAGCACATCGAAAAGGATGCCGCTCTGGAGCGCAGATTCCAGCCTGTATCTGTGGCAGAACCTACCATCGAGGAAGCCTGCCAAATCATGCAGGGTATCGCAAAGAGCTATTCTGAGTTCCACGGTGTTACTGTTACTCCGGAAATCGCGCGGCAGTGCGTTATCCTCTCTGAACGGTATATTACTGACCGTTTCCTGCCGGATAAGGCGATTGACCTTTTGGATGAAGCTTGTTCTGACCTGAACTTGCGCAGCAAAGAGATCTCCCGCCTTGCTGAACTGAAAAAAGAGCGGGATGACTATGAACTGGAACTGCGTATGCTCACTGAGGATACAGAGAACGAGCATTATGAGAGACTCGCGGTGATCCGCAGCAAGCTTTGTAAGATCGCCGCGGAGATCGAGGAATTGGACAAAATTCCTGCTCCGGCTGTTACTATGGAAAATCTTGCCCGGATCATTGAGCTTTGGACCAAGATTCCTGCCAGCAAGATCAAAGCCCAGGAATATGAGCAAATCAAGGGCCTTGGTAGCCGCCTGAAAGAGCATATTGTTGGTCAGGATGAGGCGGTGGATGCAGTTAGCCGCGCCATTCGCAGAAATCGCGTAGGTATCAGCCCCAAGAAACGCCCTGTTTCTTTTATCTTTGTCGGTCCTACCGGAGTTGGTAAAACTGAGCTGGTAAAGTGCCTTGCAAATGATCTTTTTGACAGCGTAGATTCCCTGATCCGGCTGGATATGTCTGAGTATATGGAAAAGCATACTGTATCCAAGCTGATCGGCTCTCCTCCGGGCTATGTGGGTTATGATGAGGCAGGCCAGCTTACAGAAAAGATCCGTCGCAGACCGTATAGTGTTGTGCTGTTTGATGAGATCGAAAAAGCGCACCCGGATGTTCTGAATGTGCTTTTGCAGGTGCTGGATGACGGACGGATTACGGACGCACAAGGCAGAACGGTGAATTTCGAGAACACCATTATCGTTATGACTTCCAATGCCGGCTCTGAGGGCTCTGTGGGCGGCCTTGGTTTTGGTCGTACCGAACATGATATGGTGCGGGAAAAGACAATGAAGGCGCTCCGGCAGTTCCTGCGGCCTGAATTCATTAACCGTGTGGATGAGATCATTACGTTTAATCATTTGAGTGAAGATAATTTCCTTGGCATTGCGGATATTATGCTTGAGGAGCTGCGTAGCAGCCTGCAGGCGAGGGGATTGGCCCTTGCCTGGGAAGATGCTGTTCGTCATCACCTTGTGAAGGAAGCTTATTCTGTGACCTATGGCGCCCGTAATTTGCGCCGGACGATCCAGAAGCTTATTGAAGATCCCATCAGCGAGCGGATTATTGATTCTTTTGAAAAGCCTATTTCTTCTATTGATATTGCAATGGAAAATGAGAATGTCGTTTTAAATGTTAAATAAAAATCGGGAGGCATTGCCTCCCGATTTTTGTTTACAGATCCCATTGGTCGGTGATCCGGTCCGTGAATCGCCACGCTGCGTCTTCCACCTTTTCTGCAGCTTTTGCAGCCAGCTTTCTTGTGGGATTGCTTCGGGGCATCATCAGCACAGCTACAGCACCAACAGCAGCACCTACACCAAGGGTCAATGCAAGACTTTTTACACCCATGATTACCATCCTCTTTTTCGTGAATGTGCGCAGTTTTGCGCTGTTAATAGTATGCCCTGTTGTAATATTGCTAAAGAGAAAGCTTTTTGTTTGCAGATAGTAAAATTTGTGATATAATGTAGAAAAAGTATAAAAAGGGGGCTCGGTTATGTCTGTAGACCGACTTCAAGAACGCATTCGTAAATTTAAAAATCCTGCAGTAATTGATTTTGGAGCTTACATGGAGCATATCCCTGTTCATTTAATGGATGAAGAGGGCGACTTCCTTCGCGCCTACGGAAGATTTTGCATTGAGTTGATGGAAGGCATTAGTGCTGTAATTCCTGCAGTTCGGTTTAGCTTCAACGCCTTTTCGGTACACGGTGCAGACGGCTTGTGTATGCTTTCTAAGCTGTTGGACCGGGCATCCAAGCTTGGTTATTATGTGATCCTGGATGTTCCGGAGGCATTGAATGCGCAGCAGGCAAAGAACAATGCAGAAATCTTCTTTTCAGATGTATGCCAGTGGAAGACGGATAGCTTTGTTATCTGCTCCTATATTGGCACAGATGGTTTTAAACCTTATGCTGCATATCTCAAGGATAGCAAGAAAAGTATTTTTGCTGTTCTTCGTACTGGCAATAAAAGCGCTGCTGAGCTGCAAGATCTTCTGTCCGGAAATCGTCTTGCCCATATGGCCCAGGCAGACCTTGTCAACCGGATCGCTGAGCCTTATATTGGCCGAAGCGGCTACTGTAAAGTAGGCGTAATGAGCGCTGCAACCTCCGCCGACAGTTTGCGCAATTTGCGGGCAAAGTATAAGCACCTGTTTTTGATGGTGGACGGCTATGATTATCCCAATGCCAATGCAAAAAACTGTAGTCTTGCATTCGATCAGCTCGGCCATGGCGCTGCCGTTTGCGCGGGCACATTCATAACCGGTGCTTGGCTTCAGGAGGGTAGTGACGGCAAAGATTATATTGACTGCGCTTTGCGTGCCTGCGATCGTATGAAAAAGAACCTGGGCAGATATATTACCGTCTTATGATATGTACTCGGGTTGCCCCGAGTGCTTACTTAGCGTGATTCATTGCGCCGCCGCTGCCGTTATCGCTGTTCATTCCATCAGTAGCGTCCGGGATCATATCCTCCAAAGTGCCGTTGTCAACACTGGGATCAGGTACATTCGGCCCAATGTCATCGGGAATGGTAGGAATGATGGTGGGCGCAGGTTCTGTTGCCGGAGCTGTGGGAACAGTGGGCTGCGTTTCTTCGGGCGTTGTATTTCCTCTGCAGGCTGCAAGAGAAAATGCCAGAAGCAGAGTTAAACAGATAATCGCGATTTTTTTCATGGGAAACCTCCTGAAATAAGTTTCAAGTGTAGTATTGCCTGTATTTTTGCCTTTACTCTTGAAAATTTAGTAAATGATAACGAATTTTTTAATTCAGGAAAATACCCATTGCTATTTTAACTTTAATCCTGTATAATGATAAAGAAATAAATCAGAAAAGGAGATTTTTCTCTTATGAAGAAGCTTATGGTTAAAAAAGGCGGAGAATGTATGGCTTGTCTGGAGTGCGTCCGGGCCTGTTCTACTGCTTTTTACAAGGAATTTAATCCGGATCTGAGCTGCATCCAGATCGTGGCTAAGGGCAGCGGCGCAAAGCCTATGACCTGCATTCAGTGCGGCAAGTGCGCTAAGGTCTGTGAAGCCGGTGCAATTACCCAGAACCCCAAGACCGGTGTGTACATGATTAACAAGAAGCTGTGTACTTCCTGCGGCAAGTGCGCTGAGGTTTGCCCCATGAAGGTTATGGTTTGTCCTCCTGAAGGAAATACTACTAAGTGCATCGCCTGCGGTATCTGCGCTAAGGTATGTCCCATGGAGATCCTGGAGATCGTTGAGAAGTAATTTTACATATTTTACCCCGCTCATTTGAGCGGGGTATTTTTTACGAAAATTGTAACAAAAAACATTTTGTAACAATTGCATTTACAAGCGCAATATGCTATACTGGAATGGATCATACACCCGGAGGCGTTTATGATGAAAAATACCGAATTTCAAGAGAAAATCGCAACATTACTTCCTGGTTTTCAGCTACTTATAAATGAGCAGCTGAGTAAGCACACTTCTTTCCGCATCGGTGGTCCCACCGCGGTAATGGCTGTGCCGAAGAGTACCGACGAATTAAAAGAAATATTAAAAGTGTCCGCATTATTGGACTGCAAAACTGCTATCTTAGGCGCAGGAACAAATGTGCTTGCTGCGGACGAGGGTTTTGATGGTCTTGTGATCTGCCTGAAGGACTCTTTTGGCGGAATGGAGCAACTGGATGCGACCCATATCCGCGTTGCTGCCGGTGTAACAATGACCCGGGCTGCGCTGTTTGCGGCTGGTTTGGGCTTGAGCGGCCTGGAGTTCGCTCACGGAATTCCCGGTTCTGTAGGCGGCGGTGTGTATATGAATGCAGGCGCATACGGCGGTGAGCTTTGCCAAGTGGTGCAAAGTGTGGATGTGATGGACAAAGCAGGAAACATTCGTACGCTCAGTAACGAGCAGATGGAATTTTCCTACCGACACAGTGTTTTGGAAGATACAGGGGATATCGTGCTTTCTGCTGTATTCGCGCTGACACCTGCTCCCGAAACGCAGATTCGTGAGAAGATGCAGGATCTTATGCAGCGTCGCAAAACATCCCAACCCTTGGATCTACCCTCTGCAGGCTCTGCCTTTAAAAGACCTAAAGTTGGCTATGCGGCGGCGCTCATTGATGAAACAGGATTGAAAGGCTACCAGGTTGGTGATGCCGCTGTTTCTACTAAGCATGCAGGCTTCGTAGTTAATTTAGGTAGTGCCTCTTCACAGGATGTGAAGCAGGTTCTTGCCGATGTGGCGCAAAAAGTTTTTGACAGAACCGGTATTCGTTTAGAGCCTGAAGTTCGAATTTGGTAAAAAACTGGAAGGAGGATGCTGTATGGTCAGTTCTTTTTCTGCAAAGGCAAAGGCTGAAATATGCCGGAATATTCCCCAAAAGAATTGCTGCGCGCTGGCCCAGTGCTTCGGTATTCTCCTTTTCTGCAACAGCTTCGCTTACGATGGCATCCGGATTATAACGGAGAGCCGTGAATTTGCCCAGTGCTTGCCGAAGCTTTTAAAGAAAGCTTTTGGTTTGGAGTTTGACAGCCTGCCCGATCATGAGGGGAGCGGTAAGCTGATCTTCCAAATCTCTGACCGCAGTTCTATTGCTTCGATCATGTCGGCATACGGTTTTGACAGTGATGACACCCTATCTTTGCATATCAATCTTCCTGTGGTGGAAGAGGAGTGCTGCAAGGCATCGTTTCTGCGGGGTGCGTTCCTCGCAGGTGGTTCTGTTACCGATCCCGGTAAGGGTTATCACCTGGAGCTTACTACTACGCACCAGAGTGTTGCCAGAGAGGCCCATGCTCTTGTTCAGGATGTGATCGGCTTTTATCCCAAGGCTGCCGGACGGGCAGGCGCGCAGGTGCTTTATTTGAAGCAGAGCGATCAGATATCCGATTTACTGACCTATTTGGGCGCACCGGTTGCAGCTATGGGAATTATAGAAGCAAAACTGGAAAAAGAGCTCAATAATAAAGTGAACCGCCGGTGCAACTGCGATGAGGCTAACACATCAAAAGTCGTAGAAGCGGCCCAGGAACAGCTCAGCGCCATTCGTATTTTGCGTACCAACGGCTTGGTGGATCAGCTGCCGGATAAGCTGCTGAAAGCTTTAATTGCCCGGGAGAAAAATCCGGAGGCATCCCTTACTGAATTGGCATCGTTAATGGAGCCGCCAATCACAAAACCTGCTATGAATCATCGGCTGAAAAAGCTGGTGGCTATGGCACAGGAGGCTGAAAAATGAGTTTCGTACATCTTCATGTTCATACTGAATACAGCCTTCTGGATGGCGCTTGCCGTATTTCTTCCATGATGGATCGTGTGAAGGAACTGGGGCAGAATGCCATTGCCATTACGGATCACGGCGTTATGTATGGCTGTATCGATTTTTATAAAGCCGCAAAGGCAGCCGGCATTAAGCCCATTATCGGCTGCGAGGTCTACGTGGCAAGACGGGGTATGCAGGACCGTGTACACGGTATCGATAATGATCCCTATCATCTTGTTCTGCTGTGTAAAGATCGCACCGGTTATGAAAATCTCTGCAAATTAGTATCTGAAGCCTTTTTACACGGATTTTACGGTAAACCCCGTGTGGATCTGGAGCTTTTGCGTCGTCATCATGAGGGCTTGATCGCAACCTCGGCCTGCCTTGCAGGATCGATTCCCCAATGCTTGATGATGGAAGATTATGATGGCGCTCTGGCGCAGGCGAAGGAACTGGCTGATATTTTTGGTCCCGACAATTTTTATTTGGAACTGCAGGATCACGGCATCCCGGAGCAGCGGGCGGTAAACCAAGGTGTTATGCGTATTGCACGGGAAACTGGCATTCCGCTTGTCGTCACCAATGATGCTCACTATTTGCGCAAAGAAGATGCCCAGATGCAGGATGTCCTGCTGTGCGTGCAGACAGGCAAGACTTTGGACGATCCTAACCGGATGAAGTTTCAGACGGATGAGTTTTACCTGAAAAGCGAGGAAGAATTGCGTCAGCTGTTTCCTGCACTGGATGAAGCCTTTGAAAATACGCAGAAAATTGCAGACCGCTGCAATTTGGAGTTTGTATTCAATCAGTATCATTTGCCGTCATTCCCTGTGCCGGACGGCTTTACCAACGAAGCGTATTTCCGTAAGCTGTGTATGGACGGCTTCCGGGAGCGCTACGAAAATCCCCCTGAAAGCTATGTTGAGCGGCTGGAATATGAAATCGGCGTTATCAGCCGTATGGGCTATGTGAACTACTACCTGATCGTTTGGGACTTTATCCGTTACGCAAAGGAAAATGGTATTCCTGTTGGCCCAGGCCGTGGCTCCGGAGCTGCATCCATTGTAGCGTATTGCTTGCATATTACTGAAGTTGATCCTATGAAATACGCACTGATTTTTGAGCGTTTCTTAAATCCTGAGCGTGTTTCTATGCCTGACTTTGATACCGACTTCTGCCAGGAACGCAGAGGTGAGGTTATCGAGTATGTTACCCGCAAATATGGCGCTGACCATGTGGCGCAGATCGCAACATTTGGTACTATGGCGGCAAGAGCGGCTATTCGTGATGTTGGCCGTGTGATGAATCTTTCCTATGCCCAAGTGGATGTGGTGGCTAAGCTTGTACCCACCATGCCTTTGCATATTACCCTGAAAGAGGCCCTGAATGTTTCTGCCAAACTCAAGGAATTGTATGATGCCGATCCCCAGGTGAAGCTGCTTATTGACACAGCTATGTCTCTTGAGGGTATGCCCAGAAACACTTCTACACACGCGGCAGGCGTTGTGATCACCGCCGAGCCGGTGTGCAATTATGTGCCCCTTTCCTGTAACGATGATACCATTGTTACCCAGTATACAATGACCACCATTGAAGAGTTGGGTTTGCTGAAAATGGACTTTTTGGGCCTTCGCAACCTGACGGTGATCGAGGATGCTGAAAAGCAGGTCAAACTGATCGATCCGGACTTTGATATCGATAAAGTTCCCGATGATGACCCTACCACCTTTGCTATGCTGGCAGAAGGCAAGACCTCCGGTGTGTTCCAGTTGGAATCTACCGGCATTACCGGTGTGTGCGTGAACATGAAGCCTACATCCATCGAGGATATGACGGCTATCGTGGCGCTTTATCGGCCCGGTCCTATGGATTCTATTCCCACATTCATTGCCAATAAGCTGGACCACCGGAAGATCACCTACAAGACACCCCTTCTTGAGCCGATCCTGAAGGTTACATACGGATGTATCGTCTATCAGGAGCAGGTTATTGAGATCTTCAGAAGCCTGGCAGGCTACACTATGGGACAGGCAGATAATATCCGCCGTGCGATCTCCAAGAAGAAGCAGAAGGTTATCGAAGAGGAGCGCAAGGTCTTCGTTTATGGCGATGCGGCCCAGGGCATTCCCGGCTGTATTGCCCGTGGCGTTACCGAGCAGGCGGCCCAAAGTATATACGATGAAATCGTTGACTTTGCTAACTATGCCTTTAATAAGGCGCACGCGGTCTGCTATGCGGTTGTTTCCTATCAGACGGCATATTTGAAGTGCCATTATCCTCAGCAGTATATGGCGGCACTGATGACCTCTGTGCTGGGCAATTCCATTAAAGTGTCCGGCTATATTGCGGCTTGTAAAGAAATGGGTATCGCTACCTTGCCGCCGGATGTAAATCACTCCTTCGACAATTTTGCAGTGGAAGGCGATTCTATCCGCTTTGGTATGGGTGCTGTTAAAAATGTGGGTAGAAACCTGATCCGCAGTATGGTTGCCAAGCGGGAAGAAGGCGGTCCGTTTAAGTCCCTGGAAGATTTCCTCCAGAGAATGGCGGATACGGACCTGAATAAGCGTGCTGTTGAAAACTTCATTAAATGCGGCGCTATGGACTGTTTTGGCTATAATCGCAGCCAGTTGCTTGCTGTTTATGACCTTATGATGGACAGCGTTGCCGATTCCAGAAAACGCAATCTTGATGGGCAGATGGGTATGTTTGCCATGCTGGAGGATACAGACGCTTCTGTCAGCATTGCCATCCCCAAGCTGGATGAGATGAGCAAGGCAGATAAGATGCTCTTTGAAAAGGAAACCACCGGCATCTATATTTCCGGGCATCCTATGGATGACTATCGGGCATACCTTAAGAAGACCCATGTAGTGCCCATCGGTACTTTGATGGGAGAGGATTGCCCTTATAAGGACGATGCGGTTGTCAGCATTGCCGGTGTGGTGCAGAGCGTCAAAATGAAGACCACACGAAATAATTCCACAATGGCATATGTTACCCTTGAGGATGATACAGCATCCATTGAAATGCTGGCATTTTCCAAGGTAATTACAGAGTATGGTAGTTTTATGGTGGAGAATGCGCCGCTGGTGATCACCGGTAGATTCTCTATACGGGATGATAAAGATCCTCAGATCGTTGTTAATCGCGCCCGGCCTATGTCTGATTTTGCTAACGAGAAAGCAGAACAACCGGAGCAGGAAAACCCGTCAACCCTGTACTTGCGTTTGCCCACAGAGAGTGGAAGCTTGTTTGAAGAAACCAGAGCTATACTGGGTAGATTCCCTGGCAAGTGTGCCGTAGTTGTTTACTTTGCTGATACAAAGCAAAGAAGAGGCACTCAGTGCGCGCTGGATTCCGGTATGCTGCAGCAGCTGACGGAATTGCTTGGAAAAGACAATGTTGTCGTAAAATGAAAATTGAAAGGAGGGGCGATATGATCAAGCAACTGAAAATGATTTTGTGTATGGCGGCGGTTATTCTGCTTTTTAGCGGATGCGCTTTTCGTACGGTTGATGAAATGTATGCCCTTCCTAAACGGCCTGACAGTTATTATGATCTGCAATCTGTAATTGATTCTGCTATGGCAGGCCTTGAGTATTCTGCGCCGAGATCCGGAGAAAACCAGCAAACAGTGCAAACGGCTGATCTGAACGGTGATGGTGAAAACGAATATTTGATCTTTGCCAAGGAGAATACACAGCAGCCGCTGCGTATTTTGATCTTCCAAAAGCAGGCAGATAACTATATCCTGCTGGATACCATCAGCTGCAACGGCTCGGCATTTGATCGCGTGGAATATGCGCAAATGGACGATGAGCCTGGCTTGGAGATCATAGCCGGTAGGCAGCTGAATGATCAGGTGCTGCGTTTTGTTTCTGTGTATTCTATAGTAGACGGCCATGCCCAGCAGCTACTCAATACCGGTTATTCCCAGTATATTCCGGTGGATATGGATGAGGATTCTCTAACTGAGCTTTTTATCCTCCGTTCCGGTCCGGAAGAAGATTCTCCCGCAGTTGCAGAGCTTTTCGGTGTAGAAAAGGGAATTATGGAGCGCTCTATGGAAGTGAACTTGTCTGAGAGCGTAGAGAATGTGAAGCGGGTAGTTTCCGGCAGACTTTCAGGCGGCAAACCTGCTGTGTATGTTGCCAGCTATGTGCAGGAGAATTCCCTGATCACAGATATATTTGCAGATATTGACGGTGCGCTTATCAATATTGCAGCCGGTGACCCTTCCGGTACCGGTATGCAGACCATTCGTAATTATTATGTTTATGCGGATGATATGGACGAAGATGGCGTTATGGAGCTTCCCAGCCTCGTAGATATGATCCCAATTACAATGGACGAGGGAAATACCGATCAAAAGCTCATTCGTTGGTATTCTATGGATAAGTCCGGAAATCGGGTGGATAAGCTCTATACATACCACGATTTCACCGCCGGATGGTATATGGAAGTTGATAGCAGCTGGGCGGGTCAGCTTACAGTTGCCCAGCAGGGAAGTGACTATGACTTTTTCCTTTGGGATAAAAACTTCCGTACCCCTATGCGCATTATTACCGTTTCTGTGCTCACCGGTCAAAATCGGGAACAGATCGTATCAAGCGGAGATTATGTGATTTTGATGCGTACCGATACAGCAATCTACGCTGCCGGTCTTAGCTCGGCAGCAGAAGAGTATGGCATTACAGAAGAAAATCTCGCCTCCCGTTTCCACCTGATCCGTCAGCCCTGGAACAGCGGCGAAACCTAAGAGGTAGCTTATGAAAAAGGTTCTTATTCTGGAAGATGAAGAGAATATTCGATCCTTTGTTGTGATCAATTTAAAACGTGCAGGCTACGAAGCCATTGAGGCATCTACTGGTCAGCAGGCGCTGGATCGCTTGAGTGAGCATCCGGACATCGGTGTTGCGATTTTGGATATTATGCTGCCGGATATTGATGGGTTTGAGGTTTGCAGACGCATTCGCGCAGTTAATAAACAGTTAGGCATTATTATGCTGACGGCCCGTACTCAGGAGATGGATAAAATCAACGGTCTAATGACAGGCGCGGACGATTATGTTACAAAGCCTTTTTCTCCGGCCGAGCTTACGGCTCGTATCGATGCGCTTTTCCGCCGCATCGGTGATGATAAGGTTACAGAGCCTGCGGACATTGTAAGAGGCCCGTTTGTGCTGAATATTGAAAATCATACATTGAAGAAATCCGGAGTTCCTATTAAGCTTACCCAGGTTGAGTATTCCATTGTGAAGCTGTTTATGACAAATCCCGGCAGAGCTTTGTCCCGTGAAGAGATCTTGGCAAATGTATGGGGCAGGGAATATGAGGGCGAGCTTAAGATCGTAGATGTGAATATCAGAAGATTGCGCATCAAGATCGAAGATAACACTGCTGAACCGGAATATCTCACTACTGTTTGGGGCTACGGCTATAAGTGGGGCGCTGATAACTGATTAAGAAAGGAGAATGCACATGAAAAGATCGATGGGCCTGCGCAGACGCTGGCTTTTGAATACTGTGCTTGTTGTGTGCATTCTTGGACTTATTTGTGTTGCTGTGATCACCGCGTCCTTTACATCCAACTACTATTCTACAATGGAGTCGGACCTTAAGTATCGCGCAAAGACGACAGCGGAGTTTTTCGCAGACTATCAAAATCAGAATTATAACGATTATTATCAGTCCTGCATTATATACGCCCAGACCTTTGACGAGAAAAATGCGATCGAGCTGCAGTTTATTAATATTCAGGGTCGGATTGTTGCATCTTCCTATGGTCTGTGGAGCGGTGAATCTCCCACTACCGATGATATAACTGCTGCGATCAATTCCCGGTCTATTTGTTCCTTTGTTGGACAGAATCCCCAGACAGGGGAGCGGATTATGGCAGTTTCTGCGCCGATGATCTATAGTAACGGTGAGATGATCGGCCTGCTGCGGTATGTGACCTCTACACGCATTATGGATATGCAAATCGGCATTGTGGCGATGCTGTGCTTGGGCGCGTTGTTGCTGATTCTTTTGATCGTTCTTATCAGCGGTAACTTCTTTATTCACTCGATACTGGTGCCGGTGGAGCAGATCGCAGAAAAGGCAAAGCGGATCACCGGCGGCAGCTATGGTATACAGATTGAAAAGCAATACAATGATGAGATCGGTGAGCTTGTAGACATTATTAACGAAATGTCCTTAAAGCTAAGCGAAAACGAAAAGATACAAACGGAATTTATTTCTTCTTTGTCCCATGAGCTGCGTACTCCGCTGACAGCCATTACCGGCTGGAGTGAGACGATCCTTAGCGGTGGTGGTCTGGAACCGGGTACAGCAAGGGGTATGAAGATCATCCAAAAAGAATCGGATAGACTTACCAATATGGTGCTGGATCTTTTGGATTTCACAAAGATCCAGGATGGCAGAATGACTCTGAATATGGAGCTTGCCGATTTGCGCAGTGAGTTTGAAGATGTAGTCTTCGTGTACGGCAGTCGTCTTGCACAGGATGGCATCAAGCTGGAATACCTGGAAAATGATCAGGATATACCGGAGATCTCCTGTGATCCCAAGCGTATGCGTCAGGTGTTTTTGAACATCTTGGATAATGCTGCCAAGCACGGTGGCGAAGGCAAACAAATCGACGCATCCATATGTTGTGAGAATGGCTGCATCCTGATCCGCATCCGGGATTACGGCCCTGGCATCCCTGCCGATGAGCTTTCGTTGGTGAAAAAGAAATTCTATAAGGGCAGTTCAAAGGCCCGTGGCTCCGGCATCGGTTTGGCAGTATGTGATGAGATCGTGCATTTGCACGGTGGTGAACTGACCTTGAGTAATGCTCATGACGGCGGTACGGAGGTCGTGATCACAATACCTGCGAACCAGTAAGAAAGGCTATATTTATGCAAAAGAATTCAAAAGAACAATTTAAAACGGTAATTGGCGGTCAAGCGCTGATCGAGGGCATTATGATGCGCGGTCCGGAAAAGGATGCCGTAGTTGTCCGGAAAGACGGCGAGCTGAAAATAGAAGTAAAAGACAGAAAGGTGCGTTCCAAGAAGTCCATCTTAAGCTGGCCTTTGATCCGCGGTGCGGTAAACTTCTTTGATGCACAGGTGTGCGGTGTAAAGGCGCTGATGCATTCTGCTGACCTTTCCGGTGAGTTGGCAGAAGAAACACCCTCCAAGATGGACCTTTGGCTGGAAAAGCATTTGGGCCAAAAGGGGTTTGAAAAGCTGGTGATTGGCATTGGTGTTGCGCTGGGTCTTGGCCTTTCCATTGCACTTTTCTTCCTGCTTCCTATGCTGGTAAGTTCCTTGCTGGATGGCGTGATCACCAATTTGATCTTGCTGAACCTGGTAGAGGGCGCAGTTAGACTTCTGATCTTCGTGGCCTATATGATCCTGGTTTCCAAAATGAAAGAAATGCGCCGGGTGTTTGCTTATCATGGCGCTGAACATAAAACCATTCGTTGCTATGAGGCAGGTCTGCCGTTGACGGTTGAAAATGTCCGTCAGCAGACGCGGCTTCATCCCAGATGCGGAACAAGCTTTTTGCTTGTAGTTATGATCATTTCTATCCTGGTGTTCTCTGTGGCATCCACTGTATTGTTGCAGTTAGTGCCTCAGTTGGCGATGATTCGGGGCCAGTTTGTATATAAGCTGATCATGGTTGCATTTAAGCTGCTGCTCTTGCCTGTGGTGGTTTCCATTAGTTATGAGATCAACCGTTGGGCTGGACGGCACGATAACTTCATTACAAAGTTGATGACGGCACCCGGAATGTGGTTTCAGCACTTTACTACTTGCGAGCCGGATGATACAATGATCGAGGTAGGTATTGCATCGCTGGAGGCTGTACTTCCTTCTGAGGAGGGTGCGGACCGTTGGTAAAGACGCTATCTGAACTCTACCTGGATGCAAGGCGGGCCTTTATGACCCAGGAAGATCAGCAGACAGCAAGTCTGCTGGCAAGGAATCTACTGTGTCATGTTACCGGAAAAACGGCTGAGCAGGTGATTGCTGACAGACAGCTGTATGCAAGTGAACAGGCCTGCGCGGATATGGAAGCTTTGACAGCTCGTGTACTTGCCGGAGAGCCGCTTGCTTATGTGCTTGGTCAGTGGGACTTTTACGGCTTATCTTTACATGTGGATAACCGTGTGCTGATCCCCAGGGATGATACCTGCGCTGTTACTGCGCTTGCTGTGAATCAGGCGCTGTTCCTTAAAAACAACCCTCGCATTTTAGATCTTTGCACCGGTTCAGGCTGCATCGGTCTTGCCATTGCCAGCAGGGTGAAGGACGCCAAAGTTACTTTGGCGGATATTTCCAAGGATGCCCTTGTTGTTGCGAAAAAGAATATTACAAATCTAAAGCTTTCCGCCCGGGTTTCCTGTGTGCAGGCAAATGCACTGGAAGCACCATCCGGCTTTCTTGGTAAGTTTGATTTGATCGTTAGTAATCCGCCCTATATTACAACCAATGAAATGTTGGAACTGCCTGACAGCGTGAAGCAATATGAACCCCATCTTGCGCTTCATGGCGGTGACGATGGCTTGGATTTTTATAGGGCGATTGCGAAGAATTTTAAAACCGCATTAAAAGAAGGCGGCTATCTGTGCTTTGAATTCGGTATGGGTCAGGGCGATGATGTGTGCCGCATTTTGGAAGATAATGGGTATACCATACTGGAACGCTCCAGAGATTATAACGAAAGAGAACGGGCAGTAATCGCCCGGTATGAAAGAAAGGAAGATACTTATGGCCACGAAGAAGACCGCGTATGAAGCTCCCACTCCTGCATCTGATAAGAAGAAAGCATTGCAGACTGCGCTTTCTCAAATCGAGAAGAATTTTGGTAAGGGAACGGTTATGCGTTTGGGCGACCGCCCGGAACTGAATATTGAAGCAATTCCCACCGGCTCTATTGCATTGGATGCTGCGCTGGGCATCGGCGGTGTTCCCAAGGGCCGTATTATTGAGATCTACGGACCGGAATCCTCCGGTAAGACCACCCTTGCCTTGCACATTCTGGCGGAAGCACAGAAAATGGGCGGTGAAGTGGCCTTCGTGGATGCAGAGCACGCTCTTGATCCTGTATATGCAGCTGCATTGGGTGTAGATACGGATAATATGCTGGTATCTCAGCCGGATACCGGTGAACAGGCATTGGAGATCACCGATGCGCTGGTGCGCTCCGGCGCAGTGGATGCTGTGGTAGTTGACTCCGTTGCTGCCCTTGTGCCCAAGCAGGAGATCGAAGGCGAGATGGGCGATGCCTTTGTGGGTCTGCAGGCCAGATTAATGTCTCAGGCTCTGCGTAAGCTGGCAGGTACGATTTCCAAGACCAACTGTGTGGTTATTTTTATCAATCAGCTCCGTATGAAGATCGGTGTTATGTACGGTAATCCCGAGACCACCACCGGTGGTAACGCCCTGAAGTTCTATTCTTCCGTGCGTCTGGATGTGCGTCGCGTAGAGTCTATTAAGGAAGGCGGCAATGTTATCGGCAACAAGACTCGCGTCAAGGTTGTTAAGAACAAGGTCGCGCCTCCTTTCCGGGAAGCTTACTTTGACATTATGTATGGCGAAGGCATCAGCAAGTGGGGCGAACTGGTGGACATGGCTGTGCAGATGGATATTGTTCAGAAGAGCGGCAGCTGGTTCTCCCTGGGTGAGGAGCGGATCGGGCAGGGCAAGGACAGCGTAAAAGCGTTCCTGCAGGCAAACACGGATATTGCAGAGCGTGTTGAAGCCCAGGTTCGTGAGAACTTGTGGAAGCTGCAGAATACAGGTAAGCCTGCTGCCAAGGCTGCAGAGCGTCCTGTGGCAATAAGCGCTGACGATTTTGACGATGAGAATTGAGAAAATTGCGGACCGTCCTGACAGGTCGCAACGATATACTGTGACCTTTTCAGACGGTTCGACAATGCGGCTTTACCGGCAAAGTATAGAGGATTTTGGCCTTTATACCGGTAAGGAACTGACAGAAGAGGAATACAGCGCTTTACGGGTCGGCGCGGGAAAGATATCTGCAAAGATGCGTGCTGTGCGAATTGTTTCTGCTGCAAATGTATCTAAAGCAGATTTACAGCGCCGCCTGATCCAAAAAGGGGAAGATCCCCAGCAAGCGCAGGAAGCGGTTAATTGGATGAGTGAGCTGCATTTGGTAGATGATGCCCAAACAGCAGCGCAGATCGTTAACCGTTGTGCAAGTAAGGGTTACGGTATTGAACGGGCAAAGCAGGCTTTATATGAAAAGCGGATACCTAAAGCTTATTGGGATGACGCGCTTTCTGATTATCCAGATCAGAGTGAATTCATTAAATCCTATTTAACGGCAAAGCTTGGCCCTGATCGGGATCCAGCTTCTGTGCGAAAAGCTGTAGATTCCCTTATTCGAAAAGGGCATCATTACGGCGAAATTCGAAGTGTACTGAACGAAATTTCTGTGGATGCTCCCGATGGCGGAGAATGAATTGGAGTAAATAATGGCAAATATTGGATTTATTTCCTTGGGTTGTGCGAAAAACCAGGTGGACTGTGAGCGGATGATGTACCGCGTGCAGGAAGCCGGTCATACGGTTCAGCCGGATGTGATCGGCAGCGATGTGGTGATTATCAATACCTGCGGTTTTATTGATTCTGCCAAGACCGAGGCAATTGATTTTATCCTGCAAATGGGACAGCTGAAGGAGCAGGGCCTCATCAGTAAGATCCTCGTTACCGGATGCTTATCCCAAAGATATCAGGATCAGATCATGGCAGAGATGCCGGAAGTTGACGGTGTTCTGGGTACAGGCAGCTATACAGAAGTCGTAGCTGCTGTAGATGAGCTTTTACGGGAGCAAAATGTTTCTGAGTTTGGCGCTATTGATGCGCCAGAAGAAGAGACAGGAAGAATATTAACAACTCCGGAACACTATGCTTATATTAAGATTGCCGAGGGTTGCGATAACCGGTGCTCTTATTGCATCATCCCTTACTTGCGAGGCAAGTTCCGCAGCAGAGCAATGGATGATATACTCTATGAGGCACGAATCCTTGCAGCGAACGGTGTAAAAGAGCTGATCGTGGTTGCCCAGGATACCAGCCGTTATGGCACGGATCTGCCTGGACACAAGCGCTTGCTTCCGGAGCTGCTGCGGCAGCTGTGTAAGGTCGATGGCTTTGAGTGGGTGCGTATTCATTACTTATATCCGGATGAGATTGATGATGAGCTGATCCAGGTGATTGCTGAAGAGGAAAAGATTGTTAAATATCTGGATATCCCCATTCAGCATTGCAACAGCCATATTCTGCAACTGATGAACAGACGGGGTGACGGAGCGTATTTAAGAGATCTCTTTGCAAAGCTCCGCCGGCAGATCCCCGGTCTTGTGCTGCGTACAAGCGTGATCACCGGCCTGCCTGGTGAAGATGAGGCTGCTTTTGAAGAGCTTTGTGAGTTCCTCAAGGATCTGAAGCTGGAGCGTGTTGGTGCTTTTGTCTTTAGTCCTGAGGAGGGTACGCCCGCTGCGCAAATGGAATTTGTTGACAGCGATATTGCTCAGCAGCGCGCGCAGATGGTGGAGGATATCCAATCCCGCATTATGGACGATTATAATGCTGCGCTGATCGGTAAGACCCTGAAGATCGTTGTGGATGGTTATGATGCTGAATTGGAGCAGTATTTTGGCAGAACCTTTGCGGATTCTCCCGAGATAGACGGAAGAGTCTGGATCGCAACGGATGAACCCCTTAGTGAAGGCAAGTTTATAAATGTTACCATTGATTCTCTGGTAGATGGAGATCTTTCCGGTTACCCTGTGGAGGAATGATTATGACATTAGCAAGTAAAATTACGCTGGTACGCGTAGCATTTATTCCTGCGTATATGGCGCTTATGTATGCAAGTGCCGGTCAAGGCGGCCTTTGGATGTGGCTTGCTTTCGCTGTGTTTGTGGCAGCAAGCCTGACGGATTACATTGACGGAGAGATCGCCCGCCGCCGCAAACAGGTCAGCGATTTTGGAAAGTTTTTGGATCCGCTGGCGGATAAGCTGCTGGTGATCTCTGCCATGGTCATTTTCTGCCAGTGGGGCAAGATGCCTTCCTGGGCGCTTATGATCGTTCTGGCAAGAGAATTTGCTGTTACCGGTTTGCGGTTGGTTGCCGTGGGCAAAGGTAAAGTGATCGCTGCAGGCTGGAGCGGAAAGGTCAAAACCGCAAGTACGATGGTTGGCCTTTGCGTAATGATGGTATTCCCCGATGTATCTGTTGTAGGCACGATTGTGAACGCGGTGATCGTGATCACAACGGTTTATTCCGGTTTTGAATATTTCATTCAGAATTGGAACTGCCTTTGGAACGATTAATAATCGATCAGCACGCACCTTTTGGTGCGTGCTGAAATTGTGAACTTACAGTAAGGAATAGAGAAATGAACATAAAAGAGATCGGTGAGATCCGCCGCCGCGTGCGTCGTGATCGCAGCAATATGACAGCCATTTATGGCTGCTATGTAAATAGTCAGAAGCAGATCATATCTGAATTTAAGCAGTCCACAGGTATTATGCCTGAAAATGAAGCGGAAAAATATTTTGCTTTGCTCAAGCGCACCCTCAGCGGTGCCATCGGAAAGAATTTGCTGAATATTACATTCCGAACCGAGCAGGTTATGAAAAGTGCAGAGCACAAGCTTTTAATGGATCTGCGCGCTACAAAGCTTCAGGAAAGCCAATTCCGTCAGGATCTGTACAAAAAGATCATTGATACTGTTACATTAGATGACAGCTTCCTGATCCTTCTGGGCTGTGACAGCTACGATGTTCCTTTTAAGAGCAAGGATGATGAGACGCAGGCAGATGCATCCGGTGAGGTGTTTACTTATATCCTCTGCGCTGTTTGTCCTGTGAAGGAAGCAAAGCCGACTTTGCGGTATGTGGCTGAAAATAAGGAATTTCACGATGGCGGTTTGGCGCAAATCGCTACTGCACCGGAAATGGGCTTTATGTTCCCCAGCTTTGATGATCGGGCAACGAACATATATAATGCTTTGTTCTATACCCATTCACCTAAACTTGGTCACGATGCAATGATCGAAGCTTTGTTTGGCGCTGCTGCGCCCAAATGTGCAGCGGAGCAAAAGAAGTCCTTTGAGGCGCTGCTTACCACATCTTTGGGAGAAGAATGCAGCCTGGATGCAGTGCAAAGTGTTCATGACAATCTGCGCGAGCGTATGTTGATGCATAAGGAGAGTCGTATTCCTGAACCTTTGCTGATTAACAAAGAGCAAGTCCGGGAAGCTCTAAAGGACAGCGGCGTGGGAGAAAAGGGAATCGCTAAGTTCAGTGTGGATTTTGATCAGGTTTTTGGTCATGATGCCCAGCTGCATCCCAGCAACATTATTAATCATCGCAAAGTGGAAATCAAAACACCGGATGTTTCCATTACGGTCAACCCGGAGAGAAGTGACCTGATCGAAACCAGAGTGATCGATGGTGTAAAGTACATCCTGATCTGCGCCGATGAAAATGTGGAAGTAAATGGTGTGAGCATTCAAATTCACGATAAATGATAAAAATCGCTGATGCAAACGCATCAGCGATTTTATGCTTATTTTCTGCTGTCAGTTACCATTTTGACGATTATGTCTGCGCATTCCTCGATACCGATGCTTGCGCTGTTGAGACAAATGTCATAATTTTGTGCAGTACCCCATTCGCGGCCGGTATAATGCTGGTAATTAACACGGCGGCGCTTGTCTTTTTCGTTCAAGCGGGCTTCAGGGCTCTTTTCGGATTCACCGTAAAGACGCACAATCCGGTCAGCACGGGAGGGGATATCTGCGTGAATATATGCGTGGATGCAATCTTTGCGATCCTTGAGAATGTAATCTGCATTTCGGCCTACAATGACGCAAGGGCCTTTTTCTGCAAGCTGCAGGATCACATTGCACTGAATATGCCAAAGGAAATCTGCAGAGGAAAGGCCGTTCATAACTCCGGGAATGCCCTGGGGCGCGAATGCATAGGAGAAGAAGCTTTTGCCGGGAGAATGCTCACCGTGCTCTTCCACGAAGGAGGGAGCAAATCCGGATTCTAAAGCTACTTGTTCAACAAGTTCTTTGTCATAGAAGGGGATGCCAAGCTTTTCGGCAACCATTCTGCCAATTGTGCGTCCACCGCTGCCAAATTCACGGCTGATCGTAATGATTTTCTTTTCCATACATGTGCCCTCCTATATTTGTTTTCCATATTAATTATATAATCTATAAAGAAAATTGTCAATGAAAAACAACTGGCGCGTTGCGATTTGCAGGGCTGTGTGTTATAATATATTTAAGCTTTACAAAGGAGATGCTTATGACGAATATTATTGAAACCTTAGCGCTGGAGCTTGGGCAAAAGCAAGCATATGTGGAGAATGTTGTTACACTCTTGGATGAGGGTAATACCATTCCTTTTATTGCCCGCTACCGTAAGGAAATGCACGGCAGTATGGATGATACTGTGCTGCGTAATTTGGAAACCAGACTGAATTATCTGCGTAATTTGCTTGAGCGTAAAGAGGAGATCCGCAAAGCGATTGAGTCGCAGGGTAAGCTGACGGAAGAACTGGAAACAGCAATTGCCAATGCAAGCACTTTAGCTGAGGCGGAGGATATATACCGCCCCTATAAGCAAAAGCGGCGCACCAGAGCTACGGTGGCAAAGGAAAAGGGCCTTGAGCCTCTTGCGTTGCTGCTATTTGGTCAAACAGGAGAAGATCCTGCCCAGGCCGCTGAGCAGTATATTGACCCGGAAAAGGGCGTTGAGACCGTTGAAGATGCTCTTGCAGGTGCGTCTGATATTGTTGCGGAAATGATTTCTGATGATCCCAATATCCGCAAAGCGTTACGAGAAAAGATGGAACGCTTTGCAGTGATCGCTGTTCAGGCAGCAGATAGTGAGAATGACAGCGTATACAGACTGTATTATGATTTCAAGACCCCTGTTTCAAGACTTCAGAATCATCAGGTCCTTGCGATCAACAGAGGCGAGAAGGAAGGCTTCCTGAAAGTATCTGCCACTTTGGTGGGTAATGAAGGACAGGCTCTTGTGTGCAGAATGGCGCTGAAGCCGACAGCGCACATCAGCACATTCGTAAGAAGCGCAGCGGAAGATGCTTACGAGCGGCTGATTGCTCCCAGTATTGAACGGGAACTGAGAAATACATTAACAGATAGAGCTGCGGAAGCCGCTATCGGTAATTTTGCATTGAATCTAAAACCTTTGCTGATGCAGCGTCCTGTTAAGGGATTTGTTACCATGGGTCTTGATCCCGGATATAAGAACGGCTGCAAAGTGGCAGTTGTGGATGGAACAGGCAAGGTGCTGGATACTGCAGTGGTGTATCCCACATTCAGTGAGCGGAAGAAAGAAGAAGCGATTCAAATCCTTTCTGCTATGATCGTGCGGCATAATGTTCGACATGTTGCTATCGGCAACGGTACGGCTTCCCGGGAAACGGAAGCGATGACAGTGCAGATGCTCAAGCGTGTAAGCGGTGTCAGCTATATGATCGTCAATGAAGCCGGTGCATCTGTTTATTCAGCTTCTAAGCTGGCAGCTGAGGAATTCCCGGATTACGATGTAAACCTTCGTTCCGCGGTATCTATTGCTCGCCGCCTGCAGGATCCCCTGGCAGAACTTGTGAAGATCGATCCCAAGGCCATCGGTGTAGGACAGTATCAGCATGATATGCCCCCCAAGCGGCTGGATGAGGCTCTGGGCGGTGTTGTTGAAGACTGCGTAAATGCTGTTGGTGTGGATGTAAATACCGCATCTGCCAGCTTGCTGGAGCAGGTAGCGGGTCTTAACAGTACAACAGCCAAGAACATCGTGCTTTACAGACAGGAAAACGGTCCTTTCACCGGACGGACACAGATCAAAAAAGTGCCTAAGCTTGGACCTAAGGCGTTTGAGCAGTGCGCCGGCTTCCTTCGCGTACCGGAAAGCAAGGAAATTTTGGATAATACCGGTGTACATCCGGAGTCTTATAAGGCTGCATCTGCGTTGCTGGAGCTTTGCGGTTACGATAAAAAAGCAGTTTCCAAAGGCCAACTTTCTGATCTTATGGAGCGGATGGAAAGCTACGGCTTGGACAAAGCGGCAGAAGTATGCGGTGTTGGCGTGCCGACGCTGCTGGATGTGGCAAAGGAACTTATGAAGCCTGGCCGAGATCCCCGTGATGAGCTGCCTGCGCCCATTCTTCGTACAGATGTGCTGGAGATGAAAGACTTAAAGCCCGGCATGGTGCTGACAGGTACGGTGCGCAATGTAATCGATTTTGGTATCTTTGTAGATATCGGTGTTCATCAGGATGGTCTGGTGCATATTTCTCAGGTCGCCAAACATAAGGTGCGTCATCCTTCTGAAGTAGCGCAGGTTGGCGATGTGGTGAAGGTGGCAGTTTTGGAAGTGGATGAAAAGCGTAAGCGCATTGGCCTGACGATGAAAGACATACCCAACGAATAACCGGAAGGCGGCAAGAATGCCGCCTTCTGCTATTTTAATCAAAAATACCGGTACTTTGCTTTGAATTTTATCATATATGTTGCATTGACAATATGTAGCTTTGGAGTATAATAAATATATAAATACCGTTGAAGCTTTTCAGGAAAGCGGCATATGCCCACCGAAGGATTAACAGTCTCAGGTATCCGCTTTTGGATAGGACTGAAAAGCAGAGGACTCTCTGGAGAACACATTCAGTTGTGTGCCGAAGGTGCAAGGCGTTGGCCGAATCTCTCAGGCAAAAGGACAGAGATAGATGCTTATTGGCCATAGTATGGCTTTCTTGCAGTCCTCAAACGGGGACTGCATATTTTTTTAGAAAGAAAGGGAACTGACTATGCTTACCAAACCCATTGATTCCATTGGATTTATTGCCGACTTCGATCCGGAAATTTCCGGAATGATGCAAAATGAACTGGTGCGTCAGCAGGACGGTCTGGAGCTGATCGCCTCTGAGAATTTTGCTTCTCCCGCTGTGATCGCAGCCATGGGCTCTATTTTAACCAATAAGTATGCAGAAGGTCTGCCCGGTAAGCGTTACTATGGCGGTTGCCATTTTGTTGATGAGATCGAAACGCTGTGCATTGAGCGGGCAAAGGCTTTGTTCGGTGCTGATTTTGCCAACGTGCAGCCTCACTCCGGCGCACAGGCAAATATGGCTGTGCAGCTGGCGATCCTGCAGCCTGGCGATACCCTTATGGGTATGAGTCTTGCCAATGGCGGACATCTTTCTCACGGTAGTCCCGCCAATATTTCCGGTAAGTATTACAATGTGGTTTCCTATGATGTTAACCATGACACCGGTCTTATTGATTATGATGAGATCCGGGATCTGGCAAAGAAGAATCAGCCTAAACTGATTATCGCCGGCGCATCTGCCTATCCCAGAGCCATTGATTTCTCTATTTTTGCAGATATTGCCCACGAAGTTGGCGCGGTATTTATGGTAGATATGGCTCACATTGCCGGCCTTGTTGCCGGTGGCGCCCATATGAATCCTGTACCTTATGCAGACATTGTTACCACAACCACCCACAAGACCCTTCGCGGACCTCGCGGTGGTCTGATTATGGGTAAAGAGGAGTTTGCCAAGAAGATCAATTCTGCTGTCTTCCCCGGCACACAGGGCGGCCCGTTGGAGCATATAATCGCAGCGAAGGCTATCTGTCTGAAGGAGGCTATGAGCGACGATTTCAAGCGCTATGCCCATAATGTGGTGGATAATGCCAAGGTTATGGCGGAAGCCTTGCTTGCTGAAGGCTTTGATCTTGTCACTGGCGGTACGGATAACCACCTGATGCTTGCAGATTTGCGTCCTATGAACATTACCGGTAAAGAAATGCAGACCAGGTGCGACAGCAATCATATTACCTTGAACAAGAACGCAATACCTGGTGATCCTGAAAAGCCCTCTGTCACCAGCGGTGTGCGTATCGGTACAGCGGCTGTTACCACGAGAGGTTTGGGCAAGGAAGAAATGAAGCAAATCGCTTCCTGCATCGGTATGACCGCACGGGATTATGCGGGCACAGCTAAGCAGGTCAGAGAAACCGTTCACGAGATCTGCGAAAAGTTCCCCCTTTATAAGTAACAAAAAATGCAGTGCGAAAGCACTGCATTTTTGCTATTCTTTAGTTACATCAACTACAGAAAGGGTATTTTCGTCCACCTGAAAACGGATATTGTAGCCTGCAAAGGACAGACCGTAAATTCGCTGAGGATCATCGTGATATGAAGGCCTGGGGTCATGGCTTAACAGCGCCAGGGCGGCCTGTTGCTTGTCCTCAGGCAGCTTTTGTAGTAATGGGGCAGGGAAGTGCACATCTAAAATAAACGCTCCTGCAGTTTCCGTAAAGCCGCCAACAGCATCTTCCTTGCAATCTGCGTAAGGCACATAGGGCTTTATGTCAAAAATGGGCGTACCGTTCATCAGGTCTGCGCCGCCTACATGAATTACCGTTCCGTATTGAGCGGTTTGTTCAATGCCGATCAGCTTTACGCAGGACAGTCCAAGATAGTTTGGCCTGAAAGGTGATCTGGTGGCAAATACACCCATACGGGTGTTACCTCCAAGCCTCGGCGGACGCACGGTTGGACTCCAACTTTGGTCCTTATTTGCAGAGAACTGCCAAATAAGCCATAAGTGAGAGTAGCCCTCGATTCCTCTGAGCATATCCGGATTGCGATAATCCGGCTCAAACACGATGGTGGATGTGAGCTCCTCCACAAGGCCGCTTTGTCTTGGAATGCCAAATTTAGAGTGGAAATCACTGTGCATCGTAGCGATGGGGTGAATGGTCACATTTTCCATATCAGCTGCACACCTTTCTTAACAGGAAGGAGATAAAGAAGATAACGGCAAGAACAATGCAGATCGCTGCGCCTGCTGAAGTACCGAGGAAATAGGATACACACAGACCGCCAATAGACGCAAGCAAAGCAAAAATAACGGAAAATGCGTGGTATTGCTTTAAGTTTCTTGCAATGTTCCGTGCGGCGGCACCGGGCAGAACTAACAGGGAATTGAGGATCAACAGACCTACCCAGGAGATGGATAATGTAACCACAACAGCAACAGTTGCAGAAAATAGTGCTTGCGTAAGGCCGTTGGAAATGCCTCTTGAGGAGGCAAAGTGGGGATATACAGAGGACAGAGTCAATCGGTTTCCAAAAACCGCCCAGAATATACAAACAAAAAGCAATACAATAGCCAGTAAGCCTATTTCGGCAGGTGTTACCGAAAGAATATCGCCGATCAGGTATTTATTATACTTTGTAAAGCTGCTTCCGCCCAATGTGGCGATAAAAATGCCGAGGGCAACGGCTGTGCTGGAAAATACACCGATCAGAGTGTCGGCAGCCTGGTGGCTTTTACTCTTAAAATAGGCAAAGAGCAAGGAAAATACGATACTGAATAGCACGGCGATCCAAGTGGGCGCTGCAACACCGCAGATACAGCCGATGGCAATTCCGGTAAAAGCTGAGTGACCCAATGCATCAGAGAAAAAGCTCATTTTGCCGGTTACGATCATTGTGGACATAAGACCAAACAGGGGAGCCATAATGAGAACAGCAAGGAATGCGTTCTGCATAAACCGATAGTGAAAGATCTCCAGAGGGATCGCATCACAGATGGCATACCAAAGATTCATAAAAGCCCTCCTTTATTATGGAAGACGCGGTCAAATTCTTTGCTGGTAAGCACTTCTTTTGCGCTGCCCTGACAAAGGATCTCACGGTCAATGAGAACGACCTGATCCGCATACCGATCCAATAAACCAAAGTCGTGGGTGGTCATTACGATGGACAGGTCATAGGTCTTGCGGATCTCATCCAACATATCCATAAGAGAAACCATGCCTTCCACATCAACACCGGAAAGGAGCTCATCCAAAATCAGGATATTGGGCAGTGGCTCCAGGGCAAGTGCGAGCATTACGCGCTGCAGCTCACCGCCGGACAAGGAACCAACCTTCTTGTCCATCAAGTTTTCTCCGTGTACCCTCTCAAGGCAGGAGAATACCCGCTGACGCATAGATTTGGAAAGACCTAAAAATGCAGGCCTTTTACTCATACAGCAGGCAAAAAGGTCAGCAACACTAATAGGGTCACCGGGGTCAAATGCGGGGCTTTGAGGCACATAACCGATTTTAGTCTTGCGGTTTCGTTGTCCGGGTACGGCAAAGGAAATGATACCGGAATGTTCCTGCTGACCGAGGATGGCTTTGATCAGCGTGCTTTTGCCTGCGCCATTAGGGCCGATCAACGCGATCATCTGCCCGCAGTGAACATGCATATTTACATTCTGCAGGATGATATCGTTGCCGATCTTTACACCCATATCCTGGATGCGAAGACAGCAGGAGTGCCCGCAACCGCTGCCATGTAAACCGATATTCATTTCAGGGCCTCCTTTACTGTGTTGATATTATGATACATGGTATCAAAATAGCCTTTGTCTGACATGCCCATATCCAGCGTATAAATGGATGCGCCGGTTTCGTTTGCGATAATTTGTGCAGCGGATGTGCTGCCGCTGGTTTCTGTGAATATAGCAGGGAGCTTATGATCCTTTACAATGTTAATGAGCTGTATCAGTTCTGCCGCAGAAGCTTCTGATCCGGATTCCTCTTCAACCGCGGCGAGTATTGTTAAGTCAAAGCTCTGGGCAAAGTAAGAAAATCCGTCATGGAAAGTGATCATTTCTCTGGAATTAATTTGAGAAAGCTCCTGACATCCGTACTTATACAGAGCATCTAATTCTGCAAGCAATTGGGCTTCGTTTTGGCAGAATGTGTCTTTCCATTGGGGGTATTTCTCGCTTAAACCGCTGCAGATGTTTCTTGCCATAATCTTTGCGCTGGTTACATCCAGCCAAAAATGGGGATCTTCGTCATGCTTGTGGTCATCGTGGTCATGTTCTGTGGGGCAAGAAAGAGTGATGTCTTCAGCACAGTTGACCTGCGCTGCATTTGCAGGCAGTACATCATCCAGGAAAGCCTCGAGACCAGCACCGTTGATGACGATCATTTCTGCATTTTCGATTGCCCGCATTTGAGAAACCTGCAGAGAATAATCATGCAGGCAGGAAACCTCTTCCGTTACCAAAAGCTGGACAGCTATATCTGTATTCCTGCAAATATAGCCGGTAAATTCATACACAGGCTTTGTGGTGGCAACGACTTGGGCGTGTTTTTCATTGGTGCAGCCGCATAATATCAGCAACAATGCCAGCACCGGTATGAGGTGAATTTTCTTCATTTTGAATCGCTACCTTTGCGCGTGATCTATATATTTAGAATACCATATATGTCAAGAATATAAAAGAAACGGAGGCAAGCGCCTCCGCTGTCTTTTAGTGGGTTTCCAGCCACTGATTTACTTTAGTTTTGGCAAGGCGAAGGATATCTTCTGAAGGATAGGGAGAAGCTTCACCGCCACAAACATACAGGAAGTACAGTCCATCAGGAGTTTGGAAGAGGGTTTCTTCATAGCCTGCGGGGTCACCGTAGTAGCTGTATGTAAATTTCTTGATGCAGGTAGCATTATCTGTGTTATATTCTTTCTTGCAAATTGTTTTAACCATTATTAGATCTCCTTTGTTCTTTGGTGCTCGATCATTATACATTGAAAATGTTAAATTTCAAGCATAAATATGAACTATTTTCTTGTATAAATCTGGTTATTTCGTTTAAATGGATGTAATTATGGACAAAAATTACTAAATATGCTAAAATATAACAAAGAGGTGATTATATGCGGGACATACCTGTATTTGCAACGGAGCTTGGCGTAGCCAGCCTTCTTTTGAAAGATATTCCCACCAGCGGGGATGCTTATATTAAGATTCGTTCTTCCATGGAGCCGGAGCGATTCCTGGAGGAGTGTATGGGTTTTTGCAAAGCGGCCGGAGCAGCGCGCATATATGCTGCCGGAGATGAGTGCTTGGTGAAGTTTCCCCACAAAGCAGATGTATATTTGATGCGTAGGGATAATTTTTTGCAGGAAGAGCCTGCTATGCTTTTTCCTGTTCAGGAACATACATTGAAGCAGTGGCTGGAAATTTACAACAAGTCCATGACCGGTGTTACTATGGCATCTCATATGTCCAATCGCGAGGGGCTTGAATTGCTTAAAGAACATTCTGCGTATTTTGTTCATAAGGACGAGATCTTACTGGGCATTGGAGTTGCTTCCGGTGATAAGATACAGGCCATCGCATCCAGTGTAAAGGGGGCAGGGGAAACCGTATTGAAAACCTTGTGCGGAGCGCTGGAATCGGATACAGTTTGCCTTGAGGTGGCTTCTGATAATATGAAGGCTTTGAAGCTATATGAACGGCTTGGTTTTATTAAAGTTGGTGTTACAGAATCCTGGTACCAGGTATTTTGATGAAAATAATAGATCTGTCAAGGAAAAATACTTGACAAAGCTAAAATGTTGGTGTATGATACGTCAGGTGTCAAGGAAAATAACTTGACAAAGGGAGGCACTATGGACGCACTGGAAATGACTTTGTTATTTGATTACTACGGTGATCTGTTGACCCAGCGTCAGAAAATGTGCTTTGATTTGCGACATAATCAGGATCTTTCCCTTGCGGAGATCGCCCAGGAGCTTCAGGTCAGCCGTCAGGGCGTTTTTGATAACCTGAGCAGGGCAGAGGCTTTGCTTCGTAATATGGAGGAAAAGACCGGCTGTGTTCGCCGTGATCTTGCCTGCCGCAAGGCATCCCGGCAGATTTTGGATGCTGCCAAGCAGCTTCGAGATCATACTGATCCGCAGGTATCTGCTTTGGCAGAGTGTATTATTACAGCTGCCGCCAATCTTGAGGAGTAACTATGGCATTTGAAGGATTAACTGAAAAAATTTCTGCTGCCTTCAAAAAGCTTAGGGGCAAGGGCCGCCTGAAGGAATCCGATGTAAAAGAAGCAATGCGTGAGATCCGCATGGCCCTTTTGGAAGCGGATGTAAGCTATAAAGTTGTTAAGGATTTTACTAAGGGTGTTACGGAGCGCTGTACTGGCGCTGATGTGCTGGAAGCCCTTAGTCCTGCCCAGATGATCGTTAAGATCGTCAATGAAGAGCTGACGACGCTGATGGGCAGCGATGCCAAGCATATTACCATCAATCCCAACGGTCCCACGGTTGTAATGCTTGTGGGTCTGCAGGGTGCCGGTAAGACTACCAACGGCTCGAAACTGGCTGGGCTGATGAAACGCCAGGGCAAAAATCCGCTGCTGGTAGCCTGCGATATTTATCGTCCTGCTGCTATTCAGCAGTTGAAGGTTTGCGGTGAAAAGTTATCCATTCCTGTTTTTGAGAAGGGACAAACCGATCCTGTGCAGATCGCCAAGGAAGCTGTTCTTTACGCCCGGCAGCATGGCCACGACATGGTATTCCTGGATACCGCAGGCCGTTTGCATGTGGATGAGGCGCTTATGGATGAGCTTAAGCGCATCAAAGAACAGGTAAAGCCCGATGAGATCATGCTTGTGATCGATGCTATGACCGGTCAGGATGCGGTGAATGCCGCGCAAAGCTTCCATGAATGGCTGGACTTAGATTCCGTTATGCTTTCTAAGCTGGACGGTGATGCACGAGGTGGTGCAGCCCTTTCTGTTAAAGCGATCACCGGTAAGCCGATTAAGTTCGCCGGTATGGGTGAAAAGCTGGAGGATATCGAAGTATTCCATCCGGATCGGATGGCTTCCCGTATTTTGGGAATGGGCGATGTTCTCAGCCTGATCGAAAAGGCAGAACAAGCTTACGATGCACAGAAGTCCGCTGAAATGGAGCAAAAGCTGAAAAGCAACCGGTTCACACTTCAGGATTTCTACGATCAAATGGTGCAGCTTAAGTCTATGGGTTCTATGCAGGATATTCTTGCACAGCTGCCCGGCGGCGCAGGTATGAAAAATATCCAGCTGGATGAAAAGGCTATGGGACGCACCGAAGCGATCATTCTTTCTATGACACCCAAGGAAAGAGAAAATCCCGGCATCATTGGAGCAAGCCGTAAAAAGCGTATTGCAAATGGTGCGGGTGTTCGTGTGGAAGATGTAAACAAGTTGCTTAAATCATTCGATCAAATGAAAGCGATGATCAAGCAGTTCTCCGGTCCCGGTATGGGCAAAAAGATGAAGCGGATGCGCGGCCTTGGCGGCTTTGGCGGATTCCCTGGCTTCTAAATTACTTTGACGTTAAAGCAAAAGGCTTTGCGATATATTAAAAATTACATTTTGGAGGAAATAAAAATGGTTAAGATCAGACTCAGAAGAATGGGCGCTAAGAAGGCTCCTTACTACCGTATTGTTGTTGCAGATTCCCGCAGCCCCCGTGATGGCCGCTGCATCGAGGAGATCGGCACTTACAATCCTTTGACTGAGCCCGCTACCATCACTGTTGATGTCGAGAAGGCTCAGGCTTGGATCAAGAATGGTGCTCAGCCCACCGATACCGTTCGTGGCCTGCTGAAGAACACCGGCGTTCTGTAAGATCCTTACAAAGGAGTTATCCAAATGAAAGAGCTTTTGCTGTATATGGCAAAAAATCTGGTGGACGACCCCGATGCAGTTACAGTCACTGAATCTATCGACGACGAAGGTAAGGTGCTGCAGCTCCATGTTGCCCCCGGTGATATGGGTAAGGTGATCGGCCGCCAGGGTCGGATCGCTAAAGAGATCCGTACGATCATTAAGACCGTTGCTCAGCGCAGCGGCGAGAAAGTCACGGTTGACATCGTGGACTAACGGTTTATGAGTGACGCTTTGCGCCACGCATTTTCTGTTAAATTGGAGGTTTCTATGAAACTTGAATATTTGCAAGCCGGTCAGATCGTGTCCAGCCACAGTGTCCGTGGTGAGGTCAAGGTATTGCCCTGGGCAGACGGTCCGGATTTTTTGCTTGATTTTAAGCGCGTTCGCATTGATGGCGTTTCCTATAAGGTCTCTTCCTGCCGCATTCAGAAGACCTGTAACCTTTTGAAGCTTGTAGGTGTTGAAACAATGGAGCAGGCCCAGGCGATGCGGGGCAAAACAATTGAAATATATCGTTGTGATGCACCGGAGGATCTGATATTTGCTGCGGAGCTCATCGGCATGGAAGTTTATTCCGACGAGGACCTTATCGGTAACATTACGGAGGTGCTGGATTATCCGGGAAACAAGGTATATGTTGTAAAAGGCGACCATATCTATATGATTCCTGCAGTAAAGGCCTTTGTTATTTCTACTGACCTGGAGCAAAACAGAATGCAGATCAAATTGATCGAGGGGATGCGTACCGATGAGAATTGATATTCTTACATTGTTTCCGGAGTCCTTAATCGATGTGTTGTCTGACAGCATTCTGGGCAGAGCCCAGGAACGTGGGATCATTCAGATCCGCGCGCATCAGATCCGGGAATACACAGCCAGTAAGCAGTGTCAGGTAGACGACTACCCCTATGGCGGTGGCAGAGGCGCTATTATGCAGGCAGACCCGCTGTATCGCTGCTGGGAGGCTGTTTGCGATAAAGCCGCCGGTCCGGTCCATACGGTTTATCTTTCTCCCTGCGGTCACACATTCCGTCAGGAGGATGCCATCCGCTTAAGCAAGATGGAAAATGTTATTCTCGTTTGCGGACATTATGAGGGCATCGATCAGCGCTTTATTGATGAGTGCGTTGATGAGGAGATATCCTTGGGTGACTTTGTGCTCACTGGTGGTGAGATCGCTGCTATGGCTGTGACAGATGCGGTTTGCAGGATGGTGCCCGGCGTTCTTTCTGATCCTGAATGCTTTGAAGATGAAAGCCACTTTAACGGAATGCTGGAGTATCCCCAGTATTCAAGACCTGCCGTTTGGCACGGCAGGGAAGTGCCGCAGATTCTTTTATCCGGTAATCATGCCAAGGTTGCACAGTGGCGCAGAAAGCAATCCTTGCGTCGCACAAAAGAGCGCAGACCGGATATGTATGAAAAGCTGAATCTGAGTTCAAAACAGGATAAAAAGCTGCTTGCAGAAATGGAAGCGGAAGATGCAGAAAATAAATAAGGCTGTTCTAACGAACAGCCTTATTTTTATGCCACGGGATTATAATTTACAATGATCTCCTGATCAGTCAGGCAGGTTGCGTCTTTAACCTTTGTGCCGAAGACGCTAACGCGAATCAAATAAGGACAGCGTTCCAGCCATTTCAGCAGAGATATTTCTGTATTGTAATCCATCAGAACGGATCTTAGATTTACAAGACCCTCCAATGGCTGCAGTGTGCTGATTTGGTTGTAGGAGCCATCAATGGTGCGAAGTTCGCAGCCCTTTTTGAATTCCGGAATCGCAGTGATCTGATTGTGGGAGAAATTCAGGTCAGTGAGCGCTTCCAACTCCACAAGAAGATTGATCTCGGACAGGATGTTATTGGATACATTCAATATGGTGATCGTTTTGCAGTTAGAAACTGCAGCTACATCCATAAGCGCGTTGTTGGAGAGATCCAACACAGAAATGGCCTTCATTTTGTTAATGCCGTCGAGGACTTCGAGCTTATTGAAAGAAGCGTTTAGTTCTTTAAGAACAGGCAACTCAAAGATGCCGGACAGATCTGTTACGGAATTGTTGGAAATATCAAGCTTTTCAAGCTCCAGGTTAAGACCGAGTGCTTCAAGGGAAGTGACAGCATTGCGATGCAACAACAATGTTTTGAGCTTCGGCATTTTGGAAATGGCTTCTAAGTTACGGATGGCATTGTTGCTTAAATCAAGATAAGTGATATTAGTGCATCCTGACAGGGGAGCAATGGTCGACAAGCTGCAGCCATTCAGGGTGATCTCGGTGAGTTTTTCTAATTTGCCGATGCTGGCCAGCTCATCTGTTGTTACAGGGGTATCTACGATGGACAGCGATTCCAAATTCGTTAAATTGGAAAGAACGCTGAATTGACCGGATACGCCATTTTTGACAGTGAGCTTTTTCAAAAAGGCACAGTAACGCAGGTCAGAATAATCGGCTGCGCCTTCCGGAATGGTGAATTCTTTGATTTCCCAAAGCGCATTGCTGTAAAGGGACTTATCCGCGCTAACACCCAGCGCATTACGAATGGCCTTCTCCATTGCAGGATCGCTAAATTTGACTTGCTCGATCACACCGCCAACAGTGTAGCCAAAAATGGAAAGGGGACTGACGATGCCATCTTCGGAAACGGCAACGCAGTAAAAGGAGTTTTCACCGCCCTGCAGCGTGTAAGGCGCGGTATAAAGATCGGTATTGATAGAGGGGTATTGACCGTCGGTATTTACATAAAGTTTAGCATTTTCTGCTTCAAAGGAAACCTGGATGTACTGGTTGTAAAAGCCAGGGGCGTTATTACAGGTGGGAGCCTCCGGACGGGCTGCTTCCAACTCTGCCTTAATCTTTTTGTTAGTTGCGGAGTCCAGGATCGCTACTGCGTCCAGCACTTTGTCCTGCTCCAGATAGATCTTGCTTAAGGTGAGGTAAAGCTGACTGCCGCCGCCGTTGCGAATTGCTTTATATAAAGCCGCTTCAGCGCGGGTGTAATTTCCGTTATCCAGATGCTGCTGCACCAACTCCAGGGTGATCTCGTCATTGTCACCGAAGTTATCAAAGGTTATATCATAAAGCCATCCGGAAAGCGAAACGCTCCCTTGCTGCTCGAAGAAGCGGGCAGCGCTGAGCAGGAGATCTCTGGTAAAATCACGGTCATAGGCAAGAAAATACCAGACAGAGCCGGTCAATATAACGATTGATAAAAGTATTGGTAGGAATACCTTGAGAAATTTTTTCATTTTGATCTCCGTTTCCCTAAAAATCGACGGAATTATTATACATTTTCACACTTATGATGTCAAGAGTTGCAAAACAAATGGAAAGAACTGCCGCCTTATTTCGTCTGCGTTTTTGTTTTGCAGTTGCTATGATGAAACGGGTGATATGCAAATGAAAATATATTGGAAAGAATTACTGATATGTTTTGTTATATGTGGAATTTTACCCGTTGTTCTTGTAGAGACTTTTGTGGATAAACATACAGAATTTCAACAAGATAATTTGATTCAGGATGATGTGGCTGATTCTGTGAATGTTATTATGAAAGATGGATTTGTACAAAATTTATCGATGAAAGATTACTTAACAGGCGTACTGCTTGCTGAAATGCCTATGGATTTTCATGAAGAGGCATTAAAGGCGCAGGCTGTCGCGGCCAGAACAGTAACTGTTCGCAATATTACATTTCAATCAAAACATGAAAATGGGGATATCTGCGCAGATGCAGCTTGCTGTCAGGCCTATATTTCAGCAAAGGATTATATGGAATCGGGAGGGACTGATGAAAAGGTAAAGAAAGCACGGAGAGCCGTTGTCGATACGGATAATGAGGTGATTACCTACAACGGAGAGCTTGCACAGGCGCTTTATTTTTCATGCTCCGGTGGGAGGACGGAAGATGCTGTGGCTGTTTGGGGGTCAGATGTTCCGTATTTACAGGCGGTGGACAGCCCCGGTGAGGAAGGCGCGACACATTTTTCTGATATAGTAACGATCTCTAAAGATGAATTTTGTAACAAGCTTGGCTTGAATGATATTGATAGAATTGCTGTCGAAAGCATTACCTATACTGATGGAGGCTCTGTGGGTACTATAAAGATCAATGGACGGGATTTTACTGGAACACAGCTGCGCGGGTTGCTCGGTTTGCGATCAACGGCATTTTCTATATTCGCTGTGGCAGATCAGATCACAATCACAACCAGGGGCTTTGGACACAGAGTAGGTATGAGTCAATATGGTGCAGATGCTATGGCAGAAAATGGCAGCAATTACAAGGAAATTTTAATGCACTATTACACCGGTGCGACAGTTGAAAATTACACATTAGCGCCGAATTGACAAAAAAGGGAATTTGCAGTACAATAAGGCACAAATCCTATGTGAATGGGGGAATATAAGTGCCGATCCAAATTCCCAATGATCTGCCCGCTGCCAATACGCTGCAGCAGGAAAATATATTTGTGATGACTGAGAACAGAGCGACCACCCAGGACATCCGTCCTTTGGAGATCGTGTTGCTTAATTTGATGCCTACAAAGATCGCGACAGAGACCCAGCTGACCCGCCTTTTGGGAAATACCCCTTTGCAGGTAAAGCTGGAGCTTATGCACACAAGCTCTCACAAGTCCAAAAATACATCTGAAGATCATTTGCTGAATTTTTATAAGAGCTTTGATGAACTGAAGCACCGCAAATTTGACGGCATGGTGATCACTGGCGCGCCTGTGGAGCATATGCCCTTTGAGGATGTGGACTATTGGCAGGAGCTTTGCCAAATTATGGAGTGGAGCAAGACCAATGTACACAGCACATTCCATATCTGCTGGGGCGCTCAGGCTGGCCTTTATTATCATTACGGCATTCAAAAGAAACCTATCGACGAGAAGCTTTTCGGTGTGTTTAAGCACAAGGCTGATTACAAGCGGGCGATTCTCCTGCGGGGATTCGATGATACATTCTGGGTGCCTCATAGCCGGCATACGACTGTAGAACGGGCTGATATTGAAGCTGTGCCTGGCTTGCGGGTTGTGGCATCTTCTGATGAAGCAGGTGTGTATGCGGTGATGAGCAAGGGCGGAAGACAGATTTTTGTCACCGGTCATTCTGAGTATGATCCGGAAACGCTGAACAAAGAATATCAAAGAGATAAGGCTTTGGGCCTTCCTATTCATCCTCCGGTAAACTATTTCCCAGACGATGACGATACGAAAGACCCCATCGTTCGTTGGAGAGGTCATGCGAACCTGCTGTTCTCTAATTGGCTCAATTATTTTGTTTACCAAACGACACCGTTTGATATTATGGATGTTGGTAACAAAGCGGTTCTTACAGAAGATTGATAAATACCTTTGTATGATTACCACCCCGGTTATTCCGGGGTGGGTTTTTATCAAATCAATTACTTGACATTTTGCTTTTTATTCAATATAATATCGAAGTTATCGGGGTGTGGCGAAGTTTGGTATCGCGCTTGGTTCGGGTCCAAGAGGCCTCGGGTTCAAATCCCGACACTCCGACCAAAAATCAGGGAAGAGCAAATGCTCTTTCCTGATTTTTTTATTGAATGTTTGACAGAACCCGAAGCCATTTAGAACATATCCTGTATGGATGTGAGTGAAAAGGAACCTTGTTTTAATTACAGTGTGAATAGTATTGTACTCTTGACATTCTGCTGCGTGTATTTTATACTGTAAATATGTTTGTGAAAAGGGGTGCATTCCGTGAAATTTGCGCAGATCTTGCAATGTTTGGAATGTAATCCTGTCATTGCTGCTATTCAGGATGATGGCTGGGATGCGGCTTTGAAATCACCTGCACAGATTCTGTTTTATTTGTCTGCAAACCTTTTGACCATAGGCGATCGAATCCGTCAGGCGCATGATGCAGGCAAATATGTGATGATTCATATGGATCTTGCAGAGGGTATCGGCAAGGATAAGACAGGTATTCGCTTCGTATCGCAATGTGGTGCGGATGGCATATTGTCTACGAAGGCCAATTTGATTCGCTATGCAAAGGAACAGGGGCTTGTTACTGTGCAGCGTTTCTTTATGCTGGATACCAAGGGCATGGACAGTGTTCAGGAAATGCTGAAAACATCCAATCCCCATTTAATGGAAGTTATGCCCGGTGTGATTTGTAAGGCTATCTCCAAGTTTTCCAGCTCCGGTATCCCTGTGATTGCAGGCGGCCTTATCCAAACAAAGTCCGAGGTGACGGATGCCCTTGGATGCGGCGCAACAGCGGTTTCCACAGGCAAGGAAGAACTTTGGTATCTGTAAATTTAATATCCGTAGAGATTTAGAGAACGGGCAGATCAGAGACGCATTTTGTGCGCCTCTAATCTGCTCGTCTTTTTTGAAGGGAGAACAATGTTATGTATGATGTAGTGATCGTAGGCGCCGGTGTGATCGGCGGCATGCTGGCAAGAGAACTGTCCAAATATCATTTGCAGGTTTGCTTGCTTGAGAAAGAGCACGATGTGGCTATGGGCGCATCCCGTGCCAACAGCGGCATCGTTCACGGAGGTTATGACCCGGAGCCTGGTACGCTGAAGGCAAAGCTGAACGCTGAGGGTGTGGAATTGCTGGTGCAGGCTACCCAGGAACTGCATGTGCCGTTTCTGCGTAACGGCTCAATGGTATGCGCATTCAGTGAACAGGAAAAGCCTGCCATTTATGAGCTTTATGAGCGCGGTCAGATAAACAACATTCCCGGACTTGCGATTTTGACCGGAGAGCAGGCACGGCAGATTGAGCCGAACCTTTCTGATAAAGTAGAGCTTGTTCTGCATGTGACGAATGCCGGTATCGTATGTCCTTATGATCTTACTATCGCTGCTGTTGGCAATGCCATGGATAACGGTGTTACACTTTTGCGGGATTTTGAGGTAACTGATATTTCCCGGGAAAAGGATGTATTTACTGTAACTTCTGCATCCGGTGATGAAGTTCAGGCGAAGTACCTTGTTAACTGTGCAGGCGGCTATTCTGATAAGATCGCCCGTCTTGCCGGTGACGATTTCTTCAGCATTATTCCCAGAGCCGGCGAATATATGCTTTTGGATAAAGCCGAAGGTAGCCGTGTACATCATACATTGTTCCAATGTCCCACAGAAGAGGGTAAGGGCATTCTCGTATCTCCCACTGTGGATGGTAACCTCCTGGTTGGCCCTACTGCTACGAAGGTAGCAACACCCAACAGTCGTGATACCACAGAACAGGGCCTTGCTGAGGTGATGCGTTTGGCATCCAAGAGCGTTCCTACGGTGAATTACCGTCAGGTGATCACTTCCTTTACGGGTGTCCGCGCTTCCGGTACTTGCAGTGATTTTATCCTGCAGGCATCGGAAAATACAGCCGGCCTTATCCACGCGGGTGCAATCGATTCTCCCGGTTTGACTTGCTGCGTATCCATTGCCCGGTACTTGGTTGCGCTGCTTGCTCAGCAGGGTCTTACCCTTGAAATGAAGAGCGATTGGAACGGTATGCGGGAAGATCCCCACGCTTTCCGCAAGATGAGCGATGAACAAAAGGATATTTACATTCGCGAAAATCCTGCTTACGGCAAGATCGTTTGCCGCTGTGAAACCGTAAGTGAAGGCGAGATCCTGCACGCAATTCGCAGCAATCCCCAGGCTATGGATGTAGACGGCGTGAAGCGCCGTACACGCAGCGGCATGGGTCGTTGCCAGGGCGGATTCTGCGGACCTTATGTAATGGAACTGATCAGCCGTGAGCTGGGTATTCCTATGGAGCAGGTGACCAAGAGCGGCACAGGCTCTGAAATGGTAATGGGAAGGATCGGTGAATAAGATGCTGAATCATAAAATTGTAATCGTTGGCGGTGGCCCTGCCGGTATGGCAGCTGCAGTTGCTGCATACGATGCAGGCTGCACCGATGTGGTGATCCTGGACAGAGAGCCTTGCCTTGGCGGTATTTTGATGCAGTGCATCCATAATGGCTTTGGCCTGCACAAGCTTGGCCGTGAGCTTACCGGCCCTGAGTATGCGGATGTTTACGCACAGCGTGTTAAGGAAAGAAGCATTAAGGTATATTTGGAAACAACTGTCACATCTGTTTCCAAGGATCGTATTGTTACAGCACAGAATCGCAATGGCATTTTGAAAATTCAGGCTGGCGCAGTGATCCTTGCCATGGGCTGCCGTGAGCGCAGCCGCGGCGCTCTGAACATCTGCGGCAGCAGACCTGCAGGTGTTTATAGCGCCGGCACGGCACAGAAACTTGTTAACTGCCTGGGCTATCAGGTGGGCAAACGAGTGGTGATCCTGGGCTCCGGTGACATTGGCCTTATTATGGCTCGCCGTATGAGCTATGAAGGTGCAAAGGTAGAGGCAGTTTGCGAGGTAATGCCTTATTCCGGCGGCCTTACCCGTAATATCGTGCAGTGTCTTGAGGATTTTGGCATCCCGCTGTATTTGAGTACGACGGTAGTGCAGATCCACGGCAACAAGCGGCTGGAAGGTGTTACGATCGCGCAGGTGGATGAGAACCGCCGCACTATTGAGGAAACGAAACGTTATATTCCCTGTGATACCTTGTTGCTTTCCGTTGGCCTTATTCCGGAAAATGAGCTTACTCGTGCAGCAGGTATTCCTATCGATCCCGTTACAAACGGCGCACTGGTTGATGAAAACTGCCAGACGCAGATCCCCGGTATCTTTGCCTGTGGTAATGTATTGCAGGTTCACGATCTGGTGGACTATGTTTCCGAAGAGGCGGAGCGCGCAGGCCTTGGCGCTGTTAAATTTGTCGGTATGCAGGCAAATGCAGATGCTTCTTTCACCACGAAAGCCGGAAATGGTGTGCGGTATGTAATTCCTCAAAGCATTCATTCTGCAGATCAGGATGTTTCTTTGTTTATGCGCGTAACCCAGCCTTTTGGCAAGGTAAAATTCACGGTAAGTTGTGGCGATAAGGTGCTCGCTGTTGCCAAGCGCCTGAAAGTTGCTCCCGGTGAAATGGAGAAAATTACGATCAAGGCAGAATCCCTTGCGGATGCTGCTGGCGAGATCACGGTAAGTCTGGAGGAGCTGTGATGAAAAGAAATTTGATTTGTATCATATGCCCCCGAGGCTGTGCGCTTACGGTAGAAGGAGAAGGCGCTGCTCTGGCAGTTACCGGCAATGCCTGCCCTAAGGGAAGTGAATATGCCATCAAGGAATGTACGAATCCTGTGCGCACTGTGACCGCTACTATTCGCGTTGCAAACCGGTATAATACTATGGCTTGTGTTAAGACCGTTACACCCGTTGCTAAGGATAAAATGATGGATGTAATGAATGTTTTACGATCCATAAAAGTGGATGCGCCCCTTGCTATTGGTGATATTGTATTTAAAGATGTATGCGGCTCTGATATTGTGGTAACAAAGGCGGTGGACTAATTATGGATAGCATCCTGAAGGATATGAAGCTATATCTGTTCGATATGGACGGTACGCTGTATTTGGGCGATTGTTTGTATAGCTTTACGCAGGAGCTGCTGCAAACGATTCGCGCAAAGGGCGGCACTTATCTGTTCATGACGAACAATTCTTCAAAGAGCGTAAACGACTATATTAAAAAGCTTGCCAAGCTGGGTATTGCTGCTACTCGGGAAGATTTTATTACTTCTTCTCAGGCAACCGCATATTATCTCCAAAAGCACCATAAAGATCAGGTTCTGTATGTCTGCGGCACAAATTCCTTAAAGCAGGAACTGATGGATAACGGTTTTACCGTGACAGATGATTTGGATAAAGTGGAATGCATCGTAATGGGTTTTGATACGGAACTGACCTTCCAGAAACTACACGATGTAAGCTATCTCTTGCTTACCAGACCGGATCTGCCTTATATTGCGACTAATCCCGACCTTGTATGTCCTACGGAGTTTGGCAGTGTTCCTGACTGTGGCAGTGTTTGCGGCATGATCTACAATGCAACCGGCAAGAAGCCGATTGTGATCGGCAAGCCTTCACCTTTGATGCCTGAACTTGCTATGGATCGTCTTGGTTATTCCAAGGCCGAGACCTGTGTTGTTGGCGACCGGATTTATACAGATATTAAAAGTGGCCTGAATGCCGGTATAGCCGGTATTCTTGTTATGTCCGGTGAAACCACCTATGATATCCTGAACGAGAGCGTGGACAAGCCCCATCTTGTATTGGAAGATGCAGGTAAAATACTGGAATATCTGAAGAAATGATAAGGAATACGCACCATGTATGTGGTGCGTATTTTCTTGACTTTTTAATATGCGAGTATTATATTACGCTTACAGACGGAGGGAGGTTTGCTTATGGAACGAAAGTACTATGAAGCCTATGATGATCGTTACAAACAAGTACATAAAGCCGACCTTTGTTGGTTTGATAGCGCCCATTCTCCAATTCTGGAAGATGTAATTAAGAAGTTTGGCATTCACAATGATCAAAAGATTCTTGAGATTGGCTGCGGAGAGGGCAGAGATGCTGCGTTTCTATTAAAGAAGGGCTTTGATCTGCTGGCTACGGATGTTTCTGATGAGGCGATCCGCTTCTGTAGAGAGCTGCTTCCGGAAAAAGCGGATCACTTTGCGGTGCTGGATTGTCTTTCTCAACGGCTGGATGAAAAGTTTGTTTTTATTTATGCTATCGCGGTTATACATATGCTTGTTCCGGATGCCGACAGAATGGACTTCTACCGATTCGTGAATGAACATCTAACGGATAATGGCATTGCCCTTATATGCTCTATGGGTGATGGTGAACATGAACACCGCTCTGATATCAGTGATGCATTTACTCTGCAAACCAGGCTCCATGAGCAAAGCGGTGCATACTTAGACATTGCGTCTACTTCCTGCCGTGTTGTGACTATGGCAAATTTTATTGATGAGCTTAAAAAGAGCGGACTTTCGGTATTAGAGTTCGGCAAGACAGTGATTGAACCGGATTTCCCGCAAATGATCTATGCCGTTGTGCGCAGATAACAGTTAAGGAGTTAGAGAATGTGCGATTTTATTGAGCTGCGCTCGATTGCTGAATCAAGCCAATCGGATTGCGTAGCGATCCTGACAAATGAGATTGTAAAGAAGACCTATATGCTGCCGGATTTTTCAAGCTACGATGAAGCATCAAAGCTGTTTTACAGGCTCAGAGAACTTTCTCTTTGCAGCGATCGCTATGTGCGCGGCATTTATTATGGGGATGTCTTGATTGGTATTATCAACGATACGGAGATCAACGGCACGGAGCTGGAACTTGGCTGGGCGATTCATCCGGATTATCACCGAAAAGGCTATTGCACACACTCTGTCAAACTGGCTCTGAAAGAACTGTTTGAAAAGGGTTTTACGCGTATTACGGCTGGCGCTTTTTCCGGTAATATTCCATCGATCCGTGTCATGGAAAAATGTGGAATGTGCCTGATAGAAAAGACAGAACTAATATCTTATCGTGGCAAAGAACACACCTGCGTTTTTTATGAAATATCAAAAAGAAGAGCCTGATCGGCTCTTCTTTTTTTACATCTACCGAATAAAATAAATAGGGGGGCGGTACTATGGCATATCAAATGCAATATGATAATAACCAAATCTTACGGACATTTCAAACGCAGAAAAAAATACCCAAGAAGAAAACGATATTAGTAATTTTAATCATAGTTATTCTGTTTGGTTTGCTCTTTGCGCCTAATGTGCGCGAAATGTTGATTCCTGGAAACGCTTCCGTTACGAAACAGGCTGCCAGCGAAATGATTCAAAGGATTCAAAGTGGGGAAGGAGTTGTAGAGGCATTTGCACAATTCTGTGTGGAGATCATTCAAAACAGTTAGAGATATCGTTTCTGTTTCTGCTGATTTTTACATCGCGTTGGCTGCCGGCGTTTTGCTTTTGCCTCTTAAATGGCTCTGCGCTTGGTTCTTTTCATCCTTTATCCATGAGCTGTGTCATTATATCGCACTAAAGTGCCGCGGCATCACAGTTACCGGTATTTATGCTTCGTTAAAAGGCGTTTATATGCAGACCAACGAGCTTTCTAAAACGGACGAAGCTATTTGCGCTTATGCAGGCCCGCTTGGTGCTTTGCTACTTTTGCTTTTTGCCAGGAAAATGCCAAGGGTTGCTGTTTGTGTAGTTGTGCAAAGCTTGTATAATTTACTTCCTGTATTTCCGCTTGATGGGGGCAGAGGCCTTGGCTGTATACTTCAAAAGGCATTAGGGAATGAGTGGGGAACACGGGTGTTTGCAGTAGTTGAAACTCTGGTATTGTGGACGCTCATTGTGCTGGCACTATATTCGTATTTTCGATTGGGGCTGGGTTTGCTGCCGGCTTTCGTGGTAATTTTTCTTATGGTTAAGAATAAGAAGATAAATATACCTTGCAAAAAAGACCTTAAAGGCTTACAATAAGGCTAATTGAAACAAAAGAGGTAGCTCTATGACTGAATTACTGCAACGAATTTTACCTACAGTTCAAAAACCGGCCAGATACACCGGCGGAGAATATAATGAAATCAAAAAGGATTTAGCGGATGTACGTGTTCGCGTTGCGTTCTGCTTTCCGGATACCTATGAGATTGGTATGTCCAACGTTGGCATGCGTATTTTGTACGGCGTGATGAATGAAATGGACGGTGTTTGGTGTGAGCGGGTCTTTGCGCCGTGGGGAGATATGGAAGATGCTATGCGGGCAAATGGTCTTCCCCTATGGGCATTGGAAAGTCAGAATCCTGTTAAGGATTTTGATATGATCGCCTTTACCATCGGCTATGAGATGTGCTATACCAACATTGTGAATATGCTGAATCTGGCCGGTGTACCTCTGCATAGCAAGGACCGCCATGGTTTGAAGAACATTGTCTTTGCAGGCGGTGTATGCGCTTTTAATCCTGAGCCGCTGGCTGACTTTATTGACTTCTTTTGTTTAGGCGAAGGCGAGGAGATTACACCGGAAATCATCGCGTTGTATGACCGTGCAAAAACTGAAGCGTGGTCTAAAGAGCAGTTTTTGTTAGAGGTTTCCAAGATCCCCGGTGTGTATGTGCCTTCTTTTTATGAGCACACTTATCATGAAGATGGCACGATTGCTGCCATCAAGCCTCTGAACGGTGCTCCCGAGAAGGTTACTAAACGGATCGTGGAAGATCTGGATGGGGCGTATTATCCAACGAAGATGATCGTAGCATCTACGGAGATCGTCCACGATCGGGCAAATCTTGAGCTTTTCCGCGGTTGTATTCGTGGCTGCCGTTTCTGCCAGGCAGGTTTCTCTTGCCGTCCTGTGCGTAAAAAGAGCCCTGAAGTGTTGTACAAGCATGCGGTTGAGACCATGACTGATTCCGGCCATAATGAGCTGACCATATCCAGCCTTTCTACATCTGATTACCGCAATCTGAAGGAACTGACAGATGAACTGATTCCGTATTGCGGCCTTAATAAGATCAATCTTTCCGTGCCGTCCTTGCGGGCAGATAATTTCTCCCGTGAGCTGATGGAGAAGCTGCAGACACTTCGTAAAAGCGGCCTGACCTTTGCACCGGAGGCCGGCACACAGCGCTTGCGGGATGTTATCAATAAGAACCTGACGGAAGAAGAGATCCTTACCTCCTGTACCATTGCTTTTGCAGGCGGCTGGAGCAATGTGAAACTCTATTTTATGTTGGGCCTGCCTACAGAGACGGACGAGGATGTTCTGGGCATTGCAGAACTGGTTTATAAGATCATTCAGACCTGGAAAGAACACGCAATCAACAAAAAGCGCGGCCTGCGCGTTCATGTGGCAACGGCTTATTTTGTGCCCAAGCCCCATACGCCTTTCCAATGGGAAAAGCAGATCAGCACAGAGGAATATCTGCGCAGATGCAGGCTGCTGAAGGATCATTTCTATTCTAAATCCATCGTTTATAATTACCATACACCGGATATTAGCCGCCTGGAAGCGGTTACTGCCCGTGGAGACCGCAGGCTTGGCCCTGTGATCGAACAGGCGGCTCTGAATGGTGCGAAATTGGACGGCTGGGATGAATACTTTAACAATCTGTGCTGGCTGGATGCGTTCTGTAAGTGCGGTGTAGATCCTTCATTCTATACGACCCGCGGAATCGGTGATGATGAGATTTTGCCTTGGGATACCATCGATGTTGGTGTCACGAAGAAATTCTTGCTTAAAGAGCGTGACCGGGCCTATCGCGCAGAGGTGACGCCGGATTGCCGTAACGGTTGTGCCGGCTGCGGTGCTAACCGGCTTTTGCAGGAGGTGTCTTGCGATGCATAGACTATTGTTTAAAAAGACGGGCAGAAGCGTATGGATATCTCATCTGGATTTGATGCGTTTGTTCCAGCGGGCCTTTAAACGGGCTGGATTGCCGCTGACACATACCCAGGGTTTTAATCCCCGGCCTTCTGTGTCAATCGCATTACCTCTTTCTGTAGGCGTGGAGAGTCAGTGTGAGCTGCTGGATTTTGAGCTGGACGGTATGGATATTTCTTGCGTAGAGATCTGTCAGCGCCTTAATGAGAGCCTTGTAGAGGGTGTCACCGTCGTAGATGTATATACAAACGGTAGAAAAGTTCGTGATTTGAGCTTACTGCGTTGCGTGTTGACTTTACAGTATGATGAGGCCGTACCCTGTGATTGTGTAAACACATTAAATGAATTGTTTTCGCAAAAGGAACTGATCGTTCCTAAAAAAACCAAGAACGGCATACAGGATCAGGATATAATATCTATGATCCGGGAGATATCAATTGAACAGAAAACCAGCAGGGAAGTGGAGATCCGCTGCCTGATCTGCTGTCAGAATCCTACGCTTAATCCCATGCAGATCCCGGCGGCGATCTCAATACACGCGCCCGAATTTGCACCTGATTTTACCCGGTGCGCCCGTTTGGAGATTTATGACTGCAATAAGCAGATATTCAGATAAGGAGTTAACTATGGAGATCAATCCGAATTTTGTTTTAGAAGAATGCCCCATTTGTCGGGGAAATGGTATGGTCGTACACGAAGGCGGCTGGAATGTTCAGGTGGAATGTACCGATTGCAGCGCCCACACCGTATATGTTGAGTACAGCAATGAACAGGAAAAACAGGAAGCTGAGCAGCAGGTTGTTTGCCTCTGGAACATTGGAAAAGTGATCAAATCTGAGGCCGGAGAATAATTTTCTCGAAAAATGAAAAAAGTGCTTGCATTTTTTGCACCTATGTGTTAGTATATCCAAGTGGTCGCAAGACGCAAGCATATCCGGGTGTGGCGAAGTTTGGTATCGCGCTTGAATGGGGTTCAAGAGGCCGCTGGTTCGAATCCAGTCACTCGGACCAAAAGACGGGAAGTTCCTTTAGGGACTTGCCGTCTTTTCTTTTTTGAATACTGGATTCGAAAGCCGGCTCTTGGCAACAGTCCGGTGGACTGTTGCAACCGGCGTGGCTTTTCCGCAGAAAAGCGAATCCAGTCACTCGGACCAATAATGCCGAAGTAGCATTAGCTACTTCGGCATTATTATTTCAGTAGTCACATTGAACCAGCGGCCTCTTGTATTTCAATTAGCCGCATGACTATGCTGCACGAAGTGCTGCATGGTCACTGGTTCGAATCCAGTCACTCTGTCGTAATAATGAATAAATCTCACAAAAATTGATCCAAAAAGATTAAAAAATACAAAACTTCTACTTGATTTTTATAAAAACCTATGCTACAATAGCTCGGTCTGAAAACAAGGTGAGTCCTCTGTGGGGCCGGGAACCATATCGCCGGAGCAACCGCCGCATGAACGCCTAATATTAAGGAGGACAAAGATATGGATTTAGTAAATGCTCTGTCCAGCCAGTACATGAAGGAAGAGCTGCCCGAAATGCGGGTTGGCGACACTGTTCGTGTGCATGTGCGGATCAAGGAAGGCTCCCGTGAGCGTATTCAGGTGTTTGAAGGCACCATCATCGCCCGGAAGCACGGCGGCATCGGTGAGACCATTACCGTTCGCCGGATCAGCTACGGTGTAGGCTGTGAAAAGGTTTTCCCTGTTCACTCTCCCCGTATTGCCAGCGTTGAGACTGTCCGTAAGGGTAAGGTACGCCGCGCTAAGCTGTACTACCTGCGTGATCGTTTCGGCAAGGCTGCTAAGATCAAGGAAAAGGTCTAATTCCAAAAAGAATAAAAAAAGAGGGGAAACCCTCTTTTTTTATTGCCCAAAATAGTTTATAATAACGAAAAAGGAGGTGAATATCATGGAAAAAGCAAAGGCAACCGGCATAAAGAAAAGCGTAATGGCATACCTGCATGATCTGACCGTTTTGTTGGCAGTTATCCTTGCCTTGTTTTTGTTGGTTTTTCGTATTGTTGTTGTTTCTGGGCCGTCCATGATGTCCACCTTGGTTGATGGTGATTACCTGATCGTAGTTAATAATTTTTTTGCAGGAGATCCCAAACCCGGAGATGTGGTGGTTATCAGCAAATCTTCTTACGATAATGGAACACCCATCATAAAGCGCGTGATCGCCACTGAAGGCCAGCAGGTCACGATCAAGGAAGATAAGGTATATGTTGACGGTGTGGAGCTGGATGAACCGTATATCCATGGATTGCCTACTGTTTCACCTGCCGGTGATGTATATACTGTAACCGTTGAACCGGGCTGCGTTTTTGTCTTGGGAGATAATCGCGTAGTATCCAAAGATAGCCGCAGCAATCAGATTGGACAGATCGACTGCCGCGAGATTTTGGGTAAGGCGCTGTTTTGTGTTCTTCCCGGCGCAAACGCTTCCGGATATAGAGATTTTAGCCGAATAGGGGGCATTGGATAATGAATGAGAATAAAATGAATATTCAGTGGTATCCCGGCCATATGACAAAGACCCGTCGGCAGATCGAGGCGGATTTAAAACAGGTGGATGCTGTTTGTGAAATATTGGATGCGCGTATTCCTATTTCCAGCAGAAATCCGGACATTGATGCCATTTGCTCCAATAAGCCTAGATTGGTGGTGCTTAACCGCAGCGACCTTGCTGACTGGGAGGCTACCAAGCGTTGGATGCAGTATTTTCGCAGCAAGGGTTTAACACCGATTGCTACAGACTGCAAGAGCAGAAAGGGAATCGGTGACTTTCAGCCTGCCGTTCGTAATGTACTGAAAGAAAAGCTGGAACGCAACGCAGCCCGCGGTATGAATAAACCTTTGCGGATCATGATTGTTGGCATTCCCAATGTGGGTAAATCCACTTTTATTAATCAGATCTCCGGCAGAAAGGGCGCAAAGGCAGAAAACCGTCCCGGTGTTACCAGAGGTAAGCAATGGGTTACTGTGGATAGCGGCCTGCTGCTTTTGGACACCCCCGGCATTCTGTGGCCGAAATTTGAAGATCCCAAGGTTGGTATGATGCTTGCTTTTACCGGCGCAGTGAAAGAAAATATTATGGATATGGAAGAGCTTGCCTGCCACCTGATGGAAATATTGTGGAAGTACTATCCCCAGGTGATCAAAGACCGGTATAAGATCGATCTTCCGGAGGAAACTCCCGGTTATGTTCTGTTGGAGGAAGCCGGAAGAAAGCGCGGTTTTCTTGTTTCAGGCGGTGAGGTTAATACTGAACGCATGGCGAAGGTCCTGGTGGACGAATATCGCAGCGGAAAGCTTGGCGTGATCACTCTGGAAGAGCCGGAGGAACTGGAATGAATGGAATTGATGTGTGGGAATTTGAACACGATAAGCAGCAGGAAGGTTACCGGCTGATCTGCGGTGTGGATGAGGCAGGACGAGGTCCTCTTGCTGGCCCTGTCTGCGCCGCAGCGGTTATTCTTCCTGATGGAGTGGATATCCCCGGTCTTAACGACAGTAAAAAACTCAGCGATAAAAAACGCAGAGAGCTGTACCCGATCATAAAAGAAAAGGCTGTTGCATATAGCATTGCATTTGCTGACCATCAGGAGATTGATACGATTAATATTTTGCAGGCAACATTTCTTGCTATGCAGCGCGCTATCGATGGTCTTTCTGTGAAACCGGATTTTGCGCTGATCGATGGAAATCGGGAAAAGGACTTTGGTCTTCCTGTGCAGACTATTGTTCAGGGCGACGGCCGCAGCGCAAGCATAGCAGCGGCATCTATCCTTGCCAAAGTTACCAGAGATGATCTCATGGAGCAGCTTGCAATCCAGTACCCCGGTTATGGATTTGAGATTCATAAAGGATATGGCACAAAGGCCCATTATGCAGCATTAGCGGAATTTGGCCCCAGTCCTGTCCACCGGATGACCTTTTTAAAGAAGCTTTATGGGACGGAATAATTTAGCGGGCGCCTGGGGTGAAGCCCTGGCAGCAGAATATTTGCGAAAGAAACGCTATGAGGTGATATGCGCAGGTTATCGCAGCCGTTTTGGCGAGATAGACCTGATTGTTCGCAATCGTCAATATCTTGTTTTTGTGGAAGTGAAACTTCGTAAAACAGATTCTTTTGCAAAAGCCCACGAGTTTGTTGATGTTTACAAACAAAACCGCCTGCGATCAACAGCTGCGCTGTTTTTAGCAAGCAATCCATCTCAGCTTCAGCCACGATTCGATGTAATAGAGATTTATGCGCCACAAGGCGTTGACACAGTTGCTCCAAAGATTTTGCATATGGAAGGTGCATTTGAATGATATTTCCTGTATTTGATCTTCATTGTGACACTGCACTTGAATTATTGGGAAAGACCGGTGATACCATCGATAGCCTCAGAAAAAACGATTTACATATTGATTTAGAGAGAGCATCGCAGCACGAGGCATATTGTCAGTGTTTCGCTTGCTTTACCACACCGGAAATGAAAAAATGGACAGGTAAGGACCCTGTTGTTATTTTTGAGCGGGAATTAGCTGCTGTTATGCAACAGACAGAGAAAAATCACGATTTAATTTCTGTTGTATATACGCCTGATGAGATAGAAGAAAATCGCAAAGTAGGGAAGATGAGCGCTATTTTGACCATTGAAGGCCCTGCCGGCTTTGACTTTGACCCAGAATTGCTGGATGATCTGTACAATGTCGGTTTCCGTATTTCTACCTTGGGATGGAACGAGAAGAATGTGCTGTGCGGCTCTCACGTGACCGGAGGCGGTTTAACGGAGCAGGGCAGGGAATATGTCCGTAAAGCGCAATCCCTGGGTATTCTGATTGATGTGAGCCACATCAGCGATGAAGCTTTTTGGGATATTATGCAAATAACAAATGCGCCTGTTATTGCCACTCATTCCAATAGCCGCACCGTTTGGGACGTATCCAGAAATTTAACAGATGATATGTTCCTTGCCATCTGTAAAACAGGTGGCGTCGCAGGTATTAATCTTTATACGGATTTTCTGGGTGAAAATGCGAATATCGACACGGTTTGTGACCACATTCTGCATTTTCTGTCATTAGACCCTGATGGCAAGCATATTGCTCTTGGCGGTGACCTGGACGGCTGTGAAACCTTGCCTGATGGCTTCAGCGGTGTACAGGATTATCAGAAAATTGCTGCAAGACTTTTGGAACGCGGTGTTTCCCAGGAAATTGTTCTGAACATTTTCTGGAATAATGCTTACGAGGTGATGCGAAATGCTGTACCGAAATACAAGAAATAAGATTGATACTTATACAGCCCATAAGGTGCTGCATCAGGAGCTCCCGATAGGGGAGGGACAGGCATTGCCGATGCTGATTCCTTCCATTCAGGATGAGGAACTGCAGCGCATTCTTTCCATGCCCTTTGTTGAAACAGTCAGCCATATTTTGAATATATTTTTCCCTGGAAAGATCACCGCTTGGGACATTTCCTGCGCTCTTGGGAAAAGCCCTGTCCGCGTGGATATGATTGGCCAGAAGATGCTCATGGGCGTTTTGTGGGACAATCGCGGCCATTCTGCCGAACACCTGATCGGTGGTATTTACAATGTCCTGTGCGATGTAACGGATGGTAACAAGAGACCTACTGCTTGGGCAAGAGTAGCTATCAGCATCAGTATTTTATTCGGTTTGTTTTCTGATCTGAAGCGTCAGGGTGTGGAACAGGCAGATTTTGCTGCAGCATCCTGCGATCTGGAAACAGTGTTTGCTGCCTGTTATGCAAGGCAGATGGGCTTGCCGGTTGGTACAATTCTTTGTGTATGCAATGAAAACAGCAACTGCTGGGATTTCTTGCACAGAGGCAGCATAAATACCGGACTTCAATCAACCCACACTGCATTGCCTGAAATGGATGTGCAACTACCGAAGTATTTGGAAAGTCTTTTGTTTACAACTTTGGGAACAGATGCGGTTATTAGCTATGTAACTGCAGCTGAAAATGCCAAAATTTATAACTTGGATGAAGAACAACTGGATGCTGTAAATGATGGCATATATGCATGCGTCGTTGGCAGTAACCGTGTTGCTGATGTTGTAAACAGCGTTGCTAAAACCGATAGTTACGCATTGAATCCTTATGCCGCAGCTGTATATGGCGGTGTGCAGGATTATCGCGCGAAAACCGGTAAACACAATTTTACTTTGGTCTGGGCAAATCACAGCCCCTGATAAGGAGTTAAGTACATGGCGCTTTATGCGATTGGAGATCTGCATCTTTGCTTAGGTGCGCAGAAGCCAATGGACATATTTGGCGGTGCCTGGGTCGGCTATATGGATAAGCTGAAGGAAGGTTTATCTGTTATAAAACCTGAAGACACCACAGTTTTGCTGGGCGATCTTTCCTGGGCGTTGGATCTGGATCATGCAGCAGCTGATTTTGCCTGGATCAATCAGCTCCCAGGCAGGAAGATCATTCTGAAAGGCAACCACGATTATTGGTGGAGCACTCAGGCTAAGTTTGCGAAATTTTGCCAGGAAAACGACTTTTCAGAGTTAAATATTTTGAATAATAACTGCTTTGAATATGAAGGCTGGGCGATTTGCGGCACAAGAGGCTGGTTCTTTGAAGAAGATCGGGGCACGGAGCACGATAAAAAGGTTTTTCAAAGAGAACTTATACGATTAGAAACTTCGTTAAAGGCGGCTGGGGATTTGCCGAAAATGGTGTTTTTACATTATCCGCCCCTTTATAAAGGGTATACCTGTCACGAGATCATTGATCTTATGAAAAAGTATAATGTTCGCAGATGTTTCTACGGACATTTACACGGTCAAAGCCATGGCCTTGCTATGGAAGGCTTGTGGGATGGCATAGAATACAGGCTTTTATCGGCAGATTATCTTGGATTTGTTCCTTTTAAAGTTATTTCATAATTTTTCTAAGAAAAGAGTGGACATTTTCTACTTTATTTGTTAGAATATTTCGGATGCAAAAAACATATATAGAAGAACCGCTTGCGGTTCTGCATAGGAGGATAAAAATGAACGTAAAGAGCATTGAAAGAAACGGAAATCAGACTACCATCGTGGTGGAGATCGACAAGGAACTGATGGAGTCCGGTGTGAACAAGGCATACCTGAAGGCCCGGAAGAACATTATGATCCCCGGCTTCCGTAAGGGTAAGGCTCCCCGTAAGATGATCGAATCTATGTACGGCGCCCATGTCTTCTATGAAGACGGCCTGGAAGAGATCTTCCCCGAGGTTTATGAAGAGGCTGTTATCAAGCAGGATGTGAAGGCTATTGGCCGTCCCAGCCTGACCGATATGAGCATCAGTGAGGATAACATTGTTACTATTACCATTTCCACCGATGTATATCCCGAGGTTACTCTGGGCGAGTACAAGGGTCTGAAGGTTGAGAAGCAGAAGGTTTCTGTTTCCGATGAGCAGGTGCAGGCTGAGCTGGACCGTATGGCTCAGAATGTTGCTTCTACCGAGACTGTTGAGCGCGCTGCTGAGATGGGCGACACCGCCAATATTGACTTCGAGGGCTTTGACAATGGCGTTCCTTTCAAGGGCGGCAAGGGCGATAACTTCGACCTGAAGCTGGGCTCCGGCTCTTTCGTTCCCGGTTTTGAAGAGCAGGTTGTTGGCATGGCTGCCGGTGAAGAGAAGGATATCAACATCACTTTCCCCGAGGATTACCATGCTGAGCTGGCTGGCAAGCCTGTTGTCTTCCATGTGAAGGTTAACAAGGTTACCACCACCAATGTTCCTGCCTTGGATGATGAGTTTGCTAAGGATGTTTCTGAGTTTGATACTCTGGAGCAGCAGAAAGAAGATATCCGCGCCAAGGCACTTGAGAATGCCACCAAGCAGGCAGATTCTGCATTCGAGCAAGCTTGCGTTGATGCAGCTGCTGAGAACACCACTGTAGATATGCCCAAGGCTCTGATCGAGGCTGAGCTGGATAATCAGATGGAGCGTTTTGCTTACCAGCTGCAGATGAGCGGCTACTCCGTTGAGCAGTACGCAAAGATGATGGGTGGCGACCTGAACACCATGCGCAATGCATTCCGTCCCGGTGCTGAGAAGCAGGCTAAGATTAATGTCACTCTGGCTAAGATCGTTGAAGTGGAAGGCATTACCGTTTCTGATGAGGATATGGCTGCCGAGTTCGAAGCTTTGGCTAAGCAGTATGAGATGGAAGTTGAAAAGATCAAGACAATGGTACCTGCTGAAGAGCTGAAGACCAGCCTGGAGACCAGAAAGGCTGTCAAGGTCATCGTTGACAATGCTAAGGCCGCTGCTCCCAAGGCTAAGAAGACCACCAAGAAGGCAGCTGCTGAGAAGGCTGAAACCGCTGAGAAGGCTGAAGCACCTGAAACCACCGAGAAGCCCAAAAGAACCAGAAAGACTGTGAAGGTTGAGAAGACTGAGGAATAAGTCTTTCTTTGGATGGTTAGAATGTTTCAATCCCTGAAAGGAGACATGACCATGAGTTTAGTACCTTACGTAGTAGAACAGACCAGCCGGGGTGAACGTAGCTATGATATTTTCTCCCGGCTGCTCAATGATCGGATCATCTTTTTATCCGAAGAAGTGAACGATACCACTGCCAGCCTGATCGTTGCGCAGATGCTGTATCTGGAAGCACAGGATCCGGATAAGGATATCCAGTTTTATATCAATAGCCCCGGCGGCAGCGTAACTGCCGGTATGGCCATTTATGACACAATGAAGTACATCAAGTGCGATGTTGCTACCATTTGTGTCGGTATGGCTGCTTCTATGGGCGCTTTCCTGCTTGCAGCAGGCACAAAGGGCAAGCGTATGGCTCTGCCTAACGCTGAGATCATGATCCACCAGCCTTCCGCCGGTACACAGGGTCAGATCACCGATATGGCCATCCACCTGAAGCGGGTGGAGACCATCAAGGCCCGTATGAACCGTATTCTTGCGGAAAATGTGGGCAAGAGCGTTGAGGAAGTAACTGACGCTTGTGAGCGCGATAATTTCATGACTTCCCAGGAAGCTCTGGAATTCGGCATCGTGGATAAGGTGCTGGAGCGCCACTAAATTTTACGGAAAGGCGGTGGCCGTCTTATGGCCAAAACAGAAGATATCATTCGTTGTTCGTTTTGCGGCAAAGACGAGCGCAACGCCCGCCTGATCTCAGGTCCCGGTGTATGCATCTGTAGCGATTGTGTGCAGGCATGCTGTGACCTGCTTCAGGAAAATGAGCAGCAGAATATGCCTGAACATCTGCCTACTCCTATGGAGATGAAGGCATACATGGATAATTATATTATCGGTCAGGACGAAGCAAAAGTCGCCCTTTCTGTTGCGGTATACAATCATTACAAGCGCATCTACCTGTCTGCACAGACGGATGTAGAGCTTCAGAAGAGCAACATTTTGCTTATTGGACCTACCGGTTCCGGTAAGACGTTGTTTGCTCAGACATTGGCAAAGATCCTGGATGTTCCTTTTGCCATCGCGGATGCAACTACCTTGACAGAAGCCGGTTATGTGGGCGATGATGTGGAAAACATTTTGGTTCGCTTGCTGCAGGCAGCTGACTTTGATGTGGAGCGCGCTGAACGGGGCATTATTTACATCGATGAGATGGATAAGATCGCGCGTAAGAGCGAAAACACTTCTATCACACGAGATGTTTCCGGTGAAGGCGTCCAGCAGGCGCTGCTTAAAATCCTTGAGGGTACGGTCGCCAATGTACCGCCCCAGGGTGGCAGAAAGCATCCCCAGCAGGAGACCATTCCTGTAAACACCACAAACATTCTCTTTATCTGCGGTGGCGCATTTGACGGTCTTGAAAAGATCATTGAGGCCCGTACAGATAAATCTGCCATCGGTTTTGATGCTCCTGTGGAGAGCAAGAAGAATCGTGACCTTGGTAAGTTGCTGGAAAAGGTGCAGCCCCACGACCTGCTAAAGTTCGGCATTATTCCTGAACTTGTGGGCAGAATGCCTGTGATTACCGCTATGAAGGATCTGAAAAAGGAAGACCTGGTTCGGATCCTGGTCGAGCCCAAGAATGCGCTTACTAAGCAGTACGAGGCACTTTTGGCAATGGATAATGTGGAATTGCAGATCCAGCAGGATGCTTTGGATGCTATCGCACAGAAGGCTATTGAGCGACAGATCGGTGCTCGTGGTCTGCGAGCTGTTATGGAAGAAACAATGACCAAGATCATGTTTACCATTCCGTCCGATCTTTCTATTAAGAAGGTTGTTATTACAGCTGACTGCGTTAACGGTGAAAAGCCGAAAATTATCCGCGACAAGGCAAACCCCCGCGTGGCACTTGGCGCTAAGAATTGATTTTACAAGGGGGTAGTTTACTGCCCCCTTGTTCTATACTTTTAAAGGAGATACCTATGAGTGACGAAAAACTCACCGGAATGATGCCGGTCCTCGCATTACGCGGCCTCGCAATCTTTCCGGATCAAACGGTACATTTTGATATAGGCCGCATCAAGTCTGCACTGGCTTTGGACGCGGCGATGAAGAAGGACCAAACCTTACTTTTAGTGCCGCAAAAAGATATATTGCAGGATGATCCCGGTCTGCCCGGATTATATCCTATCGGCACTGTGGTCAAGGTCAAGCAGGTGCTGAAATCTCAAGGTGAGAACATCCGTGTCCTTGTTACCGGTATTGAAAGAGCACGCATAACACAGATGATTCAAACAGAGCCTTATTTGCTGGGCTTGGTGGAATACATTCCTGAAGCGAAAGAAGCAGATAATTTGCGTACCCGCGCATTACGGCGGGAAGCAAATAATGTTTATGCCACTTATGCCGAGTATGCAGATAAACCTGCCCAGAATATTCAGCTGCGTATGATGGCCTCTGAAAGCTGCGGCTTTTTAGCAGATGCCATCGCACAGAATTCCGGTATCGATTATGCGGATAAGGCTCGCATTTTGTGTATGCTCAATCCCATTATGCGGCTGGAAACTGTACTGATGCTTCTGCAGCAGGAGGTACAGATGCTGCAGCTTGAATCGGATATTCAGGAAAAGACTCGTGCATACATTGACCAGGAGCAGAAGGATTACTATCTGCGTGAGCAGATGAAGGTGATCCGGGAGGAACTGGGGGAAGGGGACGACCGCTCTGAGTTTGCCCAGTACGAAAAGAATATTCTGCTGTTAAATTTGGAAAGTCAATGGGAAGCTAAGCTTCTAAAGGATGTAGAACGGCTTAGAAAGCAGCCTTTTGGCTCAGCGGAAGCATCTGTTCTGCGTAATTACCTCGACACCGTGTTGGAGCTGCCCTGGAACAAGACAACAAAAGAAAGAGTCAATGTGGATGCTGCGCAGAAAGTCCTTAATAAGGACCACTATGGTCTTGAGAAGGTAAAAGAGCGCATCCTTGAGACGATTGCTGTTCGCCAGATGGCACCGGAGATGCCCCCGCAGATATTGTGTCTTGTTGGCCCTCCCGGTGTGGGTAAAACCTCTGTTGCATATTCTGTTGCAAGAAGTCTCAATAGAAAAATGTCCCGCATCGCCCTTGGCGGTGTTCACGATGAAGCAGATATCCGCGGTCATAGAAAGACCTATGTTGGCGCTATGCCCGGCAGAATTTTAACAGCCCTGATCAATGCCGGTAGTATGAATCCTGTTATCTTACTGGACGAAGTAGATAAGATGGGTTCTGATTACAGGGGTGATCCCAGCGCTGCGCTGCTGGAAGTTCTTGATAGCGAACAGAATAAAACTTATACGGATCACTTCCTGGAGATCCCTGTTGATCTGAGTGATGTCCTGTTCATCACAACGGCTAATACACTGGATACGATTCCTCGTCCGCTCCTTGACAGAATGGAGATCATTGAGCTTGGCTCTTATACGGATGAAGAAAAGTTGATGATCGCAAAAAATCATCTGATTCCCAAGCAGCTTACAAAACACGGCCTCAAGAGATCCCGCCTGCAGATTACAGATGATGCTATCCGTGAGATTATTGCTTGTTATACCAGGGAATCCGGTGTTAGAAGTCTGGAACGGCGGATCGCTGATATCTGCAGAAAAGCGGATATGCAGTTTATTTCGGAGAAACGCACAGCAAAGATCGTTGTGACGGCAAGCAACCTGGAAGACTATCTTGGTATTCGTAAGTATTTGCCTGACCGTCTCCACAGCAATGATCAGGTTGGTCTTGTAACCGGCCTTGCCTGGACTGCTGTTGGCGGCGATACACTGGATGTGGAAGTTAATGTCATGGATGGCACCGGAAAGCTGGAGCTTACAGGCAACCTTGGCGATGTTATGAAGGAATCCGCCCATGCAGCGTTGAGCTACATTCGTGCAAACTGGGAAAAACTGGGTGTTGAGCGCGAATTTTATAAGACGAAAGACATCCATGTCCATTTCCCGGAGGGTGCTGTTCCCAAGGATGGTCCTTCTGCCGGTGTTACCGTCTGTACAGCAATTGTTTCTGCCCTGACCGGAACTACCGTTCGCAGGGATGTAGCGATGACCGGTGAAATTTCTCTGCGTGGTCGTGTGCTGGCTATTGGTGGTTTGAAGGAGAAGACCATGGCTGCTTTGCGGCACGGTATTACAACGGTTATCATCCCGCAGGATAATGCAAAGGATCTGGAACAGATCGATCAGACAGTCAGACAATCTCTCAATTTTGTACTTGCTGATACGGTTGATGTGGTGCTGGCAACTGCCCTTAATCGCACAACGGAGGTGCTGGATATCTTACCCGGTGAAATTACTTCCGTTGTAAAGCAGCACAATCAGAAACCCAGTATACGCCAGTGAGGTGCGCTTATGAACTTCAATAATGTAGAATTTAATATCAGCGCCGCGTCTACAAAAGATTTTCCCAAGGACAGATTGCCGGAAATTGCTTTTGCCGGCAAATCCAATGTAGGAAAGTCCTCTGTAATCAACCGTATCTTGCAGAGAAAGAACTTTGCCCGCGTGGGCGAGAAGCCTGGTAAGACTATCCATGTAAATTACTTCACTGTTGATAAGAAGTGCTATTTTGTGGATCTTCCCGGTTATGGCTTTGCCAAAGTTTCTCAATCTGAAAAAGATCGTTGGGCAAAGCTGATGGAATCTTATTTTGCTGCTGGGCGCATCGATCTGGGTGTTATGATCGTTGATGCGCGGCACGCGCCTACAAATAATGACATCACAATGGCCAACTGGTTTATTGAAAGCGGCTGTCCCTTCGTTGTGGTAGCAAATAAGCTGGATAAGCTGGGTAAAACCCAAATTGAGCCCAATTTACAGACAATCAGACAAGATCTTGCCTTGCCTGACGATTGCGTTATTGTTCCTTTTTCAGCAGAGAAGGGGACGGGTAGGGAAGACCTGGTGCGCATTATTTTAAGTGCAGCAGATAAATAAAAGTGGCCACAGTTCAAAAAGAACTGTGGCCTAATTTTATGCATTTTTTGCTTGCTTCAGCGCTTGTGCCAGCTGGTCGGGGCAGGAGGTTTGCTTCATGCCGCAGCAAATACCTTCGATGCGTTCAATGACAGTGTCCACATCCATACCTTCCACCAAAGAGCCGATGCCCTTCAGATTTCCGTTGCAGCCACCAAGGAACTGAACATTTTTCACTTTGCCTTCTTCAATCTCAAACAAAATTCGCTGAGAGCAAGTGCCCTGAGTTTTATATTCGTATTGCATAATATGTTTCCTTTCAAAATTATATGTTTCTTATAGCATTATACAAGAAAACTGATCATTCTGCAAGTATGAATTGTTGGCGTATAAATAGGTTATCCTACTTTTATGAAAAGGAGGATCATTTATGGCTGATAATAATGCAGATATGAAGCAAGAAGAAAGAGAACAGATCGTTGAGCTTGGCTCAGACCTTACAAATGGTAATAAGGGAAACATTTATACCCTGACCATTATCGGTCAGGTGGAAGGCCACCAGGTGCTGCCTGAGAATGTTAAGACTACAAAATATGAGCATGTACTTCCTTTGCTTGCAGGGATTGAGGAAAATGATGAAATCGATGGGCTTCTTTTGCTGCTAAATACTGTTGGCGGCGACATTGAAGCGGGTCTTGCCATTGCCGAAATGATTGCTGGAATGAAAAAGCCTACGGTGTCTCTTGTTTTAGGTGGTGGACATTCTATAGGTATTCCGTTGGCAGTGTGCACAAAGCGCTCGTTTATCACACCTACTGCCAGTATGACTGTGCATCCGGTTAGAATGACTGGTCTTGTTGTTGGTGCGCCACAAACATTTCGCTATTTTCAGCGCATTCAGGAGCAGATCGCAGATTTTGTAACAGAAAATTCCGGAATTTCTAAAAGCCAGTTTGAAAAATATATGATGGCGACAGGGGAGATGGCTACAGATGTTGGCACGATCCTGTACGGTAAAGAAGCGGTTTCCTCCGGCCTGATCGACCGTCTTGGTGGTCTTAACGATGCGTTGTGCGCCCTGCATAAAATGATCGAAAAACAAAAATCAAAAAGGAAATCATAAATTTTAGTTATAGGGTGGAAATATTGAAATGCCTATGATATAATGTAAAAAATATGTTCAAAGGAGATGATTCCTTGAATTTTTTACAAAGTATCATATACGGAATCATTTCCGGTTTAGCTGAATTTTTGCCGGTTTCCGCAGGCGGGCATCAGGCAATATTAATGAAGCTGTTTGGTTTATCTGCGACAGATCCAATTTGTATATTTTTTATTCATCTTGGATGCTTAATTGCTGTTTTTATTTGCTGCAGACCAATATTTTTCCGGCTTTCCCGGGAGTTCCGCATATCTGTAAAACCAGCAAGGGGACGCAGAAACCGGGATGTAAGGACATTATATGACCTACGCTTGCTAAGAACTGCGCTGATCCCTATGCTGCTCGGCTTGTTGCTATACGGCCTTACCATGAATCTGGGAGGCAATTTGCTGATTCTTGCAATATTTATGATCATTAACGGCATCATTATTGTGGTGCCGGAGTACATGGCACAGGGGAATAAAACGGCAAAACATATGTCTACTTTGGATGGCGTCGGCTTTGGTGTTGCCGCAGCCCTTTCTTCCATTCCCGGTATTTCGAGAATCGGAGCTGTAAACTCTTTTGGCTTGGCAAGAGGGGCTGATCGTGAGCAAACACTTAACTGGGGTTTTGCATTAAGCCTTCCGGCGCTTTTGCTCATGATATTGTTTGATTTCATCGGTATTCTCTCGGTCGGCTTTGATGCGATTACATTAGGCTTGTTTCTTAGTTATATTTGCGCCGGTTTAATGGCATTTATTGGTGCATATTGCGCTATTTTATTAATTCGGTTTTTGACAGTGCGTACCGGTTATATGGCATTTGCATATTATTGTTGGGGCGCAGCATTTCTCGCGCTGATCCTGTATCTTACTGTTTAGGAGGCACTATGGCAGAGAAAAAGAAGAGGTCGCAGGCAGAAAAGGCAGTTTCTGCTTCCAGAAAATTCAAGAAGGCAAATAATAAACCTGCGGATAAAGAGAAGGGCAAGGCAGCTGATAAAAAGCAGCTTAAGATCAAAGAGGTGGAGATTCCTGTCCGTCTTGTCACCAGCTGTGTGTTTTTGATATCTTTTGTTGTGTTGCTTGTTGCGCGTATGATCCCTGACGGTGTAGTCATTAGATGGCTATCTATGCTTGTTCAGGGGCTGGTCGGTAATCTTGCGTTTTTACTGCTGATTCCGGCAATGCTTTACCTGTTTGGCATCCATGCTTTTAGCGGCGATAAGCCTGTGACAATGCGAACGGTATGTGTTTTTGTATTTGTTCTTTCCTGTGGATGCCTATCTCATCTTGTTTTAAATTCCCAGCCGCCCGCGGACGGAAAGCCGTTTCTTGTATTCCTGTATGAGGGTGGTATCGCAGGCTGGACTGGCGGTATAATTTGCGGCGCTATCACTTCTGCGCTGGCTTATCTGATGAGCCATGTGCTTACATTTGTTATTTTACTTGTTACTGCGCTGCTTACATTACTGGGTGCAATGCAGATCACTGTATTTGGCATTATTCGGGCTATTCAGGAACGGCCTCGTGTAGAGGAGGAAGATGCACCGCCTAAACCGGACCCCGCTACAGTGGTGGTCAATCATCTTGCGGAAAGACGGATTGCCCGCAAAGAGGAAAAGCGCCGCATGGCTGCAGCTATGGAAGAAACGCCTGATTTGCCCGAACAGAAGGCTTCTGACAGCCAAAATGCTTTGGATATTATGCGGCAGATCGATGCAGATGTACACGCACCTGTAGCTGCAGCTGCTGTTCCGGTGACAGCAACAAACGAAGATGAGATTCTGACGGCCGCTGCTTCTGATTCAAAAGCTGCGCCAAAAATCGAAGATGCCTTCCCGGAAAATATGCCTGACCTTGATGTTGATGACGCACCTGTAGTTAAAAAACCTGCCAAGCAACCGGAAAAGGTTACCGCAAAGGATGCTGAAGCCTCTGCGTTGCAAGTTGCTCAGGAAATCGAAGAAAATCAAAAGCAGGAGAAGCCTGTATATTATTTCCCGCCCATTGATCTGCTGAAACGGCCCGCTGTCGGCGGTGTAGACGGCACTGCCGAAATGCGGGAAAACTCCAGACGGCTGAACGAAACCCTTGAGAGCTTTAAGATCGAAGCCCATATCATCAATGTTACCCGCGGCCCCAGTGTAACCCGTTATGAAGTTGAGCTGGAGAAAGGCGTGCGCCTTAGTAAGCTGACTACTGCAGCGGATGACATTGCTTTGAGCCTTGGCGCTTCCGGTGTGCGTATTGCAGCTGTTCCTGGAAAGATCTCGGTTGTAGGCATTGAAGTGCCGAACCGCGCAGTTACATCCGTTTCTTTGCGTGAGGTGATCGATTCTCAGGAATTCCATAAAGCCAAGTCTATGTCTTCCTTTGCGGTTGGTAAAGATATAGGCGGCAATTGCATTATCGGCAATATTGCCCGTTTACCCCATATGCTTATTGCAGGTACGACAGGCTCCGGTAAGTCTGTATGTATGAACTCCATCATTATCTCTTTGCTGTATAAAGCAAGTCCTGATGATGTGAAGCTCATTATGGTCGACCCCAAAATGGTGGAACTGGTCAATTATAATAATATTCCCCATTTGCTGATTCCTGTTGTGACCGATCCGAAAAAGGCTGCCGGTTCTTTGCAGTGGGCAGTTACGGAAATGATGCGCCGTTATAAGACCATGTCTGATGCCGGTGTTCGTGATCTGGAATCTTACAATTCCCTGATTGAAAGCCAGCAGGCTGAAGGAACGAAGCTGCCGCAAGTCGTGGTTATTATCGACGAGCTGGCAGACTTGATGCTGGTTGCTGCTAAGGAAGTGGAAGAGTCTATCTGCCGTATCGCACAGATGGGCCGTGCAGCCGGTATCCACCTGATCATTGCTACCCAGCGTCCTTCTGCGGATGTTATCACCGGCCTGATGAAGGCAAATATTCCTTCCCGTATTGCATTTGCGGTGGCTTCTGCTATGGAATCCCGTATTATTCTGGACACCCAGGGTGCGGAGAAGCTGGTCGGCCGCGGTGATATGCTGTATGCCCCCATCGGTAACGGCAAACCGCTCCGTGTGCAGGGTTGCTTTGTAAGCGAACAGGAAATCGAGGCCGTCACTAACCATGTTAAGTCCGCATACTCCAGTAATTACGATCAGCAAATTATGGAGGATATTGAGCGCAAGGCTGCACAATCCGGAACGAAGACGCCTACAGCATCTGACCCCGAACCGAATGCAGATGAGCTTGACGGTGATGAGATGCTGCCGGCTGCTGTGGATGTGATCCTTGAAACCGGTCAGGCATCCGTTTCTATGCTCCAGAGGCGCCTGAAGCTGGGCTATGCCCGCGCAGCACGAATCGTAGATGAGATGGAAGAGAAAGGCATCGTCGGTCCTTTCCAAGGCAGTAAGCCCAGAGATATCCTTGTGACTAAGGAGCAATGGGAAGCAATGCGTAGCGGCAGTTCTGCGCAAATGGAATTTGATGACCTGGAAGAAGACGAAGATTTCTAATTTAACTTTTAGAACTGGCAGCTGAGGCTGCCAGTTCTTTTTTTGTCTGTGTGGACATACTTTGTTACAGAAAGGGGAGGGGAGTATGAAGCGTAAAGGTATGACTAAAGAAAGCAATGTGTTGGTGGGTGCTTTGATCGGCATAGCTGCTTGCATCACCATTATGTTGATCATGGGTGCTGTTGGTGCATGGATGATAAACAGTGAGCGATTGGATTTAACGAATATGAATTGGCTGAAGATCGTTATTCAAGTACTAAGCGCCTTTGTAGGGACTCTGATAGCATTGACGCTTGTTAAAGAAAAGCTCGCTATCATCACTGGAATGATCGTTGCAGGGGTCTTGGTTATTTTGATATGCATAGCAATGCTGTTTTTTGACGGTATTTCGGGCAATATATTGACCGGAGTAATATCTATCTCATCTGGCAGCGCAGCGGCTTGTTTGCTGAAGCTAAAAACAGGTGAGGGGAGCATGAAAAAGAAAAGAAAGGCATTTCGCTAAAGTTGTACAAAATGACCAATATTTATATAGCTATGGGATTCTAACACAAATTCTGCAGGAAATCCTGCAAACAATATATTGTGTATGTGCCTCGTGCGGATTCGCTATATCTTGAAAATAGTTGAAAACGATAAAAAGAAAATATGCCAAATTTAGGCGAGTTAACATAATCCTGTTTACATAAATTTGGCATAATATACAAATCGCATTTCTGACAGTTAAAATTTCTTGAAAAATAGTTGATTTTGGTGTATAGTAATCGAGCCGACACTTTTGGTGCAGATTTGTGTAAAAACCATTGAATTGCCTGCTATTTTCCGGAATTATAGCTGTTTTTGCACCAATGTGGAGGGATTTATGTCTTTTCGTGCAGTATCTTTCTTAGGTAAAATGCGCAATAAACCGCTGCAGGTTATTTTATTATTTGTTTGGATCAGCGGCATATTTCTCGGTTTACATATCGCATCTTCTTTAGATGCAAAGTATTATGTTCATTATTATACCGCGGCCCGTGAGCCTGCCGGTTTTACGGGTTTATTGGCGGTATTCTTTTTGCCTTTTTTAGCAGTAACTTCTGCTTCGTATTTTAAGAAAATATATGTTTTGTTTCCTGCTGCAGGTTTGATTGCTTTTTGCTTAGGTTTTAACCTTACAATGGTACAATCCATATTTGGGCAAGGCGCCTGGCTTGCACAATTTTTTCTTATGTTCTCTGAGACTTGCGTTTGTGTTTTACTAATGTGGCTTATATGTATCTGCCTGAAGAGAAATGAAAAATCCGTTCGTAAGCATTGTATTTTATATTCCGTTACGGCATTTACACTTGCCTTAATTGATTATTATTTGATTTCGCCTTTTTTCTCCTGTATTTTATAAGATCAAAAAGAGGTATACGGTTTCATGTTGGATTTAATCAAAGCCTATGAAAATTACCTTACCAAGGTAAAACAGGCATCTGACAATACTGTGTTCTCCTATATACGGGATATCCGTCAATTTTCTGATTGGTTAAACTCGTATGCGGGCACTGATATTGTTGATGCTACACAACTGAATATCCGTGCGTACCTGAGCCATCTGGAGGAACTCGGCAAATCCAGCTCTACAACTTCTCGTTGCATTGCAAGTCTGAAGAATTTCTATGCATATCTTGTTTCTTCTGGTTTTGTTGAAGAAACCCCCGTTGTAGATGTACACATCGACAGAGGAGAGAAGAAGCTTCCTCAGATCCTTACCAGCAAAGAGATTGAGTTGCTGCTTGCCCAGCCTGTCTGCGTAGATGCCAAGGGTTATCGGGATAAGGCAATGCTTGAAGTTATGTATGCAACCGGCATTCGTGTGAGTGAGCTGATTGACCTGAACCTGGATGATGTCAATCTTGATCAAGGCGTTGTTATGTGCGCAAAGGCCAAGAAGTCTCGTATAATCCCGCTTTATCCCGCTGCTTTGCGTGCCCTTCGGACCTACATAAAAGATGTACGCAGCGCTATGATCTCTGACCCTAAAGAAAACGCTTTGTTTGTTAATGTCAGCGGCGCCCGTATGAGCCGCCAGGGCTTCTGGAAGATCCTGAAGCACTATCAGGATACCGCTGGTATCGAAAAGGAGATCACGCCTCACACGCTGCGCCATAGCTTCGCAGTGCATCTATTGGAAAATGGTGCTGATATTGATTCTTTGCAGGAACTGATGGGACACAGTGATATTTCCTCTACGCAGATGTACACACAGTTTATTAATCAAAAAATCAAATCTGTATATAAAAAATGTCATCCCAAATCATAAAAACAGGACTAAACCATTATGGCTTAGTCCTGTTTGTTATTTAAGTAGGGGAGTGGGATCAAATGCCGGTCATTGCCGCAAGGACATCGACTTCCATTTTTTGAATGCGCCTGACTTTTTCGAGACCTTCATCGATGTCGATATCTGTAAATCTGCCGTCTGCTGTGCAAATGATTCGGTTGGTCTTTCCCTGAAGGAGCATTTCTACAGCAAGATAGCCCATCTTTGTAGCATTGACCCGATCTCTGCCGGTGGGAACACCACCGCGCTGGATGTGGCCTAAAACCGTTACGCGAGGGTCCAAATCAATGCTTTCTTTGATTTTGGCAGCGATATCGGATGCAGAGCCGGCGCCTTCAGCTACAACAATCATATAGTGCGTAAAACCATTGAATCGTGCCTGACGGATCTTTTCGATCACATCACGCTCAAAATCGATAGTTTCTTCCGGGACAAGCACAGCAGTAGCGCCAACTGCCAAACCAACATACATGGCCAGATAGCCTGCATTACGGCCCATAACTTCAACAACAGAGCAGCGCTCGTGAGACTGCATTGTATCACGCAGACGGTCAATACACTCAATGGCAGTATTGGCTGCGGTATCAAAGCCAATGGAGTAGTTGGTGCAGCTGATATCATTATCAATGGTAGCAGGTATGCAGATCACATTAATGCCGTATTTGGATAGGGCACGGGCACCGCGGAATGTACCGTCACCGCCAATGGCGATAATGCCGTCAAGGCCAAGGAATTTGCATGTAGAAACGGCCTTTTTCTGACCTTCTTCAGTCAAAAATTCCTTACTGCGGGCGGTATATAGGATCGTGCCACCGCGATTGATGATATGAGAGATCCTTTTCTCATCAAGATGGATTACATCACCGGAAATAAGGCCATTCCAGCCACGGCGGATACCGTAGCACTCAATTCCGTGGTACAGGGCAGTACGCACGACAGCACGAACACAAGGATTCATACCGGGCGCATCGCCACCGCTTGTAAGCACACCAATTCGTTTAACGCTCATATGGAAACCTCCAGGATTGTAGAACTCTGTAATTATTTTACCTATTTTATGTTAAAAAGTAAATAGCCAAATTAGATTTTTCACAAACCAGAAAGAAGAATAGGGAAGGCATTGCAATATATTGAGAATAAATTTAAATAGCTATAGTTCTCGCTAAGATCATTCGGCTTGGCACGAAAACAAATGAAGGTCAATATTATTTGAAGAACCTGTAAGAAGTAAATATGTTATCTATTTATGTAAATAAGAATTTAGCCTAAATTTGAATTACCGTCGTCTTGGGAAGGAGAGGCAGCTATTGATATGTTGATACTGTTATTATAATAACGAACGCAACAAAATAAAAATTTTGTTGCGTTCGCAGTGTGTTTATGCTATAATATAGCTATATAGTATACCAAAGCCTCTTTCCAGGCCTCTGCGGGCTATTTTTGCCAATGATCTTACCATATATCAATATATATTATTACATTGATTACTTAGTGCGTTTTCTGTTATGTTCTGCTGTACAATGTGATTTAAATTACACTTCATATCGTTGTGCGTTCTCGCTCTTTCATATTGGCACATCTATAACACTTTCTATTATTTCGTGTTTTATTAGTGAAATTTTTTGAATTTAGATCCGCTCAGTTTTTTCCGGACATACCTACATTCATTCAGAAATTTTCTGTCAGCTGCATTCGGCATTTATTTCTATGAGTTTATGTTTAGCTGCATTGGTTCATACCAATAGATATTATAAGCATAGATTCACACAGCACTTGTTTCTTATCAGATAAACCTATATAATCATATTAATGGTTTCAGGTGTCGTCCCTTTATTTCATATTGACATAGTCCCTGTTTAGTTTTATATCCAAACAGCTATACGAACAAAATATCGAATATATCTATATTGAAAACAAATATCACTCGTTAACAGATCAGTTTTTACAAAAAGGAGATTATTTTATGATAAAATACGCTGATTCACCGCAAATTCTCCGTGATTTTCTTACTTATCACGAAAATATTAAAGGTCATTCCCCTCGTACGATCTCTGAATACTACCTGGATCTGCGAATGTTTTTGCGTTTTATGCGATTGATGCGTAATGATATGCCGCTGAACACTCCACTGGAAGACATCTCGATTAAGGACATAGATTTAGGGTTTATTCGGTCTATAACGACATCCGAAATTTTCGATTTCCTGTCTTATCTTGCCAATGATCGTGCTATCAATGCAGATTCCCCTGCTCCGGATTACGGCATTGAGCCTTCTGCGCGAGCCAGAAAACTATCGGCCATCAAATCATTCTACAAATATCTTACTGTTCGAACCAAGCAGCTTACAGACAATCCGGTGGCTGATCTGGAATATCCAAAGCTTAGGAAAAGTCTGCCGAAATATTTAACCTTAAGCCAATCTTCTGCGTTATTGCAATCTGTTTCCGGTCAAAATCAAAAGCGTGATTATGCTATTTTAATGCTGTTTTTAAACTGCGGCATTCGTCGCAGCGAGCTTGTAAACCTGAATCTTACAGATGTTTATGAAGACCGTATTCGCGTTATTGGTAAGGGTAACAAGGAGCGAATTGTATATTTTGGCTCTGCCTGCCGTAAGGCTATCGATGCCTATTTGCCGGAACGGCACAAAAAGGTATTATCAGATAACAGAGCGCTCTTTGGATCGCGGGACAGCAACCGGATCAGCGTAACAGCAGTGCACAGGCTCGTTAAAAAGGCTCTGCTGCAGGCAGGTTTGGATTCTACACAATTCTCCGCCCATAAGCTTCGTCATACTGCAGCAACAATGATGTTGTCCGGTGGTGTTGATGTCAAAACTGTCCAGGAAGTGTTGGGACACGAAAACCTAAATACAACGCAAATCTATACACATATTGAAAATACAGAGCTTAAAATAGCAGCGGAGGCCAATCCCCTGTCCAAGCTGGACTTTTCTCAGGAACTGCCCTCCCCTGCTGATGAATAATACTACAATACGATTTCAATGGCTTCCCGGAGGTTTTTGACCCGATAAACGGTCAAACCTTCGGGAATTTCCAATTTTTGAGCCGTATTTTTAGGGATTATACACTTTTTAAATCCTAATCTTGCAACTTCTGCAAGTCTTTGATTCATATTGGATACGGAGCGGATTTCGCCGGTAAGGCCTACTTCACCGATGGCAACTGTATCGTCGCTGATGGGTGTATCCCGATAAGAAGATGCCACAGCCAATACAACAGGCAAATCAGCACCGGGTTCATTCAGACTAAGACCGCCAATGATATTAATATAAGCATCAAAAGAGCTTAACTTCATATTAGCCCGCTTTTCAGCAACGGCAAGCAGTAAGACCGCGCGGTTAAAATCAAAGCCGTCGGATGTTCTGCGGGGAACATTGAATGTGGTCTTTGCCACCAATGCCTGCACTTCTGCCAGTACCGGTCTTGTACCTTCCATAACACAGGCAACGCAGGTGCCGCAGGCGCCTTCCGGCCTGCCGGCAAGAAGCATTTGGGAGGGATTTGGAATTTCAATAAGTCCGGTATCGCCCATCTCAAAGACACCGATTTCATTTGTAGAGCCGAAGCGGTTTTTAGCGGCACGCAGTAATCGGTAAGAGGTATTGGGATCGCCTTCAAAATAAAGAACACAATCCACCATATGCTCCAAAACCTTAGGACCTGCGATTGCGCCATCTTTATTGATATGACCCACAACAAACACGGTGATACCCTGTCCCTTTGAAAGCTGCATTAAGGCAATCGTACAATCTTTGACCTGGGAGACGCTTCCGGGAGAAGATTCGTTATTTTCATTATATAAGGTCTGAATAGAGTCAACGATCAGAATATCCGGGTTTAAGGATTCTGTTGCATTCAGAATATCCGTCAAACGGGTTTCTGAAAGAACATACAAATTATCAGATGCAACATGCAATCTTTGTGCCCGCATGGAAAGCTGCTTTTCACTTTCTTCACCTGATACATACAATACTTTACGGTCCTTGCACAGGCAATGACAGATCTGTAAAAGCAGTGTTGACTTACCGATACCGGGTGCGCCGCCTACAAGGACGAGAGAGCCAACTACAGCTCCACCGCCCAGCACACGATCCAGTTCACCCATACCGGTATTAAAACGCACCTCGGTGTCACAGGACACATCAGAGAGCTTCTGCGCGTTTCTGCTCATTCCAACCGGTGCAACGCTGGCTCTGCCGGCAGGCAATGGCTTTTCAATATGTTCTTCAATACTGTTAAATGCTCCACAGGCGGTACATCTGCCCATCCATTTCGGTGTTTCGTTGCCGCATACATTACAAAAGAAAACTGTTTTTGTCTTCGCCATAGTATCAACCCCTTTTTTCTATTATATCAGCCAAATTATGTGGGGTCAAGACAGGCTTTGCATACTTTCTATCTGTGACATTATGGCACTTCCGAGGACGCAGCAAATTTTCTTCTGATAATCATCAGAGCGCAGGAGCGCTTCTTCGTTTGCGTTAGATATAAACCCGCATTCAACTAAAATAGCTGGACAATTCACTTTTTGCATTAAATAGATGCCACTTGCTTTCTTGGCCACTCTGTTTGAACCGGGATTTAAAGAGCCTACCAATAAACTTTGTGTGCTGCGGGCAAATTCTTTGCTCATTTGGTGCTCACCGAAAAAAACTTGTGCGCCGCTGTATTGGGATTGATTAAAGTAATTTTGATGGATGCTAACAAGCAACGCGTTATCTGTACTGTTTACAATTCGTACCCGTTCTTTCAGATCAGAGATCTTCTTTTCTGAAAGGTTATTCCCCTTTGTATATACGGAAATATCTGTTGTTCGAACCATCTTTGTTTGTACTCCAAGTAAGTTCATTAAAGCATCCAGCCGGCAAGCGATCTTAAGGTTATACTCACTTTCTAAAATACCCGTACAAGACGTTGCACCTCCATCCTCTCCCCCATGACCTGCATCAATGATGACAGTATGCCTGCCTGAAATGATTGCAGAATCAGACATGGCTGTAAGCGCACCGTTACCCCAAATACCAATTAAAAAGCAAGCACCCAAAACAATTAAATATGCCGGAAGCATGGGCAGCAGCTTTTTCCATTTGCTCATATGTATCACCTCAATGCATTTTATGCCCTGTTTTCTATTAAATGCGTATGAGGGATATTCGTTCTGCACGGAAACAGAAAATTCGGCATAGAATGACCCGGAGCAAACGCTCCAATATAATCACGGAGGTAACACTATGGATATGAAACGCAGAGATGATCACGGAACAGAGGGCCGTTTGCCATCTTCTGCCCCTTTGGCAAACCCTTATGTTCCTTTCCAGCTGGAAAACCCTCCCAGGTATGAGCCGCAAAAGGGCCTTGTGCGCGGAACATTATTCCCCGGTTTAGATTTACCGTTTATGGGCATGGTTAACCAGAATGAACGGCCTTTAACCCCATTAACAGAGTTGCAGGCAATGAATTTTGGCATTCAGGAGCTGGCATTATATCTGGATACCCACAGAGATGACAAAGAAGCCCTGGAAGTATACCGGAATTTGCAGAAGTTATATGCAAAAGGCAGAGAAAAGTATGAAAAAATGTGTGGGCCACTGAACCATATGTCCCAGGTCGAAGGCGAATATAATTGGCTTTGCGATCCGTGGCCTTGGGAATATGCTGCGAATCAGGAGGTATAATCATGTTTATTTATGATAAGAAACTGCAGTACCCTGTGAAGATCGATAAACCCAATCCCCGCCTTGCTTCCATTATCATTTCCCAATATGGCGGACCGGACGGTGAGCTGGGTGCATCTCTCAGATACCTTTCTCAAAGATACAGTATGCCCTTTGATGAACTGAAGGGATTACTGACGGATATCGGTACGGAAGAACTGGGTCACTTGGAGATGGTTGGCGCGATCGTGCAGCAGTTAACAAGAAACATGAAAGACAGCCAAATTCAGGATTCCGCATTTGCACCCTATTTTGTTGACCATACTGCAGGTGTATATCCCACATCTGCATCCGGTTATCCCTGGTCTGCTGCCACCATTGCGATTAAGGGCGATCCGATGGCCGACTTGACAGAAGATTTGGCTGCTGAGCAAAAAGCGCGGGTGACCTATGATAACATTCTTCGGTTAAGCGATGACCCGGATGTAAACAATGTTATCAAATTCCTGCGTCAACGGGAAATCGTGCATTTCCAACGCTTTGGTGAAGCAATTCAGCTGCTCCGGGAAAAGCTGAATCAAAAGAATGTTTATTGTATGAATCCTGCTATCGATATCTAAAAAAATCCCCACAGCTTTTTGCTGTGGGGATCATTTAGTTCTTTCTGTGAATGAGGTCCATTGCAAACTGCTGTAAGAAAACAGTATTCTCAAAAACATTTAAAGCATCAATGGCTGCTTGCGTATGGAATTTGACCATTTCCTCGCAGGCATCCAAGCCGTAGAGCTGCACAAATGTATTCTTGTTTTCGTCTGTTCCGGTTGCTTTACCTAATAAAGATGCATCACCGATCACATCCAGCATATCATCCCGGATCTGGAATGCAAGACCAAGATTATCAGCAAAGTTTCCCGCTGCAGTTAGCTGGTCGGCAGTTCCACTACCGGCAAGAACGCCAAGCTGACAAGCGGCACGGATCAGCGCGCCGGTTTTGCGGCTTTGAATATCAATTACATCTTGCTGCGTGCATTGTCTGCTTTCGCTCTCCATATCCAGGATCTGGCCACCGACCATTCCCTTTTCTCCAGCGCAGCAAGCAAGAACTTTTATAGCATCAATGCGGGTTTGTGCAGGAAGATCTGCATCAGCAATACGCTCAAAAGCGGCAGTAAGAAGGGCATCACCTGCCAGAACAGCAGTAGCTTCTCCGTATACTTTATGATTGGTAGGTTTACCGCGGCGGAAATCGTCATTATCCATACAGGGAAGATCATCGTGGATCAAGCTATATGTATGGATCATTTCAACCGCCGCTGCAAAAGGCGCAGCTTTTTCCCACTCGCCGTTGCAGAGGGCGCAGAATGCGTAAACAATGACCGGTCTGATTCGCTTGCCTCCAGCCAATAAGCTATAACGCATAGCGGAAAACAGATTTACCTGCGGCTGGTCAGGATAAATAAAGCACTTTGTATCCAGGTAGTTTTCGATATGGCTGCGATATGCTTCGTATTGTTCCTTATAGCTCAGGCTCATCAGCGAAGACCTCCTCCACAGGGCTTCCATCAGCGTCTGCAGCGATTTTTCTTACCTGCAGCTCTGCTTCGTCCAAGAGCTTTCCGCACTGGCCAACAAGATCAGTGCCCTCACGGAATAATTCAAGTGATTGCTCCAAAGGTACATCTCCCCGCTCCATAGCACGAACGATCTGCTCTAATCGTTGCATCTTCTCTTCAAAAGTGCGTTCCTTATTTTCCATCGGTAATTACCTCCACATCATTGACCTTTGCGCAAACAGAGCCATCGGCAAATTGAACACGAATGTCCTCCCCTACCCTGACCTGATTTACAGATCTGATCACATTTCCCTGAATATCCTGCGTCATAGCATAGCCACGGGTCAGCACTTTCAGGGGGCTCATAGCATCCAGTTTGGCTGCAGCAGAAAGGAAAAGCTGCTTATTCTTAAATATGTTCTTCGACTGGCCACCGGCTAATCTGCTCTTTAATAATTCCAGATTTTTCCGTTTTTGATGAATATAATTGACAGGGCTTTTTAAAGCAGCATTTCCGGCAAGAATATCCAGGTGCTGACGGGTATTTTTCAGCCGTCTAAGCAGCACCGCGCCCATTCTTTGGCTCATATCATCCAAATTCTGCAAAAGCACCGCCTTATCCGGAACGGCAAGCTCTGCTGCATTGGAAGGTGTTGCGGCGCGAAGATCTGCTACATAATCGGAAATTGTGACATCCGGCTCGTGTCCGACAGCGGATATTACAGGAATGTCAGACCGGTAAATTGCCCAGGCAACTTGTTCGTCGTTAAAAGCCCATAAATCTTCTATGGATCCGCCGCCGCGGCCAACGATCAAAACATCTGCAAGCTTATGTGCATTGGCATAAGCAATGGCAGCAGCGATCTCACCGGGAGCTTCAGCGCCTTGTACCCGGACCGGCAAAAGACGGACCTTGGTAAGCGGAAAACGCTTACGCAGAATACGCAACATATCGTGGATAGCTGCACCAGCAGAACTGGTAATGATACCGATTACTTTCGGATATGCAGGGATCGGCTTTTTGTGGTCCGGATCAAATAATCCCTGCTCGCCCAGTTTCTTTTTCAGCTGCTCAAAAGCTGCGTGAAGATCACCGATGCCGTCCAGCGCCATAGCTGTGCAATATAGCTGATATGCGCCATCTCTGGGATAAACAGAAATCTTGCCCATTGCCATTACTTTCATTCCATTATCCGGACGAAAACGCAGCCGAATGGCATTCCCTTTAAACATAACGCATTTTAATGCTGCGCCATCATCTTTTAAAGTAAAGTAGTGATGGCCGGAAGGATATACCTTGTAGTTGCTGATCTCGCCCTGCACCACAACATTGTTCAGAAGCGCATCCTGGTCCATCTTGCCGCGGATATATTCATTTATCTGGGTGACGGTAAGGGCCTGATGCATATTATTCCTCCAAAGCTCTGTGTGTTAGCACAGCTACGCCTATGGCATTATCTGTTGAGTATTCCGGAGCGCAGAAAATCGGATTAACAGGCGCAAGGACTTGACGAAGCAAACTGTTGGAAGCAACACCGCCTGAAAATACTACCGGGAAATCGGGATGTTGCTTCAAAGCGTTCTGCGTTGCTTTTAGTACAGCAAAAGCCACACTTCGCAAAGCAAATACAGCTGTGTCTGCTGCGTTGCCGGTTGCTGCATAGTACTGTTGTACCTTATTTTCCACACCGGATAAGGAAAAGGAAAGATCGTTACATTTTACACGGAAGAAATCATTTGTGGCTGCATCTTCGCTTAATGCGTCAAGATGCTTACCGGACGGAAACGGCAAAGTCAGAAGCTGACCGGTACGGTCTATAAGCTGACCAGCAGATATATCGGTCGTACCGCCAATGCGTGTACAATTCACATTCTTGCGGTTCGGCTCTACCAGCAAAAGCTCTGTTGTTCCGCCGGATAAATGCCATGCCAGGTGCGGCTGATCCATAAGATCCAGTCTGCCTGCGCTCCAAAGGCTCGCGGCAACGTGCCCCTGTTGATGTGAAAATTCAAACAGCGGCACACCGAATGCATCAGCAAGCAGCTTCGCATGGGAGTAACCTACCATAAAGCAAGGCATATAGCTGCCATCTACTGCTCTTGGCCGTGTACTTACACCTATGGCGCGAACAGGAGAAATATCTGCATTGGAAAACAGCCTGCCAGAGAGCTCCGGCAGGCTTTTGGTGTGATGGAAAACGGCATCTGATTGACGAAGACCCAGCTCACCTGCTTTCACAGGAAGAAGCTGTGAGACATTCGTGCCGTTTAGCCCGTCAAAGCAGGCTACGGAAGTTGTATAATTGCTTGTGTCAAAGGCAATGACACTCATTTTTCTACCTCATTATCCAAGCTTCTTGCAAAACTGCCTAAAATACCGTTTACGAATGAGCCGGTATCATCGCCATCGTAAAGCTTTGCGATGCGAACTGCTTCAGAAATGGCAACTCCGGTAGGCACATCCTCCACATACTGAATCTCAAAAATAGCCAGCTGCATAATGGTACGAGTCAGCTTGGAGATGCGGGAAACATCCCAACCGATGGAATAATTCTGAATAAGTTCGTTCAGATCATCACAGCGATTGCAAACACCGGATACTACCTGATCCAAATATGCACGCTCCCAGCTATTGGGGCGCTTGGCATAAATTTCATTTACTTCTGCAAGCTGAGCAAAATACTCCTTGTCCAGTCGGGTTGCAATCACCTGCTGGGGATCTTCCCCAGTAAACTCTCTGGAATAAATTAAATGTACTGCCAGTTCTCTGGCACTTGATCTTGACATAGAATCTCCTTATACCCGGACAACGCCGCTGACGTTTACATTGACAGACGTAGATTTAACACCGGAGATTGCTTCTACAGCGTTGGCAATGGCAGCCTGTGCTGCCTTAGCAACGGCAACCACACTGTGGCCATAGGCGATGGAGATATCGCAGTGAATGTTCAGATCGTTATCCGCACCGAGCTCGATCTTAATGCTCTTGCTGCGGCTGCTCATACCGATAATCTGATAAATATCGAAGCCAAGCTTATTGCTCAGGCCAACTACACCCTCAACTTCGCTAAGCGCATGGATCACGATGGATGCGATCACATCTTCAGAGATCATGATCATTCCCTCTTTGTTCTCCTGGGTGATATACTGTTTCGTTTCAGCCATATTAAGTACCTCCTAAACGAATTAGAAAAGATAAATGCATACTTTTGTTTATTGTATCACAAATCCTGAAAAATACAACTGTTTTCTTGCTTATTAAAATTAAGAAACCCGGCTGAAATTCAGCCGGGTATTGTTATCTCACTTCAACTACATAAATATCTTCCATAGTCAGAGCCGTTTGACCGATCACAATATCCGCAATCACAGCAACATCGGTTTGCTGCAGGCCACCTTCCGGCGCAGCCACTGCTACGGAAATACGGTTATCGCTCATGTATGCCACACAATCCGTATAGCCCTTTGCGATCACAAGGCTTTCAATCTGTGCTTCACTTAAAGCCGTATTTACAATCTGCTCCAACTGGGCATTTGTTTGTGCCGCCTGGGTATCATCATTATAGGCCATTGCCTCCTGCAGCAAAGTAACTGCACTGTCCCTTGCCTGCTGTCTGGATAGCCGAACGGCGGCAAAATATGCAGATGCAGTATTCTCCGTTCCTGTGCTGATCGAACTTTCATCTCCCATTACCAGCATATCAGATGACAGGATCTTGTCTGCATCCAAAGTATCTGTAAGATTCATTACCTGCTGCTTATCTGTATATAACCAGTTTACATAGATGCCACCCAGAACTGTAGCCAACACAGCAGCTGCTACCATGTTTTTCTTCCATGTTTTCACGATCCATTCCCCCACTTATTTCATTTTCAATACGGCAATTTGATTGGAACTAAGTCCGGTTATTTTTGATACAGCTTCTGTAATTGACAGACGAACGATTGGATCGTCTGCGCCTTGACATAATACAACTGCGCCTTGATATACAGGAGCGTTGATCTGTTTAATGAGACCATTTTCGTTGCGATTTGTGTCAGTAACTATGACCGTTTGCGCGGATGAATCCTGAATATCCTCCTGATACACAGTTTGTTGGCCCTGCGCTATGGTGAGCATCACCCTTACATCCCCGGCGCCTTTGACCATAGATAACAGCTCGGATAATTCCTCGTGAATCGTTTGCGTTGTTACTTCCTTGATGTTTGACGCCTGCTTGTTATGCGTGTCCCCGGTGTCTGCGCTGGGGATCAGCATCAGCACGATCCCAACAGCCAATATAAGAAGGATGTACTTATATTTTTTGAAAAGAGCAGTCCCCTTTTCTTTCAATGCGCCAATGTCCATATTTGCTTCTCCTCCGGTATACCCAGCTCATCCTTGATATACGATGACAGGATGTTTTTCGCATAGGGAGATATTGCTCCACTTATTTTAACAGCACTGGGTTCGGGTAACTGTGCATCCGTCAACTCTACACTCACCTCCACACTTGCATTCAAAGCGGATGCCTTCTCCAAAATATATGAGCCAACCTGTTCGCTTATGTATGTCTTTAATTGCTCGTTCGCAATTTCTTGTCCCTGTATTACATAGGATTGTGCCTCATAATTTAGATCTTCTGTTAAATCCAAAATATCATGAATTTGGATGTTTCTAATAGGAGACATGAAGCAAATCAGCATAAATATTCCGGTAAGGATCGTCATTATTTTCCCGGAGATCCCAAACTTTTCACTTAATTGCCGGAAAACACTGCAAATAAATGCAGCTGCGGCAATGCCGATCAGATATTTACCGATATCGCCCATCAGGTTGCACCTCTCATGAAACAAACCGTGCCAATGATCAAAAGCAAACACAGTGTGCCAATCATAGCCAGTACAAGGCTCATAGAGGCCGAAAAATCTTTAATAAGATCAGTGGCCTTTTTATTGCCAAAGGCTGTGCAAACAGCGCCTGTCGACTTAAGAAGTACATATTGCAAACCGATCTTGATGAAAGGCCCGATCCAGATGCACAGCATTGCAAAAAGACCGTAAATGCCTGCAGCGTTTTTCACAGCTGCCGAGCCGACTAGTATGGTTTCTGATGCATCTGACAAAATGCTGCCCACCACAGGAACAAATGCAGATATGGAAAGCTTCACTGCTTTTATCGCAGTAGCATCTGCTGTTCCGCTCACCACACCTGTAATGCTGATATATGCCATAAATATATATAAAATGATCTTTAAGCTCCAGGTAACAAACCATTTTGAAAATGATTTTAAGTTTATAAGCAATTCATCATCCATAGCGCAACTGGCAATGCTTAGACATATATGCATATATATCAGCGGAACGATCAATTTACGAATTACTGTAGAAAGAACAACCGTAAAGGCAATCGTTCCTGTGTAAAGTGCCGCAGATGTAGCAGTGCCTCCCTGCGCTGCCAATGCAGTTGCCATAGCGGGCAGAAACAGCTTTCCATATTCATTTAGTTCGTTGATCGTGGAGATACCAAGTTTGATAAGCACATTCGCAGGCGACATCAAAATAAGACCGATCATTAGCGCAGACGCCAGATCGATTATCTTTTGGGAGTGCCCTGAAAAGCTTCTAAATATGGAGCAAAGCAGCATAATCCCGATCAGACTTATGCATATACCGGAGCTTGCTTTCAATTCCGGTGCTATATTCCCCATCGCTTTACCAAGTACATATAGTAATCCTTCAGTAAAATTCTGGGGCTCTTCAGGCATATACTCCTGCGCTTCACTGGGAGCATCAGGCACTTCGATGCTTTCTGCGCTCACAGGCAAAGACAAGGAGAATATTATCAATATTGCAAATAAGATTTTCTTCATTGGTTGTTCAATACACTTTCGATCAATTCGATGAGCTTTGTAAACAGCGGCAGAGAAAGCCACAGCACCACACAGGCTGATAGAATTTGCAGCACCTTTCCCATAGCGCCGTAGCCTGCATCAGAGCAGATCAAGCTAGCCATTTCTCCCACAAGGGCGATGCCGACCGTTTTTGTGAGAATGCGAAACAGCTCCTTATCCACACCGGTCAGTTCCTGCATTCTGACAAGGAAATCCAGCACCGGCTGAAAGAAGCTAAAAGCAACCATCGCAACCATACAGCACACACCGATGCTTAAAAGCACTGCCATATCCTTATTCTGTTTTGAAAGAACAAGACAAATAATAACGCCAACGAAAACACAAGCTGTAATTTTTAAAAATACATCCATTATAAGTGAAATAGGGTTTTGACAAGGGAAAACAGATCTGCGATCTTCTGCGCTACCAGCATCAATACAACGACAAGTCCGGTTAGTGTTGTCATTGTCGCCTGCTCTTCCCTGCCGGATTTTGATAATACCTGATTGAGGATCGAAACGATTATGCCGATGGCGGCAATCTTAAATATCAAATCAATTTCCATATGTTAAATAAACAAAATCACCATTGCCGCGCCTGCGCATAAGCCCAATGTCTTATAACTTCTGATCCGGATATCCTTATTCTGCGTCAGCGCGTTTAGCTTCTCCTTGCATTGTGTTCTTACAGCATCCAAGCCGCGTATCTGCCCGTTAATATCAAACCGACCCAACGAACTGCCAAGAAAATAGAGGATCTCTAAAACGGCGGGTGTGATGTCCTGTACCTTAGACAATGCTGCCGCCATACAGTGGGATACATTGGGCGCAATTTGATCGGTCATTTCATTGGATAGCTGCAAAAACACCCTGGATAAAGCACCCTTTGTTTCAATTGCCACCTGTTTGCAAAGCTCAGGCAGCGGTGTCAGACGATACTGTAATTCACTGGACATATAATCAAGTATATGGATCAGCTGTCTGATCAGTTTTTCTTCCTTTATGTAACTGCCGGCGATTTTGAAACCAACAGAGCCGCATGCCATAATGATAAACATTGCACCTAATATTTTAACTGTCATAGCTACATCCTTTCCAAACGATAGGTTTTATCCGGTTGTAAAATAACAAGCCAATGAAACAGACCGCTTTTAACGATCGGCCGGTATAATTGCCTTTTTAATAACTCGTCCCTGCCGGAAGCGTGGGCGGTGGCTGTTATTTCCACACCGCACCAGCCAGCTTGCAAAATACCCTTACAATCCGCTGCCGATGTAATCTCATCTACTGCGATGATCTGTGGGCTCATCGACCGTAGGGCCATTTCGATACCCTGCAGCTTGGGTACTCCGCTTAAAACATCGGTGTTTTGCCCGGTTTCAAAGCAAATGCTATCCCCTGCTCTTGGGAAAATTTCCTGTCGTTCATCCACAACACATACGCATTGATCTTTGCTTTTTAATCTTACAAAATCACGGAGCAGAGTCGTTTTACCGCAACCTGGTCTTCCTATGATCAGCACACCGCCGGAAATGTCTGTCAGCTTGTCTGCAATGCCTTTAAAATCTCTGCTGACTCGAATACAAACGGAGGATATGTTATTCATTCCTGTGCAGGTATCATTTGCAATGATTGCCTCACCGCAAATTCCGACCCGGTGACCTCCCGGACAAGTAATATATCCCTTTGCAGATGTGGCAGATGACCAGGGGGAATACCGGGATGCTGCATTGATACAGACCTTCAAATCATCTGTCGTTACATTACGCTGTAGTTGCAAGGTACGGTTTTTACAAATAAGCCGCGGTGGTTTATTCACCCGCAAGCGTAGTTCCTGCATATCTGTTTTACCCAGCTTGTCCACATCCTGTCGCATCCATATTGGCAATATACCGACCAGGCTGTCCCACTGACACATCATTTGCATCACTCCTATGCAATTCTATGGTGTGGTAGCCTGTAATATGCAAAAGAGCTGACAGCATAAGCTGTCAGCTCTCGTATGATAATTATTTAGATTCCCGCGGACATCTGCTTTTTCATTGCATCCAAAAGCTTATCTGCTTCCGCTTTGGTAGGTGCAACCGCGGTGTAATAGAATTTTACCTTCGGTTCCGTTCCGGACGGACGCGCGATCACGCTGCCGCTTTCACCCAAAAGGAATTCCAGTACATTGGATTTAGGCAGCAGAATCTCTTTGCTTTGACCGGAAACCACATCAGTTTCAATACTGGTTTTATAATCCCGCACACCGGTCACCTTTGCGCCACCGATGGTTTCGGGAATGTTGCTCCGCAGGTCGGACATCATCTTTGCAGCCTTCTCCATAGCGTCAGCGCCTGTCAGCTCAATGCTTTGTACATGGGCGAGATAGATGCCATATGCAGCATAAAGATCATCCAGAGCGTCCAGGATTGTCTTACCCTGCAGCTTTAAGGATGCAGCCAGCTCACAAACCAGCATGGATGCAACAATAGCATCCTTATCTCTTGCGTATGTGCCTTTCAGATAGCCGCAGCTTTCTTCAAAGCCAAAGACAAAACGGTGTTCCTGACCGACTTCTTCCAACGCAAGGATCTCACCACCGATATACTTAAAGCCGGTCAGAACATTCTTCATGGTAACACCGTAGTGCTTTGCGATCTGATCAGCCAGCGGAGAAGAAACGATGCTTCTGACAGTGATTGCATTTTCGGGGATATCACCCTTTTCACTACGAGCCTTCAGAATATAATCCAGCAGCAGGCAGCCAAGCTCGTTGCCGGAAAGTTTGCGGTAACCGCCATCGCAGGGCACAGCGATAGCAACTCTGTCGGCATCCGGGTCAGTACCGAGGATGACATCACAGGGGACTTTGTCAGCAACCTTGTAGCTTTCATTCAGCGCAGCATCCGTTTCAGGGTTGGGATATTCGCAAGTCTTAAAATCGCCATCAGGCTCTTCCTGGCAGGAAACAACAGCGATATTCACATTCAGGCGGCCGAGAACTTCACGGACAGGCTCGTTGCCAGTACCGCAAAGAGGCGTATATACAATGTTAAGGCCTGCATTTTTAAGCATATCAGGGTTAACGGCCTCTGCAAGGATCGTTTCGTAGTACTTCTCCCAGATCTCCTGACCGATATAATGGATCAAGCCATCTTCCATGAACTGATCAAAACTCTTACTTTCAGGTACAAAGTAAGGGATCTTTTCGATGGTAGCAGTTACAATAGCAGCGGGCTCGTCAGTCATCTGACAACCATCCGGGCCATAGCACTTCACACCGTTGTAAGCACCGGCATTGTGGCTTGCAGAAATAACGATACCACAGCCGCAGCCGAGCTGCCGAACAGCAAAGGAAAGCATAGGTGTGGGAGAAAGCCTGTCGTAAAGATAGGTTCCAATGCCTGCCTCTGCAAATGCAACTGCGCAAACCTCAGCAAAAAGCTGAGAGTTATGACGGGAATCATATCCAATAGCAGCTTTTTTGGGCAGATCTGTAGATTTTAGCCAAGCTGCCATACCCTGTGCTGCTCTGCGAACCGTATACCGGTTTAAACGATTGCTGCCTGCGCCCATAATGCCACGCATACCGGCAGTGCCGAATTGCAGATCGCTGCCAAATCTGCTTTTTAATTCTTCGCTATTATTTTCAATCATCTTTAACTCTGCTACAACATCGTCAGGCAGACCGGCATTGCACCAAAAGGCATATCTATCCAAATAGTTCATCCATTTACCTCCATTTTTAAAAAAACAGCTCAAATAAAAATTTGAGCTGTTTTCTTTATACGCTATTTATACTTCTTCGTTAGCGGCATCAGCAGAAGCGCGCTTTTCCTGAGCCTCTACCAGAGACTTGAACTTTGCGCGGGTGTTCTGAACATCTTCCAGGGAAATAGCGATGGCTTCCTCGGTACGACGCAGCGCGTCATCCATATAATCGTTGCTGGCCTTACGCAGCTCTGCCATACGGGCATGGGTCTGCTGAACCATTTCCTTGCACTGACGCTTAGCTTCCAGATAGATAGCCTCTTCTTCAACAAGCTGAGCAGCCTTTTCCTGAGCCTGGCGGATCAGACCTTCTGCTTCGCGACGAGCCTGGCCGATCAATTCGTTACGGGAATCAACGATGGTGCGAGCCTGCTTGAGTTCAACGGGCAGCTGAGCAATCACCTCATCCAGCATATCCAGGACCTTGTCACGCTCGACGATACACTTGTCAGCACCCAGGGGCAAGCCTCTGGCGTCCTGTACCATATCGTATAATGCGGAGATGATTTCTTCAATGTGCTGTTCGTTCATTTTCTATTTCCTCCTTGACGTATATCAGCGATGCGCTGCTTAAATATGGGAATAATTTCTTCCGGCAAAAAATCAGAAAGATCCACATCGTAAGATCCCAACTCTTTTACCGTGCTGGAGCTAAGGTACATATACTGATGCTCAGCGGTTAAAAACATAGTATCCAGATTCGGGTTGATCTTATGATTGATCAGCGCCATCTGGAACTCGTTTTCAAAATCAGAGCCGGCCCGCAAACCCTTAACGATCACACAGCTTCCTCTGCGCTTAGCATATTCAGCAAGCAATTCGTGGGAAGAATCCACTTCCACATTGGGAATATCAGCAACGACCTTCCGGATCAGTTCCACCCGTTCTTCCAGAGAAAACAACGGACTTTTTCCGGCATTGACCATTACGCAGACGATGAGCTTGTCAAAAATTTTGGCTGCTCTTTGAATAATATTCAAATGTCCACTGGTGATCGGGTCAAAGCTGCCCGGATATATTGCAACTTTCATTGCCACTCCCCCGCTCAAGTCACTGTTTACGGTACAAAGTAACCAAAGTATTACCGTATTTATAGTCTTTTGAGCGATCAAATCCCTCAAATTGCCAGGAAAGCGCCTTACCAAGGGGGCGCTCTGTGACTATTATACCACCAGATTGCAAAATGTCAATTTCTGTTATTAATTTTAACGCATTTTCTAAAAAAACTTCTGCATATGGCGGGTCTAATAGAATTATATCGAATTTTGATCGGCAATTTTTCAAAAAAGCCATATAGTCGCTTCTGATCACCTGTGCTTGGCTTTCAAAATGGGTGCGGCGCAAATTCTCCCGTACCAGCTTGCAGGCATCCTCACGCTCGTCTACGAAATATGCCATTTTCGCATCCCTGCTCAACGCTTCAATTCCAAGCTGACCGGTACCCGCGAATAGATCCAAAACCGTAGCACCCGGCAGATCCAACTGAATAATGCTGAATATAGCTTCTTTTACACGGTCTGCCGTGGGTCTGGTTGCCATTCCGACCGGTGTCTTTAATGTTATGCCCCGGGCTTTTCCGGAAATTACACGCATACTTAATCCTCACTGTGAAAATGTTTGTAAACGGCTACCGCCGCCTGATGAGGCAGCACCTGTTCCAAATCAATGATATTAGCCTGGCTGATGGCTTTAACTGAAGAAAAATGACGGATCAATTCCTGCTTACGAATCTGCCCGATACCGGGAATATCATCCAGAGCTGAATAACGCAGCCGCTTGCTGCGCAGAGTTCTGTGATAAGTGATGGCAAACCGGTGTGTTTCCTCCTGAATGTTGCCGATCAAAGAAAAAAGCGCAGGATTTCCATCGATATGAATAATATCGTTTCCGGCATTGACAAGGGCACGGGTACGGTGCCTGTCGTCTTTTACCATACCAAATACCGGAAAAGACAAATTAAACTCTGCAAGCACCTGTTCAGCTACTGACGCGTGCTTTGAGCCGCCGTCTATAAGCAGCAGATCAGGTTTTGCAGCAAAAGCAGTATCATCTTCCAGCAAATGAGCAAAACGGCGCTCCAGCACTTGGCGCATAGCGCCGTAGTCATCCTGACCATCCATATCCCGCAATTTAAAGCGCTTATAATCGCTCTTTTTCGGATTTCCGTCCTGAAAAACCACCATGCTTCCAACCATATCCGTACCGGATATATTGGAGATATCATAGGATTCGATCCTTTTCGGTGTTTGGATGCCGAGGAGCTTACCGAGTTGGTAAACAGAGCCGTGAAGATGCTCTTCTTTTGTGGTCAGGCGCTTTGCCTCTTCATCGGCATTTTTATTAGCCAATTCAACGAGGCGAAGCTTATCCCCTCTTTGTGGCACATGGATATGCACTTTTCGGTGATGCGTTTGTTCCAGAAGCTGTGCAAACAGATCGCTGTCTTCTACAGAAAAAGGCAGCAGTATTTCTCGCGGAGCATATCCTCTGGAAAGATAATATTGTTTTAAAAGCGCAGAAACAGCACCAAGATGATCCTCAGGCACGGAAAGTACTTCATAATCCTTATCCAGCAGATTACCATCACTAAAGTGCAATACTGTAAAACAAGCCTTTGTATGGGTATATGCATAGCCGATCACATCTGTATCGGCAACCCTTCCTGCCGTTACATTCTGCTTTTGACTTAAATTATCGATTGCCTGCAAGCGGTCTCTCAATGTTGCAGCAAGCTCAAAATTCAAATCTTCAGAAGCAGCAAGCATCTCGTCTTTGATTTTCTGGGATACCTGCTTAAAATTACCGGACAACAGCTCTTTCGCCTGCTCGATCCGTTCCCGGTATGCTTGTTGGCAATCCTTCTTTTGACACCAACCGGCACATTGCCCCATATGGTAATTCAGGCATACTCTTCCCTTTTCAAGATCTCTTGGAAACTGCTTGCTGCAATCCGGCAGCTGTAAAACTTTAACGATAGTTTGCAGGACGTTTTGGGTCACACCTCTGCTGCCAAAAGGACCGTAATAAAAAGCGCCATCATCAGCTACTTTGCTAACCAGTTTGATCGTAGGAAAAGCGTCTTTCATATTCAGACGCAAGTATGGATATCCCTTATCATCCTTCAGCAAAATATTATATTTCGGCATATGGCGCTTGATCAGTGAACATTCCAGAACCAGGGCTTCGAACTCGCTGGATGCTATGATCACATCAAAGGTATCGATCTTGCTGACCATTAGCCTGGTTTTAGGAGAATGAGACACCGTATCCTGGAAATATTGACTTACCCGGTTTTTCAGTTTCTTTGCTTTACCGACATAGATGACCTGGCCGGTCTTATCCTTCATAACGTATACGCCAGGCTGCAGAGGTAAGCTGGAGGCCTTTTCTTTTAGCTCGTTTAATGTCATAGCCTATCTCCCAAAAACCGCCTCAATGCCAAGTATAGCATTGAGGCGGCAATTGTACAAAGTATCAGTAAATATCGCGCAAAAGGAGTGCTTCCAAAGCATCAATCGCTTCCTGTTCATCATTTCCGGTAGCGGTCAATGTAACAGTTGCACCGGTGACGATACCCAATGACATGATACCCAGCAGACTCTTGGCATTCATCTTGCGGTTGTCGGACTCCAGCCACACAGTGCTGTCAAATTCATTTGCCTTCTGAACAAAGTATGTTGCCTGACGATTATGAAGTCCAGATTCACAACGAACAACAATTTCCTTAGTAGTCATATATACTCTCCTTAACTCCGGCAATATTACCTGCCGGATTTGTACAAATATATGATAGCAAATTCACAGGAAAAGTCAACCGATTTCCCATATATTTCCATGGAAGTTTAACGGAATTCGGCAATCGTTACGCCATCCTCGCCCTCACCGTATACACCCAGGCGGAATGTTTTGATGAATTTATTCTTTTTCAAGGACTGATGCACAGCTGTACGCAATGTGCCTGTTCCCTTACCGTGAATGATCCGCACAGAGCTTAAATTGCTGCGCATCGCTTCATCAAGATACCGCTCCATAACGCAAACGGCTTCCACGCTGTCCATACCCCGCAAGTCCACTTCCTGGCTCATAGCAGTCATATTCATCTGCCTGCCGCTGTGCTTGGGTCTGCCCTTTGTTTCATAGGGGTTCTCGTGCTCAAGCAGATATACCTCATCCGGTTTTGCATTCAGCTTTAAAACACCGGCTTGCAGCTGATAAGAACCGTCCTTGTTAATAGCGATCACGCTTGCCTTTGTACCAAGCTTCAAAAGCTCAACGGTATCACCAACCAGGATTCCCCTGCTGGGCTTGGGACGGTCTTTCGTCTTATTGGCTACATGGAGCTTATCTTCTGCTTCATTTAGCTCACGACGCAGTTGAGCCTGCCGCTGATTGATATTCTGCAGATCTCCGCTTTCGCTGATCTGTTTTTTCAGCGCTTTGATCTCTTCCGTGGCAGCGTTTGCTGTGCGCCTTGCATCTTCAATAATGGCCTGAGCCTCACGACGAGCTTGCTCCAACGCCTTTTCTTTATCTTTTTGCAGCTGCTCAGAATACTTTTCGCTTTGCTCTTTGCTCTTTAATGTTTCTTGACGCAAGCGCTCGGCTTCCAGCCGGGCTGTTTCCATTTGCTGGCGCTGTTGTTCCAGCTGAGATAGTACATCCTCAAAGTCTTTGTCGTTTTGACCAACAAGATCTGATGCTTCTTTCAAGATCTCTTCCGGCAGACCAAGCTTTCTGGAAATGGCAAAAGCATTGGATTTGCCGGGAATGCCGATGAGCAATTTATAGGTAGGCTGCAAAGTTTCTACATCAAACTCGCAGGAAGCATTGATAACACCACCTGTACGCATAGCGTAAAGCTTCAGCTCTGCATAATGGGTAGTTGCTACTACATTTGCGCCCATTTTTCTGCAAAACTCAATAAGCGCGATCGCAAGAGCAGCGCCCTCAGCAGGGTCAGTACCCGCGCCAAGCTCATCGAAAAGCACCAGCGTACGGTTGTCGCATTCGCTGATCACATCCACAATGGTACGCATATGGCTGGAGAAGGTAGACAGACTTTGCGCGATAGATTGCTCATCACCAATATCTGCTAAGATGGCATCAAAGGTGGAGAGAATGCTGCCATCACCTGCCGGAATGTGCAGGCCGCATTCTGCCATCAAAGTCAAAAGGCCGATAGTTTTTAATGTGACTGTCTTACCACCGGTATTCGGGCCGGTGATGATCATAGAGTCAAAATCCGTACCCAATCTAAGGGAAATGGGAACGACCTTATCGGCTTCGATCAAAGGATGCCGGGCATTGCGCAGCTCTACCCTGCCCTGATCATTCATCTGCGGCGCCCACGCACGCATACGGTAAGCTAACTTTGCTTTGGCGAAAATAACATCAAGCCGAACAAGAATTTCGTAATTAACCCGCAGTTCATCTCGGTAAAGGCCTGCTTGAGCAGACAGCTCCGCCAAAATGCGCTCAATTTCCTTCTTTTCTTTCAGTTCCAGCTCTCGCAGCGCATTGTTGGCATTGACCGCGCTCATTGGTTCAATAAAATAAGTTGAACCGGTTGCAGAAACATCGTGAACAAGGCCGGGAACATCATTTTTACATTCACTTTTCACAGGGACAACATATCTGCCCTGCCGGATAGTTACTATAGGCTCACGCAGATACTTGGAATAGGTCGGTGAGGAAATGATCTTTTGCAGCGTATCTTTGATCTTGCCACCCTGAATACGCATATGGCGGCGAATATCTGAAAGCTCAGAACTTGCATTATCTGCGACCTCATCTTCAGAAAGGATCGCACCAAGGATCCTGTCTTCCAGGAACTTATTTGGAGTGAGAGAACGGAATAAGTCATCCAAAACAGTAGGCTTTTCGTCTTCAGAAATATATCCGCGGACATTTCGGGAACAACGCAGAACATGGCCGATGGCCAGCAGCTCCTTGTTATGCAAAGTGCCGCCCTTTTCCACACGGTCAAGGCTTGCAGATATATCACAGATCTCAGAAAATGCTGGGTTGCCTTTGCGGGTCGCCAGATCGCTTGCTGCGGTGGTTTCGTCCAGCAGAGCAACTACCTCATCCAAATCGGATACAGGCCGCAGCGAAAGACAGCGAGCCTTACCATCCGGACTTCCAGCACAGCTTGACAGCTGCATCAGCACCTGATCCAGTTCAAGCTTTTGTAATGATTTATCGTATAATAAAGACATAGTGAACTCCTGATATTGCTTTAGTTCAGCAATAAAGACTTATAAAAATCCAAAGTAGAAAATCCCCGTTCCAGTTGCATCGTCAGGTAACCTTCAGTCACCTGAGATAGCTGCTCCAGAGTTTCATCATCAGCATAAAAAGAAAACAGTTTCTTTTCGTGGCATTCGGTTATATAGCGCATCGCTGCCAGCGCACCGGGACTTACAGGAACACGGATGCCGCCGGAATCCCGGTTTAAGCATTCACTGCACACCAGATGTCCCTGAGAAATATTAAAAAGATCCGGCAGCGCTCTGCCGCAGCAGCTGCAACCGCTCAAATCAGGCAAATAGCCGGCAATGCAGGCAACGCGCATCTCAAATACCGCTTTTACCTGATTTTCAGGCAAGTCCAAAGCAGAAAGCCCATACAGGCAGTTCAGCACAAGAGAAAGCAGTTCCGGATTTGGGGTATCTTCCATGCACACCAGCTCGGCCACCTGCGCAAAATATGTACCCAAAGACAGCTTTTGCAGATCTTTCCGTAGGCCGGTAAATAGTTCGATGCTGATGCCTTCATTGGTGCTGAAATAACCTCTGTTTTCAAAAACAGTAAATTCCGAGTAGGCAAGAAGTTGGCAAGGCGCGGTCAGAGGGCTGTTCTTACGACGCAGCCCTCTTGCCTTGAGCGTTAATTTGCCTCTGTCGCGGGTCAGCACCGTCAGCAGAGAATCTGTATCATTGTAATTGGTGACCCGCAATACCAGGCCCTGGATCGTCAAAAACATGCAGTCCCTCCGCATTTCTTGCTTGTGTGTAAAGCACATATAATTCTGGTGCGCCGGTGGCAAGAAAAGATTGCCAAAGCTCCTGTGATCTCATGTTCATCCCTCCGCAAATAGCATTTGCAGACAAAGGATGATTTACCCTTGGTAATTATTCTCTGTAGCCAAAATTACGCACCAGAAAATCGCTGTCGCGCCAATTTTCCTTTACCTTTACCCAGGTGGTCAGGTAAACCCGTGTACCCATAAAGCGCTCGCAATCGGTGCGCGCCATAGAAGAGATTTTCTTCAGCATTTCACCGTTTTTACCGATGATAATGCCCTTATGGCTGCTCTTTTCACAATAAATAGTCGCATCAATGTCGATCACGCCGTTATCCCGTTCAGAAAATTTTGTGATCTCCACTGCCGTACCATGAGGCACTTCCCGATCCAGTGTCCAAAGAAGCTTTTCACGGATGATCTCCGCCATAACCTGCCGCTCCGGCTGGTCTGTGGTAATGTCTTCCGGGAAAAGGAACGGACTTTCTACTGCATATTTGTTGCAGACATCCATCAGCGCATCAATACCATCACCTGTCTTTGCGCTGATGGGAATAATAGCATTAAAAGAAGCCGCCTTTGAATAAGTATCGATAACACCCAAAAGATTTTCTTTTTCTACAGAGTCGATCTTATTGATGGCAAGAACTACAGGACATTTCTTTGCGGTAAGCTGTTCGATCAGCGCCTGCTCCTGCGGTCCAATAGAATCAATAGGCTCTACCATCAGGATCGTCAGGTCCACATCTGCAATGGATTCCTTTGTGATGTTGACCATATAATCGCCCAGCTTTGTTCTGGGTTTGTGGAAACCGGGGGTATCCACAAAAACAAATTGGGTATCTTCCTTGGTAACAATACCGCAAATGCGATTACGGGTGGTTTGCGGCTTATTGGAAACAATGGCGATCTTCTCACCTACAAGAAAATTGGTAAGGGTGGATTTGCCCACATTGGGCCGACCTGCAATGGTGATCATTGCCGTTTTAGTTGCCATAGTATATTCTCCTTTGTGGTTTAGCGACTTACGCCGGGAACTGTTGCAGCAATTGCTTCTTCCCTTGCGCGCATCTGCGCCTTTTGCTCAGCTTCATCCAAATGATCATAACCCAAAAGATGAAGCATGGAATGAATGGTCAGGTAGCCCACTTCCCTTTTCAGGGTGTGTCCGTATTCTTCTGCCTGCTGCGTTGCTCTTTCTAAAGAGATGACCATATCACCCAAAGGACACAAGCCGGTATCCGGGTCTAAATAGCCGTACCAATTGTCAGGCTGCTGTCCGGGCGTTAATTCAAACATAGGAAAGCTTAAAACATCCGTTGCCTTATCGATATTGCGGCTTGCAGAATTGATAAGTCTTATCCCCTGATCATTTGTAATCAACACATTGATCTCAAGGGGAATGTCGATGCCTTCAGCAGCAAAAACCGCCTTAATGCATTTGCGGATGATATTGCTGATGGCAAAACGCTGAAAAGTAAAATGCTGGAAAGTCAAATTGATCTTTATGTTCTGCATATCATTTCTTCCTTTGGTATTTTCCGGGCAGGGATTTTACAGGTTTCTTCTGCTCCTGTCGTTTATCTGCTGCTTCATAAGCATTGATAATGCGCTGCACTAATGCGTGACGAACAACGTCGGCAGAGGTGAGCTTGCAAATCGCAATATCTTCTATATCTTCAAGAACACGAAGTGCATCCTTCAAACCGGATGTTTTATCTGCAGGCAGATCGATCTGGGTCACATCGCCTGTGATCACGATCTTTGAGCCAAATCCAAGTCGCGTAAGGAACATTTTCATCTGCTCCTTGGTGGTGTTTTGCGCTTCGTCAAGAATAATAAAGCTATCATCTAAGGTGCGTCCACGCATATAAGCCAGCGGTGCTACTTCAATAGAACCCCGCTCCTGATATTTCTGGAATGTTTCAGCACCCAGCATATCATAAAGGGCATCGTATAACGGGCGCAAGTAAGGATCGACCTTGTTTTGCAGATCGCCGGGCAGAAAGCCAAGCCGTTCACCGGCTTCAACAGCAGGCCGGGTAAGAATAATGCGGTTAACGATCCGCTCCCGGAATGCTGCAACTGCAGCAGCAACTGCAAGATAAGTCTTACCTGTACCTGCAGGGCCGACACCGATTGTAACGGTATTTTTCATAATGGCCCGCATATAAGTCTGCTGACCAACAGTTTTCGCCTTGATCGGCTTGCCCTTGGCAGTGATGCACACCACATCTTTTGCCATTTGCGCCACCTGATGCTCATTGCCCTCGCTAACCAAAGTGATGAGATACCGGACACGCTGTTCATCAATGGCTTCACCCTTGGATGCCAGAGATAAAAGACCCTCCAGGGTTTTGGCAGCCTTATGGGCAGCCTCTTCATCACCGGTGATCTTCAAATCTGTCCCACGATTTACAATGGTTACTCCCAGCGCCTCTTCAATACGACGAATATTTTCATCAAAGGAACCAAATACGGCGATCAGGTCCTCCATGCGTTCAGCATTTACAATTCTTTCAACGATCTTCTCCATGGGAAATCCCCTCATTCATAATACTGCCGATCATCTCGTTACAAGTAAAATCACCGTGTAATGTATATACATCATTGTCTACATCATTCGTGAAATTACCAGTCAGGATCTTACCTGAGATCATTTGCTGCTTTGTATAGTCGCGGCAATAAGCTTCCACCCAATCAAAGCTCTCCTCCGGCAGGATCATATCATCTGTTTCATAATAAGTGATATGCTCCGTTCGAATAATGACCGGAAGCAGAAACCCGCCCGGAAGCGTCAGCTGATCTTCTTTTATTATTTTAACACAACTGCTACTGCAAATTCCACTACCATTATGCAAATTTATTTGATTTTTTCCGATAATTATAGAAATTTTCGTCTCTTGCGCAATCATGCGCCCTCGTCGCTCTACTTGTAGAGGTGTTACACACAGATTTTGCCGCACCGTATCTCCATAAACCTCCCCTGCAGCGCCGGTATAAAGCAAGGTCTCCCCTGCTTGTATATGAGCTGAAATCAGCGTCTGTCCAGACTTTACAGCCTGCCCGATCTTACAACTGACTGTTCCCTTCGTTGCGTGCACATAGGTAACAAATGCATCCTGTGATGCGCAAATATCAAATGTGCCTGATATCGCGGGAGATTGGATCTCCTGCACATTTTCTTTTACCTGAATTGTTGCAACACACCCGGATGTATTTACCCCCACCCATTGCAGCTGTGGAAGTTGCTCAAGGAGCGTATTTTTGACCCGCTCGCTGCGTACCGATCTTGAGGAAGCGCCAAAGTACACGCCGCTTTGCGCTGCCTGATCCAGGATGATCGATTCAGAAATGTTTTTGTTGCCGCTTACTTGTATAAATAGAACGCGTGTTGGCAGATAAAACGACAAAAAGCAAATAAAGACGATTCCAAAAATAAGCACCGGACGGTGTAATAAGCCCTTTAAATACCAATAGATGCCGCGAGCATAAAGAATGCGTATTTTATCCCCACGTTGATTACATATCCTACGCACTTTTTTCGTGTCCGTTCTTATGATCTGCGCCTGCAGGGTTAATGCTGACGGAAAGCGTATATTTTCAAGGATGATCCCTTCGTCTGCGATTGCTTTGAGCGTATTGGGAATATCAGCACAGGTCAGCTCAATATCTACCATACCGCCGATAGATTGAAATAAATTCATTTGCTCCCCCTTAAAAACCGTACACCCTCAACCTTACCAACGATCACCAAACGATCTGTGCTCATACAGGACAAAGTCAAGTCACTGCCATATACTTCCACAAAGCCAAAGCAAACCTTTATTTGCATTAATGTAGGCTCGTATATACAAACACCCTTATGGTGCTCAATCAGAACGCGCTGGTCTGACAATATCTCAACGAGCGGTCTGTCGGTTCGGGGCAATTTACTTGCAATGTTGCGCTGCTTTTTCTTGTCCACCTGACCACCTCCTCAAAATTCATTGTATGGTACAAGGGATGAATTTAATACGGCAGGCATAATATCCTATGGGGTGATGGGATGAAAAGAAGTGTGCATTGGTTACTGCCCCTGATTCTTTCAGGTTTATTCGCACTAATGATCTTTTACACGGAAACGGTTATTGCTGGCGCAAAATCAGGAATCGAGATATGCATATATACCTTGCTTCCTTCCCTGTTTCCGTTCATATTGATGGCTACTATGTTAACCGATGCAACTTCGGGTATCCAGATACCTGTTCTCAAGCCTCTCGTGCGGTTATGCGGCATTCCAAAAGGCGCAGAGGGCATATTTCTCGTTGGGATATTGGGCGGCTATCCCGCCGGCGCACAAGCTGTGGCAGAAAGCTATAAAGACGGAAAGATTAATTTGCAGGAAGCCAATCACCTGCTCCGTTTCTGTAACAATGCTGGGCCCGCATTTATATTTGGTGTGATTGGTGCTATTTTAGGCGATATAAGACTTTGCTTTTTAATTTGGCTCGTCCATATATGTAGCGCAATTATAACCGGTATGCTGTTCGCGGCTCCGAATATCGGCCAAATGCAACAAAAGAGAAAAAACTTTTCAATAGTTGTTGCTCTTGACAAAACAGTAAAAACAATGGCAAAGATCTGTGGCTGGGTCATTCTGTTTCGCATTATTATCACATTTGCTGATCGATATTTAATGCAATATCTGCCAACCGATATTATGGCGATCCTATGCGGAATATTAGAGCTTTCCAACGGCTGTATCCGCCTGGCAGGTTATGATGCATTTTCTATTTTCGTAATTGCATCATTTATACTTTCTTTTGGCGGTATATGTGTTTGGATGCAGACAGCAAGTATCATAAAACCGTTGAAAATGTACAATTTTTGCATCGGCAAGGGTCTACAGAGTATGATCAGCATTATACTTTGTTTTCTTGTCGCTCCACTAAGGTTTAATTTACCGATGTATATATCCGCGATTAGCGGGGTTGTTTTATTTGGATTCGTATTTATTATCAAAAAAAGTAGTAGCATTCTGGAACTAAGTCGTGTATAATGAAGAAAAACAAAAAAGGAGCTAAGCGATGCTGTTTCGGAAGAAGATGCCCCGATCCTGCAGCTACTGCGAATTTTCCACTAAACTGGATGAAGATCGCGTACTTTGCAGCAAAAAAGGTATAATGGCCGTGTATAGCGCCTGCCGTAAATTCAAATACGACCCTTGCAAGCGGGTTCCTCCCAGAGCCAAGGCTCCAGATTTCTCCCAGTACACAGAAGAAGATTTTAAGCTGTAAAAACACCGGAAAGCGTAGATGCTTTCCGGTGTTTTATTTACCCGATCATATTAAGAAAATCTGTTTCTGACAAAATGGGGATGCCCAGTTCCCGTGCCTTGCGTTCTTTAGAGCCGGCATTTTCACCAACCACAACATAGGTGGTTTTCTTAGACACCGAACCGGATGCCTTTCCGCCAAATAGCTCAATCTTCTCCGTGGCTTCTTCTCTTGTGAACATAGTCAGCGCACCGGTAAGGACAAAGGTCATTCCGGCAAAGCGGGTATCGGTGATCACACGCTTGCTTTCAAAATTCACACCGGCGGCACGAAGCTTTTCGATCATGTGCTTAGATTGCTCCTGACTGAACCAATCTCTGATAAAGTCGGCAGTAACTGCGCCCACATCGCCAACCTGAGTAAGCGTCTCCGTGTCTGCTTCCATAAGCGCATCCAGTGTACCAAAGAAAGATGCCAGCACCTTACCGGTCTTTGTACCCACCTGGCGGATACCAAGGGCGTAGATCAGTCGGGAAAGATCCTGCTGTTTGCTGTTTTCAATGGCGGCAAGCAATTTCTTTGCAGCTACCTCTCCGCTCTGCCAAAGGCCTTTAACATCCTCCAGCGTTAAATAATAAATATCCGCAGGAGATTTGATATAGCCTTTTTCGATCAGGCTTTCCACGATGGATGCGCCCAAGCCTTCTACATCCATGGCATCCCGGCTTACGAAATGGGCAATATTCCGGGAAAGCTGGGCAGGACACTCCGCACCGGTACAACGCAAAAATGCACCGTCTTCATCCTTTTGCGTGGGTGCGCCGCAAACCGGGCAATTATGGGGCAGATGATAAGCTTCTGCACCATTTGGCCGCTTGGTAAAGTCGACTTCCAGAATTTCAGGAATGATCTCACCGGCTTTTCGAATCAATACAGTGTCACCGATCCGGATATCACGCTGGCAGATGAAATCCTGATTATGAAGCGTTGCATTGGTAACTGTCGTTCCCGCAAGACGAACAGGTCTGACTACAGCCTTAGGTGTCAGCACACCGGTACGGCCCACCTGCACAACGATATCTTCAACCACAGTAGGCTTGATTTCGGGAGGATACTTATATGCAGCAGCCCATCTGGGGAATTTCGCAGTTGCACCCAGTTTATCTCGCAAGGACAGCTGATCAACCTTGATCACTGCGCCGTCAATATCGCAGGCAAGCTGTTCCCTGTTTTCGTTTATGGATAACACATAAGCATTGATTTGCTCCGGCTGACTAAATACCTCACAGTTCACGACCTTGAATTTTAGGTCTCTTAAATACTGCAAGGATTCAGCGTGTGTTTCAAATTCTACGCCTTCTGCCAGCTGGACATTGAAAATCAGAATATCCAGCCCCCGCTTTGCTGCAATTTGGGGGTCAAGCTGCCGCAGAGAGCCTGCCGCAGCATTTCTGGGGTTGGCAAACAGGGGCTTCCCCTCTTCTTCCTGGCGGGCATTGAGCTTTTCAAAGCTCTTTTTCGGCATATAAACCTCACCGCGAACGATTAGCTTTGCAGGTGCGTTTTCAAGCTTCATAGGAATGGAATGGATCGTTTTCAGGTTTTCTGTAACATCCTCACCCACATTGCCATCACCACGGGTCGCGCCACGGACAAATACGCCATTTTCATATTCAAGCGCTACAGAAAGTCCGTCGATCTTCGGCTCAACAGTAAACCGGGCTTCCGGATAGGCTGCAGAAATTTTCTCAATGAATTCATCCAGTTCCTCCAGAGAAAACACATCCTGAAGGCTCATCAGCGGCACGCTGTGGGTAACTTTTTCAAATTTGCTCAGCGCCAGTCCTCCCACCCGAAGTGTGGGAGAATCAGATTGCACCAAATCAGGATTTGCCTTTTCCAAGTCCTCCAGCTCCCGGAGCAAATGATCATATTCAAAATCAGGCATAGTAGGATCATCCAGCACATAGTACCGATAATTTGCCTGATTCAGAAGCGCTGTTAATTCCAGTATTCTTTCTTTCTCGTTCATATTACCCTCCGGTTTGCAAGAATGTATTGGGGACATGACCTACGATAATGGTTTCAGCCACAACTACATGGCTGACAACTGTAAAACTGTTAGTCTCACCAAGCACTAAAACTGTAACATCCACACTCAGCTCCATAATGATCTGGTGCAGCGTCTGATTGATGCCTGCCTGTGTAAAATTGCTGTCAAAGGATGCCTCGCTATTGCGAATCGCCAGTATCTTGACCGGGATATCCGGACCTTTACCGGAAAGAAATTCCGGCAGGATCAGGCTTCCCAAAGGAACGCCGAGCTGAGATGTGTCCATTGAAAGAACATCATTATTGATGCGGTTAAGCACACTTGTTTTCAGCCGGTTGACCTCACTCATATTGGTTTTCAGCGCTGTGATCCGTCCATCCAGATCCTTTTCAAAATAGACCATACGGTCATAGTGGATATCCCCTGCGTCGATCTGTCGGTCGATGGCATCGTTCAGAAGATCTGATGTAGCATTTTTGACCTGGGTTTCGCTTAATGCAAAGATGGCCTTTTGATATTTTTTACGAAAACCAAAAAATATGCAAAGCAAAACAAGGATCAGGAAGATGAAAAGCCGAAATAAACAACCGATTTTCCGTTTCACCACAATCCCCCCGGGGAATTGTATGAAGGAAAGCATAAAATATTACAGCTTTTTCATATGCGCAGATGCCGTATTGGCCATAAGCTTCTTGGTGCCGATCTTATCAAATGCAATCTCAAGAAGTGCGTCTCCGCCCATCTTCATTACACTGAGCACCATTCCCTGACCAAATGCAGTATGCTGCACCATATCACCTTTATTCAACACGAGGGCAGCAGGCTTTGAGGCAGAAGCACCGGATAACTCATAGCTGCGTTTTTGCACTGCAGGTCGATCATAATTATAGGCATAGCTGTTATAGGCAGGCGCTTGATAGCTACCTTTTTTCACAGTGATATCTTCCGGAATCTCCCGCAAGAATCGGGAGGCTAAAGCCGCATTGGTGCGTCCGTAGAGCATTCTCTGACGGGCATGGGTAATGGTAAGCGTCTGCTTGGCGCGGGTGATCGCCACATAGCAAAGCCGGCGCTCTTCTTCCATTTCTTCCATTTCACCAATGGCCCGCATACCGGGGAAAAGACCGTCTTCAAAGCCAACAAGGAATACATGAGGGAACTCCAAACCCTTTGCAGAGTGCATCGTCATCATCACGGCAGCATCATCACTTTCGTTATACTGCTCAATATCCGTATACAGAGCGATCTCCTCAAGAAAACCGGCCAAAGTAGGGATTTCTGCATTCTGAACATAGGATGCAATACTGGATTTTAGTTCTCGGATATTTTCAAGTCTTGTCTTGTTTTCTTCCGTAGGCTTCATTTCCAGCATAGTTGCGTAGCCGGTTCGCAGCATCACCTGCTCATAAAAGTCCACCAACGGCATCCCGTCATCCAATAAAGCGGCCAGTTCTTCTATCAGCATAGAAAACTGAATAAGCTTCTGGGCGCTTTTTTCCAGGGGCGCATAGGAATAAGGATCGCTTACAACACGATAAAGATTCGTACCTTCTGCCTGTGCAAGCCGCTGCGCTGTATCAATGGTTTTTGCACCTAATCCTCTTGGCGGATTATTGATAATGCGGTTAAGACGCAGGTCATCAGTGCGATTATTGATGACGCACAGATAAGCCAGCATATCCTTAACTTCTGCCCGATCAAAGAACCGCATACCGCCAATCACACGGTACGGAATACCGTTTCTTTTAAATGCAAATTCAAGAGCGTTGGATTGGGCATTGGTACGGTAAAGGATGGCATAGTTCTTAAAACCGCCGTTCTTTGCCCCGGAAAAAATCTGTCCCGCAACATAGTTTGCCTCTGCGCCTTCATCTGCAGCCTCATAGACTGTGATAGGCGCACCGGCAGCATTGGATGTCCAAAGGCGCTTGCCTTTTCTGCCAAGATTATGGGAAATCACCGCATTGGCAGCATTCAGAATAGATTGTGTGGAGCGATAATTTTGTTCCAAACGGATTAGTTTACTGCCCTGATATTGCTTTTCAAAGTTCAAAATGTTTTCAATGGTTGCGCCACGGAAACGATAAATACTCTGGTCGTCATCGCCTACAACACAGATGTTCTCATAGCCGCCGGCAAGCATAGCTGTAAGCAGGTACTGCAAATGGTTGGTATCCTGATACTCATCCACCAAAACATACTGGAACTTACGCTGGTAGAATGTACGAACATCCTCGTGATCCCGGAGCAATTCAACTGTTTTGAAAATAATATCGTCAAAATCAAGAGCATTATTTTCCTTGAGCTTTTTCTGATACCGCTTATAAGCTTTTGCAACCTGCAAAAGGCGCAGGTCATTACTCATTTCAATATTTTCCAGCATTTGCTCCGGAGTAACCATCCGGTCCTTTTCCCTGCTGATCAGGCTAAGTACATATTTTGCAGGAAAAGTTTTATCATCAAGGCCCATATCCTTGATGATATCCTTCATGATCCGTTCAGAATCCGCAGCGTCATAGATGGTAAAGCTGCTGGTATAACCAATGCGCTCAATATCCCGTCGCAGAATGCGGCAGCAGGCGCTGTGGAAGGTCATTGCCCATACATCCTGCCCTTCCGGACCTAACATAGCGCACAGGCGTTCTTTTAGCTCATTAGCCGCTTTATTGGTAAAGGTAATGGCAATGATGCTCCAAGGCAAAGCAGGCTCAACAGCGCACAGGAGGTCTGCCCGCCGACGGTCAAGTCCTTCAGGAGCATCCGGAAGGTTCTCAAGGAAAAATACATCTTCTTCCGTAATCGTATCCGGAACTAAATTGGTATCGCTGCCACAACCAAAGCGGATCAGGTTTGCGATCCGGTTTATGAGCACAGTTGTTTTGCCACTGCCTGCGCCTGCAAGCAGAAGCAAAGGTCCATCCGTCGTCATAACAGCCTGTCGCTGCATGGGATTCAGGTTTTGAAATTGAGATTCAATATAACGCCGTCTTGCGGCTACGAATCTACGCAACAGTTCTTCGTTCATATAGCACCCTGTTAGAATAATGATGCTATTATTTTAACTGATTTTGACGAAAAGGTAAAGAGCAAATAAGCAATTATTCCAAGTATTGTTTTAATCGTTCCAATGCTTTTTTCTCAATTCGGGAAATCTGCACTTGACTAACCTGCAAAATGATTGCAACCCTTGCCTGGGTTAGACCGTGGAAGTAACGCAGGTGGATAACAAGTGATTCCCGCTCCGGTAATCGGCTTATTGCTTGCCGCAAGGAAATGCTCTCCAGTAGCCTGTCCTCACTTTGCCCGTCACATAATACTTTCTCCAGGCTGAAGCCTTCATCTCCGCATTCCTGCTGTATGGATTCTGTTCCACTGGTGGCAATATCTGCCTCTGCAATTTCTTCCGGAGTAAAGCCCGTTTCATTAGAAAGTTCCTGCAAAGTTGGCTCTCGACCGATGCTTTGCAAAAGCCTGACTCTGGCAGAATTAACCGTTGCAGCCCGTTCTTTCAGTCCGCGGGAAACCTTGATCGCTCCGTCATCCCGAAGAAATCTACGAATCTCACCGCTGATTTTAGGAACTGCATAGGTAGAAAACTGTGTGCCGTAACTGCTGTCAAAACCCTCTACCGCCTTTAGGAAGCCTAAACATCCTAATTGATACAGATCCTCGGTTTCTGCTCCTCTACCGATAAATCGCCGGGCAACTGACCATATAAGGCCGTTGTTCTCATCAACCAGCGATCGCTTTGCCTGCTCATCACCAGCCTGAGATCGAATGATCAGTTCTTCTGTTCTGGTCATTTTTTCCGCTGGATCTTACGACGCATATGCACGGTCGTACCTTTATTTACCTCAGACACAACAGAAAAGCTGGTCATAAAGCTTTCCATTATGGTAAATCCCATACCGCTGCGCTCGCTTCCACCGGTGGTAAACATTGGTTTGGTTGCCTGAGAAATATCTGCGATCCCAACGCCACGATCTTTAACCACAATATCCAAAGTATTATCTTTCAAGATCCTGCAGCGCAAGGCAATGATGCCAAAGCCATCCGGATATGCATGTACAATACAATTCGTGACCGCTTCTGATACGGCTGTCCGAATGTCACCCAATTCCTCAAGTGTCGGATCTAACTGCGCTGCAAATGCAGCCACTGCGCTGCGTGCAAATGCTTCATTTGCGGATTTACTTGGAAATTCCAAAATCATATAATTATCAAATTTCATTATACCTTCTCCTTGATCTGCACCAATTTATCGATGCCCGATGTGCGGAATACCTTCATAGGCTGTTCCTTAAGTCCCGTCAGGATCAATGTCCCACGGATTTTGTTCATTTGCCTGAGTGTGTTGATCACCACTGCAATTCCGGATGAATCCATAAACGTTACTTCCTCAAAATCCAGAATGCAAACAATTGGATTGTATGCCTCGATTTTTGATAAGAGAATGCGGATACAATCCTTTGCCCTGTGATGGTCTATCTCTCCTGTGAGTGCTACGGTCAATTTGCCTTCTTGCAGAAAGCTTGTAAAATGCATGAATAAACCTCCTTTTATCAAAATGCAATTTCAGTATAAATAGAGGATTTTTAGATTTACAATCGTATTTGGGTGCATAAAAAAATAAGTGGCGTGCAAACCGAAGTTGCACGCCACTATATTTGATTTTACAGCTTTTTCAGCGCTTTTTCGCTTTCTTCAAGCTGGGCGATCAGGTCAGCTGCCTTAGCAGCTTTTTCCTTCTCAGCATTTACAACAGCTTCAGGAGCTCTTGCAACAAAATTCTCGTTAGAAAGCTTGCCCTGTATCATTGCAAGATTCTTTCTTGCCTTTTCCAATTCCTTGGAAACTTTATCCAATTCCTTTTCCACATCCACAAGCTGACCCATAGGAATATACAGCTTTGCGTCTGCGGTGGTGCAGCAGATCATGCCGTCGATATTATCCGGTTCTTTATCCAAAATGGTAACCGCATCCGCATAAGCAAGACGCTGGATGAAACCTTCACCCTCGGCAAATACCTGGGGCTTGGAAGTAAGCACAAACAGAGCTGCTTTCTTGGAAGGCGGCACATTCATATCCGCTCTTCTGTTACGGATGGCGCGGATGGCATTCATAACGGATTCCATCAGCTGCTCTTCTTCACGGAACTGCAGTTCCTGACGGAACACGGGCCAATCGGCAACGATCAGAGCATCGCCATCGTGAGGCAGGCTCTGCCAGATCTCCTCAGTGATGAAAGGCATGAACGGATGCAGCAGACGCAGCGTCTGATCAAGCACATAAACAAGCACCTGAAGTGCAGCATTCTTCTGCGCAGCATTCTCACTGTAAAGGCGAGCCTTAGTCAGCTCAATATACCAGTCGCAGTAGGTATCCCACAGGAAATCATAAACCTTTTGCACTGCAACACCCAGCTCATACTTCTCCAGGTTTTCTGTGACTTCACCAATCAGCTTGTTCAGCTTGGAAAGCACCCACTTATCCGCAATAGTCAGGTCATTTGCAGCAGGCAGTTCGTTCTTTGCATCCTCACCCAGGTTCATCAGCACATAAGGGCTGGCGTTCCAAAGCTTGTTGGCAAAGTTACGCATTGCTTCGCAGCGCTCCACATAGAAACGCATATCGTTTCCGGGAGAGTTGCCGGTGACCATGTTCATACGCAGCGCATCGCAGCCGTACTTTTCGATCATTTCCAACGGATCAATGCCGTTGCCAAGGCTCTTGGACATCTTACGGCCCTTATCGTCTCTGACAAGTCCGTGGATCAACACGGTGTGGAAAGGCGTCTTACCGGTATGCTCACAACCGGAGAAGATCATTCTTGCCACCCAGAAGAAGATGATATCATAGCCGGTGACTAAAACATCGGTGGGATAGAAATAATTGAGATCATCCGTATTTTCAGGCCATCCCAAGGTCTCAAAAGGCCAAAGAGCAGAGCTGAACCAGGTATCCAGAACGTCCGGGTCACGGGTAATATGGGTGCTACCGCACTTTTCGCAGCAAACTGCATCCTCACGGGATACGGTCATATGGCCGCAATCCTCACAAGTCCAAGCTGGAATCTGGTGACCCCACCACAGCTGACGGGAGATACACCAGTCACGGACATTCTCCATCCAGTTAAGGTAAGTCTTGCTGAAACGATCAGGAACGAACTTTGTCTCGCCTTCTTTGACCACACGAATAGCTTCTTCAGCCAAAGGCTTCATCTTTACAAACCACTGAGCAGAAATGATAGGCTCTACATCATTGTGGCAACGGTAGCAAGTGCCGACATTGTGGGCATGGTCATCGATCTTGACCAGGAAACCCTGCTCCTGCAGATCAGAAACGATTTGCTTTCTGGCCTCATAACGGTCCAGTCCTACATACTTGCCGCCAAATTCATTGACAGCACCGTTGTCATTCAGGACACGAATAACCTCCAGATTATGACGCAAACCAACCTCAAAGTCGTTAGGATCATGTGCAGGAGTCATCTTAACACAGCCGGTACCAAACTCCATCTCAGCGTAATCATCGGCAACGACGGGAATCTCACGGTTAACCAAAGGCAGCAGAACCTTCTTGCCGACAATATGGGTATAGCGCTCGTCGTTGGGGTTGACACAAACACCGGTATCACCCAGCATTGTTTCCGGACGAGTTGTAGCAACAACAACCTCACCGCTGCCATCGGTCAGCGGATAGCGGATATGCCACAGATGGCCGGGCTTATCCACATATTCCACTTCTGCATCAGAAAGGGCAGTTACACAGTGGGGACACCAGTTGATGATACGGCTGCCCTTGTAAATAAGTCCTTTTTCATACAAAGAAACAAACACTTCCCGAACAGCCTTGGAACAGCCCTCATCCATAGTGAATCTGGCTCTGTCCCAATCACAGGATGCGCCCAGCTTCTTTTGCTGCTCAACAATGCGGTTGCCATACTTGTGCTTCCAGTCCCAAACCTTTTCCAGGAACTTTTCACGGCCAAGATCGTAACGAGTCAAGCCATCCTTACGAAGCTCTTCCTCAACCTTGATCTGGGTAGCATTACCTGCGTGGTCTACACCGGGGACCCAGAGAGCATTATAACCCTGCATACGCTTAAAACGGATCAGGGTATCCTGCAGTGTTGCATCCATAGCATGGCCCATATGCAGCTGACCAGTAACATTGGGAGGGGGCATTACAATGGTGAAAGGTTTTGCATCGCGGCTTTTATTGGGCTTAAAATGGCCGCCTTCTTCCCACATACGGTAGATTTCGTTTTCTACCTGCTGGGGTTCATACACCTTGGGTAATTCTCTTGCCATATTGTTCACTCCTTAAAATGAAAAAAGCCCTGAGCCAAAGCTCAGGACGAAAAATACATTCCGTGGTACCACCTGAATTCCCTGTAGACAGGGCACTCATAAGCTGTAACGGGCAAACCCGGACTTCCCTACTGTAATTCAGGAAATCGGCTCCGGAGCGACAATCTGCGCCTAACCTGTATGCTCACACCAAACGCATACTCTCTGAAAGGAATGGGTCGCAAAAACTCTCCATCTGCGCTTTTAACATGGTAAAAATACCATATTTTAGATAACCTGTCAACATAAAATTCAAAAGCTTATTACCTTGACGAACAGTAAATATTTTTATATAATAGCCAAAAAAGCAGAAAGGAAACTATTTCCATGAAACTTTCCCTCGTTGTCCCCTGCTACAATGAAGCAGAAAGCGTTGCAGCATTTCAGGATGCCGCCATTGGGGCCTTCGCAGATTGCAATTATGATTTTGAAATTGTTTTTGTGGATGACGGCAGTAAGGATGCTACATTGCACGAACTCAGAAAGCTCCACAAGGCACAAAAATGCCCTGTCAAGGTGGTAAGCTTTTCCCGTAATTTTGGCAAAGAATCTGCCATCTATGCCGGTATGGAAAAAGCATCCGGTGATTATATTTGTCTGATTGATGCTGATCTGCAGCAGCGCCCGGAGATCGCAAGAGATATGGTTGCTATTCTGGACGAACAGCCTGAATACGATATCGTAGCGGCATATCAGGACAGACGCGGTGAAAGCAAGATCCTATCCTTCTTTAAAAAAAGCTTTTACGGTGTGATCAATAAGCTGGCTAATGTGAAATTCAAATCTGATGCCAGCGATTTTAGAACCATGCGCCGCAGCGTAGCGGAAAGCATCCTGAAATTGGGCGAATATCATCGCTTTTCCAAGGGCATCTTCGCCTGGGTCGGTTACAACACCTGCTTTATTCCCTATACTGCCTGTGAGCGGGTGGCTGGAACAAGCAAATGGAATTTTGCAAAGCTGATGAACTATGCCATTGATGGCATTATCGGCTATTCCACAAAGCCTTTAAGAATCGCAACATTCCTTGGTGGACTCACCTCTTTTGCATCACTGGTATATCTTTGCATCGTGATTCTGCAAAAGATCATCTCCGGCATCGATATCCCCGGCTATGCCACCATCATTGTGCTGATCCTATTCCTTGGCGGTATGCAATTATTCTGCATCGGTGTTATCGGCGAATATGTGGGCCGTACGTTTGAGCAAAGCAAGGATAGACCCATCTACATTGCAAAAGAAGAATTGGATTACTAATACGAGCATTAAAAAGCACCCGCCAAAGCGGGTGCTTTTGTTTTACCATCTGAATTTCTGTTTCTTTCTGCCAAACAGCAGTTTTCTAAAAGACGGAATATACCTAAGAGCAAGCATAAATGCTGCAAATAAAATAATTGCAGCGCCAATTCCGATCAGTACCCATACCCACCATTGCATCGGTGAAGCAGGCTGCATACTATCAACAAGAAGCGGCTGTTCTGCCGTTACTGCATTCATAGCATACAGATCAGCGCTATCAAGGCAAATGTTTTGATACCAAACCTCCATACGGGAAAGGACCTGACCTTTTTCGATCGGAACATTGGGATAAGCGCCTGCGAAGGAATCCTGATAAACAAAGCTCAGATCGCCCAAGGTAACACCGGAAGGCAGCACCGCGAAACCATCAGAATCTACGCCCAGGAAAAGGTCACTGCTGCCGCCCATTACGGAATGCTGACGCATCACCTGATCTTTATGATACAGCTGCACACCTCTGAAGCCTTGATAACCCTTATCCAAAAGCTCGCTTGTTTCCGGGAAACCGCCTTCAACGCGAACTGTGTAGCCATCCGGCTCATAGGTCGATCTCGAGCCCATCACAATACTGATCAGCTCCATATTTCCGGAGCGGGAAACAGTTGCAACGGAACGCTCACCGTTATTGGTAACACCTGTTCGGCCACCCAAAACGCGGTTATCCTTATAGATATCCATAACACGGGTGCTGATCAGGTAGTTATTGGTAACCAAATTATGGCCTCTGCAGTTTTCGGTAGCCTCTACCGTATAGGTCTGTGCGCAGATGATCTCCCGGAACTTATCGTTCTTTAAACCTTCTGCGAAGATCTTTGCAGAATCACGGGCAGTTGTGTATTGATTGTCGTGGTGAAGGCCGTGGACATTCACAAAATTCGTATCTGTACAGCCAAGCTGCTGTGCATATTCATTCATCTTCTGTACGAAAGCCGTTTGACTTCCTGCAACGGTTTCTGCGATTACTGCAGCTGCATCATTGCCGGAGCCGACCATCATACAGTAAAGCAGATCGTTTAGCGTTAACATTTCACCTGCATACAGGTATACGGTCAGCGCATCTGAAGGAACAGAGTTCAGCGTTTCCTGCTTCACAGTTACTACCTGTTCCAGATCACCTTCTTCCAGGGCGATCAGCAAAGTCAGCAATTTTACAAAGCTGGACGGATACATCCTGACGTCCGCATTGTAGCTGTAAAGAAGAGTCTGGGTCTTTGTTTCATATAGCAATGCGGCCTTGGTATTATTAACCAGGCGGCCATCTCCAAGCAGGCATACTGAAGCATCCAGGCTATGGCTGCCGCGATCCACAGAAACATCCGGCACTGTAGCTTCTTCTGCACATACAGGCACACAGCATGTGAATACAAACAATATAACTGCTGTAAATAGACAAATTGCGCGCTTAAATTTCATATTTCTACCTCGATTTGCCGTGGTAATACTTGAGAATACAAAAAATATTGTGTATAATGTTTCTAAATTATATCAGCATTTTCTCCTATAGTCAATCCGGGAGGCATTTGGCATTGAAAAAATCTCTAATTATTATATTTGCTGTCACCTTGTTCTTCCTTACTATCGTAGTGGGTATTTACATTGGACGAAACACTGGCGGCACAGTTATAAACATAGATGTAAACAACAACAGCAGCGATGAAGTGGGTAAGATCAACATCAATACAGCATCCCTCGACCAGCTCACCATGCTGCCCGGTGTCGGACGCACAAAGGCACAAAATATCATATACTATCGGGAAGAAAACGGTTTCTTCGAAAAGATCGATGATCTGGCAAAAGTCGATGGATTCAGCGAAAGCATGGTAGAATCCATTGCAAAGTACATTACTGTGGGAGGTTAAGATGAAAATATTAGTAGTTGACGACGAACCTTTATTGGTAAAAGGAATCCGCCTTAACCTGCAAAATGAAGGCTACGATGTGATCACAGGCAGCAACGGCCTGGAAGCTGTACAAACTGCACGTAATGAGAATCCTGACCTGATCATCCTGGATGTTATGATGCCGGAAATGGACGGCCTGCAAGCCTGCAGCACCATTCGGGAATTTTCTCAAGTCCCGATCATTCTGCTCACCGCCAAGGCTGAAGATATGGACAAGCTTATGGGATTTGAAAACGGCGCTGATGATTACCTGACGAAGCCCTTTAACATTCTTGAACTGAAGGCAAGAATCCGCGCGCTGCTTCGTCGTTCTAAAGTTAACACGCAGGAAAATTCTCAGCTTCTGTCCATTGGCACGATAAGCCTGGATCTTAACGGCCGTAATGCTTATCGCGATGGCATTTTGGTTGATCTTACGGCGAAAGAATTTGATGTGATCGAATTTCTTATGCGAAACCCCAACCGGGTATATTCCCGCGAAGCCCTTTTAGATACCCTATGGAGCTATGAATACCGCAGCGACATCCGCACTGTAGATGTGCATATCCGCAGACTTCGTGAAAAACTGGAACAAACCCCTGCTGATCCTGCTTACATTATGACGAAATGGGGCGTTGGTTATTACTTCAAAAAATAGATCTGACAGATTAATACAGTACAAAAGCACCCATTTTCGCTATGCGATCACATATGTGGTGCTTACCTTTGCTGTACTGATCATACTGAATATATATTCCTCACGAATCAGCCAAAAGCTTTTTTACAGCAGTAAAGAATCCTTTATGATTGAACGCTGCCAGCTTGCCGCTACAAGTATTGCAGAATTGGATGTGATCAATCAAAGTACAGTTGCCGATGCTGTCAGACAAATGGGCAACTTGAATGTTACCCGTATGCTGGTCACAGACGCTTCCGGGCTGACCATTTATGATTCTGCTGACAATTCTGCTGTAGGCAAAGTCTCCCTTTTGCCCGAGGTTGTACAGGCGCTGAAGCTAAATGATGTGTTCACCTGGCACTATGCAGATGGCGCTATGTATTCCCGTGCTGCTTGTCCCATCATATCTTTCCGGACCGTTATCGGCTGCGTGTATATCGTAGACTACGATGCAGAACAAGGCGCGCTGATCCAATCCCTACAGAACAATATTCTCACCGTCTCCATTTTCTTTGAGATATTGCTCATTGTTTTTTCTCTTCTGTTTTCCAAAGCATTTACCGGCCGTTTACGCAGAATTATGGATTCTATCCGAACGATTCGCCACGGAGACTACACTCAGAAAGTGAATGTGGGCGGCAATGATGAGCTGACCGTGCTTGGTGATGAATTCAATGAAATGGCAGAAAAGCTCAAAGCCTCTGAAAACCAACGCAGACAGTTCGTTTCAGACGCATCCCACGAGCTGAAAACACCCCTTTCTTCCATTAAGCTTTTGTCAGATTCCATTCTGCAAAATGAAATGGATATTGAAACCGTCCGGGAATTTGTAGGTGACATCGGTAATGAAGCGGATCGGCTGAACAGAATGTCAGAAAAGCTCCTTTCCCTTTCCAAAATTGAAGCAGAAAATGATATCGATTGTGAGATCACCTATATTGCGCCTACCATCGAAAAGGTGGCAAGAATGCTTTCTGCTGCAGCACAGCAACGCTCCATTACGATCCACACCGAGATCATCGAAGATTGCTCCATTTTGGTACTGGAAGATGATCTGTACGAGATTATCTTTAACCTATCGGAAAATGGCATAAAATACAACAAAATTGGTGGTAAATTGTCCATCCGGCTGGAAAGAAATGAGGATAATGCCGTTCTGCAGATCACGGATACCGGTGTAGGTATCCCACAGGAAGCACAGTCCCACATTTTTGAAAGATTCTATCGTGTAGACAAAGCGCGCTCCAGACAAAGTGGTGGCAGCGGTCTTGGTCTTTCTATCGTTAAGGACATGGTCGAACGCAACGGCGGCACGGTCACTGTTTCCAGTCAAATGGACATCGGCACCACATTTACGCTCAGTTTCCCGATATTCGAAGTGGAGGCTGCACAATGAAAAGATCTGTAATTTGCATACTTCTCATTATGGCAATGTTTTTATCTGCCTGCAGCAATGGCCATGATCCGGAAACCTGCTCCCTATATTACCCTTACAAACAGACCGGTGGCCAATATGACCGTGTGATCGGGAGCGAGATGAAGAAAATCCCCAGCGAAGACAGGGATTATAAAAAGATTCTGAACGAATACCTCCAAGGCCCGTTCGGTACCGATCTATTAAACCCCTTCCCTGCCGGTGCTGCCGTAACAGCTGTGGATATTAATATTAAAAGCGTTACCATTTCCCTGAACGCAAAGTTCGGCCTACTTAAAGATATAGATCTTTCCATTGCCTGCGCATGCCTTGCGAAAACAGTTTTTTCGATCATGCCTGCGCAAACTGTAGTTCTTAAAGCACAAAATACATTTTCAGACGGCAGCATTTATAAAGCCTATTCAATCGAAAGCTTTTTGACGGACGATAATGCCAAAGAGCTGGGAATGTCTGCAAATACTGAGGAGTAAAAATGAAATTTATCAGTTGGAATGTAAATGGCTTGCGCGCCTGTATGCAAAAAGGTTTTATGGATTTCTTTTTGCAAGAGGATGCTGATTTCTTCTGCTTACAGGAAACGAAATTGCAGGAAGGTCAAATATCCATTGACCTGACCGGATATCGCCAGTACTGGAACTATGCAGAAAAGAAAGGTTATTCCGGAACAGCAATTTTCACTAAACACGAGCCGGCAAGCGTAACTTACGGCATTGGCGTGGATGAATTGGACACGGAAGGCCGTGTGATCACATTAGAATATCCTAATTACTTCCTGGTAACCTGCTACACCCCCAATGCACAGCGGGAGCTGGCAAGACTTGACCACCGTATGAAATGGGAAGCTGCATTCCGTGAATATTTGCAGAATCTTGACAGAAGCAAGCCTGTGATTCTCTGTGGCGACTTGAATGTGGCCCACAATGAGATCGACCTTAAAAACCCTTCTTCCAATCGGGGAAACGCTGGCTTTTCCGACCAGGAAAGAGCCTGCTTTACTGAGCTTTTAAGCACAGGTTTTACCGACACTTTTCGGCACTTGCATCCGGATCTTACCGGTGCATATACCTGGTGGAGCTATATGTTTAATGCCCGCAAAAACAACGCTGGCTGGCGTATTGACTATTTTGTCACATCAAGCAGATTGAATGATAAGATCCGCGCAACCCCCATCTATGCAGATGTTATTGGCTCTGATCATTGCCCCGTAGGATTGACCCTGGATCTGTAATTATCTCCAATAAATCGCCCCCTTGCAACAGCAAGGGGGCAATATTTTAACTTAGCCGGTTTTCATTTAATCCAAAGCTCACAGCGATTGCCTCATCCACCGCCAGCATCTGCGCATCGTCCAAATGCCCCATATGTTCCCGTAAGCGGCGTTTATCGATGGTGCGCACCTGCTCCAACAGGATCACAGAATCCTTGCTCAGGCCAACGCTGCCGCCAACAATATTAATATGAGTTGGCAGCCGTGCCTTCCCTGTCTGACTGGTGATGGCAGCTGCAATCACCGTTGGAGAATGCCGATTACCGGTATCGTTTTGTATAATGAGTACAGGCCGGGTGCCGCCTTGTTCACTGCCAACCACAGGCGAAAGGTCTGCATAAAATATATCACCGCGCCTAACTGTACTGTCCATGTGTTTCACACTCCGCAGATAACATTGCCCGGCTACAGAAATCTCTTATGTAACGCAGGTAATCTAATTGTCCCACGGCACACGGAAAATTATACTGTTCACCGGTCAATTCATCCTATGTTCCTTGCGACGGAATGTTACACATAAACAAAATCTCTAATGTCAATCGACAGAATGCGTCTGCCTTGCCAATACACATCCGAATGTTTGATAGTCCCCACAGCATTTGTATATACATCCACGTTTAATGCTTCACCGGAATATGTATCATTTATTGTAATTCGCAGGCCGTCAGTATCACTGCCACAGGATTTTATATAACCGCTACGCATCGCCTGCAGGAAAATCCACGGGGCACTAACGGGCGACAGCAGCCCGTCAATCAGCAACGGAAATGCCAACACTTTATCATCAAATGTCAAATTTCCACCTTGTTTGCTTACCGTACCGGTAATGCCGGATATGGATTCCGGCTGTATGACGGTAAATTTCAAAATACCGGTTTCATCAGATTCACAGTTCAAAGTAAAACTGTATAATTTATCCTGATAATCTGCAAATATATCTGCTATAAACCTGCATCCTTGAGATTTTAACAGCTGCTGGCGCAATGCAAGCGCCTGATCCATCTGTGATTGAGAAGAATTACATCCACAAAGCATCATAAAGAATAAAAACAATGCAAGCAGCCGTTTCATAATATCCCGCCTATTTCAGTAGTCGCGGCAGAACATCCAGCATATCCGTCGGCAGCATCCCCCGTATACCGATTTGCTCAGCACAAATATCCCCGGCTTTCCCGTGCAGCCAAGCTGCGCAAGCTGCTGCTTCAAGAGGTGCAATTCCCTGAGCAAGAAATGTGCCTAATATACCGGACAAGACATCTCCTGAGCCGCCAACTGCCATCCCGGGGTTGCCGGTAGGATTGACATAGGTATTGCCCCCATCCGTAATAACGGTATTTTTACCCTTCAGCAACACGATTGCGCCAAGATCAGCTGCAAGCTTTTTGGCACGCTCTATTCTGGTTCCGGAAACATCGGTAAACCTGCGAAATTCGCCTTCGTGCGGTGTCAGCACCACAGGGCTTGTTCTTCCACGCATAATATCTTTATGCGCAGCGATCACATTTATGCCGTCTGCATCCAAAACAACAGGTCCATTAAAATATTTCAGCACAGTTCTAACTGCAGCTAATGAGCCGACAGATCTGCCTAACCCCGGACCGATCACTACAGAGTCCACCTGCGATAACCGTTTCTTAATTTGATGTACAGCACGCACAGATAGTTTTCCGCGGAATGCAGGCAAAGGGAAAACAATCGCCTCTGTCAGTTTCCCGGCAACAATGGGATAAATGCTTTTAGGTACGCCTACATATACCAAACCCGCTCCGCTGCGAAGTGCGCCCATTGCGCACAAAGAAGCCGCTCCGGTAAATCCAACGCTTCCGCACAGAATAAGCACTTTGCCTACCTGTCCTTTATGGGCATCTGAAGCTCTTTGCGGAATACATTCAAGCAGTTCTTCAGAACAAATGATATGATCCAAATCTGTTTCCTCCATAATATTGTTATTTTAATCCTATCACAGGCGCAATCTACCGTCAATAATCATAAAATATGCTTGCTTTTTCCATTTTGCTGTGCTAAAATGTCTTTCGAGAAAAAGCAAGGAATGGGCCGTCCGGTACGATCATCATCCTTATCAGCGAGAGTGGGACAGTGGAAGCCACTTGGATGCCGTGCAGGGCTTTCTCCCAGGAGCTGCAGCCTGAACTAAAGTAGGGTGTGCCGGTTGATCCCGTTATAGATCTGTGGCGTGTCAGCGCCGAGAGTGCGCCTTATGGCGAATTGCGGGTGGTACCGCGGAGGAAATCCTTCGTCCCGATTTGGGGCGGGGATTATTTTTTTGTCCTTAAATTCTGTAACAAGGAGTAAGAATATGAAAGAGCAACTTGAACAAATCAAAATGCAGGCATTGGAGCAGCTGGATAATGCTGCTACTCCTGCTGCCCTGGAAGAACTGCGTGTTCGTCTGTTAGGTAAAAAGGGCGAGCTGACTGCTGTGCTGAAGCAGATGGGTTCTTTGAGCCCGGAAGAGCGGCCTGTAATGGGTCAGCTGGCAAACTCCGTTCGCGCTGTGATCGAGCAGAAGTTAGAAGAGCGGAAAGCTGCCATCAGTGCAAGTGTACTGGAAGCCAAGCTTGCTGCTGAATCTATCGATGTAACCATCCCCGGCAATGCCGTTTCTATGGGTCATGAGCATCCTATGAATCAGGTGCTGCAGGAGATCAAAGATCTGTTTGTGGGTATGGGTTATCAGATCGTGGACGGCCCTGAGATCGAACTGGCAGATTATAACTTTACCCGTTTGAACATTGAAGAAGGCCATCCTTCCCGTGATCGTTCTGATACCTTCTATTTCTCCGATGATGACAGCCTGCTGCTGCGGACTCAGACCAGTCCTATGCAGATCCGTGTCATGGAAAACACCAAGCCTCCTATCTGCATTCTTGCTCCCGGCCGTGTTTACCGGAAAGACGAAGCGGATGCCACCCACTCCCCCATGTTCCACCAGATCGAAGGTCTGGTAATTGACGAGCATATCACTATGGGTGACCTGAAGGGCGCGTTGGTAACACTGATGAAGAGCCTGTACGGCGAGGATGCAGTTATGCGTTTCCGTCCTCACCACTTCCCCTTTACCGAACCCAGCTGTGAGATGGACATGCAGTGCCACAAGTGTCACGGCACCGGTGAAGTAGACGGCGCAGTTTGCTCCACCTGCCACGGTGAAGGCTGGATCGAGCTGTTGGGCGCCGGTATGGTACATCCCAAGGTATTGGAAGGCTGCGGAATCGACCCCGAAAAGTATTCCGGCTTTGCCTTTGGTATGGGTCTTGAGCGTATGGCAATGCGCCGCAGACGCATTAACGACCTGCGCCTGATCTTCGATAACGATGTCCGGTTCTTGAGCCAGTTCTAAGGAGGCACAAAAATGAAAATCAACAGAAAATGGATCAATGAGGAATTTGTTGATCTGAGCCATATCAGCGATAAAGAATATGTAGAAAAGCTTACCATCTTCGGTCAGAAGGTAGAAACTTATGAGCGGATGGACGCAGATATCAAGAATGTTGTAGTAGGCAAGGTTGTGTCCATCGTCCGGCACGAAAACTCCGACCATATGTGGGTTTGTCAGGTCGATGTTGGTCAGGAACAGCCTGTGCAGATCGTAACCGGCGCGCAGAATGTTAAGCCGGGCGATCTTGTGCCTGCTGCATTGCACAATTCCTGGCTCCCCGGTGGTATTCACATCACCAAGGGCAAGCTTCGTGGTGAAAAGTCCAACGGTATGCTTTGCAGCATCAAGGAGCTGGGTCTGACTCTGGGCGATTGCCCTGATGCCATCGAAGACGGCATTTGGATTATTACCGAGGATTGCAAGCCAGGTGATGATATCAACAAGATCATCGGCAACGATGATACCGTTGTAGATTTTGAGATCACCAATAACCGTCCTGACTGCTATTCCATCATCGGCCTTGCACGGGAATCTGCTGCAGCCTTCGGCCTGCCTATGAAGCACCATAAGCCGGTTGTTAAGGGTAGCGAAGCCGGTTCTATGTATGAAATGCTGGATGTGGAAGTACCTGCCGAGGACCTCTGTAACAGATATTCCGCCAGAATGGTTGCCAACGTAAAGATCGCTCCCTCTCCCAAGTGGCTGCGTCAGCGTCTGCGCGCCAACGGTATCCGTCCCATCAACAACATCGTTGATATCACCAACTACGTAATGCTGGAGTACGGCCAGCCTATGCACGCATTTGTCTACCGTTATGTTTCTTCCGGCAAGATCATCGTCCGGGAAGCAGAAGGCGGTGAAACTCTCACCACCCTGGATGGCAATGTGCGGCAGCTGAAGCCCGGTATGCTGGTGATCGCTGACGAGAATAAGCCCATCGGCCTTGCCGGTATTATGGGCGGTGAAAATTCTGAAATCCTGCCCGATACTACTACTGTCGTATTTGAATCTGCCAACTTTAACGGCACATCCATCCGTCAGACCGCCCTTGCTCTTGGTATGCGTACCGAGTCTTCCGGTAAGTTTGAGAAGAATCTCGACCCGATGATGACCGTACCTGCTGTAAACAGAGCCTGTGAGCTGGTGGAGCTGCTTGGCTGCGGTGACATTTTGGATGGCACGATTGACATCATCAACTATGTTCCTGAAAGCAAGACCCTGAAGCTGGAGCCCGCAAAGATCAATGCCCTTCTCGGTACTGAAATTCCTGCCGAGGATATGGTCAAGTACCTGAACAATTTGGAGATCCCTGTTGAAGGCGATAACATCCTTGTTCCTTCCTGGCGACCTGACCTGAACCTGATGGCGGACATCGCAGAAGAAGTGGGTCGTTCCTACGGCTATAACGAGATCCCTATTACCGCCTTTAAGAACGCAACAAAGGGTGGCTACTCCCCCATTATGAAGCTGGAAAGCAAGGCCGGCAGCGTGTGCCGCGCATTGGGTTACAGCGAGATCATCACTTATTCCTTTGTCTCCCCCACTATTTTCGATCAGATCCGTCTTCCCAAGGATAGTGTCCTTAGAAATACTCTGAAGATCCAAAACCCCTTGGGTGAAGATACTTCTGTAATGCGTACCACTGCAATTCCCTCTATGCTGGACATTCTGTCCCGCAACAGCGCATATAACAATAAAGCCGCCAAGCTGTATGAGCTTGCCAAGATCTATCTTCCTGTGGAAGGTCAGGTCCTGCCCAACGAGCCGAAGATCCTGATGCTGGGTGCATACGGCCCTAACGAGACCTTCTTCACCGTTAAGGGCGAACTGGAAGCGATCCTGCGTACTCTGCGCATCCGCAAGGCTGCATATACCGCTGTGGATGATAACCCCACCTACCATCCCGGCCGCTGCGCCCGTGTAACAATTGATGGTATGGATGTTGGTTATATCGGTCAAATCCATCCTCAAGTTGCCAAGAATTATGACATCGATGCAGAAGTTTATTGTGCAGAAATCGATTTCGATAAACTGTTTAACCTACAGCTGGACGAGCCCACTTACACTCCCCTGCCCAAGTATCCTTCTGTCACCAGAGATATTTCTGTTGTTTGTGACGATTGCATTACTGTAGGTCAGGCCGAGGATGTGATCACTTCTGCTGCCGGCAAACTGCTGCGTAACGTGAAGCTCTTCGATGTATACCGCGGTACCGGTATTCCCGAGGGCAAAAAGAGCCTTGCATTCTCCCTGGAGCTGAGAGCAGACGACAGAACCCTTACGGACGAAGACTCTGAAGGTGTGATTTCTCGTGTTCTTGCGGCATTAAGCGACAAACTGGGTGCCGTATTGCGGTAATTATTTAAAAAAATTCACGGAAAAAGACTTTACACCGGGGCACAATTGGGCTATAATAGCGTTACTATTCGGAAGGAGGTCGTTCCCATGACGGACAACAACAGCAGTACTATTAAATTTAAAGTTCCCTGCGACGAGAAAGAGAACATGCGTCTGATCCTCCGGAGTGTGTTCGACGCCTTGAATGAAAAGGGCTACAATCCCATCAATCAGATCGTTGGCTACCTGCTGACAGAAGATCCCACCTACATCACCAATTACAACAATGCCCGCAGCATGATCTGTAAATTGGATAGAGATGAGCTTCTGAAAGAGCTGGTGCAGCAGTATCTGTTTAACTGATCATCAGGAGGTCATTATGGCTGAATTACTCACATATAAGGGTCATCCTTTAATGCGTAAGGATAACTTGATCTATTATGGCTCTATGGCTGACAGCCATATCGTTATGCTCCAGATCCTGGAGACCAAGAAGGTTAACGATGTGGATATCGCCACAAAGGTTTCTGTGCAGCTGCAGCTGACAGATCCTACAGCGAAAAGCCGCGACCGTGTGGTAAAGAAAGGCGAAAAAGCCGGTCTTTATACCGCATTGGATTTCGGTTGTGTATGGCTGGAAAGAGCTTTAGCAGGTAAATAATCAAAAAAAGCTGTCGGTTATCCGACAGCTTTTTTATTATATAAATCTCCATTTGACACATAATAAGCCAAAAGGAGGATTTATAATGGAGCATAATAAAGTTGGCAAGCACAGTTTTCGTCTTCCGCAAATGCCGGTTATCACAGCCTGGGCAAGTGTAGCGGGTAAAAAAGAAGCGCAAGGGCCACTAAAAGAACATTTTGATGTAATCAGTCAGGACTCTTATTTTGGGCAAAAATCCTGGGAACAGGCGGAAAAACGAGTACAGCAGCTAGCATTGGAAACGCTATGCCAAAAAGCCGGAATGAATATGGATGATCTGCCTCTTGTCTTTTCCGGAGATCTTCTTAATCAGTGCATCAGCTCCTCTTTTCCATTGCGAAACAAAGACATTGCACATATTGGATTATATGGCGCTTGTTCTACTATGGCAGAGAGCCTTATGATGGCCTCCATGGCCGTAGGCGGCGGTTTTACGGATTGCGCAGCCGCAATGACATCCTCTCATTTCGCCTCCTCTGAACGGCAGTACCGGTTCCCTCTCGGTTATGGCGGACAACGCACACCCACTTCCCAGTGGACAGTCACCGGCTCCGGTGCAGCTCTTTTAAAGCAGGATGGAAAAGGGCCGAAAGTAGAATGTTGCACAATTGGAACTGTAACAGACCTCGGCGTAAAAGATGCGAACAATATGGGTGCTGCTATGGCGCCTGCTGCATTAAGTACCATTAAGACACACCTGGAAGACTTTAGGATCGATGCTGACGCTTATGACCTGATCGTAACCGGCGATCTTGGTCATCACGGGAAAGAGGCGCTTTTAAACCTGGCCCGTCTTGAGGGTATCAGCCTTGGCGGTAAGTTGGTGGATTGCGGCTGTATGATCTTTGATTCGCAAACGCAAGATGTTCACGCAGGTGGTTCCGGCTGCGGCTGCAGTGCCGTCGTTCTGTGTTCAGAACTTCTGAAAAAGCTCAGCAACGGCAAGTTAAAGAAAATTTTATTTTGTGGAACAGGCGCTCTTCTTTCTCCAACTTCCACCCAACAAGGTATGCCAATACCAGGTGTTTGCCATGCCGTTTCCATCATAGGAGGGTAATATGAATTATCTTTATGCATTTATCGTGGGCGGATTATTTTGTGTGATCGGCCAAATCCTTATTGATAAAACAAAATTAACGCCTGCCCGCATTTTAGTAAGTTATGTGGTAATCGGTGTAATACTTGGCGCATTTGGCATTTATAAACCCATTGTAGATTTTGCAGGCGCTGGCGCAACAGTACCGCTAACAGGTTTTGGATATACACTCAGCAAGGGTGTAAAGGAAGCTGTAGATCAAAGTGGTTTTATTGGCATTCTCACCGGCGGCTTGAAGGCAACAGCCGGCGGCATCACAGCTGCAGTTGTAATTGCTCTGCTTATGAGTCTTATTTTCAAAGCGAAGGATAAATCATGAGTATGTGGGCAAGATAAACCTGCGGCACACCGCAATAAATTTGGAGGTAACCAAAGATGAATAATCAGAACAACCAGTACAAGAACAATCAGCAGAACAGCAACCAGAATAACAACCAGAACCAGAACAACAATCAGAACAATAACCAGAACAGCAATCAGAATAACAACCAGAACAATCAGCAGAACAGCAACCAGAACAGAAACAGCCGCTAACAAAATGCGCCGAAGAAGTTTCTTCGGCGCATTTTATTATACTACATCCACCAACTGTTTTAAACGGAAGAAATAAAGTTGAGAAGCTTTAACCGGTCTTCCAAAGATCTTTTCCAATGCATTTTTATAAGCAAGCACCTGATTCTTGTATTGACCGGCAACATGAGGAAGCGTCTCGTCTGTGACGAAATCTGTTTTGAAGTCGACCAAACAAATATCATTTCCATCCATAACTGCAAAGTCGATAACACCCTGCAAGAGCACTTGCTCTCCGGTTGAATCAGGGTAGTACTTATCAGCCTCTGCAAGAACAGAGAACTTAAATTCACGGTAGACCTTCTCCCCTGTCAACGCAAGCTGGCCGATAGGGGTTTGGAAAAACGCAAATATGCCGTCACGGTCCGCCGCTGCTGCCTGCTCCTCTGTGATCAGGCCGGCTTGACACATCCGTTGTATTTCCTGGGAAATGCCTTCCTTCGTATCACAAAAGGCAAAATCAATGTGCTCCATGATCTTATGGATCGCAGTACCGTAAGCGGTTGATGCGGTTTCGTTTTGCTTAACAAGAGGCACTCTCCAGTGGAAATCACCATGGCGCTTCTGCACGGTATTTTCTGCGACCTCATTGTCGATCGCTCTGCCCTTGATCTGTGTTGCGGTCAGCTTGGAGGGTATCTTTGTCACATTGCTGTAGGGATAACGGTAAACCATATCTTGCGCGAGGTGATGCAAATCTAATTCCTGATTTTCATCTATAGATGCAACAGTAGCAACTTCTGTATTCTCAATACCGCTGACCACTTCTACATGCCAGGGATTTGCACCTGTCCTTCCCATATGCGGGTTACCGGCAATAGCATAAAGCGCTCCGGATTCCGTTTTCTGCAGGGCAGAATACATCACCCAATCGCCCAAGCATTTGGCGGCACTGCATATCTGCTCTGATGATGCAAACGGCATCAGCTGAATCGTTCCGCCAAGATCTTTAGCAAGGTTCTTAACGCTATAAGTCATGATCAGCCGATCCTTCGGTCGGGTCATAGCCACATACAAAAGGCGCATCTCCTCACAAAGCGTATCTTCCTCACACTTTTTTATGATTGCCCTTTTTGCAATACTGGGATGATGAACCCGCTGTTCCATATCCAGGCAATTAAAGCCTATGCCCAGCTTCTTATGACAGATGACCTGCCGCTTATTATCCTCAAAACGGATATTATGAGAAAGGGCGCACAGGAAGACAACCGGGTATTCCAGGCCTTTGGAGGAATGGATCGTATCGATGCAAACACCACCGGCTTTTGCCTTACTGTCCTCTGTCATAATAACTTTTACAGCATCCAGATGAGACAGGAATTGATCCAGCGTTCTGTGGCCGTTAGCGCAGTAACGATATGCATATTCCATAAATTTACGGATATTATCCCGACGCTGGTCTCCGGATTCCAGCGCGCCGTAAATGCTGTCAAACCTTGTCGCATAAATAATATGGCTGATCAATTCGGCAGCATCGCAAATCCGGGATCTTTCACGGAGCTCTTCGAGGATATGGACAAATTCAGCAGCTTTTTCAAGGTTGCTTGCCTTCACCGCGTTATAGAGGCCGCCTCCGCCCCGCGCCAATCGGATATTAGCAAGATCATTGGCAGTAAAGCGAAAAATTCGACTGACCAGGGCAGCGAGCAAAGGAACATCCTGCCGCGGATTGCTGATAGTTTGCAGCAACGCATGCAGAGCAGAAACTTCCTCTGTCAGCAAAATATCGCCGTTGCCGCCGGAGGCGCAAGGTATTCCGGCATTGCGAAGCGCGTAAAAGAAGAATCCAGCCGATGACTTTGTGGAACGCAACAGGATAACAATATCTTCCGGCTGTATGGCTCGCAAACCATCCTTCGTCCGGATCATATGAGAGCCATCCAGGAGCGCCTCGATCCGCTGCGCCACAAAGGCCGCTTCCTCTTCCGGTGCTTCCTCTATCGCATCGATAGCATAAAGCTCCACCTCCGGCTCACCAAGTGAATCATGGGGAATTCCTTCACGGAGCATTTCATCCTCTGTATAGGCAATTCCGCCAACACGTTCAGACATGCATACAGAAAATACATCGTTGACACCATCAATAACCCCTGCAGAGGACCGGAAATTGTCACTAAGAATTACTTTTCTATCCTGTCCAAACTCTGCAATATCTGCAGACAAATAACGGTTGTACCGGTCCAGGAAAATACCGGGATCAGCAAGGCGAAACTGGTAAATGGATTGCTTCACATCACCAACCATAAAGCAGTTGTTCTTTTCTGCTGTCAGCGCCATAAAGATGCCGTCCTGTACAGCATTGGTATCCTGATACTCATCTACCATGACCTCACGGAATCTGCCACCGATCTCTTTAGCCAAAGCGGTAATGTGATTGCGGGATTTTCCCCACAAAAGGTCCAGTGTTTTATGCTCAAGATCATTAAAATCCAGAATATGATGGCTCTTTTTCATCCGATCATAGGTGTGCATATAATCTTTAACCAGCTTAACAAGACCCTTTGTGACATCCACCGTAGAACTAAGATCGCTAAGAATCTGCACGCTGTACGCTGCAAAATTCTTCATTGCCTTTTTCTGCAGATAATCCTTCGCTGCGTTGCGAACGGCTTTAATAGATTCAATGAAATCTGCATCCTCATACTTACGGGGAAATGTCAAAGAAGCGTATTTAAAGTTTATAGCACTGACGATCTCATCCCAGGTATTTAAAGAACAGATATCTCCATATATTTTCTGTTCTTCCTCCATCACCGCAGCAGCCTTATCCAGCGCAGGTTCTTTCCGCACTACAAGAAGGCATCTGCCTATAGCATCTATATGCATCTTCAAATGTCGATGAAGATCGTCGATAAGATATCTGCCCCAAATAGTTTGGGAAGCATCCGTAATATCATCCACCTGCGCCCAGGATACGCATTCATCCAACCAGCCTTCGGGATCAACATGACAAGATGCACTTTTGTACACATCATACAGGATTTGCGCCAAATTCAGATCGCTTCTGGAAAGCTCATTGCCATCCAGGAAGGACTGAATTTCTTCATCTTGCCATGCATTTTCATAAGCATTTTCTAAAACAGACCATACCGCTTCCTGTTGCAGTTCATCGGCTTCTGTTTGCTCTGCTACACGAAAATCTCCGGGAATATCCAATTTGTATGCGTTTTCCTTTAATATATCACCGCAAAAGCCATGGACTGTGGATATTTTGGCCATATAAAGCCGGCGCATCTGATCGTGCAAATGTGCATTATCCGGCTGCTGTGCGATACGCTCACTCATGGCAGCTGCGATTTTGCTCCTAAGTTCAGCGGCTGCGGCATTGGTAAATGTAACGATCAGAAAATCATCCACATTTGCAGGATCATCCGGGTCTGTGATATAGCTCATCAACCGTTCTACCAATACTTTTGTCTTACCGGAGCCGGCTGCTGCGGAGATCAGCAGATTGCCGCCGCGATTAAAGACGGCCTGTCTTTGTTTGTCAGTCAGTTTATCTGCCATGCTCGTTCAGCTCCTTTTCTACATAATGCCAGAACTCCTCTGATGTGATAGACCGGTAATCCCTGCGGCCTTCCAGCTTCTTACCGCAGCAAACCGCATTATAATCGCAATAAGCGCAGGCGTCAAAATTGTCTCCACGAGTATAAGGATTCGCATCGGTCCTGCCGGCGGAAATATTGTCAGCCATGCGCTCCAGCACCAAGGTAATATACCTTTTCAAAAGCTTCAATTGAGCGTCCGTAGCCATATCGCCCTTAAAGTTACCATCCTTATCCCTTTGGACAGGCAGCTTTCGTGCAGCGCCAACAGGCTCCATAGCAGAAAGCACTTCGGTATTATTCAGCAAAAGGCCGGCACGGCGCTGTAGCTTTACCCGCTCACTTGCCGCTTTTTCATCATCCAAATCGCTTTGTGCGCTGATATATTCCGCCCGCGCAGGCACATAAAGCACACCTGCAGGAACAGGATGCTCACCGAGCAGAGATTGGCCGTTTTGTTCAAGGGCAAACAAATACAAAAGCATTTGCATACCCATGCCGTTAAACACATCGCAATAGTCAAAGGCCTTTCTGCCGGTTTTGTAATCTACAACACGGAAATATACTCTGCCGTCCTGCTGCCACATATCCACACGGTCTACAAAGCCTTCCAGCTTTGCTCGCAAATCCTTGCCGCAGATCTCGATGGCATCGAAAATCTTTCCATCACCAAAGGAAAGCTCAAAGCCCACAGGCTGGAACTGAGAGGTTTGCATCTCTTCCCACCAGTCTGTAACTATAAATGAAAGCTGTTTGCCGTTTTTCTTCAGTAAATATGTTGTTCTTTGGGAGTCTATCTGTCCAAAATGTTCCGCAATATAATCCTTTGCGATGGTTTCTGCAAGGGCAAGGGTGTCCTCAAGGGAAACTGCCTTAAAACCGCCCATCTCAAGGACCTTAATACCCAATTCTTCCAATACAGCATGTACAAATGTACCAAATTCAGCCGGGTCTACCTCAACCGGTTTACGAACCTTTGCTTTGACACCGTAGCGGAGGAAATAAGACAACCGGCACTTGCCATAGGTATCGGTTTTCGTTGCAGAAAAAGGCACGGTATCGCCATATAGTTTAATGGCAACATCCGGGTCCATATTGCCGATGCTATGCGTTTTTGCAGAAAGTGCAAGGTCGTATTCATCTTCCAAACCCAGTTTCTGCGCAGCTTCAGACATACCTCTGGAAGCTAGATAAGCACCCACATCCATCGGATCTGTATAGGCTGTTTTTGTCAGTTTCTCTGTCTTCCCCACGATCTTCTCAAGCCGCTGAAAGGCAAAGCTGGGCTGACCGGAGGGATAACTGACGCACAGCGTCTCCTCTGCGCCACAAAAAACACCATAGATTTCTGAAAACTCGATGTTGAGTCCATCCAATGCGCCGCCGGTCAACGGAACGCCAAGTTTCCGTAACGCATTGCGCTCCTGCTCACTCAAAACACCGGCCACAGACGCATAGCTGGGCATACTGCCTTCCAATGCACCTAATACAACCAGATGTTTTACACGCTGGCAGCGCATTGCGCTGACAGAGCCCACTGTAACAGCATCCAGCATTGACGGGATCGTGCCCACATTATAGCGGCTGAGCAAGAGCTTAAAGAGACGCAAGAAAGCATCCGTTTGCCAAACCGTGTCTGCCAAAAGGTCCTGCATTTGATCCATCGCACCAAGGAGAATATCCCAAAGCTGATTCATGATCTGCGCGCTGCGGTTATCACCCTGTGCATCCAAGTGAGATGCCAGCGCATTCAGGCGAAATGATAGCGAAGTGTCCTGCAGGAAAACAGCCAATGCCTGCACCTGATCAGACAAATTATCTGCTTTTTGCATTGCTACGCGCAGACGATCCAGCGGGTCAATAGCATTTTTGCGGATCTTATTAAGCTCATCAAGGCGACGACGATCGCCATCGCTCCACTGGTCGCTCAAACCGCTGGGATGCTTTGTCCACACTTCACTCCAGGCATTACCATTGATATTCCAAACAACCGCATAATTTTCAACCAAGTCACAATCCTGCAAAGTAACAGGAGAGATGGCAGATTTTAGGTATGCCAGAACATCCTTTTGCCTGAAGTTACTGTTAACTGCCTCTAATGCAGTAATGACCGTATGGATCACGCTTTTATTCAAAATATCTTCCGTACCGGACAAATATGCCGGAATATCAGCTCTTTGAAAAAAGCTGCTGATATGGTGCTTATAAGAATTCAAATTACAGCACACAACACCAATGTCACGGTATCTTGCGCCGTTTCTTACAAGTTCACGGATTTTCTGTGTTACGCCAGCACATTCATCAGCCGGGCTATCTGCGCTGAAAAGGCAGACCCGTCCCTGAAGATCCAACGCATCCACCGGTCCTTGAAACAGCCGTTGCGCTAAATCAGAAAAAACATTTACAGGGTCAGACATATACTGTATTTCAAACGGTACATCCGCTTCCTTAGCTGCAAGCATAATGTCCTTTGCCGTCTCTCCTGCTTTTCCAAATACAGTTTTTTTGCTGTCCAAAACATCACAGTTCAGGCTGATTACCACATTAGGACAATAACGGATAAAATGTGCAATAATTTGCATGTGCTGACGGGTAAAATCCGGGAAGCCGTCAATGTACAGCGTGTGATTCTGAGCAAAATCGCAGTCTTCAAGCTGCTCTAACAGCCAAGACATCTGATCTCTGGGATCACGATTGCCACGGGCACAGATTCCGTCATATGCCGCATAAATAAGACCAAGCTCCTCAAGCTTCTGTGCCAGGCTTCCCTCAGCTTTTAAGGATGCAGCGCTTAAATCATCCGATGTGATGCAACAGCGCTTAAACTCGTCCAAAGCATCTACCATTGAGGACAAAAATTCAGGTCGCGTTTCTACGGCAGCATAAGACTTGAGCTTGCTATGAAGCTGTTGTGTAGCTGCCGCCATCGCAATGATCCGGCCGCCCTCATCCATGCATTCCGGTACCGCCTGCTTAGTTGCATCTGCAACGCGTTTGAGCAGTCTCGGGAAAGACAGCACCTCCGCAAATCTGCTGACGGTATCTCCAGCAGTTTGGCAAAGTCTACGCTCCATATCGTGGCTAATGAGATCGGGAACCAGCAATATTACATTTTCTTTCTGTTCGGCAACATCCTTTGCCACCATAGAAAGGATATGATCGGAATTTGCCTTCCAATCTTTTCCTAAAAGCAATGTGACCATACCAGCACCTCATTTAAGCTTTTTCATCATAATAGCATACATTCTGTCTGATTAAAAGGATAAATAAAGAAAAGGCCCACAGAAATTCTGTGGGCCTTGGATCAAACAGGTTTGCAAATATAGATTTGGCTATAATTTCCTTTGAGCATATCACAGATCACTGCGGCATACTCAAAATTCTCAACGATCGCATAAACGGCAGAGCCTGAGCCGGTCATTTGCTGGCCAATAGAACCATAACTGTTAAAGATAGACTTAATATAGTTCAGTTCCAGATGGTCTGCAGTAACAACAGGGTCAAAAACATTACAAAGATTTTTAGCAACCTCAACTAAATCACCGGAAAGGAGCGCACTTTCCATCAAACGGTTGTCAGGGCGCTTGCCGATTACAGATTCGTCGATCTTTCGATAAAGCTCAGCAGTGGAGCAAGAAAACTCCGGCTTACATACCACAATGCAGCAATCCGGCATATCCGCAAGCTTTCGGATTCGCTCTCCTCTACCCTCTACCAATGCTGTTCCGCAAAGCACACAGAAAGGCACATCACTGCCTACAGAAGCGCCAAGCTCCGCTAATGCAAGGACTGACAAGGGCGCACCGTAATGCCGGTTGAGAGCGCGCAGAACAGCAGCCGCATCTGCACTTCCACCGCCGAGACCTGCTTCAGAAGGAATGCGCTTTGTGATCCTTATCTCCAATCCGTCAGGATCGTTGCCTGTTGCGGCAAAATAAACCTCGGCAGCCTTCCAGGCAAGATTTCTGCTATCAGTGGGGATACCCTCTTTATCACAGGTCAGTTTCCAGGGCTTGCCTGTGCCGATATCGATCTCGATATCGTCCCGGATGGATACGGTCTGCATCACGCTGGAAAGGTCGTGATAACCGTCTTCCCGCTTACCCAGAACATCCAATGTCAAATTGATCTTGGCAAAAGCGCCCTCATAAAGTGTGGTCATAGCATTTCCTCTTTTCTGTTTTTAACCATTATACCAAAGAATTCTGATTTTGCAATGTGAATATAGAATAAGCAAGCAGATTTGGGGAAATATAGAAACATCCAAAAAATAAACGGAGGTGTGTTTATGGATACTTTGGCACTGATCATCTCAATAATTGGCTCGATCAACTGGGGACTGGTTGGTATTTTCCAATTTGACCTTGTAGCATGGCTTTTTGGCGGGCAAGGCGCGGTTATCAGCCGAATCGTCTACACAGTTGTGGGTATCGCAGGACTGTGGTGTATTACCATGCTGTTCCGGAAAAGCCGTCCTATGATTGATGGCGAATAATAAAATGACGGCATCAAACAGATGCCGTCATTTCTATACTTAATTAACGCGAATATAGCATTTAATCGTTTGTCCGTTATAGGAACCGCTAAGATAAACATTGCCAGAAGCAAGCGCATAAAGCACATTATCTGTATCGTTGGAAACCTCGCCAAGACGGCAACAGGTCGTGCCTTCCGGCAAACTCCACACAACACCATTCAGGCGCTCACTTCCGTCATACAGATAGAAGCTTAGTCTATCACCAGCATTGATCGTAACATCGTAGGCATTCAAGTAGTCATTATAAAGACCCGGGCCAAAGGTGGTATGCATTTTGATGTTCATAGATGTGCCGCTGTTGCCGCCATCCTCACCGATGCCGCTGCCGGAGCCACCCAAATCGCCGATGTCCTCACCGATACCACCGCCGTCTTCTGTAATACCGCCGGAGGATGTGGGATCATTTTTGCCAAAGCTGCAGCGCACAGGGCAAACCACAGTTTCACCTTCATATTCAGCGCGGATGTTCGTCTCGCCTTCGCCAACAGCAATGATCAAGCCTTCAGAAATCAGCACCACAGATTCATCATCAGATGTCCAGGTAATATCTGCAACAGGAATCTCACCACTATATACCAGCCAGGTCTCCCCTTCCTGCGTGAAGGTAATTTCCTGGCGGTTGAGCTGAAGTACAGGCAATTCTTCTGCCTTACCAACAGTGACCTGGCATTCTACCTGCACATCTCCGCAAGTGATCGTGATCACAGCCGTGCCTTCACCAATAGCCTCCAGCATGCCTTGCTCATCAACCGTTACAACTTCAGGATCGCTGGATTCAAATACAAACTCATCCGTGGAATTTAAAGGAGATTTGCGAACATTCAAAAGCTGGGTATCGCCAACGTTCTCAAGTAAGATCTCTTTTTCAGGAAGAACGATCGCTACACAGGGATTGGTAACTGTCTGCGTAGGTGTAGGATCTGTAGGAGAATTTTCCTGATTGCTTCCCACCAAAGTGATCACTACATAGGTAGCAATGGCAATAACGATGAGGATCAATGCGATCAGAACAACGATCAGTCCGATCTTAGCGCCGGAATGTTTTTCGTTTTCCGGATATTCCCTGCCGTTGTTGCGCTTGCGGACATTGCCCTTAGAAAATCTTCCACCCTTGACATAGGTATATTCTGCAGCTTCGCCATCCTCAGGAACGCTTTGTACATCAGTGGGACGGACTGTACCGCAAATAGGGCACTGACTTGCAGTATCTGCATATGAAGTGCCGCAAATATCACAAATAATTTTACTCATAATGGACCTCCAAACAAAATATGTGCAAACATATCTTTCTTCTGACTAGATTATAGCATTTATTGCTGAATAAAACAACTACAAACCTGTTGCTTTTTTTCGCATTTTATTTTATCATATATATAATTACATTAAGGAGGCGATTACTGTGTCCACACCGAAATTAATTTCGCCATTACTCGACAATTTTATGATGGGAGATCCCATCAGTGATATTGGCGGTGTACGCTGCTGCCCTGCTATGCACCAGCAAACGCAAGAGAAATATTTAGTAAAAATCATTTCTGTTCCCGCCAGCCAAACCAAGCTGGAAGCCTTGCTGCTGACCGGTGTATATCCCAATGCCGAAGCTGCAGGAGAATATTTCAAGCAGCAGGCTGATGAGATCGCAGCGGAGGCGCAGGTATTAAAAGACCTCTCCAGAAGCAGTGGCTTTGAAGGTTTTGAAGCATTCCAGGTCGTGCCTATGGATGATGCTACCGGTTACGATGTATATCTGCTCTATCCTTACAGAAAAACCCTGGAGCGGCATTGTCAGACCGAAGCGATTACACACCTGGATGCATCCAATATGGCTTTGGATATTTGCGCCGCATTGGCATCCTGCCGTAATCAGGGCTATATCTTCCTGAACCTGAAACCTGAAAACATTTATCTGAGTGCAGAAAAGAATTACCGTATCGGTGATTTGGGCCTTCTGAAGATCAGCTCCATGAAATATGCCTCCATTCCGGAACGCTACTTTAGTGCTTATACTGCTCCAGAATTGGCAGATGCATTTTCTGAGCCCAACGAAACTGTGGACACTTATGCGTTGGGTATGATCCTTTATGAAGTCTATAACGGTGGACTCCCCTTCGACGGTGATCGCGCTCCCCTTGAGGAATTCCCTGCTCCCCAATATGCAGACAGCGAGCTGGCGCAAATCATTTTGAAGGCCTGTGCCCCCGATCCAGCAGATCGCTGGCAGACACCTGCGCAGATGGGACAAGCTTTGGTTTCCTACATTCAGCGCAATGGCATCAGCGACGCACCCATCGTCGTCCTGCCTCCCGAGCCTGAAATCATTCCTGAAGAGATCCCTGCTGAAACCGAGACCGTTCCCGAGGAGATCGCTGCAGAGCCTGAGATTGTACCCGAAGAGACACCCGTTGAGGAAAAAGGCGAAGAAGAAACGGTCGCAGATGAGATCGTCGATGAAGAACCCGTAGCAGAAGAAATCATCCCAGATGTGATTTCCGAAGAAGAAGAAGAAGAAATCGAAGCGGAAGAAACTGCTGCAAATTGTGATGAAATAGTCGACGAGGATATTCCTGCTACCGAAGAAGACGAAACCATAGCCCAGATCATCGAAGCAGTGCAAGACGCAGTTGACGAGGAAACACCTGAAATTTCTGAAGTTGTTGAGCCTCAAGAAGAGGAAATTCCTGTAGAAGAACCTGAGTCCGCAGAAGATGAAGGCGATTTTGAAAACCTCAGCTTTATGGATGCAGAAGAGCCTGATGTCCAAGAAGATGAGGATGATCTCGATTCCGTCCTTAGTCAGGTAGAGGCTTTGATCGCTGATGAGATCGAACCCGAATCTGAAGAGGAAGAAGCTATCCCTGTTATCATAGCGGAAGATGATGGGGAAGAAGAGATCGCAAAACCTGTCAAAAAGCGCAGCAAAAAGTGGATCGGTTGGGTACTTGCCGCTGTTTTGCTGATTGGCTTACTTGTAGGCGGTTATTTCTTCTATACGATGTACTATCTGCAGCCTGTAAATGATCTTACCGTCACAAGCACAAAGGATAGCGTTGTGATCAATGTAAGCTCTCCTTTGGACAGCAGCGAGCTGATCATCGTTCTGACTGATGCTTATAGTGAGAAGATCACCATTCCCCTGATCGACGGCAGCGCCACCATTAACGGCCTGCAGCCGGATATGACTTACACGGTCACCGTTGAAGCCAATAGCTTCCACAAACTGACCGGCGAGACTACTGCAACATTTTCTACGCAAAAGCAAACCGAGATCATGAATCTCACTGTTGTGACAGGAAACGAAGCCGGAACAGCAGAACTGACATTCCAGGTAAATGGTCCTGACAGTGAAAGCTGGACTGCTGTGTTCCAGTCCGAAAATGAAATGTTTGTTTCGGTCCCCTTCACCGGGCATAGTGTTACATTTACAGGCCTCACCGTTGGTACTACCTATGATGTATCTATCGTCCCCGAAGAAGAGCTCTTCCTCTCCAGCACACTGGAAACTTCCTACACAGCAAGCGATGTGATCGTTGCTGAAGATCTTGCAATCACAAACTTTGCAAACAGCAAGCTTACCATTACCTGGACTGCTCCCGAGGGAACAGAAGTGGAAAGCTGGTCCGTACTTTGCAGCAATGCTTCCGGCTTCAGCCAGGTCTTGAATGTAACTGCTACTGAGGCGACCTTTGAGGGTATTGATCACAATAGTGACTATACTATCCAGGTAACTGCTGCAAATCAGAGTGTAAGCGCCCAGACAGTGATTGCTGCCGGCGCGCCTACAGTCACCGACCTTACCGCAAGCGCAACTGCAAACGCCATTCAGGTATCCTGGTCTTCCCCGGAAGGCAACTGGAAAGTGCGTTACGAGCTTGTAGGCTCTGATCTTGTAAATGAAGTTCCTTGCACCGGAAAGTCTGTTACCATCTACGCTGTCGTACCTGGTGAAACCTATCAGATCACCCTGCTCACCACTGACGGAAAGGCAGCTGCACATCCCATTACTACTGTTACCGTTCCCAACGCAGTAGACTTTACCGGTTATACAGTTTCTCGCACAAATATGCAGTTCAGCATGTGCAAAACACCGGCAAAAGCAAACTGGAGCCGTACAGATCTTCAGAATTCTGATTATACCACTACATTCACCAGCGGCCAGAAGGCATCTTTCCTGATTCGCCTGAACAAGACCTACAACACCTCTCCTGACACTATCACATCTCTGTTTGTGATCCGTGACAGTGAAGGTAAGGTCGTACATACCTGTTCTTCTGCCAGCTCCTGGACAAATATGTGGTACAAGGGTTACTGTGAATTGGATATCCCCAGCCTGCCTCATGCTGCCGGCAATTATTCCATCACTGTATACTTTAACGGCAACTTCGCATATAACGGAAGCTTTACAATCAACGGCTAAAAGGCAAAGCAATAGCGATTTGCGCTGCATTTTTCCACGCTTATATTTTGTGCCGCACAGATCAAATTCTGTGCGGCACTGTTTCCTTTAAGGAGAGCAAAGAATGAACACAATTACTGTATCTGCATCGAGAACTTATGATGTCCATATCAGTCAAAATCTCATTGATGCAATAGGTGAATATATCCATAAGATCCACGCACCCTGTAATGTGTGTATCGTAAGCGACAGCAATGTATGGCCTTTTTATGGGAAAATTGTAACCGACAGCCTCAAGGAGTACGGCTACTGCCCTATTTCTTATGTGCTCGATGCCGGAGAAGAAATTAAAAGCGGTGAAAACTTTCTCGATTTACTAAATTTCCTTGCTGAAAATCAACTGACCCGTACCGATATCCTCATTGCCCTGGGCGGTGGAGTCGTGGGCGATCTTACCGGTTTTGCGGCAGCATGTTATTTAAGAGGGATCGATTATGTGCAGATCCCCACCACCCTGCTTGCAATGGTAGATTCCTCCGTGGGCGGGAAAACTGCGATCAATCTGCCTGCCGGCAAAAATCTGGCCGGTGCATTCTACCAGCCCTGTCTTGTACTTTGCGATACCAATGCATTAGATAAATTGCCTGCAGACAGCTTCACAGATGGATGTGCGGAAGTAATCAAGTACGGCATTTTATTCGATGATGCTCTATTCCGGCATTTAGAGGAATTCGGTGCAAATTTCGATCGGGAATATGTTATCAGCCGTTGCATCACCTTAAAACGAGATGTAGTAATTAATGATGAGCGGGATAATAGCACTCGAAAGCTGCTGAATTTTGGTCACACAGTTGCCCACGCAATAGAAAAAGCCAGCCAGTACAGCATATCCCACGGCAAAGCAGTAGCCATGGGTATGACAGCAATCACCAAAAGCGCTGCAGCCTGTAAAATTTGCTCTGCGGAAACCTATCACAGCGTCAAAAATATTCTGCAAAGTTTTGGTTTACCCATTTCTTTGGATATCCCCTGTCAGACCTTAATTGACGGTATTTTATTAGATAAAAAGCGTTCACGAGATCAAATCAGCCTTATCATTCCCAGAGATATTGGAAACTGCTTCATTCAAGACTTTGGCATTAATGAGGCGCGAGTATTCATTCAGGCAGGTCTTTGATTATGGATCTTATTATCCGTCCCGGCAAGCTGTCCGGGCAAATTGAAGCGATCCCCAGTAAGTCCCAGGCACACCGCATACTGATCTGCGCGGCATTTTCCGATAAGCAAACCAGAGTGATTTGTCCGATCAGCGGCGATGACATTTTGGCGACTGTCAGCTGTCTGCGGGCGCTCGGTGCATCCATTGAAGAAACTGCAGACGGTTATCTTGTAACACCTGTTTCAAGCGTGCCTGCAAAGGTCAAGCTGGATTGCGGAGAAAGTGGCTCTACCCTGCGTTTTTTGTTGCCTATAGCAGGTGCATTAGGCATCGATGCAACTTTCATTATGCACGGCAACCTGCCTAACAGGCCCCTCAAGCCGCTATTGGACGAGATGGAGCGGATGGGATGCAAGATCACTCGTAATGCAACAAACTCCATACGATGCCAGGGAAAGCTGAATCGCGGAAACTACCGTATTGATGGCAACATCTCCAGCCAGTTCATCACAGGTCTTATGTTGGCAATTTCTATTATGGGCAGCGGAGAGCTGAACATCATAGGAGAGATACAGTCACAGCCTTATATCGAACAAACCAAGCAGGTTCTTTCACAATTCGGTGCAAGATTCTCTGCCGATCAAATTTCAGCCCCTACCCCGCTGATATCTCCTGAAAAGATCTATGTAGAGGGTGATTGGAGCAACGGCGCATACTTCCTAGCAGCAGCTGCGCTGGGAAATAATATTCTCGTTTCCGGACTGCCGGATGTTACAACACAAGGCGATGCAGCCATTAAGAAATTTCTCGTAAACTTACAAGATAATTGTGAAATTGATATTGCGCAGATACCCGACCTGATGCCAATGCTTGCTGTTGCTGCCGGCGCATTAAAGGGCGCAACCTTTGTAAACATTCACCGACTTCGCACGAAAGAATCTGACAGGGTTGCAGCAACAGCAGAACTGTTAGCCACTCTTGGTATCCACACTACTGTAGACCAAGATCAAATGACAGTTTATCCCGGAAAATATCACGGCGGTACAGTTGACAGCCACAACGATCACCGGATCGCAATGTGTGCAGCAATTGCTTCCACCTTAACCCAGGAATGCATTGTTTTACAAAATGCAGAATGTGTAAACAAATCCTATCCGAATTTTTGGGAGGATTTTCGTAAATTAGGAGGTCACTATGAGCAATACTTACGGTGACAAAATCAAGCTCTCCATATTTGGCAGCTCCCACGGGCCCAATATTGGTATGACTCTTTCCGGTGTCCCTGCCGGATTGAAAGTGGATGCACAGAAACTGCAAAGCTTCCTTGACCGCAGAGCGCCAGGCCAAAACAGCTTATCTACCGAAAGAAAAGAAGCTGATATCCCTGTTATTTCATCCGGTATCGAAAACGGAATTACAAACGGTGAACCGATTACTGCTGTAATTGAAAATACCGATATCCGTAAGGCAGATTATGATAGTCTAAAGGATCTTCCTCGCCCCGGTCATGCCGATTACACGGCACATATCAAATATGGCAAGGATCGGGATGTGACCGGTGGCGGCCAATTCTCAGGACGAATGACAGCTGCTATGTGTATTGCAGGTGGACTTTGTCTTCAATGGCTGAATAAATTGGGCATCCGTATCGGCTCGCATATCGTATCGATTGGAAACGAGCAAGATGAGCCTGCGTTTTTCAACTGGGTAGATCCCCAATTGGATCAAATCAAAACCGATTTTCCCGTGCTAAGCCCAGCTGCTGCAGAGCGCATGCGCGCTACTATCAGCCAGGCAAAAGAGGAAGGTGACAGTCTTGGTGGCATTATCGAATGTGCCGCCTGTGGTCTTCCGGCTGGCCTTGGTGGCCCTTTATTCGAAGGCATTGAAGGCAAGATCGCGCAAATCATTTACAGTATTCCTGCCGTCAAGGGCATTGATTTCGGTGCAGGCTTTGCCGGCGCGTATATGAAGGGCAGCCAGCATAATGACCCATTTGCAATAAAGGATGGGAAAGTTATCACACTGTCAAACAATGCAGGCGGCATTTTAGGTGGCATCACAAATGGAATGCCCCTGATTTTCCAGGTCGCTATCAAACCTACACCGTCTATTAAAAAAGAACAAAAAACCATAAATCTTCGCACGATGCAACCGGCCGAGTTATCTATTACCGGTCGTCACGATCCTTGCATCGTTCCCCGGGCTGCTGCCGTTGTGGAAGCTGCTGCGGCCATTGCGATCTACGATCTTATCTTGTCAGGAGGCTGATAAAATTGGATATCCGGCAATTACGCATAAGCATTGATCAAATTGACAGCCAAATCATCGACCTTTTTCAGCAGCGTATGAACTTATGCGCCCAGGTTGCCTCCTATAAAGAGGCAAACAATCTCCCTATTTTTGATGCTGCAAGAGAAAAAGAAAAGATCGAAAGTATAATGGCATCTGCAAATCCCGAAATGGCAGATTATGCCGCTTCTCTATTTTCCAAAATTATGGACATCAGCAAGGAATACCAATCCCAGCTTATCCATAATAACGAGGTGATATAATGGGTTTTGGCCTGTTAGGAGAAAAACTGCAGCACAGTTATTCTCCCCAAATCCACGAACTGCTGGCAGATTATCCCTACGAGCTTTTTGAAGTTGCTCCGGATGACTTGAGTGCCTTTTTAAGAAAAGATCATTTCCACGGAATCAATGTAACAATCCCATATAAAAAAGCCGTCATCCCCTACTGCAACCACCTGACGCCACAAGCGCAACGCCTTGGCGCAGTAAACACGATCATCAGGCAACCGGACGGCTCACTTCTGGGGCATAATACCGATTACTACGGCTTTACCTATCTGCTGAAAAGCAACGGCATTGAACTTTCCGGTAAAAAAGTGGTCGTGCTTGGCTCCGGTGGCGCTGCAAATACGGTTAAAGCTGTGCTTGATGACCAAAAAGCGGAAACTGTAATCATATCCCGCTCCGGTAGTAACAACTACGATAATATACACCTACACAAGGATGCATCCATCCTTGTAAATACAACACCGGTAGGTATGTATCCCCACAACGGCGCAACGCCTGTAGATCTTAACATTTTTACATCCCTTACATGCGTGATCGATCTGATCTATAATCCGTACCGCACCAAGCTTTTGCTGGATGCAGAAGAACGAGGCATAAAGGCTATCAACGGACTTACTATGCTGGTGGCGCAAGCCAAAGAAAGCAGTGAATGGTTCACAGGAACGAAAATAGCTGAAAACGATATTTCTCCCATTGTCCAAAAGCTATCGGCACAAATGGAGAATATCGTTCTCATCGGTATGCCAGGATGCGGAAAAACCACGCTGGGAAAAGCATTGGCTGTAAAGCTGGATAGAGAATTTGTCGACACAGATACTTACATTGCGGTTAAAACAGGAATGACCTGTTCTCAAATCATTCAAACACAAGGTGAAAAAGCCTTTCGTAAGCTGGAAAGTGAAGCGCTGTCAGAAATCTGCAAGAGATCCTCTTTAATCATTGCCACCGGCGGCGGATGTGTAACAGAGCAAGAAAACTATCCGCTGCTGCACCAAAACAGCAAAATCCTGTGGATACAACGGCAGACACATCATCTGCCTGTTAATGACAGGCCGATCTCCCAAGCCTGCAACCTGAATGACCTTTACGAGACCCGCAAACCGCTTTACAGCGCCTTTGCGGATATTAGCATAAACAATAACGCTACAGAAGAACTGGCGCTGCAGGCTATTATGGCAGCGATTAAGGAGACAGCGAAATGAAGCTACTTGTGATCAACGGACCGAACATCAATATGCTGGGCATCCGTGAGCCTGACATCTACGGAAAGCAGACATATCAGGATCTGCTTGCCTTGATCCAGAAAACCGGAAAAGAAAACAATATTGATATCACCTGTTTTCAATCCAATCACGAAGGCGCGATCATTGACTGCATCCAGGATGCATTGGGCAAATATGATGCCCTCGTGATCAATCCGGCGGCTTATACCCATACCTCTATTGCTATATTAGATGCGCTGAAGGCAGTGGGTCTTCCTGCCGTTGAGGTGCATATCTCTGATGTGAATCAGCGGGAAAGCTTCCGGAGGATATCCTACGCAGGCCTTGCCTGTGAGAAAACCATCTGCGGTCAAGGCCTGGATGGCTACCGTCAGGCAATCCTCTACTTAAAAGAAAAATACGGAAAATAAAAGCAAGCCGCACAGCGGCTTGCTTTTATTTTGTAAATACATATGTGTCAAATTGTGCAGAAACAGAGCCGTCCAAAAACTTTGCTCCTTCACGCAGCAGCTGAAAACCGCAGGAAGTATGCGCTGCAACAGAGGCCCGGTTATTCTTGCGAATGTGACTGTATACCGGTACATCTATCTCTGAAAGCACCGCACTTATTAATGCTCTTGCATAGCCTTTTCGTCTACAAGATGGCTTTGATTCCAGGGCGCACAACAGCAATCCGTCATTATAAGGCTCTAACCGCAGCGCGCTGCAATATTCGTTCTTCTCTTCCCAAATGCAATACGATGCACCTTTTGTAGAAAAGAAATCGTACCGCAAATAGTCTGCAAATTCTTGTTCAGCCTTCAGCAGTTGCTGCTGCAAAGAATCATCCGGAAAACGAATTCTACCGCTTTCCCGATTCCCCTCTTCATATACAGCCATCAGCTGATCAAAATCCAATTCAGAGAACCTTTTTATAATAACCAGCATAGAAAATACTCCAACATTTTTCATCATTTTACCATCAAAATCACAAATCTGTCAAGAATCCTGCACAGATACAGGAAAGGGTAAGAATTTGGTGAATTTATCCGTAAATGTTGTGAAAAGATCGGTTATTTGATTACCATAACCCTATTTTCGATGTAATATACAATGAGTTATTCACATATTCCACAGGTTTTTCCACAAGTACAACTGGTTTTGACGCTGCAAAAAATTGGGAATATTGGGTATTTTACAGCAATTCTCAAACAATTTGCATAGAGTAAAAACTGTTATCACAAGTTTACATAATACTAAATATTCAAACGTGAAAAAGCTCTGTAAAAGTGGAAAAAACGCAGGATTTTATCCTGCGTTTTTATCACACACTTTCACCGAGAACGGACTTTGTGGCATATGCATTAAGATCCATCCCAGCAATATTACCGCTTAAATATTCGTAGTAACCCTGGGCGCCGATCATAGCCGCATTATCACCGCAAAGGCTAAGAGGCGGCATATAAAGCTGCACATTTTTGTCCTGAACTGCAGAAAGCAGATCCGCCCGAATACGGGAATTAGCTGCCACACCGCCGGCAACTGCCAAATGCTGATAGCCTGTCTGCTCCAAAGCCTGGATAACTCGGGGTACAAGGGTATCAAACACAGCAGCACTGAAGCTGGCGCAGAGGCTGGGGATATCCAGCTCCTCACCCACCTGGTCAGCATGATGAATGAGATTTAAAGCAGCCGTTTTAAGACCGGAAAAACTCATATCGTAAGGATTTGCTCCAGGCTTGGAACGAGGCAACGGATACTTAGTATCATCACCGGTCTGTGCCATTTTATCCAGTGCGCTGCCACCGGGATAAGGCATACCGAGCACCCGGGCAACCTTATCAAAGCACTCCCCTGCCGCATCATCCAAAGTTGTACCAAGGATCTGCATTTTTGTGTAATCCTGCACATCGATGATCATCGTATGACCACCGGAGACCATCAGGCACAAAAAGGGCGGCTTTAATTCCGGATACGCAATATAATTGGCAGCAATATGACCGCGGATATGGTGAACAGGAATAAGCGGCTTATCCAGCGCCATAGCAGCAGCCTTTGCAAAATTAACACCAACCAGCACTGCACCGATAAGTCCAGGCGCATAGGTTACTGCAACGGCATCGATCTGAGTTCTGTCAATTCCGGCTTTTTCCAATGCCTGATCCGCCAAACCGTAGATGGCCTCGATATGCATTCGGGATGCGATCTCCGGCACAACACCGCCATAGATACGATGCAGATCTACTTGAGATGCGATGCAATCAGAAAGGACATATCTTCCGTCACGAACGACGGCAACCGCTGTTTCATCACAGGAAGATTCCACTGCAAGGATATTCAATTCGGCCACTCCTTTCGCATAATCAGTGCATCTTCTTTTGGATGCCGATAGTAATTAGGACGCTTGCCTACTACAGTAAAGCCAAGTTTCTCATACAAGCCGATTGCTGGGGCGTTAGAAGCGCGAACTTCCAGCGCAAGGCAAATCACTCCCTCATCTTTAAGAGCCGCTTCAAGGCGCTCTATAAGCCCCTGTGCAACACCTGTTCGCCGATAAGCAGGATCTACAGCAATATTCATCATATCCGCGCCATCGAGAACTGACTGGCTGCCTACATATCCCACAACGCGGTCGCCATCCAGCGCGACCAGCCACAAAGAAAGCGGATTACGCAGCTCAGATGCGATGGATGCTTCACTCCAGGGATCAGAAAAGCAAACCTGCTCCAAAGCGGAAATACCGGCAACGTGGTTTTCATCCATTAAAACATATCTCATCATTTTGCCTCATACCAGCTTTTGCCCCACTTTGCTTCCGCAAGAAGCGGAACAGAAAGGGCAGCAACATCCTGCATTTGCTCGCTTACCAGCTGTGCTACCTGAGGTGCAATACCCTCAGGGCATTCCACGATCAATTCGTCATGCACCTGCAGCAGCAGTTTTGCATCCGGATAATTTTCTCTCAGAGCAGCATCCACACGGATCATTGCCAGCTTGATCAGATCGGCTGCAGAGCCCTGAATGGGGGTATTCAATGCGATGCGTTCTGCACCCTGCCGAATATTGAAATTGCTGCTTTTCAGTTCCGGAATATACCGCTTGCGTCCAAAGATCGTTTCCGTGAAGCCTAACTCCTTAGCATCTGCAACGATATTTTTCATATAGTCACGGACACCGTGGTAATTATTCAGGTAGTTATCAATGTATTCCTTTGCTTCATAGAAGCTTACGCCGATATCTTCGGCTAAGGAATATTCCGAAATGCCATAGACAATGCCGAAATTGACCGCCTTTGCGTGTCTGCGCTGCAAAGCAGTAACCTGATCAGGATTTACTCCAAACACCTGCGATGCAGTAACCGTGTGAATATCCATTCCATCAATGAATGCCTGACGCATTACATCATCATTTGCAATATGCGCCAACACACGCAGCTCGATCTGGCTATAGTCAGCATCCACCAGCACATAACCGGGCTTAGGAATAAACATCTTACGGATCTCCGCGCCCAGGTCCGTTCTTACAGGAATGTTCTGCAGATTCGGTTCCGTAGAAGAAAGGCGGCCGGTTGCAGTCACAAGGTTTTGGAAGGTAGTATGAATTCTGCCATCAGCAGCGATAGCGTTCATCAAGCCTTCCGCATAAGTGGAACGGAGCTTGGTGAGCACCCGGTAATCCATAATGGCAGGAATAATAGGATGCTTGCTTTTCAGCTTTTCCAGTACATCTGCATTGGTGGAATAACCGGTCTTGGTTTTCTTTATAGGCGGCAAACCCAGCTTCTCGAACAGGAGCTGACCCAGTTGCTTGGTAGAATTGATGTTGAAGGGCTCTTCAGAATAAGAATAGATCAGCTTTTCGCTATCATCAATGCGCTCTGTGAGCATATTGCCAAATGCCGAAAGTTGATTCTGATCAATGGCAATACCTTCCTTTTCCATCCGGTAGAGAACGCTGCAAAGCGGAAACTCTATCTCATCGTAAAGCTTTGTCATCCCCGCCTTCTCAAGATCAGCACGCAGAGCAACTTTCAAATTCCAAAGTGCTTCCGCACAGGCGCAGGCATCTCCATCGTCAACATTCACACCAAGATAATTGGTTGCAAGCTTGGAAACAGTATAATCAGACTGAGAAGGATTCAGGTCGTATGCTGCCAATGCTGTATCGAAGATAAACTTACCGTGAGGCAAGCCCAGGTCATCCAGCCTGTGCATCGTAGACTTAAGATCGTGACAAATGACACTGCTATCTGCGCTCAGTACATTTCCCAGCATCATGGCTTCCATAGGTGTAAAAACGCAAACACCCTGTTCCCAGGCAATACCCACAGAAGAATCCGGTGCTAAATACAGAGCAAACTCTTTGCAATCTGTATCCACCTGATCTTTGACAGGCAACTTCACACATTTACAGGACGGCTTATCCTCCTGAATGGTAACAGAACGCAAACCGTATTTATCGATCAGACGCACGAATTCCAGCTGCACAAAGAGCTTATAAAGGGCTTCTTTATTATAAGGCTGAACAATAGCGTCCATAGGCTCGAAATCAATTGGCGCTGTGGTGCGAATGGTTGCCAGGTCATAAGAAAGATATGCGCTTTCTTTTCCTGCCTCCAATTTTTCCCGCAATTTAGGACGAATAGAAGGATCGTCCAAATTGGCATACACACCGTCAAGAGAGCCAAACTTCTGCAAAAGCTCTGTAGCAGTTTTCGGGCCAACACCGGCAACACCCGGAATATTATCGGACGAATCACCCATAAGGGCTTTTAGATCGATGATCTTTTTCGGCTCAAAGCCGTATTCCTGTGTAAATAAGGCTTCATCGTACACGGTAGCCGTTGTCTGACCAGGCTTGGTAATCACCAGCTTCACCCGTACGCGTTCGTCGATAAGCTGCAGGCTATCCCGGTCACCGGTAGCAATTACACATTCCCAATCATTGCCAGCACAAATGCGGCTGACCGTACCGATCACATCGTCCGCTTCCCAGCCCTGACATTCATAAATGGGAATATTCATCGCCTGTAGCACCTGCTTCATAACCGGCATCTGCTGGGCAAGCTCTTCAGGCATTCCGTGGCGGTTTGCTTTATAGCCTTCATACTGCTTGTGACGGAAGGTGGGCCCGTGCAGGTCGAAAGCAACGCAAACAGCCTCCGGCTGCTCATCCTTTTCCATCCGTTCCAAGATGTTCAAAAAGCCATAGATTGCATTGGTAAACATACCATCCCGGTTGGTCAAGGCTTTCACGCCAAAAAACGCCCGGTTTATGATACTGTTACCGTCCAGAATCAAAAGCTTCATACTTTTCTCCATTTTGCGCCCTGAGGCGTATCGATAATTTCAATGCCACGGGCTTTTAACTCATCGCGGATAGCATCTGCAAGTGCAAAATCCTTATCCTTCTTTGCCTGAGTACGTTTTGCAACCAGCGCATCGATCTCAGGATCTGCAGAAGCAGCCGCTTCTGCCTTTTCCTTTTCACGAAGGGCATCAGCATTCTTGATCAGATCCAGGCACAGCACCCGGTCAAAATCTGCAATGGCAGCAAGCTTTGTTGCATCATTGGTTTTAGCCTTCAGTACATCATATACCGCGGTAATGGCCAAAGAAGTGTTCAGGTCGCCATTTAAAGCGCCCACAAAGCGAGCCTTCATCTCTTCAAAAGCAGCAGTATCTACCTGACCGTCATTATTCAGGGTCGCAATACGAGCAATCAGCTTTTGATAAGCCAAAGCTGCATTATCCAAATTCTCCCAGCTGAATACAAGGTTTCTGCGGTAATGGCTCTGCAGGCAGAACAGCCGATAAGCCATAGGATCATAACCCTTGCTTTCCAGCAGACTCACTGTCAAGAATTCGCCCTTGGATTTGGACATCTTGCCATCGTTGGTATTCAGGTGATGCACATGGAACCAGTAATTGCACCACTTATGACCCAGGTAGCTTTCGGACTGGGCGATCTCGTAGGTATGGTGCGGGAATGCATTGACGATGTCACCGCAGTGAATGTCCAGATCTTCGCCAAGGTATTTCATAGAAATACCGGAGCATTCGATATGCCAGCCAGGGTAACCAACGCCCCAGGGAGATTCCCATTTCAGCGCCTGATCCTCGAACTTGGACTTTGTAAACCAAAGCACAAAATCATTTTTATTGCGCTTATTGGTATCCTCTTCCACACCTTCACGGACACCAATGGCCAGATCTTCCTGATCGTGATCATTAAAGACATAGTACTTTTCCAGTTTGCTGGTATCAAAATACACATTACCGCCGGCAATGTAAGCAAAGCCCTTGTCCAGCAAGCCGGAAACAATCTGAATAAACTCAGCAATGCAGCCGGTGGCAGGCTGAATAATATCCGGCTTTTTAATATTCAGCTTATCGCAATCCGCAAAGAAAGCATCCGTATAATACTGTGCGATCTCCATAACGGATTTATTTTCCCGCTTTGCTCCCTTGAGCATCTTATCTTCACCGGTATCTGCGTCGGATGCCAAATGGCCTACATCCGTGATGTTCATAACACGCTTGACATTATAGCCAAGATAGTTTAAAGACTTCTCCAGCACATCTTCCATAATATACGTACGAAGGTTGCCAATATGCGCAAAATGATACACCGTAGGGCCACAGGTATACATCTTTACAACATCAGGATTATTGGGGGTAAACAGCTCCTTCTTATGGGTAAGAGAGTTATAAATATACATAAAAATTCCTCCTTAAATACTAAAAAAGCCTCCTGTGCCGCAGCACAAGAGGCGGGTAAAAACTCGCGGTTCCACTCTCATTTATCACTCAAAACAACTTCGCTCCCGGGCGCACTTTCATAGCCAATTGTCCACCGGGCTTCCAGCCAATGACCCGGATTCTCTATTGAACATTTTGAGCTGTTACTCTTCCCGTTCACAGCGATATTCATTTATGATATTTTAACATTTTGCCGAAATATTGTCAAGAATAACCTCCGGAAAAATATGCAGATAACCATTGTAACAAGTTAAAATATGTGCTATAATACAAAAAAATATACAAAGGAGGCCTGTCAGTGAAAAAAATCTATGTTCTCATCATCTGTATCTGCATAGTATTGATTCTCCTGCCCTTCCTTAAGTTTAATAACCCCACCCCTTCTGCGCCAGATCCGACTGAGGCGCCCTCCACGCAGGTATGTCCGGATGATGTGATCGCAGTTGCCGTGCCTGTCACCACAGAAAGCAAATACGCAGCTGATGGAACGCTGCTCTTCCAGTATATGTATCAGCACATGTACCTGACCATCCCGGATCAAACCATTGCCGATAAAATTATTGTGGATTTTCTAAACCGGGTCGATCAGGGCAGATCTACAGCTGACGCGCTTGCGCTGCAAGCAGAAGGCGCTTATTCCGGCTCTTCCAGCTGGAGTCCTTACATGTATCAAACCACCTATAGTCCAACACGAATCGATAAAGGTGTTTTGAGCCTGCTTGGTACTAATGTCAGCATATATGGAGGCCCTCATCCCGAGCGCACCCACCTGGCTGCAAACTATGATATGCTCACCGGCGAGATATTAACCATCGGCAGCATCTTGTATCATATCGACAAGGCACCGGAACTTTGCAACTTACTGACAGATGCCCTGGCTGCCATTGAAAAGGAGAAGTTCCTTTATAACGGCTATGCAGAAAATGTAATTGGTCAAATTTTAGGCAACGAAAGCTCCTACGAGCGTTTTTATTTCACGCCCAGTGGTCTGTGCTTTTTCTTCTCCCCCTATGAGATCGCGCCTTATATCTCCGGCCTGATCACTGTTGAGATCCCCTATGCCAAACTTACCGGTATTCTTGCAGACGCCTACTTCCCGGAGGAAAGAGAAACAGACACCGGTGATATTGCTGTTGAAGATTTCTCACAGAATGCCCTTTCCCAATTCAGCCAATTTTCTGAGGTAGTGCTGGACAAAGACGGCACAAAGATCCTGCTCCACGCTGACGAAAAGATCCATAATGTCCGGGTAGAAACCGGATATTGGACCTTAAATGGAGATGCATTTGTTACGGAGCAAACTGTTTTTGCGGCCGCTGCGCTATGCCAGTATGATGCCATCATGCTGCAAGATGTGATCCCTGACGGTATGCCCACCTTACGTATCACATTTGACTCTTTGGGCAAGACAACGAGCTACTATATTTCTCAGGATAACGGCACGATCCTGCTTCTGCCTGCATAACAAATATGGCATAACCGATTTGGTTATGCCATATTTTTAACCCTTTACAAGAACATTGCATTTAAATTCCTTTGTAAGCCGTATCAGCTCCGGCATAAGCATATATAACGCTATAAGATTAGGAATTGCCATCAATGCATTTACAGATTCAGCTAACAGCCAAACTGTGCCTGTTCCCAAAAATGCGCCCAGCATAACCGTTGCCACTTGCAGCGTCGAAAAAGGTCTCCAAACCTTATCACCAAATAAAAACTGCGCGCAGCGTATGCCGTATAACCCCCAACCGAATATGGTGGCAAGTGCAAAAGCACAAAGACAAACCGAAAGTGGAATACTGATCCATGTTCCATAAACCTCAGAAAAAGCGGCAATCGTCAGGTTCACTCCGGCGTCAAAAGAATACGGGATGGAAATACCGCTGCAAAGAATACAAAGCGCTGTCAGTGTGCATATCAGGATCGTATCGATAAACACTTCCATAATGCCCATCAATCCCTGTCGACAAGGGTGCTCCACCTGAGCAGCTGCGTGCGCGATGGATGCCGTTCCCATACCGGCTTCATTGGTAAACACGCCCCGTGATGCCCCCAATCGCAAAGCAATAAAAGCAGAGCCAACCACGCCTCCAGTGACGCTTCTGGGAGTAAATGCGCCAGTAAATATTTGTGCAATAGCCGCAGGAATATAATCTAACCGAAGCAAAATCACACCCAAGCAAAGCAGAATATAAAGCATTGCCGCAAAGGGAACGATCCCCTCTGCTATTCTACCAATCCGCTTTGCGCCACCAAATAATACAAGCCCAACGATCACGCACAATAGCGCTGCGATCACCATATCAATTATACGGCTTCGCTGTCCGCCCAATGCTACTAAAACGCTGTTAATACCCCCAATAACTGCATTGACTTGGGTAGCATTTCCCACGCCGAAAGCCGCAACAACACCAAAAAAACAATATGCATAAGCAAGCCATCCATAGCGAGCTGGCAATCCCCTTTTGATCATATACATCGGCCCACCGATATACTCACCGGCACTATTCTTCTGCCTGTAACGCACCGCAAGCGCCGCTTCAGCATATTTAGTCGCCATCCCGATAAAACCGCAGACCCACATCCAGAAAATCGCTCCGGGTCCGCCCAGGCAAATCGCACCTGCAACACCGGCAATATTACCTGTGCCCACAGTTGCTGCCAAAGCTGTACATAAGGCTCGATAAGCAGATGTATCATTCCGGCTGTCGCTTTTTCGAAAACGGCGTACAAAATCCCTGATTGCCTGTGGCAGCATTACAAACTGAACGAGCCCGGTCTTAAAGGTGATCAGCAAGCCAACACCAACGATCAGTAAAATCGTTGGTAACCCCCATACGATCCCATTTACTTTTTCAAGAATTTGCTCCATATGCATACCACCAAATTAAAATTCTAAAAACAAAAAGCAGTTCTCCACAGGAGAACTGCTTTTGTGTTATTTACCATTTTGCCCATTCATCCGGGCAATAGCCAACAGTGGCCATTTTTCCGTTGCGTACAATTGGTGTACGCATCAAAGATGGATTATCAAAGACTTTATCTTCCTTTGCAATTTTGTCTTCCATATAGCGCATCAGGGTCACATCCGGAGACTTAGAATCCCAATCGATCAGATTGTCAATACCGCCCACAGCCCGCAAAACGCTGTCGAACTCTTTTCCGGAAAGACCATATCGCAAAAGGTCCACATATTGATAGGAGATCCTTCTTTCTTTAAAATAACGCTCCGCTTTTTTCGTATGAAAGCACTTACCCTTACCGAATATCTGAATGTTCAATATGTTACCTCCATTAAGCATAACCCGCATGCAGGAATTAAAGCACCGGCATCCGCGCGATTTTGTGTATACAGACGCGGAATATCATCTGCCGGGCGATCACCACTGCCGATCTCCAGCAAAGTACCCACCATAATACGCACCATATGATGCAAAAAGCCGTTACCGGTAACGGTAAAGCGGATCTCATCGCCAACGCGTTCCACTTTAAAGCTATGGATGTGCCGCTGTGTAGATTTATTGCTCTTATGGGCGCAGAATGCGCCAAAATCATGAGTACCAATAAAATCCTGGGCCGCTTGCGCCATAAGCGCTACATCAAAATTACGCGCATCAATATGAACGTACTTGCGCTCAAACACACAAGGCGCAGAACTGTTCCATACTCGATAGCAATAAGTTTTCGTTTTGGCATTCAGCCGTGCGTGAAAACGCGGGGACACGCTCCTGCAGGAATATATGCCGATATCCTCCGGTAAATACCTGCGAAGTGCATCCAGGATCTGCTCCTCCGGCATCGTGCTGTTGCAGTGGAAATTCGCAACCTGTCCTTTGGCATGGGTGCCTGCATCGGTGCGACCGCTGCCACTGATCTCAATAGGCTCGGATAAGATCCTTGACAAGGTCGTCTCCAGCTTCTCCTGTATAGAGTTTTGTGTTGCGCTTAAGCGTTGCCAACCCTTATAACGACTGCCGTCATAGCAGATATCAAGCCGCAGATTCCTCATATGCATCCAATTCCTCTCTGAGTTCCCGCTGATTATCCGCGGAGAACAGAAATCTTCCATTGTGATCATAAACCTGAAAATGTCCTTGAATATTGCAAATTGTGTACATATGCATCACTCCTTCTGTGATACATATATACACTAATAATTGTACGATAAAACGGACAATATTCCGCAACCCTTACGCAATTACATCATAGCCGGCTTCTGTAATAGCCTTTTTCAGTGCATCCACATCGCTTTGACCGGTTACAGTTACACATTTCTTTTCCAGGTCTACAACTGCATCCTCCGTACCGGGAACGCCCTTGCAAGCAGCCTCCACATGGGCCTTACAATGCTTGCACATCATTCCATCAACATAAATTACGGTTTCCATTGCCTTTACCTCCTGAACAGATTTTGAGATAGGGTCAATGCTGTGTGCTGCAGGATTAAATAAGCGCAGCCGCAACGCATTTGTTACCACGAAAAAAGAACTAAAGCTCATAGCCGCAGCGCCAATCATAGGGCTTAACAATAAACCGAAAATCGGATAAAACAATCCTGCCGCCAAAGGAATACCCAGTGCATTATAGAAGAAAGCCCAAAACAGATTTTGTTTTATATTGGTTATGGTAGCCTTACTTAAGCGCACTGCATCAACAAGCACCGACAAGTTGCCTTGCATTAAAACAATATCCGCAGATTCCATTGCGATATCCGTTCCTGTTCCTATGGCAATACCCACATCAGCATTCACCAAAGCAAGCGCATCGTTGATGCCGTCGCCCACCATAATTACAGACTTTCCCTCTTGACGAAGGGCCTGAATAACACTATCTTTATCACCGGGAAGCACATCTGCAATTACGCGGTCAATACCTGCAGCATTTCCAATCGCCATCGCAGTGGCCTGATTATCACCCGTGAGCATAATAACCTGCATACCCTGTGCCTGCAGCCTATGAACCGCCTCCGCAGAATCCTCCTTTAATACATCCGCTGTAATAATCGCGCCGAGATAAGCACCGGCTTCATCAGCAAAGTATAATGGTGTATTGCCGCTATTCGTAAGTTCAGCAAAATCAGGAACATTCGCTCCAATAGCATCCATCAGCGCACGGTTGCCGCCAAAATAGTGCACACCGTCGACAATGCCGCTTACGCCTCTGCCGGGCAGCACAGAAAAATCATCACATTCCGGAACATCGATTTTCGCAGCCTTCTGCATGACTGCTTTTGCAAAAGGATGCTCCGATCTTGTTTCCAACGCAGCCGCGATCGCAAGCAAGCGATCACCGGAAACGGCAACCGGAATAATACCGGTAACCTGAGGTTTTCCCTCTGTAAGGGTTCCTGTCTTATCCAGAACAACTGTATCAGCCTTATACAGATTTTCCAAAGCCTGCGCATTCTTAAACAGAACACCCATAGCCGCTCCCCTACCTGTGCCAACCATTATTGCCACCGGTGTAGCAAGACCAAGGGCGCAGGGACAGGAAATGACCAAAACACAGATCGAGCAGTTAAGCGCAAATTCCACGCCAAAGCCAGCGATCATCCATATGCCAAAGGTAATAACTGCGATCAGCATTACAACAGGCACAAAAATACCGGCCACTTTATCAGCAAGGCGGGCAATGGGTGCTTTTGAGCCGCCCGCTTCTTCCACCATCCGTATGATTTGAGAAAGTGTGGTGTCCTGCCCAACCTTTTGGGCAATGTATTCAAAGTAGCCTTCTGTGCATACAGTGGCAGCAATTACTTGTTCTCCTTCGCATCTATTAACAGGCACGCTTTCACCGGTAATAGCGCTCTGATCCAATGTACCGTGACCGCTGACGATCACACCGTCCACAGCGATCCGGTCACCGGAACGAACGACCACTCTGTCACATACAATCACTTGATCGACGGGAATTGCCACTTGCTCTCCGTTGCGAATCACAACGGCAGTTTCCGGCCGCAGATCCATTAACTTCCTGACCGCATCACCGGCTTTTCCCTTTGCCCGGGATTCCATAAACTTACCTACTGTTATCAGCGTCAGGATCATCGCGGCGGATTCAAAATAAAGATTTCCGCTGTACATATCAACAATGTCCCAATACCCGTTACCTATAGCATAGGCCATTCTGAAGATAGCCGCTATACCGTAGACAAGCGCAGCACCGGAGCCTACAGCAATCAAGCTGTCCATGTTCGGTGCGCGGTGGAATAGCGCCTTAATACCATTCAAATAATATACCCTGTTAAGATATACCACAGGCAACGCAAGGCAAAGCTGCAAAAAAGCAGCAACAAGCGCATTCTGCTGACCGCAATACCACGCAGGCAGCGGCAAATGCAGCATATGTCCCATTGTAAAATACATTAGGATTATCAAAAAGATCGCAGATACAATAACGCGTGTCTTAAAATTGTCTGTATCCGCACGGGCCGCTTTAGGTGCCGATTTCTCATTGGGAATAAATGCACGGTAGCCAGCTTTTGCAACTGCCTCTTCGATCAGTGCATAGGCAGATGCATCCTCTACCACAACGTCCATCGTCCCTGCAAGCAAATTCACATCCGCTCGCAGTACACCAGGAACAGCTCTTGTAACCTTTTCCACACGGGCAGAGCAAGCCGCGCATATCATCCCGGTTACTGTAAATCTAACCTTCATGGAGCCCTCCAAATATGTCAACCGTTGACAGAATCTACTCTTTATGCTATTATTTTACCATATGTTTTCTAAATTTCAAGTAAACATATCCCCTCATATACATGAGTATTAAAAGGAGAAAAACAATGAAAATTAAAATCACATCTGACAGCACCTGTGATCTTTCCAAAGAACTTTTGGATAAATATGACATTGGTCTTTTACCCCTCGTAGTAGTAAAGGGTGGCGAAGCTTTCGAAGATGGCGTTACAATCACACCTGCCGAGATCTTCCAGCACGTGGCAAACGGCGGCGACCTTTGCTCCACCACAGCGCTGAATATGGATGACTATACCCAGTATTTTTCCAAATACGCAAACGACTACGACGGCATCGTGCATATTAACATCGGTTCCGGTTTCTCTTCCTGCCATCAGAATGCGCGCCTCGCTGCTGACGAATTTGACAATGTCGTCTGCATCGACTCCGCCAACCTCTCCACCGGTCAGGGACTTGTGGTTCTGAAGGCCTGTGAACTGGCTGAAAGCTGCAATTCTTTGCAGCAGATCGCTGATGAGCTGAATGCCTTTGTTCCCAAGGTCGAAGCCAGCTTCCTGCTGGATCAGCTCAAATATATGGTCAAGGGTGGCCGCTGCTCTGCCGCTGCTGCTTTGGGTGCAAACCTGCTGAATCTGAAGCCTTGCATCGAGGTGAAGGACGGCAAAATGGGTGTGGTTAAGAAATACCGCGGCAGCTATTCCAAGTGTCTCGCAGCCTATGTTAAGGACCGTTTGAGTGGCCGTGACGACCTGCAGAAGAACACTTTGTTCGTCACCCGCACCAGCGTTGACGACGAGTGCGAAAAGGCCGTTGCCGATGCTGTAGCCGCCTATGGCGATTTCGAGAACATCTACAACACCGTCGCAGGCTGTACCGTTTCCTGCCACTGTGGCCCCGGCACATTGGGTGTGCTGTTTGTCAGAAAGTAAATCCGGATTGCCGCAGATATTCTGCGGCAATCTTTCCCTGTAAAGAGGTAAAACTATGGATTATAATACCTTACTGGATATGACCGCAGAGCTTTCCTACAAATTAGCGATGTGCGGCGCAGAAACATTTCGTATCGAAGAAACCGCGAACCGCGTTATGGCCGCCTATAACATTCAGGCAGAGATCTTTGCCATACCGAATTGTATAACCATCAGCATAGAAACGGCCGAAGGTAAGCCTATGACAAGAATGCGCCGTGTCGGTCATCACGGTACAGACCTGGACTCTGTGGAGCGATACAGCAACCTCAGTCGCAGGATCTGCGCTGAAAAGCCGGAACCGGAAACTGCAATGGTTTGGCTAAAGCAGACCACAGAAGGACGCGTACACTATTCCTTGTTCTTCTATCTTCTCGGTCATTTTATTGGCGCAGCAGCCTGGTCCGTCTTTTTTGGCGGAACCATTACCGAAGGCCTGCTTGGTGGCTTGTGTGGCATAATAATCGGCCTTGTCAGCCGTTTTACTGATTCGCTGAAAGTAAATGATTTCTTTGCTACCATCTTCTCCGCCTTTGCTATGTCTTTAACTGCCTATGCTGCTGCAGCACTCAACATTGTTGGTAATCCGGATACCTCCATTATTGGAGCGCTGATGATCCTTGTTCCCGGCCTTTTGTTTACCAATGCCATGCGGGATATCATCTATGGAGATACAAATTCCGGTACGAATCGCATCGTTCAGGTGGTGCTGATTGCTGTTGCAATTGCCCTTGGTACCGGCTCTGCATATAATATTTCAAATATCCTGTTTACTGCAGTTCCCAGACTGCCCGCGCTTTCCCATCCTCTATACATTCAGGTGCTGGTCAGCCTGATTGCCGGAACAGGTTTTGCTTTCATTTACAATGTCCGTTTCCCCGGCGCTTTACTGTGTGCACTTGGCGGTGCGTTGACATGGGCCGTTTACGGAATTACGTTTGAGTTAGGCCACGATGTTGCCGTATCCAGTCTGATCGCGGCGATCTTTGCTGCAATCTACGCAGAAACAATGGCACGAATCAGAAAATACCCCGCCATTTCCTATTTGGTGATCTCCATTTTCCCCTTGCTCCCTGGCGCTGGTGTTTACTACACCACCCACGCAATTGTAAACGGAAATATGGACTTATTTTCCAGCAAGGGAATGGAAACCGTTTCCATCGCCGGTGCATTGGCAATCGGCATTCTGCTCATATCTACCCTTGTTCGTCTATGGTCTGTCTGGAAACAGAGAAAACATTAAAAAATAAGCGGTCAGGCTCATGCCTGACCGCTTTTATTTATAAAATGATCTTCAACAATATCACTATGGGTCACCACGATGGGAACACCTTTCAATTCTTCCTTCGTGAAAAAACGCATATCCCTGGATTCTTCACTCAATACGATTTGCGGAATTTCCGGAAGCTCCAGCGCAAACACAACGACCACCATACGCCAGATGCTGCCGTCTTTATATGCTGCGATCCGCCCCGGCTCACCGTAGACACCCAATTTCTCAAATCTCTCCGGACGCACCCGCAAGCCTAGTTCCTCATATATTTCCCGGGCAATCGCCTGCACCGGTGTTTCCTGACGCTTCACACCGCCGCCGGGAAGACCCCACAGGTCACAATCTCTGCGTTTTTCAAGAAGCAGCTTCCCCTGGCAGGTCAGTATCACATTGGCACCCAAATGCGCGCCCTGTGTGGTTTTCGGTGGGTTGGTATCACCCCGATAAAACTTCACGATATCCATGCGTCTCACCTCTTTTTTAAATTATAACGCAAAGATAGGTTTTTGAAAAGAACTAAAATTCATCCGGGACAGGTTTTGTAACACCGGTGCGCCGGGCCCTATCCAATCCGCCGGACATATGCCCCTCCGGATCTTGGGCAAACTTGGCACGACGAATAATATCTTCGCCGTACTTATCCCGCAAACTGTCCACAGTTTCATCCAACCGCAGCTTTCGTTCATACTGCTTAGCTGAAACCCCAGAAAAAAGATCATATTGCTGATAGGGTTCATTGGATAGCTGGGTCATCTGCACCCCAAGCTGCCGCAAAGGTGTAACACCATCCCAAAGCTCATCAAAAACCTCACAAGCACTTTCAAAAATCTGCGCTGTGAGATTTGTGCTGCCCAGTAGCTTTCTTTGATGGGATGCGTGCTGAAATTCAAAAGTGCGAATATGCACAGACACACAGCTGCCGCATTTTCCGTCCTTACGCATACGGGCAGCCACCGTTTCACACAGGCTCAAAAGCACCTGATGGGCATGCGGTGTACTTGTCACATCCTGGGCCGTTGTAACAGAGTTGCCATACCCTTTATTCTCCTGCGGTTGAGGGCAAACCGCATCTGCACTGCGCCCGTTGGCAAAATGCCGGATCGTCTCTCCGTGTTTTCCCAGCCGCTTCCGTAAAACTGCCACATCTGCACCCGCCAGCTGCCCAATGGTATAAATGCCATAAAGCTTTAATTTCCGTTCCGTTGCCGGGCCTACTAAAAACAGATCCCGCACCGGTAGCGGCCACATTTTTGTTTCAATTTCTTCCGGAAACAGAGTATGCACTTTATTGGGCTTTTCAAAGTCACCGGCCATTTTTGCCAAAAGCTTATTGGTGGAAATACCAATGTTAACCGTAAAACCCAATTCTTCCAAAATGGTCTTTCGCATGGTTTCCGCAGCTACACGGGGATCTCCGTGCAGCCGCCGCGTGCCGGTCATATCCACCCAGGCTTCATCAATGGAATACTGCTCCACAGCAGGACTGAAGCGGCGCATAATCTCCACAAAATGCCGGGAAGCCTCGACATATAAAGGATAATCCGGCGGCACTACTACCAGATCAGGACATTTTTCCAATGCCTGAAAAAGCGGCTCTCCCGTTTGGATACCAAGCTTCTTGGCCGGGCCACTTCTGGCCAAAATAATGCTATGCCGGGATTCCTTATCCCCGGCAACTACCGACGGAATCTGCCGCAGATCCACCGTTTCTCCCAACACTTTCAGCCGATAAACCGCTGACCAGGACAAAAAGGCGCTATTGGCATCCACATGAAAAATCACTCTGTCTTCCATCAGCACACCCTCCGCAAAAAGCTCCAGCGATGCGTCCGCAAAGTATACTTCAGTTCAAATATCCATTGTTTTTCATTTACTGTGGCGCGGCATAAAAACACCGTTGCTTCAATACCCACATACTGGATCTTCTTACTGCTGATGATCTCATCAATATCCAGGCGCAGCAGCTGATGGGCATTATCTTCCATACGCACTCTTAAAGGGCGCAGTTCTCCATCGGCGCTGCAAAAAGAAATCACATCCACCGGACAAATATTATCCAACGCTGCTCACCTGCCTTTCCTTCTTTCTGTTTTTATTATAGCACATTTGTTCTATAAAGCAAGAGGAATTTCATGGTTGCCTTGCATCTTTCCATTTGATATAATATAAAAAAATCCAAGGAGCTGCCTATGCTGAAATTCCCTTGTCTTGTGCTGGATCACGATGACACTGTGGTGCAAAGTGAAGCCACCGTTAATTACCCCTTCTTTTGCTATATCCTGGATCAATTCCGTCCGGGAGAAAAAATCACCTTACAGGAATATACTGAAGGCTGTTATCATCTGGGCTTTGCACAGATGTGCCGGGAGAAATACGGCTTTACAGAACAGGAAATGCTGGATGAGTATTTAGGATGGCAAGCCTATATCAAAACCCACATTCCCGACCCATATCCCGGCATCCGGGAGCTGATCCACCGGCAAAAAGCCGAGGGAGGTCTTGTTTGTGTGGTATCCCATTCCTGCAACGAAAATATCACCCGGGATTATGCTGCCCATATCGGTCTGCAACCGAATGACATTTACGGATGGGATTACCCGGAACATCAGCGCAAACCCAATCCTTATCCCCTGCTGCAGATCATGGAAAAATATGATCTGAAGCCAGAGCAGCTGCTGGTAATAGATGATATGAAACCGGCCTGGGAAATGGCCAGTAGTGTCAATGTGCCCATCGCTTTTGCCGGATGGGGACGAAAGGATTACCCGGAAATAACCGAAGAAATGACAGCACTTTGCAACTACGCATTTACAAACACCGCAGATCTTTATAAATTTTTGTTTGAATAATCTTTGGCAAGGTTATACCTTGACATATATGCTATAATTGTTACGGTCAGGAGGTGATCACAAGGTGGAAAAGCAAGGCATTAAAGTCATGGCCCGTAATCGGGAGGCCTACCACGAATATTTTGTAGAAGAAGAAATGGAGGCCGGCATCGAACTTCGGGGCACAGAAGTAAAATCCATCCGCCAGGGTACGCTAAACCTGAAGGATGCCTGGTGCGGCATCAAAGACGGACAAATGCTCCTCAACCAAATGCACATCTCCCCTTATGATCACGGCAACCGCTTTAATCCGGACCCCAGGCGCCCGCGAAGACTGCTGATGCACAAGCGAGAGATCATGCGCTTATTCGGCAAGGTCAAACAGGACGGTTATTCCCTTATTCCCCTTTCCGTATATTTTAAGGGCAGTCTGGTGAAGGTAAACATAGGACTTTGCAAAGGTAAAAAGCTTTATGACAAAAGACAGGCCGCGGCTGAACGGGACGCTAAGCGTCAGATCGACCGGGCTATGAAAGAGAGGTACTAAATATGAATCCCACTTTTAAGATCACTATGGCAAACGGCGGCGTTATTGAAGGCGAGCTGTATCCCGAAACCGCTCCCCAGAGTGTCTACAACTTCATTGACCTTGCCAATCATAACTATTATGATGGCTTGATCTTCCATCGGGTCATCCCCGGCTTTATGATCCAGGGCGGCTGCCCTGATGGCACCGGTATGGGTGGCCCTGGCTACTGCATCAAAGGCGAGTTTTTCTTCAACGGCATTCGCAACGACCTGCGCCACAAGCGGGGTGTGCTGTCTATGGCCCGTTCCTCCAGCCCCAATTCTGCCGGCAGCCAGTTCTTTATTATGCATCAGGACGCCAAGCACCTGGATGGCCAGTATGCTGCCTTCGGTAAGGTGACCTCCGGCATGGATGTAGTGGATGCCATTGCCGCTACAAAGACCGGTCCTAATGACCGCCCTGTAGAAGAACAGAAGATTGCTTCTATCACTGTGGATACCCACGGTGAGAGCTATCCTGAACCCAACAAGCTCCCTGACCCCTACGGTCGTTATTAAGTGTTTTCCCGGGGCTGCACCGCAGCCCCGGCCATCCCCTATCTCCTTTATACGGGGCCGTACTGGTTTCGACGGGGGTAGTGAGGCTGGAATAGCGGGCCGTGGCGCCTAACCACGATAAAATGGGTACTTTTTAAATTTAACTGACAACAATACTGTTGCTCTGGCTGCCTAATTAGGCGCCCATCCGCCCCGGAAGGTCCACGAGCCGGGCTCGGGTGTGATCTAAGTGGAGAACGTGCGTGCGGTAAGCTTTGCCCGCACCACGCATCATGAAGCTACTGATTCCTGTAGGGTGTTTGTTCCCGCCAGGTTGAGGGAATGTAAATAACAAACTGCGCCCGGAGAAGTTCCTTCCAAGTTGCTTTCGGACAGGGGTTCGATTCCCCTCGGCTCCACCAATAATAAAAGCCACCCTATGGGTGGCTTTTATTGTTAGTATAGTATTTAGACGGGGGGAATCGAATGATCATAAGAAATCCCTTACTTGCAAAAATCACTATATTGACACAGAAATTATATAGTTGTAATATATATACAGCCAAAATATGAGGTGTAATATATGGAGCAAATTAAATACGATTATCCGCAAAGCAAAACAGAATTATATGCAATTATCAAGGATCAACTCCTTGCAATTACTGAGGATATCCCGCATCCCATTGCCAACCTTTCAAATATCTCAGCACTGCTAAATCAAGCAATGCCGGATATCAACTGGGTCGGATTCTATATGATGCATAACGGAAAGCTTGTTCTCGGCCCGTTCCAGGGTAAAGTTGCCTGCGTGGAGATCGCTGTAGGAAAAGGTGTTTGCGGCACAGCAGTAGAAAAGGACGAAGTCCAGCTGGTACCGGATGTCCACGCATTTCCCGGTCATATTGCCTGCGACGGCGCATCCCGTTCTGAGATCGTATTGCCCATTCATAAAGGTGGCGAGGTTGTAGGTGTTTTGGATATCGACTCTCCCCTTCCCGGTCGCTTTACGCAGGAAGATAAAGACGGCCTGTTAACAATTATCCCTATAATTGAAAATCTAATATAAAAAGCAGGAGGCCAATGGCCTCCTACTTTTATATTAAAGAACAGACAAATAGATTGATTTCGCTTTTTCTGCGACGGAATCTCCATCAAACTGCTTTGCCGTCTGACGGATCTTATTCTCGTCCAGATCCGCTAAACGGCCTGCCATTTTCAAAATAGCTTCAGCCATACTGATCGGATTATCCACATCGCAAAGTTCAGAACAATCCGCATTCAGATAGCCTTCCGGTCCTCCGCAGCGGGTGCTCACTACCGGCACACCGGCAGCAAGCGCTTCTACCGCAGGGATGCAAAAGGTTTCCACGTCCGAAGGGATCAAAAGCATATCTGCACCGGAAAGGATCTGGGCAATCTCCTGGGTCGTCTTACGGCCAACAAACTGCACATAGTCATCCATACCCATTTCCGTCACAGCTGCCTTATAGCGGTCTGCCCAATAGCCATCGCCCACAACTGTATAATCAAAGGGCCCAATGGCATTTGTATCCTTTAAGTGCTTTAACGCCTGAACAGCAAACTCTATGCGTTTTCCATCCCGAAGGGCGCTGACAGTAACAAAATGCAGCTTACCATCATCAGCTTTTTGTTTTGGCGCAGTATACGCAGAGCAATTTACGATGTTGGGAAGAAGTTCAGCCCGAACATTATATTTCTGCTCATAGATATTTTGCATATACTTGCCCACACAAGAAACAGCGGCAGCATTTTCCAGAACATACTTTGCATACTTTCCTTCTCTACCGGTCATAAACCGCTCGAAATAAGAGCTATGCTCTGTAATAACAACCGGAACACCGATCTTCTTTGCCAAAACACAAGCGGCATATCCGGCAGGCACAGTTACCTGCGCATGGATAACGTCCGGCTTACCGTTGATCGCTTCATAGCGGCGATACAGCTTTTCGAAATGCTTCACATAAGAGCGGATCTGCCAATCAAAGCTTATACGGGAAATGTTCAGCATCCGCTGAAAATACACGGTGTAACCCTCACATTCCTCCGTATAATGCTTCTTCATAAACGGATATTTCGGCAGTTTGGAAATTGCCTGTCTGTCCACATGAAGCATATTCACTTTTACATTGTTCTGTGCAAGTGCCTGGCAGAAATGCTTGTGGTAAATGCCGATCAGCTTATCTTTACCATTGGGATACCAGGTTGCGATCACCAGAACATGCAGCGGAGCTTTATTTTCCATAACTGCCTACCCTATCACTTAAAATAACGAACTGCAGACTCAAACATACGAATGTCGTACTGGCCAGGAACATTCTTATAAAGACCTGCTCCAATACGCTCGCTGTGACCCATCTTACCGAATACACGGCCATCAGGAGAGGTAATGCCCTCGATTGCAAACAAAGAACCATTGGGATTGAATGCGGCATCCATAGTGGGATTACCGTTCAGATCCACATACTGGGTAGCGATCTGACCGTTGGCGGCCAGCTTCAATGCTAACTCTTCCGTTGCAAAGAATCGACCCTCGCCGTGGGAGATGGGAACATTCACGATATCGCCCACATTCATCAGCTGCAGCCAGGGAGACTTGGTGGATGCAATACGGGTATGTACGATCCGGCTCTGGTGGCGGCCAATGGTATTGTAGGTCAAGGTGGGACAGTTCTCATCGGTATCAATGATCTTGCCGTAAGGCACTAAACCAAGCTTGATAAGAGCCTGGAAACCATTACAAATACCGCACATCAGGCCATCCCGGTCATCCAGCAGCTTAGTAACTGCATCCTTAACCGCAGGATTACGGAAGAAGGCTGTAATGAACTTAGCAGAACCGTCAGGCTCATCACCACCGGAGAAACCACCAGGAATAAAGATTATCTGGCTTTCTGCGATCTTATTAGCAACCAGCTCCACGCTGCGGCTGACATCGTCCGCTGTCAGGTTACGGATCACCACGATTTCGGGTTCAGCACCTGCTGCCATAACAGCACGGGCGGAGTCAAACTCGCAGTTTGTACCGGGGAATACAGGGATCAAAACCTTAGGCTTTGCGCACTTAACGGCAGGCGCAATGTTGGCCTTACCAGCAAAATCCAGACTGGGGATCTGCTTATCGGTTTCCGTGGTCTTGGTGGGATATACATCCTCCAAGGTAGCAGCATTCAGCTTATACAGCTCTTCCACAGTTGCCACATCACCATTCAGGTCGATAGCAGCTTCCTTCGTGGTCACACCCAGCTTCATAACACCGGGAATTGCTACATCCTCAGAAAGCTCAGCAACGATAAAGCCATAAAGAGGCAGATGCCAATTTTCAGCCAGGTCTTCGGTGGACTTAAAGCCAATGTTATTACCGAAGGACATCTTCATCACTGCTTCACCGATGCCGTGTTCTACGGCCCAGGCAGCCTTTACAGCGCCCTTTTCGCAAAGCGCATGGAATGCATCCCAAGTATTTTTCAGGCTTTCTGCCGATTCATCAGCAGCACCAAACAAGTAAACAGGGTTGCCTGCTGCCTTAAACTCAGGGCTGATGACCTTATTCTTATCGATGGGAGCAATGGCAAAGGAAATAAGCGTGGGGGGAACATCCTTATCCAGGAATGTACCGGACATAGAGTCCTTACCACCGATGGCAGCGGCCTTCAGCTCCAGCTGGGCATCCATTGCGCCAAGAAGCGCAGCAAAAGGCTTGCCCCAACGCACATCCTCATTCTTCAGCTTTTCAAAGAACTCCTGAAGCGTCAGGTATACATCTTTATAATCCGCGCCGGAAGCAACCAGCTTTGCAACAGAATTATAAACTGCTGCGTGGGCGCCGGTATAAGGATCTACGCACATATGGTCAGGATCACAACCCCAGGCAAATACGCTGGCCTGATTTGTCTGCTGACCGGGCAGCACAGGCAGAACAGCAGCCATAGCCTGGCTGGGAGTCAGCTGCTTGGTGCCGCCAAAGGGCATCAGGACACTGCCTGCGCCGATGGATGCGTCAAAACGCTCCACAAGGCCTCTCTGGCTCGCAGTCTTCAAGTCTGCAGCCATTTCGCGGATATTACCGTACAGAGCCTTGCTCAGAACAGAAAGATCCTTCTTGCCAACATAAACATTATTATGCTTCACAGCGCCGTTGGTGTCCAGGAATGCACGGGAAAGGCTGGCAATTTCCTTGCCCTTCCAGGTCATTACCATACGGGGCTCTTCTGTAACCACAGCGACCCGGTAGGCTTCCAGGTTTTCAGCTTCAGCTGCGGCAATAAACGCATCAGCATCCTTTGCCTCAACCACAACAGCCATACGCTCCTGAGACTCGGAGATCGCCAGCTCAGTGCCATCCAGGCCCTCATACTTCTTGCGGACAGCATCCAGATCGATACGCAGGCCTTCAGCCAACTCACCGATGGCAACAGAAACACCGCCTGCGCCAAAGTCATTGCAGCGCTTGATCAGATTGGTGACCTTAGGATCACGGAACAAACGCTGAATCTTCCGTTCTTCAGGAGCATTACCCTTCTGAACTTCAGATGCCATCGTGGTCAAAGACTTCATATTGTGGCTCTTGGAAGAACCGGTTGCACCGCCAATGCCGTCACGACCGGTACGGCCGCCAAGCAGCACGATCACATCGCCGGCAGCAGGACGCTCACGACGCACATTGCAGGCAGGTGCAGCAGCGACAACGGCGCCGCATTCCAAACGCTTGGCAACATATCCGTCGTGATAAATTTCAGCCACATGACCGGTAGCGAGACCGATTTGGTTACCGTAGGAAGAATAACCTGCGGCAGCGGTCTGACAAAGCTTACGCTGGGGCAGCTTGCCGGGGATCGGATCCTTCAGGGAAACTCTGGGATCACCTGCGCCGGTAACACGCATGGCCTGATGGACATAAGCACGGCCGGACAGCGGGTCACGGATACAGCCGCCAATACAGGTAGCTGCGCCACCAAAAGGCTCGATTTCAGTGGGATGGTTATGGGTCTCATTCTTGAACATGAGCAGCCAATCCTGATCCTCACCGTTTACCTTTGCATTTACATGGATAGAGCAAGCGTTGATTTCTTCACTTTCATCCAGCTCAGGCAGCAAACCACGCTTCTTCAGCACCTTTGCGCCAATGGTGGCAATGTCCATCAGAGTCTGAGGCCGCTTGGCAGCCTTTTCTTCACCATAGACCTCTACACGAGCTGCCAAATAACGCTCATAGGCCTTCTGCACTGCAGGATCATCAATATTCACTTGGTCCAGATGGGTGGAGAAAGTCGTGTGACGGCAATGGTCAGACCAGTAAGTATCTACAACGCGAACTTCAGTAATGGTGGGGTCACGCTTTTCTTCATCACGGAAATATGCCTGCAGGAATTTCAGGTCATCCAGGTCCATAGCAAGACCCAGGGTATCCAACAGGTCACGCAGTCCTGCATCATCCAAGCCGATAAAGCCGTCCACAACTGCAACGCTCTGAGGAGCAGCATACTGTGCAGCCAAGGTCTCCGGCTTTTCCAGGGAAGCTTCCCGGCTCTCAACAGCGTTGATCACATGCTTTTTAACAGCAGCCACATCTGCTTCACTGAGGTCACCCTCCAGCACATATACCTTTGCAGAGCGGATGATCGGACGCTCGCACTGACCCAGGATCTGAATACACTGGGCTGCGGAGTCCGCCCGCTGGTCAAACTGACCGGGCAGCGGCTCAACTGCAAACACCATCTTACCGATGGGAACATCATAAGTGACGTTATCCACCTGAGGCTCAGAAAAAACAGTATTTACACCGTACGAGAACAGCGCCTCATCAATATTTTCTACGTCATAGCGATTCAGTACGCGAACACTTTCGATACCGCTAATCTGCAGAAAATCCTTAATCTCCCGCAAAAGGCCATCAGCCTCGTGGGTTTGACCGGGCTTTTTCTCAACATATACGCGATAAACCATAGGGGGAAAACCTCCTTATTTATATGCGGCCAGACCCTTCTGACCGATATCACTTCTGCGATAAGCATTTTCGAATACAACACCTTCGGCCAAACGATAAGCCTCTTTAACCGCATCCTGCAAGCTGTCAGCTACGGCAGTTGTGCCGGTAACGCGGCCGCCGCTGGTCAGCAGCTTACCATCTTCCAGCTTTGCACCGGCAACATAGGTGGCCTCTTTGGCTTCATCAGTCATAGTGATCTCAAAACCCTTATCATACTTTTCAGGGTAACCCTTAGATGCAGTAATGACACAGCAGGCATGCTTATTGGAGAACTTTACATCCAGCTCACCCAAAGTGCCGTTTGTAGTGGCCATCATCACGGTCAAAAGGTCCGTTTCCAGCAAAGGCAGAACAACCTGTGTTTCCGGATCGCCAAAACGGCAGTTGTACTCGATCACCTTAGGGCCATCAGGTGTGATCATAAGGCCAAAATACAAACAGCCCTTAAAGGTGCGATCCTCTGCATTCATAGCGCGGACCGTAGGCATAAAGATCTTTTCCATACAAGTCCAGGCAACGGCATCGGTATAATAAGGATTGGGTGCGATCGTACCCATACCACCGGTATTCAGGCCCGTATCGTTATCTCCTGCCCGCTTATGGTCCATGGAGGAAACCATAGGCACCAGGCTCTTTCCATCTGTGAAGGCCAGCACGGACACCTCAGGGCCGGTAAGGAATTCTTCAATAACGATCTGGTCGCCACTCTTACCAAAGACCTTATCTGCCATCATAGAGCGGACAGCATCCATGGCTTCCTGACGGGTCATCGCAATAATAACGCCCTTGCCTAAAGCCAGGCCATCGGCCTTGATAACCGTAGGAATGGGAGCAGTTTCCAAATACGCAAGAGCTGCCTGCATATCTGTAAACACTTCATACGCAGCGGTAGGAATACCGTACTTTTTCATCAGGTTCTTGGAAAACACCTTGCTGCCTTCAATGATAGCAGCATTGGCGTTTGGGCCAAAGCAAGGGATTCCCTCTGCCTGCAGCGCATCCACGCAGCCTAAAACCAGAGGATCATCCGGCGCAACAACAGCATAATCAATCTTGTTTTCCTTTGCAAAGGCGACGATCTCATCGATCTTAGTTGCGCCGATGGGAACACAGGTTGCATCCGCTGCAATACCACCGTTACCGGGCAGTGCAAAAATTTCCGTTACATTGGGGTTTTGCTTAATTTTCTTGATGATGGCGTGCCCTCTGCCGCCACCACCAACGACCATAATCTTCATAAAAACCTCCGCCTTAATGGTGGAACAAACGCATACCGGTGAAGGCCATAACAATGCCCTTCTTATTGCACTCGTCGATTACCAGATCGTCACGGATGGAGCCACCGGGCTCAGCAATATACTTTACACCGGAAGCATAAGCCCGCTTAATGTTATCACTAAAGGGGAAGAACGCATCGCTGCCCAGGGCAACATTCTGCCGGGTAGCCAGGAAGGCCTTCTTATCTTCTTCAGTCAAGCGCTCAGGCTGACTGGTAAAATAGTTCTGCCAAATGCCGTCAGCGCAGACATCTTCTTCGTTACCATTGATATAACCGTCGATCACATTATCCCGGTTGGGACGGCCCAGATCCTCACGGAAAGGCAAATTCAGGGTCTTGGGATGCTGACGCAGGAACCAGGTGTCTGCCTTAGAACCAGCAAGACGGGTGCAGTGGATACGGCTCTGCTGACCAGCACCAACACCAATAGCCTGTCCATCCACAGCAAAGCACACAGAATTGGACTGGGTATACTTCAGGGTGATCAGGGCAACGATCAGGTCGGTCTTTGCGCTCTCAGGCAGATCCTTGTTATCAGTAACAATGTTCTGGAGCAGAGCTTCATCGATCTTAAAGTTGTTACGGCCCTGCTGGAAGGTAATACCAAACACCTGCTTGTTTTCAGTTTCAGCAGGAATAAAATCAGGATCAACGGCAACCACATTGTAGCTGCCCTTACGCTTGGTCTTCAGGATCTGCAAAGCTTCCTCAGTATAACCGGGAGCAATAACGCCGTCGGAGACCTCGCGAGCGATCAGCTTGGCGGTCAGAGCATCGCAGGTATCACTGAGCGCAACCCAGTCACCAAAAGGACACATACGGTCCGTGCCGCGGGCCCGAGCGTAAGCGCAAGCAAGAGGATTTTCATCCAGTTCAGGAATATCATCCACAAAGCAGGCCTTTTTCAGGTCTTCGCTCAGGGGCTTACCAACAGCTGCAGAGGTAGGAGAAACGTGCTTAAAAGAGGTAGCTGCTACCATACCGGTAGCTGCCTTCAGTTCCTTAACCAGCTGCCAGGAGTTCAGGGCATCCATAAAGTTAATATAGCCGGGACGGCCGTTCAAAATAGTGAAAGGCAGCTCACTGCCGTCGTGCATATAAAGCTTAGCCGGCTTCTGGTTGGGGTTACAGCCGTATTTCAGTTCAAATTCTTTCATATCCTATCTCCTTTTACTGGTGCTTATTCAAAATGCGCTGTTCGTACTTACCGGTCTGAAGATCCGTATAACGAACGAACAGAGAGATCTTATTGGCTTCGTTCAGATTTTCCCAAAGCATATTGGTCATCTCATCAATATCGTTGACCATTGCAACCCGCTCAGGCTCACCCTGGAAGGTGGGGATCACAGGATTACCATCACACAGATAGGTGTGGATAAAGTGACCCAAGCCTGCTGTAGCAGGATATTCGTAGAAGAATCTTGCGCAAGCGTTGCCCTCAGGATCTGCAGCCTTCAGGATGGACATCTTGTAGCTGCCATCGCCTGCAAGCAAACCGGAAATACGGGGTGTCCAGTTGGGGCCATCATCTTCAAACATACGGGTACGGAGGGCTGCTTCCCAGCTCTCACCGCGAGCTAAGTACTCCCAAATGGTATCCGTCTGGTCACCGTTGGTAACGATCAAGCCGCAGCCTGCTTCACGAACGGGATGATAAATGATCAGGTGCGGATCCTTCATCAAGCTGGGATCGTGCGCTTCTGTGCGGATGCCATCAGGCTCCAAAGCAAAAATGCGGTTACGGGAATTCACGCTGCGGCCCATAATAAAATAAGCAGCAACAGAACTTTTGCCGTCGGGAGTGATGCCAAGCACAATACCGCGGCCGGGATAAGTATTGGTAGAAAGCTTTTCGCTCAAAGAGCCGATCTCATATACATTCATTATCTTTACTCCTTAATCGTTACGATCCGGCCGTTAACAGCCAATTTTTCCTGACAGAACAGGGCAACTGCCTGAGGCAGGAGCTTCCATTCCGCTTCTTCCATAACACGACGCTGCAGGATCTCAGGGGTATCGCCCTCCTGAATCTCAACAGCTTTTTGGGCAATGATCGGGCCACCGTCACACTCTTCACTGACAAAATGCACAGTTGCACCGGTGAGCTTAACGCCATAGCGCAGGGCTTCTTCGTGAACACGCAAACCGTAATAGCCTTCACCGCAAAAAGACGGGATCAGCGCAGGATGGACATTCATAACGGCATTGGGGTAAGCATCCACCAATTCTTCCGTAAAAATGATCATACATCCAGCCAGCACCACCAGATCGATCTGCAGATCCTTCAGCATATCAACAAGCGCAACGGTCATAGCGCGGTTGGAAGAAAACTCCTTGCGGGGCAGTACATAACCGGCAATTCCGGCATTTGCAGCCCGCTCCAATGCATAAGCACCGTGCTTGGAGGAGATAACGGCAACGATCTGGCCACCGCCAAGCTCTCCCCTGCCTTGGGCATCAATAAGCGCCTGCAGGTTCGTTCCACCACCGGATACCAATACCGCGATTCTTTTACCCATGTATTTACCTCTTATTCGATGACAATCTTATTATCGGATTCTACGATCTTACCGATCACATAAGCATCCTCGCCGTGAGCCTTCAGGATCTCGATAGCAGCATCCACATCCTCGGGGCTAACAACGATGCTCATACCAACACCCATATTATAGGTGTTAAACATATCCCGTTCAGGAATATTGCCGGTCTTTGCGATCAGATCGAAAATGGGCAGCACATTAACAGCGCTGCGGTCAATCACTGCGCCAAGGCCATCGGGAATGCTGCGGGGAATATTCTCATAGAAACCGCCGCCGGTAATATGGCTGATGCCCTTAACTGCCACCTTCTCCAGCAAAGCCAGAACAGGCTTTACATAAATGCGGGTAGGTACGAGCAATGCCTCAGCGGTGGTCTTGCCGCCCAGCTCTGCCTTGGGAACATAAAGCTCCGGATTGTTATTATCGATATCAAAGACCTTACGGCACAAAGAAAAACCATTGGAATGAATACCGGTAGAAGGCAGCGCGATCACAACATCACCGGCGCTCATCTTGGTGTTATCGATGATCTTCTTCTTATCAACGATACCAACCGCAAAACCAGCCAGGTCATATTCCTCCACAGGCATCATACCGGGATGCTCGGCAGTCTCACCACCGATAAGGGCAGCGCCGGACTGGACGCAGCCTTCAGCAACACCGCCAACAATGGTAGCGATCTTTTCGGGAATGTTCTTACCGCAGGCAATATAGTCCAGGAAGAACAAAGGCTTTGCGCCAACGCAAATGATATCATTTACGCACATTGCCACAGCATCAATGCCGATGGTGTCGTGCTTATCCATCAGGATCGCCAGTTTGACTTTGGTGCCACAGCCGTCAGTACCGGAAACCAGCACAGGCTCTTCCATACCGGCAATCGGCAGGCCAAAGCAGCCGCCAAAACCGCCCACATCGTCCAAACAGCCTTCATTGCGGGTGCGCTTAATATGCTTTTTCATCAGCTCAACTGCGCGGTAACCGGCAGTAATATCCACGCCGGCAGCGGCGTAGCTCTCGGAATAACTCTTTTCGCTCATGATCATACTCCTTTGATCTTTATTCTTTGCCGTTCCAGCAGTAAGTGCAAAGCTTGCAGGGTTCAATGCCAATGGCCTTGATAACACCGTCAAGAGTCTGGAATCCTAAAGAAGAGAAGTTAAACTTCTCACAAATGGCCTTACGCATAGCCTTGCCACGCTCAGTATTTCCGTCAGCATATTCATCAATATGCTTCAGGCCCTCCTCACCTTCCAGCTCAACGATCATACGACGGGTGATCAGTTCCATATCGCTGGTAGAACGGGAGAAATTCAGGTATTTACAACCGTACATAATGGGAGGGCAGGCAGAACGCATATGCACGCTCTTTGCACCGTTTTCATACAGGAAATCAACGGTTTCCTGCAGCTGTGTGCCCCGAACGATAGAATCGTCCACAAACAGAAGATCCTTGCCTTCGATGAGCTCGTGCACCGGGATCTGCTTCATCTTAGCTACCCGCTTACGGTCTGTCTGCTTGGCAGAAGTAAAGCTTCTTGCCCAAGTGGGAGTGTACTTAATAAAAGCACGGGCAAAATGACGGCCGCTGCGGTTTGCATAACCGATAGCGTGGGGCGTACCGGAGTCAGGAACACCACCAACATAATCGATCTGCATACTTCTTCCCTGCTCCATATCCCGCTCGGCAATAGCCGCACCGTTACGGTAGCGCATGCATTCCACATTTACGCCTTCATAGTTAGATGTGGGGTAGCCGTAGTAGCTCCAAAGGAAGGCACAAACGCGCATTTCCTTGCCGGGTGCAACCAACTGAGTCAGGCCGTCTGCAGTAACTTCCACGATCTCACCGGGTCCCAGTTCCTTCACATGCTCAAAGCCAAGCTTCGTGTAAGCAAACTGTTCGAAGGAAACGGCATAGCCATTCTCATCTTTACCGATCTGCACAGGAATTCGACCCAGACGATCGCGGGCAGCAATCAGGTTGCCATTATCCTTCAAAATGAGGATATTAGCTGTTCCATCGATCACGCTTTGGGCAAACTGAATGCCTTCAACAAAATCACCCTTCTGATCAATCAGGGCAGCTACCAATTCGGTAGAATTCACTTTACCACCGGTCATTGCATCAAAATGGCCGCCGCTGGAAGTCAAGTACTGATCAATAAGGGCATCTGCATTATTGATAACGCCAACTGTGCCGATTGCATATGTACCGATCCGGGAGCGGATCAGCATAGGCTGGGGATCAGAATCGCTGATGCAGCCGATGGCAGAAGTACCCTGCATCTGCTCAAAGATCTTTTCAAATTTCGTACGGAAAGGTGAATTTTCGATATTGTGGATAGTTCTCTGCAAACCGATCTCAGGATCATAGGCTGCCATACCGCCCCGGCGAGCGCCCAGGTGGGAATGGTAGTCAATACCGAAAAACACATCTACCATACAGTCTTGCTTGGAAACAATTCCAAAAAATCCGCCCATTATAGACTCCTTTTATCTCTAGTCAAAACGCAATCAAGCAAAGAACAGCTTGCTCAGGGTCATAGGATCAATATACTGACCGTCCTTATAAACACGCATATTGCCGGAAGCGATCTCATCGATGAGCATCACTTCGCCGTCAGCATCGTAGCCGAACTCAAACTTGATATCGTACATAACCAGGCCCTTTTCCTTCAGGTCATCAGCCACAATACGGGTGATGCGCTGAGTCATAGCCTTCATATCCTCGTACTGCTTATCGGTCATAACGCCCAGAGCGATCAGGCCTTCCTTGGTGACCAGAGGATCGCCCTTCTCGTCGTTCTTAAAGGTCATCTCTACATATTCGTCCAGGTCAGCGCCCTCTTCGATGTAATCGGAGTAGCGTCTGTAGAAGCTGCCCACAGCCTTGTGACGGCAGATAACTTCCAGGCCCTTGCCGAACACCTTACCGGGGAGAACTTCCATAGTGGTGTTAGCCAGGTCAGCGCTGACATAGTGGGTGCGGATGCCGGCTGCATTGATCTTTTCGAAGAAATAGATGGACATACGCAGGTTTACATCACCTACGCCGTCAATGGTCAGGCCAACAGAATTCTCGCCGGGATCAAACACACCGTCCTTACCGGTGCAATCATCCTTGAACTTCAGTTCAAAATTGCCGTTGGGCAGCGCAAATACGTCCTTAGTCTTACCGGTGTAAACAAGTTTCTTTTCCATGATAATTCTCCTTATATGAAAAATTTAAATTACAGATTCTGAGCGATGGTGCGGTCTTTTTCCAAGACAGCAGCAGCATCTTTGAGGCGCTTTTCATCCAGCTTGCAGGCAAGGTCTTTATCTTCAATAGCCAGCATCTGAATGCAAAGCAAAGCGGCATTGACAGCACCATTGATGGCAACTGTCGCAACAGGAATACCGGAGGGCATCTGCACGGTAGATAGCAGAGCATCCATACCGTCAAGTACAGGACCCTTGCAGGGTATACCGACCACAGGCAAAGTCGTGTTAGCCGCAACAGCGCCTGCCAAGTGGGCTGCCATACCGGCAGCGGCAATAATTGCACCAAAGCCATTTGCACGGGCATTCAGGGCAAAATCCCGGGCTTCAACGGGGGTTCTGTGAGCAGAATAAATGTGCACTTCATAGGGAACTTCGAAAGCTTTGAGGGTATCGATAGCCTTTTGCACAATGGGAAGATCGCTGTCGCTGCCCATTACGATTCCGATTTTTTTCATAGTGACCTCCTTAGGGTAGAGCGATAAATTAAAAAAGAGCGCAATTAGCCTGCAAAAGCCAATGCGCCCAGACGGTCGGCCGCGGAAAATCCGCGTTTACTTTCTGTTCCACCGTGGTACTCCACTTGCTCCGTCAGTCGCAGAAAGCAGTTATCCAATTTACCTATAAATCTTATCACAAGACGATTTTCAAGTCAAGAACTGCGATGACACATTTTGTTATTTTTGGCTTGTTGAACACGAAATTCCCCGGAAACCTTTCGCTTTTTGTGGAACTTTTGCGGGCAGGTCTCCGGGGAATAAATTTCAGGAATTTTTATACTTCTTTGCTTCGCAATAAATGCAACGATATTCGCCCTTTTCAGGGTCAACGCAGCGGAAAATATGGTCAAGCTCCTGCTCGGTAGAACTGATGCAACGAGCATTATCGCAGCGCAGTTCATTCACAAGAACATCCTGCTCTTCCATCATCTGCTTGCCTTCCTGTGCCTCCTTCAGAAGCTTCAGGATCAGGGCCATACGCATATACTTACCGTTAAGGGCCTGGCGGAAATAAGCAGCCCGGGGATCAGCATCCACCTTGACGCTAATTTCGTTCACTCTGGGCAGCGGATGCAAAATACGCATAGTAGATTTTGCATTTTCCAGCTTATCGCAGGTAAGTATATAGCTATCTTTCAGCCGCTCATAGCTTTCAGGATCGTCAAAGCGCTCCCGCTGGATACGGGTCATATAAAGAACATCCAGCTCCGGGATGGCGTCTTCCAGGCAGGCAGTCTCCACATAGGAAATACCGTTGCGCTCCAAAACTTCCTTCTTCATATACTCAGGCAGCTGCAGCTCCTCAGGAGAGATCAGCACCACCTTAACATTTTGGTAGCGGGTCAACGCAGAAAGCAGAGAATGAACCGTTCTGCCGTACTTCAGGTCACCGCAGCAACCAACAGTCAAGCCGTCAAAATGACCGTTTTCCCGATAAATGGTAAGCAGGTCAGCCAATGTCTGCGTGGGATGGCAATGACCGCCGTCACCTGCGTTGATCACAGGAATACTTGCATTCTTTGCCGCAACATAAGGCGCACCTTCCTTAGGATGGCGAATGGCCATAATGTCTGCATAGCAGGAAAGCATCTTGGCAGTATCTGCCATACTCTCACCCTTGGATGCAGAAGAGCTGCTGGCCTCAGAAAAGCCGATCACATTGCCGCCAAGCTCCATCATAGCCGCTTCAAAGCTCAAGCGGGTACGGGTAGAAGGCTCAAAAAACAAAGTCGCCAGCTTTTTGCCACGGCAGCGATCTGCATATTTTTCAGGATTTGCGCTGATATCGCAGGCTGTATCCAACAGCTCCTGCAACTCCTGGGTGGAAAAATCCGTAATATCGATCAGACTTCTCATACTTTTGCTCCGTTTACTGCCAGGTAGTTCTTGATGCGGGTAACATTTTCTTCGTTAGCAGGATCTTCTTCCAGGTATTCGATGATGTCATAGACATCCACAACACTATACACGGGGAATCCAAACTGTTCCTCAATCTCCTGCATTGCGCCTTTATCGGTTTGACCTTTTTCCTTACGATCAACCATAATGAAAGTTGCAATAACCTTTGTGCCATCCAAATGGCTCAAAATTTCCATGCTCTCACGAATGGCTGTGCCGGCAGTGATAACATCCTCAATAATAACAATCTCTTCGCCAGCCTGAGGAACGTAGCCCACAAAAGTACCGCCCTCTCCGTGATCCTTCACTTCTTTACGGTTAAAGAAGAAAGGCAGATCAAGACCATTTTTGCTCAATGCAACTGCTGCAGAAATAGACAGAGAAATGCCCTTATATGCAGGACCATACAGAACGGCATTCTTCTTGCCCAACTTGTCCGTGTAGGCCTTTGCATAAAACTCACCCATCTTGGTAATCTGATCACCTGTCTTGATCATTCCGGCATTAACAAAATAAGGAATCTTACGGCCGCTCTTAGCGGTAAAATCACCGAATTTCAGCACACCTGCGCTCTGCAGGAACTGAATAAACTCTCTTTTATAGCCTTCCATAGTAACCTCCATCAATCGCAGAACTCTGCAACGCAGCGCTTATAAGCAGCCACAGGATCGGCAGCCCCCGTAATGGGCCTACCCACAACAATATAGTCAGAGCCGATTTTCTTTGCCTGCTCCGGGGTCATAACCCGCTTCTGGTCACCTACATCACCATCTGCAAAACGCACACCGGGAGTAACTGTGAGGAAATCCTTGCCGCACACATCGTGAACCTTACCGGATTCCAAAGGAGAACAGACGATGCCATCCAGGCCTGCTTCCTTAGCAATCTTAGCATAATGCATAACCACCTGATCAATAGGCTCGTGGATCAGCAGATCCCGCTCCATACTCTCCTGATCGGTAGAAGTAAGCTGGGTAACAGCAATCAGCAAAGGCCGGGTGCCGTCAGGTCTGGTCAGGCCTTCCAAAGCGCCCTTCATCATAGCCGTAGTACCGGCTGCGTGCAGATTGCAGATATCCACATCCAGGTTAGACAGCACAGCCATGGCCTTCTTGACAGTATTGGGAATATCGTGAAGCTTCAGGTCCAAAAAGATCTTGTGACCTCTTGCCTTGATCTGACGAACGATGGCAGGACCTTCTGCATAGAAAAGCTCCATACCGATCTTCACAAAAGGCTTTTCTTCCGTAAACTTATCCAGAAAAGCAAAGGTTTGTTCTGCGCTGGCAAAGTCACAAGCAATAATTACATCCTTACCCATTATCTTACGCCTCCTATAATCTCACTTAAATTCTTAATTCCGTATTTATCCATTACATCGGGCAGATCCCGAATAATATCCCGACAGACAAAAGGATCTACGAGATTTGCTGCGCCCACTTCCACAGCAGTAGCGCCGGCAAGCATCATTTCGATCACATCTTCTGCGGTGCTGACACCGCCCATACCCACAACCGGCACTTTCACAGCGTTTGCCACCTGATAAACCATACGCACAGCCACCGGGAAGATGGCAGAACCGGAAAAGCCGCCCATTTTATTGGCGATCACGGGTCTGCGAGTACGCAGGTCAATACGCATACCCAACATGGTATTGATCAGGCTGATGCCGTCTGCGCCCGCATCCTCACAAGCTTTTGCAATGGATACGATATCCGTAACATTGGGAGAAAGCTTTACGATCACAGGCTTTCTGGTCACCGCCTTCACAGCGCGGGTTACTTCTGCTGCAGCATTAGGGTCTGTACCAAAGCTCATACCGCCGCCGTGCACATTGGGGCAGCTTACATTTACTTCCAGCCAGCCGACCTGCTCTTCTTTATCCAGGCGCTCACAGGTGTAAGCATAATCATCCACGGAAAATCCGCTGACATTTGCCATAACCGGCTTGTTAAAACATTCTTTCAGCTTAGGCAGTTCCCTGCTGATCACCTGCTCCACACCGGGATTTTGCAGGCCAACCGCATTGATCATACCGGCAGTACATTCTGCAATTCTTGGTGTGGGGTTACCAAAGCGAGCATCCTTGGTCGTACCTTTGAAGGAAAATGTACCAAGGCAATTAATGTCGTAAAGTTCCGCATACTCATAGCCGTAGCCAAAAGTACCACTGGCGGGGATCACAGGATTATCCAGCGTAATTCCGCATAAATCAACGCTTAATCTTCCCATAGGATCTCCTCCTTTCGCATAACCGGGCCTTCCTTACAAATCCGCTTATAGCCGGTAATGGTCTTGCAGGAGCAACCCATACAGGCGCCGAAGCCGCAGCCCATCCGCTTTTCAAAGCTCATCTGACCGGAAGTGTTCGTTGCCTTATACACAGCCTTCAGCATAGGCTCCGGGCCGCAGGTATAAAAATGGGTATACTCCACATTTGCAAGCGCATCTGTTACAAAGCCCTTTAAGCCATAAGAACCATCTACAGTAGTCACGGTAACCTCTGCGCCCAATGCCCGGAAAGCATCCTCGTAAAACACCTCATACTTGGTATTAAATCCAAGGATCACAGTAACTTTCTTTCCCTGACCGATCAATTGCTTTGCCAGCATATACATGGGAGGAACACCGACACCGCCGCCCAGGAGCACAGGCCGGTCACCGCTGACGCTCAGATCATAGCCATTGCCCAAACCAGTCAGCACATCCAACGAGCCGGAGCGCATTGCAGCCATTTGGGCAGTGCCTTTACCAACTACCTTATAAATTATGGTAAGCTGATTGCCTACAACATCACACACAGAAATCGGTCTGCGCAGATAAAGCCCGTCCAGCTTAATATTTACAAACTGGCCCGGCGCAGTAATAGCGCTGGTATCGCCCCGAAGGGTCATTTTGTAAACAGACTCCGTCAGGGGTACATTTTCAATTATCTCAAATAATCCCTGTTTCATCTTTTCTCCCAATTAAGCATCAATGGTGGAAATGGTCAGTGTGGTTTCTTCCAAAACATCCAAAAGCACACGAACAGTATCCAGCGCAGTAAAGATGGTCACATTATTTTCTGTTGCAATCTTACGGATCTGGTAGCCATCATTGGCAGAGCCATCCGTGCCGGGGTCGCGGGTATTGATCACATACGCAATATGACCCTGACGAAGCGCCTCGGGGATCTCCTCGCTGCCGGAGCTGATCTTCTGCAGAATATGGGTGCGGATTCCGTTGCTCTTCAGGTACATGGCAGTGCCATAGGTAGCCTGAATATTGAAGCCCAGGTTATAGAATCTGCGAATCAGGGGCAGAGCCTCTTCCTTATCCTTATCAGCAACGGTAACCAGCACAGTGCCGTAGTTCTGCAGATGAATGCCGGATGCCTGCAGCGCCTTATAAAGAGCGCGGTTCAGCTTATCGTCATAGCCAATAGCTTCACCGGTGGACTTCATTTCCGGAGACAAGTAGGTATCCATACCACGGATCTTGTTAAAGGAGAACACAGGCACTTTTACATACCAGCGCTTACGCTCCTCGGGGTAAATATCGAAAATACCCTGTTCTTTCAGGCTCTTACCCAAAATGACCTCGGTTGCAATATCTGCCAGAGAGTATCCGGTAGCCTTGCTCAGGAACGGAACAGTACGGGAAGAACGGGGGTTGACCTCGATAATAAACACATTGTCATCCTTATCAACGATGAACTGAATGTTATAAAGACCGATGATGCCAATGCCCAGACCCAGCTTCTTTGCATACTGCAGGATCGTACCCTTGACCTTATCAGAAATACTGAAGGCAGGATACACACTGATGGAGTCACCACTGTGAACACCGGTGCGCTCTACCAGCTCCATAATGCCGGGAACAAACACATTAATGCCATCACAGATGGCATCAACCTCCACCTCACGACCCTGGATGTATTTATCCACCAGCACAGGCTTATCTTCGTCAATTTCAACTGCGGTCTTCAGATAATGGCGCAGCTGATCCTCATTGGCAACGATCTGCATAGCGCGGCCGCCCAAAACAAAGCTGGGACGCACCAGCACAGGATAGCCGATCATTGCCGCTGCAGCGATGCCATCCTCGATCTTGGTAACCGCTCTGCCTTGGGGCTGAGGAATGTTCAGCTCCTGCAGGATCTTCTCAAAGCTATCCCGGTTTTCTGCCCGCTCAATAGCAGCGCAGTCCGTACCGATGATCTTCACACCTCTATCCATCAGAGGCTGAGCAAGATTGATAGCGGTCTGTCCGCCCAAAGATGCGATCACGCCTTCAGGCTTTTCAAACTCGATAATGTTCATCACATCTTCCGGAGTCAGGGGCTCAAAGTACAGCTTGTCTGCGGTGGTATAGTCGGTAGACACAGTTTCCGGGTTATTATTGATGATGATGGCTTCATAGCCGGAATTTTTAATGGTAGTAACAGCATGGACGGTAGAATAGTCAAATTCCACACCCTGGCCGATACGAATGGGGCCAGCGCCCAACACAACGATCTTCTTTTTATCCGTACGCACAGATGTGTTTTCGCCGGTATAGGAAGAATAGAAATAAGGAATATATGCGCCCGTATGGCAGGTATCCACCATCCGGTATACAGGGAACATCCGGTTTTCCTTACGCAGATTATAAACCTCAATTTCCTTGCAGTTCCACAATCTGGCGATAAAGGTATCACTAAAGCCGATTTTCTTTGCCTCTGCAAGCACAGTCAGATCATTAACATTGGCAGAAAGCTTCTTTTCCATAGCCACAATATTGGCTAATGCTTCCAGGAAGTATGCGGTGATCTTGGTGACCTCGTGAAGCTCGGCAATGCTGTGACCGCGGCGCAAAAGCTCAGCAACTGCAAAGATGTTGTCGTCCTTAAACTCCTTCAGGTACTCAAGCAGAGCCTCATCGGACTTGCCGTCAAACTTATGCAGATGGAAGTGGCAAGCACCAATCTCCAAAGAACGGACAGACTTCAGCAAACACTCTTCCAAATTAGAGCCAATACCCATCACTTCACCGGTAGCCTTCATCTGTGTGCCAAGGGTATTGGCTGCAGAAGAGAACTTATCAAAGGGGAAACGTGGCAGCTTTGCGATGACATAGTCAAGCGCAGGCTCAAATGCCGCATTTGTATTGGCGATCTTGATGTCCTCCAATGCCATACCCACAGCGATCTTAGCAGTTACTCTGGCGATGGGATAGCCGCTGGCCTTGGATGCCAGGGCGGAAGAACGGGAAACTCTGGGGTTGACCTCGATGAGGTAATATTCACTGGTAGTGGGGTTCAAAGCAAACTGCACATTGCAGCCGCCTTCGATCTTCAGCTCACGGATCAGCTTGATAGCGCTGTCGTTGAGCATCTTATGATCCTTTTCGCTCAGGGTCATAATGGGGGCAACAACGATGGAGTCACCGGTATGCACACCTACAGGATCGATGTTCTCCATACCACAGATGGTGATTGCGTGATCCTGAGAATCCCGCATAACCTCGAACTCGATCTCCTTATAGCCCTTAACACTCTTTTCAACCAACACCTGATGCACAGGAGAAAGCTTAAAAGCATTCAGGCCGATCTCAATAAGCTCTTCTTCATTATAGGCAAACCCGCCGCCGGTACCGCCAAGAGTAAAGGCAGGACGCAGAACAACAGGATAGCCAATGCGCTCAGCTGCTGCTTTGGCTTCCTCGATAGAATAAGTGATTTCTGAAGGAATGGTGGGCTCACCAATGGACTGGCACAGTTCCTTGAACAGTTCTCTATCCTCTGCACGCTCGATAGACTCGCTGCTTGTACCAAGCAGCTCTACATTACACTCCCGGAGAACGCCCTTCTTTTCCAGCTGCATAGCCAGGTTCAGGCCTGTCTGACCGCCGATACCGGGAACGATGGCATCCGGACGCTCATAACGCAGGATCTTTGCCATATATTCCAGGGTCAAAGGCTCCATATATACCTTATCTGCGATGGTAGTATCTGTCATAATGGTAGCAGGATTGGAGTTACACAGAACGACTTCATAGCCTTCTTCCTTCAAGGCAAGGCAAGCCTGTGTGCCTGCATTGTCAAACTCCGCAGCCTGACCGATGACGATAGGGCCGGAGCCAATGATCAAAATCTTCTTAATATCTGTTCTCTTTGCCATAACTGTTACTCCCTCACTGCTTCTTATATACTACTTTACCGTCACAGACGGTCAACATACACATTCCGTTTACTTCCCAACCGGCAAAAGGCGTGGCCTTGCCCATGGAAAGGAAGTCCTCGGGATCCACCGTATACACAGCATCCAGATCCCACACACAGAAGCTCTCCCCTATGTCAATTCCAAAGCGTTTAGCCGGATTCGTTGATAAAAGCTCCACAAGTCGTTCCAGTGTGATATAACCGGTTTTTACCAGCTTGGTATAAAGAACAGGGAATGCCGTTTCCAAACCAACGATGCCAAACAGGCTGCCTGCAAGCCCCTTGCTTTTTTCTTCCTTGCTGTGGGGGGCATGATCCGTTGCGATCATATCGATAGTACCGTCGGCAATGCCCTCTAAAAGAGCAAGCCGATCTTCTTTTCCTCTAATGGGCGGATTCATTTTAAACCGGCCATCTTCCTGCAAGTCGCTGTCATCCATCAGCAAATAATGCGGTCCGGTTTCGCAGGTCACATCCAAGCCTTTTTTCTTTGCCTGGCGAATCAGCTCTACACTTTCCTTGGCAGAAATATGGCAAACATGATAGCTGCAGCCGGTTTCCTCCACCAGTTTCAGATCCCTTGCGATCTGTGCATATTCGCTTTCACTGCAAATGCCCTTATGGCCGTGTTCGCTGGCATATTCACCATCGTGGATATAGCCGCCGCGGAGCAATTCGTTAACTTCACAGTGGGCAACGATCATCTTACCAAGGCTCTTTGCTTTCAGCATAGCCTGGCGCATCAGTTCGTCACTTTGTACACCCTTGCCATCATCGGAAAAAGCGATCACATTCGCTGCCATACCATCCATATCCGCAAGTACCCGCCCCTGCTGACCAACTGTAATTGATCCGTAGGGATAAATGTGGATATTGGCATTTTCGATCAATGCAAGCTGCTTGCACAGATTTTCCTTACTATCCGGCACAGGATTTAAGTTCGGCATGGTGCAAACCGCCGTATAGCCACCACGGGCAGCCGCATTACTACCGCTTACCACTGTTTCTTTATAAGAAAAACCCGGCTCACGGAAATGCACATGCACATCACAAAAGCCGGGAAAAACAACATATTCATGGTCAGAAACAGCGCTCAATTCATTTGCAAACAACTTGCCGATAGAAATACCGCAGTCAACGCAGCCAACGCTCTTTAACTTTGCGCTTTCGCTCATCATTACGGCATCCTCCCTCGACATATTTTTATCCTTGCAAGTATAACACACCAGACCTATCTTGTCAAACAGAATATCCGCGCAATTTCAACAATTTTGCCCGTGCCGGAAGCACTGGCAAAGCCATTTTAACCAAAGCAAGCTATAATTTTCTCTACCGCATCCTTTTGCGGGGCAGATACAACAATAGAAATGATCCGGTCACCGCGAGTCAGCAGTAAATAGGTCTGGTAAAGAAGATCGCCATATGCATATGTGAAGCCGTCACTTCTTTTCATTACAACATTTCCAACTTGGAAATCATAAAGCTCTGTAAAATCATATTCGATGGCAGCCTGTACGATCTGCAGCCGAATATATTCCATATACTCCTTTTCCCGCAGACCTGTCATATTCATTTCGCTGGAAACCACCACATTGCTGCCGTCATCGTGATATGCCATCATTTCATATACGACATCCACCTTGGAATAATCCACATAGGCTTCTCCGTTTTCGTCTTCAAAGATCGTATCAGCGGTGATTTCCATTAACGACTCCAGCTCCTCTTCAGGAGTAAACTGGAAGCCATCCGTTAAAGTATAGGTAAGGCCAAGCCAATCGCTCGTCCAGGTATCTCCGGCAACTGTTCCACGCACATACTTCTCTCCTGCAACAATTTCAGGAGAATTATCACACGCAGCAAAACCGCTTGCAATCACACAAATCGCCATTAAAATGCAAATAATCTTTTTCATCCAAATCGCGCTCCTTTACAAGGACAAAATAACACGATTCTTCTCTGAAAGCAAGTTATTTTAAGAATTCTGGTATATCCAGATCTTCGTAAACATACATTCGCTGCCATTTGCCGTCTTTCTTTACGATGCTGCTGCGATGCCGATGCAGCAAACGCACGATATTATACACGTCTACCCATATCTCGCTATTACATTCTTTTTGACTTTCATCAAACACCAGCTGCAAGCCAAAATGCAAGTGTACTGTTTCAATGTTGTTCACATTCTGTTTATCTGAATAACCGGTTCTGCCCATAAAGCCGATCAGATCGCCGGCATCCACCCTATCCCCTACCTGCAAACCGTCTGCAAATGGATGATCCTTTTGCAAATGGGCGTAATAATAGTATCTTTTAGAATCGTAGGAACGGATACCAATGCGCCAGCCGCCATAACGATTCCAGCCCATAGCCTCTACAACACCGCCCTCCACAGCGGTTATGGGTGTTCCCAATGCCCCCATCAGGTCATTTCCCAAATGCTTTCTCGCAAAACCAAAGGACCGTTGATTGCCAAAATCCGCGCAATGGCTGTACCCATAACCTGATGCGATAGGGCTATACGCTTTCAAGCCATAGGTGGGTTTCTTCTCTCCGTCCACTTCAATTGAATATGATCCCAACAAACCACCCAGCACAGCATCGTATGCCCGATAGTAATAATCGTAATATTTATATAAACTCCCAAGAAGCTCTGACGGACTTTTATCTGTTTTTAGATCGTTGTAAGCCTTTTTCACAGCAAAAAGCTGGCATTTCCCACCGGTACGACATCCGGCAATAGCCAGCATCTCGATCCAGCTGATATGCTTTTCCTGTTCATAGGTCTCAATGTCCCGCTCCATAGCATAACAAAGGGACTCATAAGGAATCTGAAAATCCACCCATTTGATCACATCTGCTTTCACAGGAATAATGCTTAAGCTGATCACCAGTATAAACGCAAATAACCGCCGGATCACATCCATCACCTCGTAACTATGGTGCGACCCGGCGGCTTATTTCATTCTATGCAATTATTTCAAATCATTCTGGATGCCTTTGGCAATCTGCAAAATATCATCCATTGTTTCAATATGACTGATTTTTTCTTTATAATACCCACTATGGGAAACACCCCGAAGATACCAGGCAAAATGCTTTCTGGCCTCCAGGCAGGCAATATGCTCTCCCCTGTCCTCACAGGCAAGCTTGAACTGCTGGGTAGCCACATCGATACGCTCCTTCAAGGGTGGGCGCTCCGGAATTTCCATACCCGCCATGGCCGCCTTTGCCTGCATAAAGACCCAGGGATCGCCAAAGGATGCTCTGCCGATCATAATGCCGTCTGCGCCGGTGCGCTTTAAACATTTGCGGGCAGTTTCTCCATCGATCACATCTCCGTTAGCAATGACAGGAATATGCAGCTGGGCTTTGACCTTGGCAATGGCATCCCAATCTGCCACGCCGGAATAGAGCATACTTCTTGTTCTGCCGTGAACGGTAAGCATATCAGCACCGCTGTCTTCCATCAGTTTTGAAAATTCCAAAACATTGATAGAGCCTTTATCCCAACCTAAACGGCATTTAACGGTAACCGGTACATTAACAGCTTTTTTCACAGCCCGCACGATATCTGCCGCCAGCTCCGGCGTACGCATCAGGCCGCAACCGTCACCGGAATTGGCGATTTTCGGCATGGGGCAGCCCATATTGATATCAAAAAAATCACAACCGGATATCTCCAAAGCCAGCTGCGCGCCCTCTGCCATGATCTGAGGATCATTACCAAAAATTTGTGCGCCACACAGACTTCCCTCGTTCTTTCTGAGCAGCGCTGCGCTTTTTTTATCCTTATAGACCAGCGCCCGGGAAGAAACCATCTCCGTAACAGTGATGCCTGCGCCAAGCTGAGCACAAATCGTACGAAATGCCCAATCCGTAACCCCGGCCATAGGACCAAGCGCCAAAGGATTCTCCACTTCTATATTACCAATACGCATAGCATCACCTCCTGTTGTGGAGATTATAACACAACACCTGATCTTCTGCAAGTCAAGTATACCATCTAACAGTAAAACTTCGACTTAAAAACCTTGCAATTTACAGTATCTTCCGTTATACTTTATATATTATTTGCAGAAAGGTGGCGTTTACTATGGATGAACAAAGAAACAGCGCCGATCGTCCCGTAAATCCCCGTCGCAGAACGCGTACAAAACAGCAGATTTTCAAAGAAACCTATTTACCTGCGATCATTGCCATCGCAGCAATCATTCTTTGTATGGTCTTTGTGATCACTTCCCTTGTCCGTGCTGCCGCGGAAAAGCAAGCTAACGAAGAAGCATACAACGCATCTATCGCTGCGGAGCAGGCACAGAAAGAAGCCTGGGATAACGAAGCGTTAGAACTCTTGGAAATCTCCCAACAATTTGCTGACAAGTATGAATACGACAGAGCCATCACCGTCATCGATACCTTCACCGGTGATCTCGACGAATATCCCCAGCTGCTGCAGCGGCGAAGCGAGTATATTCAGACCAAATCACAGCTTGTATTGTGGGACGACCCTTCCAAAGTCGTTAATCTGTCCTTCCAGGTTTTGATCGCAGATCCCAGCCGCGCCTATACCAATCGGGCCTATGGCACATCCTACAACAAAAACTTTGTGACAATAGAAGAGTTCTCCAAAATCCTGAATCAGCTGTATATGAATGGTTATGTGCTGGTCAGTATGGATGATGTGGTAAAAGCTGAGGAAAACGAAGACGGTCAGATTGTTCTTTCAGCCAACGAGCTGTATCTGCCTGAAGGAAAGAAACCCCTGATCCTTACGCAAACCCAGGTAAACTACTATACATATATGACCGACAGCGACGGAGATAAGCTCCCCGACGGCGGTGGCGCAGGCTTCGCGTCCAAGCTTATTTTGGATGAAAGCGGCAAGCTTACCAATGAAATGGTGGATGCCGCAGGCAATACTGTTACCGGTGCTTATGACCTTGTTCCCATTCTGAATGCCTTTGTGGAAGAGCATCCGGACTTCTCCTATAAGGGCGCAAGGGCGATCCTTGCCATTACAGGCTATGACGGATTATTTGGATACCGTACAACCGCAGCAGCAAGCAAGCATTTTGGAACTGATGCTTACAATGAAGCGGTCAACGAAGTAAAGAAAGTGATTCAAGCGCTGCGTGACAATGGCTACGACATCGCCTGCTACACCTACGAGAACATGGCCTACGGTAGCCTCAGCGCAGGACAGATCAAGTCCGATATGAACTTGTGGACAAGAGAAGTCCTTCCCATTATCGGCCAGACGGACATATTTGTATTTGCACAAAACAGCGATATTGGCGGTAACAACGCTGCCTATAGCGGTGATAAATTCTACACCTTAAAAAATCTTGGTTTCAAATATTACCTTGGTTTCTGCGGTTCTAACGGTATGCCCTGGTCCTATTTAGAAGACGGTTATTTCCGTATGGGCCGGCTGATGGTCAGCGGTTCTAATATGGCTTATAATTCCGGCTGGTTTGCCGGCATCTTCGAGCCTGCCTCTGTTCTCGATCCCAACCGAGGAACTATCCCCCGTTAAGTAAACAAAATCGCCTGGGAATTCCCAGGAGATTTTATTATTTTCCACGCAGCTCGATAATTTGATCTCGCAAAATTGCGGCATACTCGTATTCCATCATTCGGGCAGCTTCCTTCATCTGCTTTTCCAGACGGGCGATTTCCTTTTCCTTTTCAGCCTTTGTCATCTTCACACCGGTGCGGCCCTTCCGCTCTGCAGTAGAAGAAGAAATTTCAATCAGATCACGCACTGACTTAATAATCGTCTTCGGCACGATTCCGTTCGCTTTGTTATAAGCATCCTGAATCTGTCTGCGGCGCTTGGTCTCATCAATGGCATTGCGCATAGAATCAGTCATATTATCCGCATACATAATGACCAATCCTTCTGCATTTCTGGCTGCGCGACCGATGGTCTGTATCAAGCTGGTCTGCGACCGAAGGAAGCCTTCCTTATCCGCATCCAAAATAGCAACAAGGCTCACTTCCGGCAGGTCAAGGCCTTCACGGAGCAAATTGATACCCACCAGCACATCAAACTTTGCCATACGCAGGTCTCTTATGATCTCCATACGCTCCATTGCACCAATATCAGAGTGCATATAGCGCACCCGAATGCCCGCTTGCAGCAAATAAGCAGTAAGATCCTCAGCCATTTTCTTGGTAAGCGTCGTAACAAGAACCCGTTCTTCTTTAGCAGTTCTTGTCTTAATTTCACCAATCAGATCATCGATCTGACCCTCAATGGGCCTGACCTCCACAATGGGATCTAAAAGACCTGTAGGCCGGATGACCTGCTCCACAGTTTGCGCAGAACGGGTCAGCTCATATTCTGCAGGTGTTGCAGAAACATAGACCACCTGGTTAAGCTTGCTGTTAAATTCCTCAAAATTCAAAGGTCTGTTGTCATAGGCAGAGGGCAAACGGAAGCCGTAGTTCACAAGAGCATCTTTCCGGCTTCTGTCACCAGCATACATAGCTCTGCACTGTGGCAGGGTCACATGGCTTTCATCCACAAACAGGAGAAAATCATCCGGGAAATAGTCCAAAAGCGTTGTGGGCGGTGTTCCCGGCTGTCTTCCTTGAATAACTCTGGAATAGTTCTCAATGCCGGTGCAAAAGCCGATCTCAGTCAGCATTTCCAGATCATAATTGGTACGCTGGGCAATTCTTTGCGCCTCCAAAAGCTTATCGTGGGCCCGGAACCAAGCCACCTGCTCGTCGCATTCTCTGCGGATCTCCGCCATGGCCCTTTCCATCTTATCCCGGCTTGCCACATAATGGCTTGCAGGGTAAATGGCCACATGGTCAATATACCGTTCCACCACACCGGTAACCGCATTGATCTCAGAAATGCGGTCAATTTCATCACCGAAGAACTCTACACGAATGGCGCGCCCTGCCCAATAAGCAGGATAAACTTCCAATGTATCGCCCCGCAGGCGGAACTTATTACGGGAAAAATCAATATCATTGCGTTCATAGCGGATCTCGGTAAGCTTTTTCAGTACGCTTTCCAGCGGGCGCTCCTGCCCTACCCGCAAGGAAATGACCATAGATTTATAGTCAATGGGGTCACCCAGGCCGTAAAGACAGCTAACAGAGGAAACCACGATCACATCCCGCCGCTCAAAAAGCGCAGATGTAGCGCTGTGGCGCAGCCGATCGATCTCCTCATTTACCGCCGAGTCCTTTTCAATGTAGGTATCCGTATGGGCAATATACGCTTCCGGCTGATAGTAATCGTAATAAGAAATAAAGTACTCCACCGCATTGTCCGGAAAGAATTCCCGGAATTCAGAACAAAGCTGGGCAGCCAGGGTCTTATTATGGGCAAGCACCAGCGTAGGCCGGTTGACCTTTTCAATGATAGAAGCCATAGTAAAGGTCTTACCGGAACCGGTAACACCAAGGAGCGTCTGCTCCTGAAGACCCAATTCAATTCCATTTGCTAATGCCTTAATGGCTTCCGGCTGATCACCGGTAGCCTGAAAGGGCGAAACCAGTTTAAACTTATCCACGAGCAGCACCTCCTGTTTTTAAAATTATGGCTTACACCCGCCGCAAGGGTCATACCCCTGTGTAATCAAAAGATCTCGGCTTCCTTTATAGACTTGCCGGTTTTGTTCTTTAATATCCGCCGCATAGGCGCAATCCGGTCTATGGAACTTGTGAGAATTGGTATTGAGAATATACTCCGCATCACCCAGCACAAGACCATCATCGGCAAGATGACTGTCGCCATTAACATAATCAATCACGATCCCCGGCTGCTTATTATAAACAAACACGGAAAAGCAAACGCCCTTGCCGTTATCCTCAATAGACCAAGCTTCCATATGTACGCCACGGGCCACCATTTCCATACCAACAAACACGGGCGTTACCCGATAAAGCACCCGGTTACCGGTTGCTTTCACATATTCCGCCACCTGATCTTCAAAAGGCAGCATACCCTGCACATTGAAATATCTTGTACCTGTGATCAAATTGTAGGGATTTGCATTCTCCGCACTGAGCTGATAGCCGATCAGGTGACAGCGGTTATACAAATACTTACCGTCTACAATGTCATATTTAACCGTTTGCCAACCGGTAGGCTTTACCTGACCAATGCTTTCCCTTTCTTCCGTAGGTAAAGTATGGGCGCACACGCAAGCAAAGGCATAACCGCAGCGGTTATAGGCATCCATATCGGAATAATATTCAAAGCAATCCAGCGCCTTGTCTTCATCAGTAAATGCCGGTATATTACCATCAATGACCATATACGGCTCATTGTAGGTGTCAAAGGCATCCAGCGCCTGTTGCAAAGATGCGCTTGGCGCGCTGCCGGGTGCGCTGCAGCCGCTAAACAGCAGCAATAAAGCAAAAAGCAGAACTAAAAACCGTTTCAACTAATGTTACTCCTTTTCTGGTATTAGCGCCAAAGGACACCTTCCGTTGGCCGATAATAACCGTTCTTCGTCATAGAAAGATAATCATTATCCACGACTATAAAATGATCTGCCAAAATTATATCTACACCGGAAAGCGCGTATGCTACACGCTTCGTTGTTTCAATATCATCCGTAGAAGGACGTGTAGTACCGCCCGGGTGATTGTGTGCAAGATATACGGTAGTTGCATTATGTTTCATTGCAATATCCACGATTCTGCGGATGGGCACACCGGCAGAATTTACGCTGCCCTCGCCCAGCTGTTTGCAGCACAGCACTTTATTTTTCGCATCCAGGCAAAGAATATAAACCGTTTCATTGAATCTATTTCTGAATTCCGACACCATATAGTTGGCGCAAGCATTGTTGGATTGCAAATAAACTTCTCCGTTCCTGCGGTTTCTGTAATAATAGCGATCCACCTGATGAATTAATGTTAAGAATGTGGAGATATTATGACCAACGCCTTCCACCTGCTCCAATTCCTGCTGGCTGGCCTCCAGTACGGCATGAAACGAACCGAAATGGTCTATCAGCTTATGGGCAAGAGGATTTGTATCCTTCTGGGGTATGCAGTAAAAAAGCAACAGCTCCAGAGCATTCAGTTCATTAAAACCGTCTAATCCTTCCTGAAGAAAACGATCCTTGAGTCTTTGACGGTGTCCGGCATGAATGGACATAATTTCACCTCATTTTACGGATTTCACTTGCTATTTCTAAAAATATTCGTTAGAATAATGAAAAGACACTCGAAAAATGTCGAATTTATATGATAAAAGATAAAGGGGGTGCTGTGATATGACCGAATTTGAAGGTATTGCGCAAATGCTGAATCTTCTTAATTTTCCCGGATTTGCCGTTCAAAGCGGAAAGATCGTTCATGTGAACGAAGCCGCAAAGAACCACTTTTTTGAAATTGGAAAAGATATTTCCGATCTTCTCCTCACCGGTCACGAAGAATACAGCGCCTTCTCTGACGGCTGCCTGTACCTGAGTCTGTGCGCCCAGGGCTGCGTATACGATACCACGGTTATGGCAATGGGTGATTATCATCTGTTTTTAATGGAACACGCACCAAGCCACAGTGAGCTTCAGGCATTGGCCCTTGCCTCTCAGCAGCTGCGTATTCCCCTTGCTGACATTTTGGCGGCCACAGACAATCTGTTTTCCAACGAAAACAGGGATATCAGCAAAGCGGAACAAGAAAATATCAACCAGATCAACAAAGGCATCTATCAGCTTTTGCGGTTGGTCGGCAATATGTCTGATGCAGCCAGATACCTGGAAAACCCCCAATCTGACCTGATAACAGAAAATGTATCCGCCATTATTGAAGAAGTAATGGATAAATCTGCAGTACTCTTAGCTAATGCCAATTTGACCTTACGCTTCCGTAGTACGCAGCAGCCTGTTTATGCCCTTGCAAACAAAGAACGGCTGGAAAGAGCGGTATATAACCTTGTGTCCAACGCTGCTAAATTCTGCAATGCAGGCTCTGTGATCGATGCCGCATTAACAGTAAAGAACGATCTTATGTACTTTACCATCTCTAATCCGGGAGAAGGTATCGCCAAAGATATTCGCGGTAATATATTTAACCGTTTCCTGAGAGAACCTGCCCTGGAAGACCACCGCTTCGGCACAGGCCTGGGTATGGTGATCGTTCACAGCGCTGCTACCGCCCACGGTGGTACGGTGCTTGTGGAGCATCCGGCAGAAGGCGGCACACGGGTAACCCTGACGGTAAAGCTGAATCGCAGCGCCAAACCCATCGTCCGATCTCCCCTCTTCGACATCGACTATGCCGGCGGACACGATCACGGACTATTAGAGCTTTCCGATATCCTTCCCGAATCTGCATTTAACAAATATCTTTAACTCCCCGGGCGTGCTGAGCACGCCCGGTCTTTTTTACAGATATCGCTTCAGGTACTGACCTGTATAGCTTTCTTCGCACTTAGCCACTTCTTCTGGCGTGCCTTCTGCAACGATATATCCACCGCCATCGCCGCCTTCAGGGCCAAGATCGATAATATGGTCAGCTGTTTTGATAACATCCAAATTATGCTCGATAACCAAAACAGTATTGCCCGCTTCAACAAGACGCTGAAGCACTTCGATCAGCTTGTGGACATCCGCTGCGTGCAGGCCCGTAGTAGGCTCGTCTAAAATATAAATCGTACGACCTGTGGAAACTCTGGAAAGCTCCGTAGCCAGCTTTACCCGCTGGGCTTCACCGCCGGAAAGGGTTGTGCTGGATTGACCCAGCTTTACATATCCCAAGCCCACTTCCACCAGGGTCTTGGCTTTATTGTGAATCTTGGGAATATTCTCAAAGAATGTTACCGCTTCTTCGGCAGTCATATCCAAAACCTGAGAAATATTCTTGCCCTTATAATGCACTTCCAGCGTCTCCCGGTTGTACCGTTGTCCTCTGCAGACCTCGCAGGGTACATAAACATCCGCCAGGAAATGCATTTCGATCTTCACAAGGCCGTCACCGTTACAGGCTTCACACCGGCCGCCCTTCACATTAAAGGAGAATCGACCCGGTCCGTAACCACGCATTTTTGCATCCGTAGTAGAAGCAAACAGGTCACGAATATCATTAAACAAGCCGGTATAGGTGGCAGGATTGGAACGAGGTGTTCTGCCAATAGGACTTTGGTCAATATCGATGACCTTATCCAAATGCTCAAGGCCTTCAATGCACCGGCACGCGCCTGGGCGTGTTCTTGCATGGTTCAGCTTAGAAAGGAGCGTCCTGTTCAGCACCTGATCCACCAGGCTGGATTTACCGGAACCGGAAACACCGGTCACACAGGTCAGTGTTCCAAGGGGAATATCCACATCCACATCTTTCAGGTTATTTTCCGATGCACCACGAACACGCAAATAACCACCGTTACCCGTTCTTCGTTTTGCAGGCACAGGAATCTTTTTAACACCGGAAAGGTACTGACCGGTAATAGAGGCAGGCTCATTGAGGATATCCTCCAGCGTACCGGCAGCCACAATCTGACCGCCGTGACTACCCGCGCCTGGGCCGACATCTACGATATAATCAGCATAGCGCATAGTATCTTCATCGTGTTCTACAACGATCAGGGTATTGCCAAGGTCTCGCAATCTGCCCAAAGTCTGCAGCAGCTTATCGTTATCCCGCTGGTGCAAACCAATGGAAGGCTCGTCCAGGATATAAAGCACACCCATAAGAGAAGAGCCGATCTGAGTCGCCAAACGAATCCGCTGGCTCTCACCACCGGACAAGGTGCTTGCTGCCCGGGAAAGCGTCAGGTACTGCAGGCCTACATCTACCAAGAACTCCAAACGGGATTTGATCTCACGGATGATCTGTTCAGCCACCAAAGCCATATTGCCTTCCAGGTGTAGGTTTTCCATAAAGGAAAGGCCTTCCTTCACACTCATACGGCAAAAATCCATGATGCCGATACCGCCCACGGTAACCGCTCTGGCAATATCTGAAAGCCGCTCTCCATGGCAGCGGGGACACGGCGCAGTTGCCATACATTCTTCCAGTTCTTTTCTGGCGGCATCCGATTGGGTTTCCCGATAACGGCGGCTGATATTATTCAAAATACCCTCAAAAGGCTGCTCCAAAACGCCCATACCGTTACCACGGTTATAGGTCATACGGAGCTTTTCACCTTTTGTACCGTTCAGGATCACATCCTTAGCTTCCGGAGAAAGCTGCTCAAATGGAACAGTAAGAGAAAAATGATATTTCTGCGCCAGGGCCTCAAAGTACATCCGGAAGATAGAATCCGTGCGAGCGCTTGACCAGCCGCTGGCTTGAATAGCACCATCAAAAATAGACTTCGTCTTATCCGGTATCACCAGGTCCGCATCCGCCACCAGCTGGAAGCCAAGTCCTGTACAATCCGGGCAAGCGCCAGCAGGATTGTTGAAAGAAAACATTCTGGGCTCCAACTCAGATAAGCTGATGCCACAATCCTCACAAGCATAATTCTGAGAAAAAGTCAGGTCCTCACTCTTATCAGGAAGATCAATGGTCACAAGTCCACCGGAGTGGGCGCAGGCAGTTTCAATGGAATCTGCAAGCCGCCGTCTTTGTCCTTCCCGGATCACAAGACGGTCTACCACCAATTCGATGGTATGCTTTTTATTCTTTTCGCAGGTGATCTGCTCATTTAAGTCATATAAAATGCCGTCCACTCGAACTCTGGCAAAGCCGGATTTTCGGGCATCCTCAAACACTTTAACGTGCTCACCCTTTTTACCCCGAACAATGGGAGAAAGCACGATAAAACGAGTTCCCTCGCCCAGCTTTTCCACCCGATCAACGATCTGATCGATGGTCTGCCTGTGAATCTCCTTGCCGCATACAGGACAGTGAGGAATGCCAACTCTCGCCCATAAAAGGCGCAAATAATCATAGATCTCCGTAACTGTACCAACGGTGGAACGGGGATTCTTGGATGTTGTTTTCTGATCAATGGAAATCGCAGGAGAAAGTCCTTCAATGCAGTCTACATCCGGCTTATCCATCTGCCCCAAAAATTGCCGGGCATAGGAGCTTAAGCTCTCTACATATCTGCGCTGACCCTCTGCATAAATCGTGTCGAAGGCAAGGCTGGACTTACCGGAGCCGGAAAGGCCGGTAAATACCACAAGCTTATCTCTGGGAATGGTCAAATCAACATTTTTCAGGTTATTTTCCCGCGCTCCCTGAATACGAATCTTATCGTTCATAGCCCGCTCCTGTTACAAAAGTTCTTCCAAATATTATACCACACAGTTTTCTTTTACACAATAGGAATTTATGGAACAATTTTATACAAAAACCCTCCTGATACCAGACAGTATCAGGAGGGTTTTATCAGCGTCGTGCATCAATAATCTTAAATGCGATTTTAGTAAGGCCGCTACCAATGCGGAAACCAAAAAGCTTCGTCAGCTTCTGCAAGAGTTTACCAAAACGGCTTTGACTATACTGCAAAAGATGGGCATATTCCTTCAGACGGGGATACAGTTCTTTAAGGCCATAGCAATAATTGCGGAAAGCCGAAATGTAAAGCTCACCGTTATTGGCAAGCATCAAAGCTTTCAGCTGGGGATCACGAATTTGATTTTTCGCAAAATCGCAGCAATCCTGACAGATTACAAGCTTGTCAGTAGACTTCCTCAGTGAAACTGAATTAACGATGGAGTCCGGTCTGCCAAAGGTATAAAGAACAGAAACATCCGGGATATATCCCACATTGCCCGCCTGAACAAGCACCTGGGAAGACCATTTTACATCTTCGTAGCAATAGCCTTCAAGGAATCGGTGTCCAGCATCCAAAAGGTAGGCTCTGCGGTAAAAATAGCGCCAGCAATGCCACTCAAAATCCGGCATGGCTTTCAAAATTTCAAGAGCCGCCTGCTCTCCGGTCACATTATCCATCTTTGCAGGATCCAAATCCAGTATCATAGGGATATGGCGGTCGGTGACTACATGAACAAATTCTGCATTACAGAAGATCATATCCGGCCGATAATTCTTTTCCTGCATAAACGCAACAAATTTGCGGAAAATTTCGCTGTGTACACGGTCATCACTATCCAGGAAGAAAATATACTCGCCCTGAGCGGCTGCAATACCTGTATTTCGCGTTACGGAAATTCCACTGTTTTCCTGATGAATAACCGTAACATTGGGATGCGCGGCTGCATAACGGTCGCAAATCGCAGGGCTCTCGTCCTTAGATCCGTCGTCGATCAATAGGATCTGCATATCGGGTATTTGCGCAACGAGTACGCTGTCAACGCAACGCTCCAGGTACTTGACCATATTATAAACAGGAATAACAACACTCAGTAAATACTTATTTTCCATAACCAAAACCCTTTACTGTTTATCAAGACCCATAACAAAAAACATCATTTTTGCCATCCTAGATCCAATTGCAAAGCCGAAGGTCCGGATAGCCTTATACAGAAAACGGCCAAAACGGGTCTTACTGTATTGACACAGATAAGCATATTCTTTCAAATAAGGATATGCTTCCGGAATACTGTCGCAGAAATTTCGAAATGCACCCACAAAGTACTCACCGTGATTGGAAAGCATTATATCCAGAAGTTCCGGGTCCTGAATATGCTCCTTATCAAATTTGCAGGAAGCATCTGCAATATACAGCTTGTCCCGCACCTTCTTCAAGGACATAGAATTAACGATAGAACCTTTTCTGCAGTTGGTATAACGCAAGCCGACCTCCGGCAAATAGTCAACACGTTCAGCAAGAGTCAGACACTGAGATGTCCAAGGCACATCCTCGAAGGTGATCCCAACAGGAAATTGCAAACCGGTATTCTGCAAAAAAGCACGACGATAGAAATATCGCCAGCAGTACCATTCAAAATTCGGTTTTGCCGTAAGCAAATGCTTCAAAGCCTCCTGGCCGGAAACATTATGAAGCTTGTCGTAACCAACCGGAAATACAAAGTCAGATTCCTGCCCGGTAACATCGTGAACGAAAACACAATCGATCAGCAGCATATCCGGTGCATTATCCACATTTTTGATATATGTCCGAAATTTGCTGAAAATCTCAGGCTGCACAGCATCGTCACTGTCTAAAAAGAAAATATATTCTCCTGTTGCCGCTTTTATGCCGTTATTACGAGTGGCAGAAATGCCTGCATTTTGCTGATGGATAACGAAGATATTCTCATATTCCCGGGCATAACGATCACAAATCGCAGGGCTTTCATCCTGAGAGCCATCATCAACAAGAATGATCTGCATATCATCGGAAAAATCTGACAGCACGCTGTCAATGCAGCGTTCCAGGTAACCCTTCATATTATAAACAGGGATCACTACACTCAAAAGATATTGCTTATCATCCATAGCTATCACCTCTTCCAATTTTGTGTAAATATTGTACAACATTTTTCTCTTATTCGCAACTAAAATATAACCACATCTCAGCGTTGGTGCTTTGTCACAAGGAATGAGCAGTATTTTTCGTTTTTTTGTTATAAATTCTTTTAAAACCATTCTTGCAATTTACGAGTATATAATGTTATAATGACAATGAAATAACCTGGCCCGTGTCAGGAACAGAGAAACAGATGAAGTGAGGTATTGTAAAATGATCTCGTACGGCAACATCAAAATCTTTTGCGGCAATTCCAACCCCGCCTTTGCAGAAACAATCTGTAAGGAATTGGGCCTGACCTTAGGTAAGGGCGTTGTACGCACCTTCTCCGATGGTGAAGTATCTGTCAGCCTGGAAGAAACCGTCCGTGGCGCAGACGTATTCCTTGTTCAATCCACCTGCAAGCCCGTTAACGACAACCTGATGGAACTGCTGGTTATGATCGATGCCTGCCGTCGCGCTTCCGCCGGTCGTATCACCGCTGTCATCCCCTACTTTGGCTATGCCCGTCAGGATCGCAAGGCCAAGAGCCGTGACCCCATCTCCGCAAAGCTTGTTGCCAATATGCTCACTGCAGCCGGTGCAAACCGTGTTCTGACTATGGACCTGCACGCAGCACAGATCCAGGGCTTCTTCGATATCCCTGTGGATCATCTGCTGGGCAACCCCACTTTTGTTAAGTACTATCTGGACAAGTTCCCCGAAGATAAGTTCAATCACGATGAATTCGTCGTTGTTTCTCCCGATGTCGGCTCTGTCGCCCGCGCCCGTGCTTTTGCATCCAAGGTGCATATGGGTCTTGCCATCGTGGATAAGCGCCGTCAGAAGGCCAACGAATGTGAAGTTATGAATGTCATCGGTGATGTTAAGGGCAAGACCTGCATCCTGTTTGACGATATGATCGACACTGCCGGCTCTCTGTGCAATGCTGCTCAGGCGCTGGTAGAAGTAGGCGGGGCAAAGGAAGTTTATGCCTGCGCTACCCACGGTGTTCTTTCCGGCCCTGCATTTGACCGGATCGAAAAGAGTGTGATCAACGAAGTAGTGGTACACAACACCATTCCCGTTCCCGCTGACTGCTCCTGCAAGAAGATCAAGATGCTGGATGTTGCTCCCATCTTCGCACGGGCTATTGCCCACATCCACGGCGGCACTTCCATTGCCGACCTGTTCTAAGCCGTGTTTGGTAAGAATAAGGATGCCTGGCTGATCGTTGGACTTGGTAACCCCGGAAAGGAATATGCCAAGACCCGGCACAACTGTGGCTGGATGGCCATTGACCTGATCGCACAGCAACTTGGCTGCAAGATCGACAAAGGCAAGTTTCAAGGCCTTTACGGTCAAACCACCTATAAAGGCAAAAAGCTGTATCTTCTCAAGCCCCAGACCTTTATGAATCTTTCCGGTGTATCTGTTCTGCAAATGTCCGCTTACTATCAGATCCCGCCGGAGCGAATCATTGTGCTCTTCGATGATATCTCTTTAGAGCCAGGTCGGTTGCGCATCCGTGGTGACGGCAGCGCCGGTGGCCATAACGGAATCAAATCCATTATTGCTCAGTTGGGCAGCGAAAAATTTCCCAGAGTTAAGATTGGCGTGGGCGCAAAGCCCCACAAGGATGCCGACCTTGCCGCTTGGGTGCTTTCCGGATTTACACCTGCTGAACAAAAGGCTTTGGATTTTGCGCTGGGCAACGCTGCCAGTTCGGCACTTTGCATCATCGAAAATGGCGTTTATGAAGCTGCAAATCGCTTCAACGGAAGCCATCCGTAATCGAATATTGTCTAATTCACGGAAAGGGGGGTATATTCCCCCTTTCCGCGTTGCTACGTGGAGAAAAGGAGGACACATATGGAAATGCTGTTATCGGCCCTAAAAGCCATGCCGGAATACCGGGAAATCCTGAATACTGTTGAAACCGGCGCATCTGCAGCGATTACCGGAATCGGCCAAATCAACCGCAGCCATATCATTGCAGGTATCGCCAGCCATACCGGCAGACCCATCGTGATCCTCTGTCAGGACGATATGTCCGCCAAACGGCTGCAGCAGGAGCTTTTGTGCTTTACCGGCAAGGAGCACCCCGTTCTTCCCAGCCGGGAGCTAACTTTATATGATAGCGCCGTAGTTTCCAGAGCCTGGGAGCAAAAGCGTTTGCGCCAATTTTATGACCTGCTTAGCGGCAATACACAGATTCAGATTGCATCCTGGGAAGCAATGAGCCAGCGCACAATGCCCCCTCAAGTTCTTGCAGATGCTGCATTTACCCTTTGCGTAGGCAAAGAATATTCTATGGATAACTTGATTGGGATCCTCACCCGCTCCGGCTATACAAATTGCGCGATGGTGGAAGGCCCGGGTCAATTTTCCCATAGAGGCGGCATTTTGGATATCTACTCCCCCGCTGCCGATGCTCCCATCAGAGCAGAATTCTTTGGTGATGAGCTGGATACCATGGGCTATTTTGATCCGGATACCCAGCGCCGCACACAAAACATAGAATCCGTTGTTATTCTGCCCGTTGGCGAGACCCAGCCTCACCTGCATACCGATGGTTTGACCGGACTTTGCAAAGATCTGAAAGCTATGATCGCAGGTCAAAAGCGCCGTAAGAATCTCAACGAGGCGCTGATCCGCACCCTGGAAAAGGATCTGGAAAAATACGAAAATAATATTACCGGCAGCGCATCCGACCGCTATATGGCGCTGATCTACAAAGATTTCGCCACAGCGATGGACTATATCCCAAAGGATGCCATTTTCGTACTGTGTGACCAGAGCAGCCTCCATCGAGCCGCCCGCAACCGAGTAGAAGAAATGGGTATGGAACTGGACAGTATGCTGCAAAGCGGCATTTTAGCCGGTGAAAATTGCGACTATGTACTCACCTGGGAGGATTTCTGTCAAAACCTAACCGGTAAGACATTACTGTACACCGATACCTTTGGCGGCACATCCTATCCGGAAGAAAATCCTCCCAAAGCCCTCTACCCTATTGCTGCCAAACAGCTGCCCAGCTATGGTGGCAGTATGGACACAGCAGCGTCCGACCTGCAGCATTATCAGAAAATGGATTTTTCCTCTCTGGTTCTGTGCGGTTCACGGCGCAGAGCAGAGCTTTTGCAGGAAATGCTCTCCAGCAGAAATATATCGGCATTCCTGGCCATTCCTTTAAACACCATGCCCCAACCGGGGCAAATTCTGCTGACAGAGGGCACACTGCCCTTCGGCATGGAGTACCCCAACAGCAAACTGGCTGTTCTGTCTGAAGGCCAGCTTATGGCCAAGGCAGAGCCCCGGCGGAAAGCCAAGAAAACTGCCACCAACCGACAGAAACTCAATTCCTTCACAGACCTTGCACCGGGAGATCTGGTCGTTCACGAGAACTACGGTATCGGACGGTTTGTTGCCATGGAGCAGATCCGTATTGACGGTGCGATTAAGGACTATGTAAAGATCGCCTACCAGGGCAGCGACACCCTGTTTGTCCCCGCCACCCAGCTGGATATGGTAAGCAAGTATATTGGTGGCGGTGAGGACGGCAATGTCAGGCTAAATAAAATCGGCACAGATGCATGGCAAAAGACCAAAGCCAAAGCCAAAAGCGCAGCAAAGGATATGGCAGAGGAGCTGATCCAGCTGTATGCCGCCAGAAAACGGCAGGAAGGCTTTGCCTTTGCTGCTGACACGCCTTGGCAAAAGGAATTTGAAGATAATTTCCCCTATCCGGAAACCGACGACCAGCTTCGCTGTGTAAATGAGATCAAAAACGATATGGAAGCCCCCATACCTATGGATCGACTTTTGTGTGGTGATGTAGGCTTCGGCAAAACGGAAGTGGCAATGCGGGCCATTATGAAAGCGATCATGGACGGCAAACAGGCTGCAATCCTTGTTCCCACAACGGTGCTTGCCCAGCAGCATTATCAAACTGCTGTCAGCCGTTTCCGTGGTTTCCCTGTAAACATCGATGTGCTCAGCCGTTTCCGCACCACTACCCAGCAGAAGAAGACCCTCCAAAATCTGCGTGCCGGTCAAGTGGATCTGATCATCGGCACGCATAAGCTGCTGCAAAAGACCGTTGAATTCAAGGACTTGGGTCTGCTGATCGTGGACGAGGAACAGCGTTTCGGTGTAAGCCACAAAGAGCGCCTGAAAGAGATCTCCAAAGGTGTCGATGTGCTTACCCTGTCGGCAACGCCTATCCCCCGCACCCTGAATATGGCCCTGTCCGGTATTCGGGATATGTCCACCATCGAAGTTCCCCCGTCAGACCGTTACCCTGTGCAAACCTATGTGATGGAGCACAGCAATGCCATTTTGGATGATGCCATCCGTCGTGAAGTGGAACGGGGCGGTCAGGTTTACTATCTACACAATCGTGTGGAGACCATTGACCAGTGCGCCGGTGCGCTCAAGCGTCGTATCACCGGTTTGAGTGTGGCTGTCGCCCACGGTAAAATGGGTGAGGAAGCCTTAAGCGATGTGATGCAGTCTATGGCAAATGGCGACATTCAGGTCTTGGTCTGCACCACAATTATCGAAACCGGTCTTGACATTCCCAACGCAAACACCCTGATCATCGAAAACGCTGACCGTTTCGGTCTTTCCCAGCTTCATCAGCTCCGTGGCCGCGTAGGTCGCTCCACACGGCATGCCTATGCTTACTTCACCTACCGTCCTGATAAGAATTTAACAGAAATCGCAGAAAAGCGGCTTTCCGCCATCCGGGATTTTGCTGAATTTGGCTCCGGATTCAAAATCGCAATGCGGGATCTGGAAATCCGGGGCGCAGGTAACCTTTTAGGCGCCGAACAATCCGGACATATGATGTCCGTGGGCTATGATATGTACCTAAAGCTTTTGGACGAAGCCGTTTTGGAGCAAAAGGGCGAGAAGGTAAAAGAGCCGGATTGCACCGCCGACCTGAATGTAACTGCCAATGTGGACAAAAGCTATGTTCAGCGTGGTGAGGAACGGATGGATCTTTATCGTCGTATGGCAGCCATCCGCAATCAAGAAGATGCGGATGATCTGCTGGATGAGATCATTGACCGTTACGGTGAGCCGCCCAGAGGCGTGTTGAATCTTATCGACATCGCCCTGCTTCGTGCAAACGCAAGAAAGCTTGGTATCACCGATATCAAGCAGAAAGCCGGCGATGTGCTGTTTACGCTGCAGACCCTGGATTTCGAAGCCATCAGCGCCCTGTGCGCCGATGCCGACTATAAATCCAGAGTGCTTTTTGTGGCAAATGCAAAAGTTCCCACGCTGCGTTTAAAGCTGTCAACCGGAGTTGACAGCCTGAAGCAATCCAAAACTTTCATAGCCCGTTTTCATAAGTATGTCAAAGTTTAACAGGCAAATTCCAAACCTTTTTCTTGTATTTATCAGAATTTATGATACAATATGACCAGAACCCCCTGAAAGGAGTGCTTCCCTTGGCAAGTGACAAGCGTAAGCGTAAGGAAGTAGACGAATTGGAAAGCACCTACCGCACCATTGCGGAAAGAAAGCAAGGAAAGTTCGCTAAGAAACACAATCAAAAAGGCAAGCAGAAAACTGTCTTTATCATCATCAGTATCTTTTTGATGCTGTGCATCGTTGCCGGTATTGCCGGTTACTTTATCTATCTTCACATCCGTGACAATCAGGTACTGAACGCAAATGTAACCGTTGCCGGTGTACATGTACAAGGCCAGACGCGCAAGGATGCGATCGCAGCCGTAAATGCTGCCTTTGAGCGGAATTACATCGGTAAAGAATTAACTGTTACCGTGGGCGAGCACACGCTCGTACTGAATCCGGAAACTTCTGCCATCACAATGAATGTAGAAGCAGCAGTGGATGCCGCTTTAAAACACAGCAGCGATTCTGAAAAGACAGAAGTATTTGATATTACCAAATTTATAAGTCTGAATAAGTCTGCTGTAATGAAGCAGCTGCAAGAAGTTGCAGGTCATTATCAGTCCACCCTTAAGCAGCACAGCTACACGGTAACAGGTACTGTTCCTGCAGATCTGACTGCACCCCTTCCCGAAGAAGGTCAGGTGCTTACGGTGACCATCGGCACACCGGGCATTAATATCGATGTTAATATGCTATACGATGCAGTAGTATGCGCTTATGGCGATAATCTCTCGACTATGGAATATGCCTTCCCGATAAATTCCCCGGACAGCTTAAATTGGGAGCAGATCTACCTCGACGAATGCATCCCTGTAATCGAGGCAAGCATAGACTCAGAAACCTTCCAGATCACAGAAGAATCCACCGGCTATGGTTTTATTCCCAGTGAAGCAGAAGCACTTGTAGCAGACGCGAAGCCGGGTGATACCATTGAGATCCCCTTCAAAATCCTCACACCTACAACCACAAAGGATATGCTTGAAGCAGATCTATTTAAGGATATTCTGGGTGAAATGTCTGCCTCTGCCGGCTACAATGCAGACAGAAATGTAAACCTGCGTTTGGCCTGCGAAAAGATCAACAATGTGATCGTAATGCCCGGTGAGGTATTTAGTTACAACGAAGCGCTTGGTGAGCGGAATAAAGAAAACGGCTGGAAGCCCGGCGGCACTTATGTAGGAAAAGAGCTTGTAATGACCTACGGCGGCGGCATATGCCAGGTCTCCTCTGCTCTGTATTATGCCACCGTACTGGCTGACCTTGAGATCGTAGAACGGGATTGCCACGCATATCTGCCCAGCTATATTCCCTATTCAACGGATGCCACCGTTTCCTGGGGCTGGATTGATTTCCGTTTCCGCAATAATACTGACAAACCCATACGCATCGAGGCGCAAGCTGACGGCTCTAAAGTAACTGTAAAAGTCACAGGTACTGATGAAAGAGATTACTATGTAAAATTCATCAGCGAAACCGTTGAATGGCTGCACCCGCCTGTTCGCTATGTAGAAGTTCCGGAAGACGACAATCCCAATGGCTATGTAGATGGTCAGGTTCTGGAAGGCGGAACCACCGGTGCGGTTTCGAAGAGCTATCGCAACAAATACGATAAGCAGACAAACGAGCTGATCTCCTCTACGCTGGAAAATCACGACAGCTACTACGTTGATGAACGCGTGGTTGTAAAGATCATCCCCAGTGAGAAACCAACAGAAGCACCCACAGATGCACCAACTGCACCCCCCACAGACGCTCCCACAGATACCCCGACTAACGCGCCAACCGATACACCCACCGAGCCCGAGGAAGATATTATCGACCCTCCCGGTGATAACATCGGTGAAGATAACGGACAATAAATCCATATGCCCGGCACATATGTGCCGGGCATACGTTTATTCATTATTTTCTGTATATTATTCATTCAGTATTCTGTTTAAAATTGATCAATATTCGTATTTTCATATGCAAATTGAATATTATTGTGCGTTTTGCTATAGTAGGTTTACAAATTTTGTATCAAGCTTTGTATATTTTTTCACTTGACTATGAATATTATGCATTGTATAATACAGCCATAACAACTTCCCCAGAAGGAAAGGAAAAGAAAAGGAGATATTATTATGAAAAAGTTGATCGCATTGATTATGGTTGCTGTTATGGCTCTTGGTATGTTAGCCGGCTGCGTTGTAGAACAAGCTGATGGTCCCGGCAAGAACACCTACAACCTGAAAACCGTCAAGGAAGGCTACCTGACCGTCATCACATCCCCTGACTATGCTCCCTATGAGTTCTACGCTCTGGACAAGGATGGCAACCCCTCTTTAGCCGGCTTTGATATGGCTCTGGCGCAGTACATCGCAGATTACCTGGGTCTGACCCTGAATGTCATTCCTATGGACTTTAACGGTATCGTTGGTGAGATGGGTGCCGGCAAGGCTGACCTGGCTTTGGCAGGTCTTTCCCCCGATCCCGACCGTCTGGAAAAGATGGACTTCTCCGATTGCTACTACGAAGGCAAGCAGGCATTCGTGACTGTTTCCTCCAAGGCTTCCAAGTTTACCGACCTTGCTTCCACCAATAACGCAGACATCAAGATCGCTGCACAGACTGGCACCATTCAGATGGAACTTGCCGAGGAATTCAGCCCTAACGCACAAATCACCCAGCTAACCAAGGCTACCGACATCATCGCAGAGCTGCTCTCCGGAAAGCTGGACGGTGCTTACATCGAATGGGATGTGGCTGAATCTTACAAGAAGAACTATCCCGAGCTGACCATTCTTTGCGAAGTTCCTTACGAAGCTGAAGGCAATGTTATCGGTGTTGCCAAAAACAATACAGAGTTGATGAAGTATGTGAACGAAGCACTGAACAAGTGTGTCAACGAAGGCACCTTTGCTCAGTTCCTGGAAGAAGCCAACAACCTGGCTTCCGGCGACAACTATCAGGGTCTGCTGGACGAAGAAGGCAAGGTTCCCTCCGGTGACGCTGAAGACGCCGGTTAATTAAAACAACAAACAAATTCCTCCCCGTTCGGGGAGGAATTTGATGCGTGTTGAAAGGACATTTATATGAACAACCTTATCACAAATGAAGGCTTTGCCAAAACCTTCACTTTCATAAAACTCATTCAGCAGGGTCTTGTGGTTACTATTTTGCTGGCGTTTTTGACAGTAGTTATCGGTTTTATACTGGGCATCATTCTTGCTATTATGCGCATGTCCGATATCCGCCCTCTGCGTTTTCTCGCCTACACCAAGGACGGAAAAATGCGGGAAAACCGCCTTTTGCAGACCATAAGTAAATTTAATCCCGTAAGTCTAATCGCCACAATTTATGTTGAGGTCATCCGCTCCACTCCTGTGCTGGTGCAGATTATGCTGATTTACCACGGCATTTTCAGTCTCATTGAGCTGCCTTCCATAACCTTTTTCGGTTTCATCAGTTTTGAGCGGTTCTTCCCTGGCGTGGTCGCACTGGGCATCAATTCCGGCGCATACCTGTGCGAGATCATCCGCAGCGGCATCCAGTCCATTGACGTCGGACAGACAGAGGCATCGAGAAGCTTAGGTCTGACAAAGGGACAGACCTTAAAGAGCATTATTCTCCCCCAAGCTATCAAAAATATTTTGCCCGCCATCGCCAACGAATTTGTTGTCATTATTAAGGAATCCTCCATTTGCTATACCATCGGTGTTCGGGATATTATGTCCTCAGTGGAAGCAGTGCGCGGTGCATACTTCATCATCATGGAGCCGCTACTTGTGGCGACTGCACTGTACTTCTGCCTGTGCTTCCCCACATCTAAGATCATTGCATATTTAGAAAGGAAGATGAGCCGTGGAGACAAACGATAAACTGATACAGGTCATCGACCTGAAGAAACACTATAACAAAGGCACGATTCGGGCTCTGGACGGTGTTTCCATCGATATTAAAAAGGGCGAAGTGGTCGTAGTTATTGGTCCTTCTGGCTCCGGCAAGAGCACGCTGCTCAGAAGTCTGAATTTGCTGGAAGTTCCCACTGCAGGCTCTATCCTTTTCCACGACATTGATATCACAAGAAAAACTTACATCAATGCCCTTGGCAAAAAGGAAAAAGTAAATATCAATGCGCACCGGGAAAAGATGGGCATGGTATTCCAGCATTTTAACCTGTTCCCCCATAAAACCATCATCGATAATATGATCCTCGCACCTGTAAAGGTGCTGAAAATGAGCAAGGATGCCGCCAAGGAAAAGGCGCTGGAATTGCTTGCAAAGGTAGGCCTTGAGGATCGGGCAGATGCCTATCCCATTCAGCTTTCCGGTGGACAGAAGCAGCGGATTGCTATCGTCAGAGCCCTGATGATGCAGCCTGAGGTTATGCTTTTCGACGAGCCCACCTCCGCCCTTGACCCGGAAATGGTTGGCGAAGTTCTTTCCGTTATGCAAGGCCTTGCCCAAAGCGGTATGACCATGGTGGTTGTTACCCATGAAATGGGCTTTGCCCGGGAAGTTGCCACAAGAGTTGTATTTATGGACGAAGGCAAGATCTTAGAACAAGGCACCCCCAAGGATATCTTTGAAGCTCCGAAGCATCCCCGCTTACAGGAGTTCCTGTCTAAAGTACTATAAAAAAGATGCGCAGTATTTACTGCGCATCTTTTTGATTTCCGGTAATACAAACGATTTTGCAATCTTTCCCAAAATGTACCGGCCAAATATCCAACTGCTCTGCCCTATTCAAGCTATCTGCATATGTCACATAGGTGATCCCGCCTATATAGACATTTTTGTCAGGGTCGTAATTTTTATGGCTGATACAAAGGCCATCATAATCTGTTTCAGATATATTATGCAGACGCAAACCTCGCATAAAATCCTCTGTACAAATGGCGGTTTCATACAAATCAGGCTTATTCCCTTTAGAAGCGCTGCCGCCAACGGCATAAATATCCATATTATAATACGGTTTTCTGTTCTTTTCCTGCACCAACACGGTTGCCCCAGGTGGTATACAGGTAGCTTCAAAGCGGTATAATCCGCTTTCCATCCGCAAGATCACCCGACACGCAGCAACCATTGCGCTGCCGGAATTATGCAGATACAGCGCTGCGATCCCGGTCACATAATCTTCACTTCCATCTTCTACATAATGACCATCATAACTGACAAGTCGCTCAGCTACCAAGGTTGTGTCGGGAATGAACACAGGCAGCTGCACGATATCAACAAACACCGGCGGGTCGTCATCTGTTTTTACAGGTTCGGTCACCGGAACCAGGCAAGCAGCATACACCATAGTGTATATACCGCCCATAATGAATAAAAAAGCAGTAAAAATAACAAAGCTTCTGTAGATCCTGCGTATGTACATAATTTCACCCCTGTTTATTGGCCATTATAAAAACAGAGGTTTGCTGTATTCAAGGGAAAACAGGAGAAACTTCTAACTTTTAACCACCATTATCCCCTGTTTTACAGTGAAATAACAGGAAAAAGGCTGTCATAAGACAGCCTTTTATCATTTATTCATTTCCAGTACCAGCCGCAATGCTTCCTGCGCAGCCGCCTGTCTTACCTGTTCCCGATCACCTGTAAACAAAAACCCTTTAGCAAAGGAAGTTTTCTTATCCGCATAACCGATAAATACCGTACCCACAGAATTCCCCCGATCATCTCCGTCAGGGCCTGCAAGACCGGTAACCGATACAGCCACATCCGCCTGCAGCCGCTCCATCGCTCCCTGCGCCATAGCCTGGGCAACCGGTGCAGATACCGCACCAAACTGGGATAACAAATCAGCAGGAACACCAAGCAATTCTTCTTTTACCTGATTTGTATAGCTGATGATACCGCCTTTATACACCCTGGAGCTGCCGGGAACTGCCGTCAGAAAGCTGCCGATCAGACCGCCGGTACAACTTTCCGCTGTAGCAAGGGTCTTATCCGCCAGTACATCCAGAACAGTCTTACACAAAATCTTCATGGTACTTCACCGTGATCTTTTCCACATCTTCAAGGGCAGCCTTAATCAGCGCCTGCCGGTCAAGCTTTGCTTCAACGCCCAAAAGCTGATTGATGGTAGGCTTGGTTTTGGGATGCTTGGGGGTAAATACCGTGCAGCAATCCTCGTAAGGCAAGATGGATGTATCCAGCGTACCAATGCGACGGGCAATGGTAACAATCTCTTCCTTATCCATACCCACAAGAGGCATAAAGATGGGAATATCCACCACCGCGCCGGTAACAGCCATAGCCTGCATGGTCTGGCTGGCAACCTGACCTAAATTTTCACCGGTGATCAGCGCGCCGCAGCCGTGCTGCAAAGCAATGGCTTGAGAAATCTCCATCATAAACCGGCGCATAATCAGGGTAAAGAACTCTTCCGGGCAGTTATCCCGGATCGCTTCCTGAATGGGTGTAAAATTAACCACATTTAAGGTCATTCTGCCGCAATACTTGGTTACAAGGCGGGCAAGCTCAATCACCTTATCCTTAGCAAGCTGAGAAGTATAGGGATAAGAGAAGAAATGAACGCATTCGATCTCCACGCCACGCTTTGCGATCATATAGGCAGCCACAGGAGAATCGATGCCGCCGGAAAGCAGACACATAGCTCTGCCGCCCACACCGGTGGGCAAACCGCCTGCTCCCGGCTCAGCAGGCCCATGTACATATGCCGCAAGATCCCGCACTTCCACATATACGGTATAAGCAGGATTCCGCACATCTACCCGGCAATCCGGATGCGCCTCTGCGATCCGTCCGCCAATTTCCTGGGAAATACCGATAGAAGTCAGCGGGAAGGTCTTATCAGACCGCTTGGATTCCACCTTAAAGGATTCAGCATTCTCCAGATCGTCCCCCAGATAGGCTTCCACGGCCTCAAAAATGCTGTCGAGATCCTTCTTACAGGGGCGGCAGCGGCACAGGCTCACCACGCCAAAAATCGCGCGGCAGGCATCCCACGCCCCATCCAGATCCACCTGATCGTCCATAGGCTCTACATAAACCGTGGACTGCATAATATAAACATCAAAATTGCCGTAAGGCTTTACGCGCCGGCGCACATTCTGCCGCAGCTTATCTTCAAACTGCCGCTTATTCGCACCTTTCAGCACGATCTCGCCCAGCTTCAACAAAAAAATCTCATTCACAGTTATTATCCTCGTTTAAATATTGATTGTTCTATACTGGATCGCTTCACCGATATGCACAGGCAAGATATCCTTACTGCCCTCAATATCCGCAATTGTACGGGCCACCCGCAAAATACGATCATAGCTCCGGGCGGTCAGGCCGTAATTGTTAAAAGCCTCTTCCATAAGGGTATTGCCCACTTCATCCAGCTTGCAGAACTGGCGCATTTCATCCGGACCCATTCGGGCATTGCAGGCAATGGCACGATCCTTGTATCTTTCCTGCTGTATCCGGCGAGCCTTATTCACCTTTGCCTTCATACTGGCAGAGGATTCCGTCTCCTCACGGGATTGCAGATCCTCATATTGGACGGCTGGCACTTCAACAATGATATCGATCCGGTCAAGTAGCGGTCCGGATATCTTTCCGCGGTAGTTGGCAACAGAAGTCGGGGAACATTTACATCTACCGGAAGCGTCACCGTTCCAGCCACACTTACAGGGATTCATAGCGCATACCAGCATAAATTCAGAAGGATAAGCCGCGCTTCCGGAGGCGCGGGATATGGTCACATATCCATCCTCCAAAGGCTGGCGCATCACATCCAAAGTATCCCGCTTGAATTCCGGCAGCTCATCCAAAAACAGCACACCCTTATGGGCAAGGGATATTTCACCGGGTTTGGGATTCGTGCCGCCGCCGGTCAGGCCCACATTGGAAATGGTATGATGGGGAGAACGGAAGGGGCGGTGCATCACCATCGGCCGCCTTGCACTGAGAAGACCCATAACAGAATACACCTGTGAAACAGAAAGAGCCTCTTCCCAGGTCATATCCGGCAAAATGGAGGGCAGGCGCTTACTGAGCATACTTTTACCGGAACCGGGAGGGCCGATGAGCAACACATTATGGCCGCCGGCAGCCGCGATCTCTAATGCCCGCTTTGCATTATCCTGACCCAGAACATCTTTATAATCCAAAGTGAATTCCTGATTGCCTTCCGGCATCCATAAAGGCTGCTGCGGCATAGGCTTTCCGCTGCTGATAGAATCGATCAGCTCTTTAACAGAATTCACCGGGATAACTGCCGCGCCTCGGGCAAGGGTCGCCTCCTGTGCGTTGTGAGCCGGCACATACAACTTTTGGATTCCGGCCCGTCTTGCGGCAATGGCCATAGGCAAGATACCGGAAACAGGACGGATCGTACCGTCAAGGCTCACTTCACCAATAAACGCACTTGTTTCATCCGGCTTTTTCAATGCGCCGCTGGCGCAAAGAATGCTTAAAAGAATCGGCAGGTCGTAATGAGTGCCCGCTTTTTTCAGGTTGGCAGGAGCAAGGTTCACTGTGATCCTGCTGGTAGGAAACTTTGCGCCACAGGATTTTGCTGCCGCACGGACACGCTCCCTTGCTTCTTTAACTGCTGCATCGGGAAGGCCAACGATATCAAAATTCGGCAAGCCGTTGGATATGTAGCATTCTACCGCAACACCGCTTCCGCGGATGCCGCTGATGCCCATAGAACGGATGGTACAGAGCATAATCTCATCTCCTTTATTACTCTTTATGATACCCCAATTACCCTAAAAACACAATACTTTTTTGAGGTTGGACATTATTTTCCACACCCTTACAAAATACCCATTTCTTTTTTCACATAAATTCGCTGTTTTTCCCGTTTTCAAGGGGTAAAAATCCTTTACAAATCCATCTAAAGGTGCTATTATATATGCGACAAAAATTGATTACTTTAGGAGGTATCATTTTGGCAAGAAAATTTAAGACTATGGACGGCAATACCGCTGCCGCCCACGTCAGCTATGCGTTTACCGAAGTAGCTGGCATTTACCCCATTACGCCCTCCAGCCCCATGGCCGACTATGTTGACCAGTGGTCCGCTGCTGGCCGTAAGAATATCTTTGGCGATACTGTTAAGGTCGTCGAAATGCAGTCCGAAGCAGGCGCTGCAGGTACTGTTCACGGCTCTCTGGCAGCCGGTGCACTGACCACCACTTATACTGCTTCTCAGGGTCTTCTGCTGATGATCCCCAACATGTACAAGATCGCCGGGGAGCTGCTGCCCAGCGTGTTCCACGTTTCCGCCCGTACCGTTGCTGCCCAGGCTCTGAACATCTTCGGTGACCATTCCGACGTTTATGCCTGCCGTCAGACCGGCTTTGCTATGCTGGCTGAAACCAACGTACAGGAAGTTATGGACCTGGGTGCTGTTGCACACCTGTCCTCCATCGAGGGCCGCGTTCCCTTCATCAACTTCTTCGACGGTTTCCGTACTTCTCACGAGATCCAGAAGATCGCTATCTGGGACTACGAGGACCTGAAGGAAATGACCAACATGGAGGCTGTTGATGCCTTCCGGAAGCACTCTTTGAACCCCGAGCGTCCTGCAATGCGTGGCTCTCACGAAAACGACGACATCTTCTTCCAACACCGCGAGGCTTGCAACAAGTTCTATACTGCCCTGCCCGCAGTTGTTGAGAAGTATATGCACAAGGTCAATGAGAAGCTTGGTACCGACTATCAGCTGTTCAATTATTACGGTGCTCCCGATGCCGAGAATATCATCGTTGCAATGGGTTCCATCAACGATGTTGCAGAGGAAGTTATCGACTATCTGAATGCGCACGGTGAGAAGGTCGGTCTGGTTAAGGTTCGTCTGTTCCGTCCCTGGAGCTCTGAGCATCTGCTCTCTGCCATCCCCGCTACCTGTAAGAAGATCGCTGTTCTGGACCGCACCAAGGAGCCTGGCTCTCAGGGCGAGCCTCTGTACCAGGATGTTGTTATGGCTCTGGCCAAGGCTGGCAAGAACGACATTACTGTTATTGGCGGCCGTTACGGTCTGGGTTCCAAGGACACCCACCCCGCTTCCGTCTTTGCCGTTTACGAAGAGCTGGCTAAGGAAGCTCCGAAGCACGAGTTCACCATCGGCATCGTGGACGATGTGACCACCCTGTCTCTGGAGGAGAAGGTTTCTCCCAACACCGCAGCCGAAGGCACCATCGAGTGCAAGTTCTGGGGTCTGGGCGGCGACGGCACTGTTGGCGCTAACAAGAACTCCATCAAGATCATCGG
>JAZOWK010000038.1:0-16766 GCA_045659205.1 Faecousia sp.
CAAAAAATCCCCGCTGCGAAAGCAGCGAGGATTTTTTGGCAGGGGCACTAGGACTTGAACCCAGAGCCTACGGTTTTGGAGACCGCCGCTCTACCAATTGAGCTATACCCCTATATATGAAAAGGCGAAGCCTTATTTTGTGTGGTGGGCCCTCAGGGATTCGAACCCGGGACTATCCGGTTATGAGCCGGAGGCTCTAACCAACTGAGCTAAGGGCCCGTATATCGCTGATGGGGCAAACCACATCGCTTGGGTATTATATCATTTGCCTATACAGATGTCAAGGCTTTCTTTTTTGAAAAATAGCGGTAAAACTACCGTTTTCGCTCTTTATTTGTTTAGGCTTTGTTATGCGCCCTTATGGGCAAAAACCGTTAGATTCAGTATGTTCCGGTAAGGAAATTTGCAGGGAAGTAATTGTAATAAAACTTGCCATTATACCGAGGATGTAATATAATACAGTTATCCATTATATTTTAGGGGGAAGAGATATGAGAAAGATAGTAGCAGCGATGCTCGCTTTGGCACTGGTCTTTAGCCTTTGTGCCTGCAGCGCAGCAAAAGGGCCTTGCACCGAGCATACCTGGGGTGAGTGGCAGACGGTGAAGGAATCCACCGATTTTACTCCCGGCCAGAGCAAGCGGGCATGTGATGCGTGCGGTACAGAGGAGTTTAAGGATAACTTTTACAAGATGTTTATGAACTACGGCGAGATCATTCGCTGGCTGCCCTTCTTTACGGAGGCAGAGCGCCTGCAGCAGAACATAGACAGCGTGATCACCGCAGCTTTCTTCGGCGGTGTTGCCCATGAGACGGAAGCAAATCCGGATGAGGGTATTTATTATCATACGGTGAAGGTCAGCGACCTGAACGATTTTACCATCAAGGTTTTTGGCTGCACCTATGACTATACCGGTGTAGAAAATCTGTATGTGCTTTTTGAAAGCAAGGCCAGTTATGATGCCGACTTGGATGCCGTGGTGATCCGGGCCATGGGCGCAGGCGATGAGATGCCCATGCTGACAGATGTGAGCTATGAGGTCACCCCCAGCAGCACATATATGGTTACTGCTTATTATGAATTTTATGGCGAGATCACCGAAAGAGTTTTCTGCGTTGCGCAGCGCGATGGCAATTATGTGATCAGCACTTATTAAAAATGATGCAAGAATATGAAGTGGTAAGGGAAATTCCCAATCTTTGCCCCAATAACCAGATGCGGGATATTTTCTTTGAAGAAGTGGAAACTGACGATCCGGTAGGGTATGTAGATGCGATGGTCAAGGGAGAAAAGGCGCTTTCCGCCGATTGGCGGCCTGACGGTTCGGTGACGGTGTACGCGGTGGCGGACGGATTAACACAAAAGTTTATTTTTACACCAATCTAAAAAGAGCCGGAGCGAAAACGCTCCGGCTGCTTTTATTTCTTTAGTTGTTTTTTGTAGCCTGTGCCGTTTTGCAGGCTGCGGGAGACCCGGCTTAAGGTGGCGGAGGAAATGCTGGACTGGCTTACCACCTCGTTATAGGTTTTGCCTTCCAAAAGGAGCTTGGCGGCAAAGATCCGCTCTGCCATATTCTCTACCTCTTTTTGGGTGCAAAGGTCTTCCAAAAGAGCGCGCATATCCTTGGGGTCTTCCACCTGTGCCAAAATGGCGCAAAGATCGGCGATTTTCTGCTTTTGGGTAGTAGCCATGGTTTATCCTCCTAAAACGGCTCTTCCGTTCCTTTCAGAAAAGCCTTGGTTTTTTCACTTTTGGGGTTATGGAACACTTCTTCCGGTGTGCCCATCTCCTCGATCACCCCATCTGCCATATATATTACCACATCTGCTACACATTTTGCAAACTCCATTTCGTGGGTTACCACGATCATGGTGGTTTTTTCGTCTTTCAGACCCCGAATCACCCGCAAAACCTCGCCTGTCAGCTCCGGGTCTAAGGCGCTGGTAGGCTCGTCAAAGCACAGCACCTTGGGATGCATCGCTAAGGCCCGGGCAATGGCAATGCGCTGTTGCTGGCCGCCGGAAAGCTGGTAGGGATAGAAATCCTTTTTGGAGGTCAATCCCACCTGCTCCAAAAGGGAGAGGGCTTTTTCCCGGTTTGCCTGCGTATTTTGGGGATACATCAGGTCGGGAGCGAGGGTGATATTCTGCAAGGCGGTATACTGAGGAAACAAATTGAAATTCTGAAAAACCAGGCCGAAATTCAGCCGGTTTTCCCGGATTTTCGCGGCATTTAATGGCTGACCTTCCAGTAAAGAACGACCTTCGATGCAAATATCGCCGCTGTCAGGAGTTTCCAAAAAGTTCAGGCAGCGCAAAAGCGTGGTCTTACCGCTGCCGGAAGAGCCGATGATGGCCAGCACCTGACCTTCTTCCAACGAAAAGCTCACACCCCGCAAAACAGGAGTCTTGCCGTAGCTCTTTTTCAGTTCTTTAACTTCCAATAGTGCCATAACTTAACCTCTGAAATACTGCAGTTTCTTTTCTAACTTGCCAAACAGCAAAGTTAAAATGCCGTTAAAAAGCAGGTAAAATGCGCCGGTGTAGAACAGCGGCCAAATCAGGCCTTCTTTGATAAAGCTTTCGCCGGCCCAGGTCACTTCGTATATGGAGATGATGCGCGCTAAAGCGGTGTCCTTGACCAGGGTGATGATCTCGTTGCTCATAGGAGGCAGGATGCGTTTGATGACCTGCAGCAAGGTGACCTTGAAAAAGATCTGTCGGGGGGTCATACCCAGCACTTGCCCCGCTTCCAGCTGCCCCTGGGGGATGGACTGGATGCCGCCCCGGTAGATTTCGGAAAAATAGCAAGCGTAATTGATGGAGAAGGCCAAGATTACCGCATTAAATCTGCCGATGGATGGTAGGTTGAACAGCAATCCCGGGCCGTAGAAGGCTAATATCAGCTGGAGCATCAGAGGCGTTCCCCGGATGATCCAGATGAAGGCTCGGATGGGAAGCCGCAGGATGGCTATGGGGCTCATAGACCCAAAGGCTACCAAAAGACCTAAGGGCAGGGAAATGGCCAGGGTAAGAAAGAAGATATTTACCGTCTGTCCAAAGCCTTTGAGCAGAAATAAGGTGACTTCCCAAAACTGTTGCATAAATTAATCCTCGACTAATGCTACATTGTATTTTTGCGCCAAAGCGGCCAAAGTGCCGTCTGCCATATAACCGGCCATCAGTTCATTGACCTTGGCGGTGATGTCGGAATCCTTGCGGAAGGCGATGCCGTAGTATTCGCTGGTCAGCTCCTGGGCGATGGCAAGGCTTGCAAAGTCGCTGCCTTCCTTGATCATAGCGCGAGCCATAGTGATGTCGATGACGCAGGCATCAGATGTGCCGGAAAGGACTTCCGTGAGGGCCTTGGCCTGATCGTCAGTGACCAGGTAATCGGTGATGCCGATGTCGTCCAGGGCCTTGGCTGCGGCAGAGCCGTCTTCCACAGCGATGGAGATGTTCTGCAGGCTCTCGGCGGTGGTGAAGTTGGCAGCCACATCTGCCTTGGTGACTACCACCTGGGCATTGATCACATAGGGGTTAGATACGCTGGCGTTGGCTTTTGCTTCGTCGGTGATGGTCATACCGTTCCATACTGCGTCGATCTCCTTGATCTGCAGTTCGGTGAACTTCTTTTTCCAGTCGATGATCACAAACTCGGCTTCCACGCCCAGGTCTTCGGCTACCATTTTGGCAAACTCTGCGTCAAAGCCTACCCAGTTGCCGTTTTCGTCCATATAATCCATAGGCTCGTAAATGGTGACACCCACCACCAGCTTGCCTTTGTTTTTTACATATTCTAAGTCAGAGCCGCCTTGGCCTGCGCAGCCGGCAAATAAGGAAAGAACGACGATGAAGGACAGTACCAATGCAAATAACTTTTTCATAATATATTCTCCTTTTTGTTGCCAGGGAGGGAATACCCTTGCCCGGTAGGTTTTGATGGGCTCATTATACTTTAGTACGCTAAAGTAGTAAAGTGAAATTTTGCAGATTTCCCAATGTTTGTAGGGATGCACAAAAAAGAAAGTTGCTTTAGTGCACTAAAGTGATAAAGTGACGAAAAGAACCGCTGCCAGATGCACCCGCGCTTTTTAGAGGGAGGTGAAGGAGAAGGGAAAAAGCTGGCGGAAAGCCGTTGACATTTTTATAAAGCCGTTTTATAATAAGGGTGGTAATATTAACCAAAAGGAGGAAAATTCAATGACCAAGTATTGTCCCAACTGCGGCAAGCCTTACGAAGAGGGCGTTGCCTTCTGCGCCGGCTGCGGCACATCTCTTAATGGCGCTAAGCCTCCCAAGGCTGGCTTTAAGTCCGCCATCACCAAGCAGGGCCTGAACGATATCGCAGGCAAGAGCGTTAAGGTGTTCACCATCATCGTGCTGGTGCTGGCTCTGATCTTTGCCATCCAGAACATCTTCGGCACTGTGGAGCTGTGCGTTGATCAGTACCGTGACGGTAAGATCTCCGGCCACAATGAGGTGATTGCCAAGGATCTGTACCCCGGTGCAGGTAATGAAGAATCTTCTTATGCTACCGGTGTTCTGGTAGCCAACATCATTTACGGTATTGCTTCTGTTGCTGTTGCCGGTCTGGCTGCCTGGGTGCTGCTGGAGAAGGCTTGCGGCGGTGATTACAAGAAGATCTTTAAGCTCATGGGTCTGGTTGCTGTGTGCGCAGTTGTTGTGTACATCCTGATTTACCTGATCTTTGCTGCTAAGCAGGTTGAGGCCTATCGTATTGCGGTGGAAGCTCCCGTAGCTGCATGGGTGGCTCTGGTTACTTATGGCCTGACCGCTGCTGTGGGTGTACTGCAGCCCAAGGATTGATATTTTTTCTCTATAAAACCCCAAGCCGTTTGCGGCTTGGGGTTTCTTTCTTCATTGACAAAGGCGGCGGATTGGTTTATAATCATTATTGCTTTATAGCGCAAAAAGAAGGAGGAATTTCTTATGGCAAAGTTTTGTGTAAATTGCGGCACTCCCTATGAAGAAGGCGTAGCTTTCTGCGAAAATTGCGGCACCAAGCTGGGTGGCGAGCCCGCTGCTCCTGCAGCTGCTAAGGCGGCACTGCCCGTCAACATTGATCTGAACAAGATCGTGAAGCTCACCCGTCAGTATATGCAGTTCGTACTTATCGGTATCGCTGTGATCGCGCTGATCTGGGGTATGCTGAACCTGTTCGGCTGGTATGATGTTAATGTGAAGGCGACCGCTATGGGCCAGAGCCAAAGCACTACCGGTCCTCTGAATGAGCTGTATGAAGGCAGCGGTATGTTCTCTTTTGTGAGTACTGTGCAGGCTTTCAACATCATCTGCGGCATTTTGTATGTGGCTGCAGCCGGTGTTTGCGGTTGGGGCGTCTATGAGATGTTCAACAAGAAGGGCAACGGCATCAAGCAGTTCACCTATGCTGTCATCGGTGGTGCAGCTGCATCCGTTCTGCATCTGTTTATGTACCTGTTCCTGGCACAGCAGAGCCAAAGTGCATATGGCATGACCATGCAGGTGGCTGTGGTGTCTCCTGTATTCTGCTGGATCTTCTTCATCCTGTTCGGCGGCCTGGTGGCTTACGACAGACTGGTTCTGAATAAGAAGTAATATATTTTGAGAGCCGACGGTCAACGACCGTCGGCTTTTTTTCTTGCAATACAGCGTAAAACAGGTTATCATAATAGCAAAGTAACATTTTGAGGTGGATTATGGACTTAATGGAAGCCAGAGAGGAATACGGTCTTGCGCTGAAAGCCGGTCAAAAGGATTATAAGGAATTAAGCGCACGGGGCATCGACCCATACCCTGTGGTGCTGGATGAGCTGCTGGAAGGCAAGGTGACGGAAGGTACTGCGGATGTGGGCACGGTGGAGATCCCGGCAGAGCGGATCATCGGTGTGAAGTCCGCCGGCCGTACCGCCGCCTTTACCCGGAATTTCCTGCCTTTGCTGGACGAAAACAGTGAGTTTTCCCATAAGTGGATCAATCTTTGCGCTGCCCACCTTTCGGATGAGGGTATCCGGGAGCCGGCATTTTGTTTTGAGTATTTAGGCAATTTCTATGTGCAGGAAGGCAACAAGCGCATCAGCGTTTTGCGGCATTTTGGCGCGCCCAGAATACCCAGCACCGTGCGGCGGATCTTGCCTGCCCGGTCTGATGAGCCTCGTATTCAGGCATACTATGAATTTTTGGATTTTTACAAGGTTGCCGGCAGCTACGATGTGCAGTTCCGGCAGCCGGGAGACTATGCAAAGCTATTGTCTTTTTTGGGCAAGAGCCCGAAAGAGCCCTGGTCTGACCGGGAAAAGCGCACCTTTAGCGCCTATTTCCGTTTCTTCCGGGAGGCTTTTACTGCCGTAAAGGCAGATAAGCTGGATCTGCTGCCGGAAGAGGCGCTGCTGCTGTGGCTGCGGGTGTATTCCTTCCAGGATCTGGGACATCTGCCGGGTACGGAACTGAATAAGACCGTTGCCGGTCTGTGGGAGGATATGGTGTCCATCTCCCAGGCCGAGGCGGTGGAGGTGCAGACCCAGCCGGAAATGGAGCAAAAGCAGAACATTCTGGCAAAGCTGATTTCCGGTACACCGGATCAGGTGAATGTGGCATTTATTTACCAGCGGGATCTGCAGACCAGCGCCTGGAATGTGGGTCACAAGGAGGGCGCAAGCCATTTGCAGGAGGTCTTTGGCGACCGGGTAGTGGTGCGCAGCTATTTCCACGCAGATACCCCGGAGCAGGCTGAGACGATTTTGGAGGAGGCTGTGGCAGGCGGCGCGCAGATCGTGTTCACCACCACGCCCCAGTTGAGCCGTCCTACCCTGAAAGCAGCGGTGAAGCATCCCCGGGTGCGTTTCCTCAACTGCTCTGTGGACGCACCTTATTCCAGCGTCCGTACTTACTATAGCCGGGTGTATGAGGGTAAGTTCATTACCGGCGCTATCGCCGGCGCTATGGCAGATAACGATGAGATCGGTTATGTGGGCAGCTATCCCATTTTCGGTGTGCCTGCATCCATCAATGCTTTCGCCCTGGGCGCACAGCTGACCAATCCCCGGGCAAAGATCTATCTGCGTTGGAGCTGTGAGGAAAAAGACCCTGTGGGCGAACTGACCCGACAGGGCATCCGGGTGATCTCCAACCGGGATGTGCCTACCGCCAGCGCCCAGTACCTGGAATTCGGTAACTACGGCACCTATTTCATTCAGGACGACGGCTCTTTGATGCCGTTAGGCTCGCCTGTGTGGATGTGGGGCAAGCTCTATGAGCATGTGGTGCGCTCTGTGCTGCAAGGCACCTGGAATGCGGGTAAGAACGTTACCCGGGCGGTAAACTACTGGTGGGGTATGGACAGCGGTGTTATTGACGTGCAGCTTTCTGAACGGCTGCCCCAGGGTCTGCGTACCCTGGCAGATCAGTTGCGTAAGGGTTTGCAAAACGGCACGCTCAACCCCTTCGACCGGCCGGTATATGATAATAACGGTGTCCTGCGTAATGCTGATGGCCGGGCCTTTTCGCCCCAGCAGCTGCTGCATATGGATTGGCTGTGCGATAACGTGGTGGGTGAAATCCCGCCCTTTGAACGGATCTTGCCCTATTCTCAGGCAATGGTTCGGGAGCTGGGTGTTTATCGGGATACCATCCTGCCGGAAAAGGAGGGCAGCCTGTGAAGATACTGTGTGTAGCAGATGAAGAATGCAAAGCATTTTACGATTACTATGTACCCGGCAGGCTGAAAGAATATGATCTGATCCTGTCCAGCGGTGACTTGCGGGCAGACTATCTTAGCTTTTTGGTAACGGTGGGCAAAGCGCCGGTATTCTATGTTCACGGCAACCACGATACCGGCTATGATACCCGCCCTCCGGAAGGCTGCGACTGCATCGACGATAAGCTGGTGGTATACAACGGCCTGCGGATTTTAGGATTAGGCGGCTGCCGCTGGTATCATCAGGGTAAGTATCAGTATACGGAGCGGCAAATGCGTAAACGCATCCGCCGTCTGCGGTTTAAGCTGTGGCGGTTGGGCGGTGTGGACATCGTGGTGACCCACGCTCCGGCAGAGGGTTTCGGAGATATGCCTGACCCTGCCCACAAGGGCTTCCGGGCTTTTGTGGAGCTGATGGATAAGTATAAGCCTATGTACCTGCTTCACGGCCATGTGCATAAGAATTACGGCACCCAGGTGCAGACCGAGCATACATACGGGGACACCCGGATCATCAATGTGGGAGAGCGGTATGTGCTGGATTTCCCGGATGAACTGCTGCCCCGGACAATGAAAAAGGGGGATAAACTGGATGTTTGAAGGCTTTAGCCCGGAAACTGTGGATTTTCTGTGGGGCATCCGCCTGAATAATAACCGGGAGTGGTTTTTAGAGCATAAAAAGGACTATGTGGCTCACCTCTACGAGCCGATGAAGGCTTTGGGCAAGGAATTGTTCCAGCCCTTTATTGACCGCCCTGGAGATCTGCTGAAGGTCAGCCGCATTTACCGGGATGCCCGGATGCATCACCCGCTGCCTTATAAAGAAAGCCTGTGGATTTGCATTCGTAAAGATGTGGAGTGGTGGGCAGAGCATCCTTGTTTGTATTTTGAAATCACGCCTGATGGCATCAGCTACGGATTTATTTGGCTGCAGCCTAAGGTGCAGGCGCTCAAAGCGATGCGTCAGGCCATTGCCGCCCAGCCCCGGAAGTTTTTGAATATGGTAAATAAGGCGGAAAAGGAAACCGGCACGGCCATCACCGCCAAGACCTACAAGCGGCCGCCGGACAAGACTCCCAGCAAAGCTTTGGAGCGGTTCTTTGCCTGGAAAGGCTATATTGCCTGTACGGTGGATGAAGAATTTTCTGAAGCCACCTTCGGCCCGGAATTGGGTCACCGGGTAAGAGAATACCTGGAAAAGCTGATTCCGCTGTATGAGTTCCTGTGCCAATTTTCAGCATAACAAAAAGCAAGCGATCGCTGATCCAGCGATTGCTTGCTTTTTATGTACAGGCAAAGTATTCTTTAAAATCTTTCTGCAAAAAATGCAGGGGCGGATTTTAAGCGTTGTACACCGCATTTTAAAATACTATGCCTGTTCGTATCGTTCCGGAGATACCCTTGACAAAGCGTTGCTTTCCTTTTTGTCGTCACAGTATGGAAGGCGCTCCTTTGTCCAAGCATAGTATTAGCAAAGCAAAAAGAATTATTCTTTTGCGTAAGACAAATTGAAAATTGACAATGCAAAATTGACAATTAAGATATCGGTTGCCATTTCTGGATTTATTTGCGGAGCAAATACCGTAATTGTCAGCTGTCAATTATCAATTATCAATTTTAATTTTGTTGTAGCACATGGAAATGTTTTCCCGCTCAAAAACAGTTTTGATATTTTCCTTGGTCTGGCAGGTGGTGGTCCAGTAGTCAGAGGTCTTGCTCCATACCTGCAGCAGATAAACAACTGCGCCCTGGGCATAATCGGAGATGACTACGCTTACCGGCTTTTCTGCAAGAGCGGTAGGCACGGTGGCGGCTTCTTTCAAAGCATCCATCACCTGTTTTGCCGGATGCTCTGCAGATACATAAACGGTAATGTCCGTCCGCCGGGTGCCGGCAACGGTGTAATTGACGATTTCCGCAGCTACCACCTGGGAATTGGGGATGGAAACGGTTTTATTGTCGGTGGTGGTGAGTTTGGTGTAGTTTAAGCCGATGGCGCTTACTGTGCCGGTTTGACCGCCCACTTCTACAAAATCACCCAGGGAAAAGGGCTTAGTGGTCAAAAGAGTGAAACCACCAATCACATTGGCCAGGGCATCCTGCAAAGACAGGGACACAGCCAAGGTCAGCACGCTGGCCAGGGCTACCACACCGGTCACATCCAGACCCAAAGCGGAGGCGCAGATGAGAGCCAGCAGGATGTACAGAACCACCCGGATCACGGAACGCAAAAGATTCAGCACCGGATTTTCCACCTTTGTTTTTTTGAGAAGCTTGCCGGTAATGGCCATGATCAGCCGGATCAGCAAAAGACCGATCACCGAGATAAAGATTGCCGGGATCAGCTTGTCCAGGGCAAAGCCGCTTAAGGATTGCAAAAAGCGTTCAACATATTCCCACATAAAATTTGCTCCTTGTTGTTTAATGGGAGTATTATAACCGCAAACACAGAAAAGTGCAAGTTGCATTAAAAACAAGAGCCCCGGAATTGCTGACCAGGCAATTCCGGGGCTCTATGCATTGGGGAGAGATAAGAAAATGAAAAAGGAGAGTAGATATCGTTTACACCTATATTATAGTATGGACGGTCTGAAAATGCAAGGGTGGATTTTATGGAAATGGCAGTAAGGGAGTAAAAAATACGGGTGTGTTTTTGTGCAAAATGACGGAGAAAAGCTGCCGAAACCCCGCAGATGCAAGTTTTCCTTTCCAAAAGAGGAAATATATGGTATAATGACTTAAATTACTGTTTACCGGAAGCGAGGGCATTATGAAAAAATGGATGCTTTGGGTCGGTGTGGCTGTGGCTTTATGCATTGCAGCGCTGGCCGTTTTGACGGTTTTATACTTAAACAGAAACCCCAATGTGGGTGTGAGCCTGGCCGATCAGGAAGACGGCACGGTTTTGCTGGAAAGCCTTAAGCAGGCTGAACTCAAGGTACATACAGGCACTGTAGGCGCGCTGCCGGACGACTGCGCTGCCTATGTGGTGGAGACTGTGGATTTATCTTTGGCAGATGCCATTGTACAGGCGGCAGGGCAGACCTCGGTGATCTTTGTAAACCGGAAGCCCGCAGTAGAAAATGCCTGTTACATTGGCGGCGATGCCTTCCAGGCAGGACAGGCGCAGGGCGCGCTGCTGCTGGCGCAGCCGGGCAAGGGCGATTGGAATGAAGACGGTGTTGTGACCTGTTTGCTGCTGGGCCCGCAGCAGAACCAGCCGGATATGCAGCAGTGGCGAGACGGTATTCAGGAGGCGCTTTCTGATAAGGGCTTGGCTGCAGAGTTTATTACTTACGAGGGCGCAGCATTTTCCCAGACAGATGCCAAGGCGCTTTGCACCCAGGTGCTATCTTCCTACGGCAAGGATTTAGAAGCAGTGCTGGCTTGCTTTGACAGCGTGGCTTTGGGCGCTATGGAAGCAGTGCGCTCCAGCGGCCGGTCTGTGGGCAGAAATCTGACCTTTGTTGGCGCAGGCCATAGCAGTGCGCTGGCCGAAATGGTGGCAGAGGGAAAAATGAGCGGCTATGCCTATATGGATGAAGCGCAGATCTGCCAGGCGGTGATTGCTGCCGTGGAAGCTGCCCGTATCGGAAAGCTGCCGGAGGGTCTGATTTTGGAGTACACCCCGGTGCTGCCGGAATAACAGAATTTGGTGTGTTGAAAAAAGAAAATTAAAAGGGTATAATGGGAAAAAAGGAGGGGATAAAATGCGGATATTGCTTCTGTCGGCCAATACCGGTGAGGGTCACAACTCAACGGCCAAGGCTGTGATGGGCGTGCTGGAAAGCCGGGGCGTGGAATGTACTATGGCAGATACTTTGGCATTTTTGTCTCCCGGATTTTCCAAGTTTATCTGCGATTGGCATGTGCGGCTTTACCGCCACGGCCGAAAGCTTTTTGATTTAGGCTACCGCTTTGCGGAAAGCACTTCCAACCCCGATGAGTTCAATCCCATTTATGAGCTGCTGGCCTTGGGCGCATCCAAAATGCGGGATTGGATTTTGGAGGGAGATTACGATGCTATTTTGTGTTCCCACGCTTTTGCGGGTGTGATGGTCACAGAGGTGCGTCGCAACTGGGGTCTTCCCATTCCCAGTTATTTTGTTTCTACGGACTATACCTGCCACCCCACGGTGGAGCAGTGTGACCTGGACGGCTATTTTATTTCTGCTCCCGGTCAGATCGGAGAATTTTCCGTTGCCGGTATTCCCGAAGAAAAGATCATCGTCAGCGGTATCCCTGTGCGGCAGGATTTCTACCGGAAGGGCGATAAGGCGGCTGCCCGGCAGGCTTTGGAGCTACCGGAAAATGCTACGGTGGTGCTTTTAATGTGCGGCTCTATGGGCTGCGGCCCCATCCCGGTATTGACGGAAAATCTTATGGCCCATATGCCCCAGGATGCTTATGTGGTGGCGGTGTGCGGCAGCAACGAGAGCTTGTATCACCATGTGGCGGCCATTCACGATGACAGATTGCGTGTTCTTGGCTTTACCGATCAAATTTCCAATTATATGGACGCGGCAGACCTGATCATCACCAAGCCCGGCGGTTTAAGCTCCACAGAGGCGGCTAACAAGGCGCTGCCCATGGTGTTTGTGAACTTTGTTGGCGGCTGTGAGAGCCGGAACTTTAACTTCTTCCTGGAGAAGGGCTACGCAGTTGGCAGCGCGGTGGTAAAGGAAGCTGCCCAGATCGCGGCAGACTTGGCTGCAGATTATGCCCACCGGCAGGCCATCAGCCAGGCGCTGGCAGAAAACTTTACGGTAAACAGCGGCCTGTTTATCGCAGATTTTCTGATGGCAGAGGCGGAAAAATACCGCAATACAATGAAAGAAGCAGCTGGCATTTTGTGATGCCAGCTGCTTATTTAATTGACAGTTGAAAGTTGACAATTGTCAATGAGTAAGATAGGGTACGGTTATCTGTCTTTTCTGTATAACAAATTGTTATACGGAAAAATGGTGCCCAAGAAAATTGTCAATTATCAATTATCCATTGTCAATTTCACAGTCGCTGGGGTAGGCTTCCAGAATTTTCAGCAGGGCGGAAGCGGAGTCCGGGTCAATGGGGCGGAAGGGCTCTTTATCCTGACTTAAATAGAACACACCCTTTTGCACATAGGTGCGGTTTTGCCCTGTTAGGTAAGTCAGCTCAATGGAAATGCCGCCGGTTTTTATATGCTCCGGGTCTAAGATGCTGGGGCCGCTTTTAGGCAGAAACCGCAGGTAATCCAAAATAGCGGTGATCTTTTGGATGTCGGTATATTCCCGGGTAAAATCCTCGGTTTGAATACGCACCCGAGTCACCAGCCGGGGCGTATTTTGCTTTGCTACCGGCGCTTTGCATCCGGTTAAAAGCAGGCAGATAAAAATAATCACAAGTTTTTTCATAGTGACTTTAGCATAACCGGATTTATGGGAATTATAAATTACAAATTATAAATTATAAATTGACCCCCAGTGTCCACTACTTAGTGGACACTGGGGTTATATTGCAAAGTTGCGAGAAAAAAACCGGCGGTATTACCGCCGGCAGATTATTTGGAGTAAATTTGTTCTTCGTCAACAGGGATCGGACCGTTTGCTGCTTCATATTCTTTAACGCAGGTCTGTGCTAAATATTCCAGCTGTGCGTTCAGTGAGCGCTTGCTATCCTTAGCAACATAGGTAATTTTATAGAGCAGTTCCGGCTCAAAACGAATACCAGTTTGAATTTTGTTTGTTGCCATAATAACACCTCACTACTATTTTGTTAGCAGTATAACAACAAAACACTTGTAATTATACAAACAAAGTGTTATCATAGTGCAAAATAGGGAGAGATTTAAATGTATAACTTGATTATAGCCGTAGAAAAGGCACGCATATCAGAAATCGAGGATGTTATCAATGCTGCACTATGGCGATATTGGGAATTGCATCCGGGTAGAGAAATTGCAGCGATTTGTTTGGATGCCGGGGATGATCGGGATGAGCAGATCAGGTATCTTATTGGGCGTTTACAGGAGCTTATAGGTAAACCGGATGACGAACTGAACCAATGGCCGATTTTAATTCCCCGGGATATGATGGGAAGTAATGACGCCTGTGCTGCGGAGGAGATTCCTGATGGACGGAGGATATTATCTTTTAATCCGAGAGATGATGTGCGATATAGTGTGAAGAGTGGTCGTATTGTTTTTGGAGAAAAGGATAACGGATAAAGTGAAAGGGCAAGTGGAATTTTCCACTTGCCCAGTTTTTAGATAATAAAGAATAAATAATTTTATCCCGGAGCAATGCATGTTTTTAGTTGTAATCTGTATCTACTTGTGTTAGAATGATAATGAAAATAAACAGAAAGGTGTGGAAAAAATGATTGGTTCCGGTTTAAAAAAGTTAGCTCTTGAAAACGGTATGAAGGTGGATGCCGGTGTAGCCTATGGTATACTGCGTGGCTATGCGGCAGCGATGTATGAAGGCGCTGGCTTCAAAGCAATTAATGTGATCACCAAGGTTCCGGATGCGGAAAAAATGCGCGCTTTAATGAACGCATTGAATGATGCGCAGAAAAGAAAGGAATTCAGGATCGGCGGAGTCAACATTGATACCTGCCGGATTCAGATCGCATTTACCGATAACCCCGGTACGATGGACAAAATTCGCGCATTTCTGGATTGGTTCTTCCCGCTGCTGGATGAGGCAGAAGCGGAAAAGGGTAACATCTGCGGCCAGTGCGGCGGTATGATCGTGGATGAAGGCACCTGGGTATTGCTTAACGGAAATGTATGTCATATACATAGTGCTTGCGTCAATAAGGTTCAGGAGCAGATCTCTTCGGAGAATACCCGCCGCAAGGAAGAGACTACCGGTTCGTATGGCCGGGGCGCTGTGGGCGCGCTGCTGGGTGCGGCGCTGGGCGCAGTAGTTTGGGCGGTCGTGCTGATGGCGGGATATCTGGCCAGCCTTGTCGGCCTGCTGATTGGATTCTTGTCCATTAAGGCCTACGACCTGTTTAAGGGTAAGCAGGGTAAGGGCAAGATCGCAATTTTGATCATTGCTGTGATTTTTGGCGTGGTTCTGGGAACAGTGGCCGGTTACGGCCTCCTGATCGCCAAGGTAATGAATGAAAACGGTACCGATATGGCATATTATGCGCAGGTGGCAGAGCTTGTGCTGCAGGATTCTGAGGTCATCGGTGAAATGATCCAGAACCTGGTGTTGGGCCTGCTGTTCTCCGGTCTTGGCGTATACGGCTTGCTGCGCAGAGAAAGCAAAAGTGTTGCGGATATGAAAATGAAGATCCTGAAATAATCGGATATAGCAAAACCGCGGTGCGAAAGCACCGCGGTTTTATTTTAGTGGTTTTTGGCAAATTGCAATCAAAGATCGCAGTTTCCTACGGTTCTGGGGAAGGGCAGCACGTCGCGGATGTTGGCCATACCGGTCAGGTACATAACGCAGCGCTCGAAGCCCAGGCCGAAGCCTGCGTGGCGGGCAGAGCCGTACTTGCGCAGGTCCATATAGAAGCCGTAGTCCTCGGGATTCATACCCAGCTCTTCGATGCGGTTTTTCAGGATCTCGTAGTTATCCTCACGCTGAGAGCCGCCGATGATCTCGCCGATGCCGGGGACTAAGCAGTCCATAGCAGCAACGGTCTTTCCGTCGGGGTTAAGCTTCATATAGAAGGCCTTGATATCCTTGGGATAGTCGGTAACGAACACAGGCTTGTTGAACACAACCTCGGTCAGGTAGCGCTCGTGTTCGGTCTGCAGATCACTGCCCCAGTGTACGGGGTACTCGAACTGATCGTTGTGCTTTTCCAGCAGAGTGATGGCATCGGTGTAGGTGATGTGGCCGAAATCGTTGTTCAGCACATTTTCCAGCCGGGCCAGCAGGCCGGTGTCTACAAACTGGTTGAAGAATGCCATTTCTTCGGGGGCATTTTCCAGCACATAGGCGATGATATACTTGATCATATCCTCGGCAAGACGCATATCGTCCTTAAGATCTGCAAAGGCGATCTCCGGCTCGATCATCCAGAACTCCGCTGCGTGTCGTGTGGTGTTGGAGTTTTCTGCCCGGAAGGTGGGACCAAAGGGGTAGATGTTCTTGTAGGCCATGGCGAAGGTCTCACCGTTGAGCTGGCCGGAAACGGTCAGGTTGGTGGGCTTGCCGTAGAAGTCCTGTGCAAAATCTACCTTGCCGTCCTCAGTCATAGGCACATTGGCAAGATCCAGGGTGGTGACCTGGAACATTTCGCCTGCGCCCTCACAGTCAGAGCCGGTGATCAGGGGGGTGTGGACATACACGAACTCCCGCTCACGGAAGAACTGGTGGATGGCAAAAGCGATAAGGCTGCGAACACGGAACACGGCCTGGAAGGTATTGGTCCGGGGACGCAGGTGGGTCAGCGTACGCAAAAACTCCAGGCTGTGGCGCTTTTTCTGCAGGGGGTAATCGCCGGTGGATGCGCCTTCTACGGTAACAGCAGAAGCCTGGATCTCAAAGGGCTGCCTGGCATCGGGAGTGGCAACCAAAGTGCCGGTGACGATGAGCGCTGCGCCTACGTTAGTCTTGGAGATCTCCTGGAAGTTCTCCATAGAATCGTTATATACCACCTGTACAGGGGTAAAATAAGTGCCGTCGTTTAAGACGATAAAGCCGAACTGCTTGCCAGCACGGATGGAACGCACCCAACCGCCTACGGTAATCTCTTTACCCACATAGGCATCCGTGTTCTTAAACAGATCGCGAACAGAAATCAGATCCATAATCTTTTCCTCTCTTGGTATTGGCATAATATTAAAGTATACGCTAAAAGGAAGGATTTTACAAGAGGGAAAGTGAAAATAAGCGGAAAGAAGGTGGTAATTTGTGGGGGTTGAACGGCCAAAGGCCGTTGTGACCCGCTTTCGATTCGTTTGCATTTTCTGCGATGCAGAAAATTAATGTTCCGCTGCGTCCAGCCGCAGCGGCCGACGCTCATCCGCGGCGCAACTTATTTTTTGAATCTCAGCAGGCACGCAAAAGAGGAAGATACCGGATGGGATCTTCCTCTTTTTGGTGGCCCGCTGGTGATTCGC
>JAZOWK010000039.1:0-100892 GCA_045659205.1 Faecousia sp.
ACAGAACGACATGGCTACGATCCGACTTGTTTGTTTTTTTATACGGGTAGAGGCTCGAAAGGTAAGTTCCAACAGTTCGGTGGACTGTTGGCCGACCAGTTCAAAAACTGGTCGGAACAATAATTTGCGAAGCAAATGCAAACGAGCCTCGTCAGCCCGCTTACACAGAGAATATACCGATTTTGTCGGCGTTTGTTTTTTTATACGGGTAGAGGCTCGAAGAAAATGCTTTTATACGGAAATGGGGTCTTTTTATGATCTTTCTGGAAACGGAACGGCTAATAATACGCAATGTGAATGACGAAGATGTGGCAGTTATGTTTGACTACCGAAATGATCCGGTATGCGCCCGGTATCAGCGGGGACAGACGAAAGATCTGCCCGGAATTGCGGCATTGATTGAAAAAAGAAAAAGCGACCGGTTAACCATAGATGCGCCTTGTTTGCTGGCAGCTTCGTTAAAAGAAACGGATGAAATGGTGGGCGAGATCGTGGTTATGCCCAGTGAGCAAACCTTTTCTTTTGGCTATACCTTTTCTTATAAGCACCATCGAAAAGGGTATGCATTGGAAGCGCTCTCTGCGCTTATGGATATGCTGCATAGTACCTGGCCGGATTGGGAGTTTATCTGCTTTACTGATCCGGAAAATGCTGCCAGTATGGGTCTGCTAACAAAATTGGGTTATCAGAATTACGGATATTTATCTGCGCGGGATTCTCAGGTGTTTGGTAAATGGATCACAGATGATACGGCCAAGGAGCTTGCTTTGGCGGTAAAACGATAAAAATAATGGGCATTGGATTTCCAATGCCCATATATTTATTTAGCGAAATAGCTTTACGATTCTATAGCCTGTATACAGAAATGTTTCCCGCAGCATAAAGGGGAATTGTGTACTGAATGTTCGGTACATCGTTGTAGGAGTAGGGGAGGCGTAGCCGGTGATGCCGTAGTCACCTGCCATAAGCATTGCCCGCTTCATATGCAGGCCATCGCTGACGATCAGCGCATCTTCAAAGCCTTGCTCATCCATAATGGCTTTGGCATACAGCATATTTTCTTCGGTAATGGTGGAAAGCTCCTCAATGAAAATCACTTCTTCGGGAATGCCCTGAGAAATGGCATAGTTTTTGGCGATCATAGCTTCGGAAGGCTGATTAGCGTGGCCTTTGCCGCCGGTAAAGATCAGGTAAGGTGCGTAGCCGTTTTCATAGAGCCAAATGCCGTGGTTGATTCGCTCACGGAAAACCGGTGACGGCTCGTCTCCAAAGCTGGCCGCACCCAGAACGATGATCACATCGGCTTGCTGTGTTTCATCCGCATCTGCATCGGCCCATATACCGGCGAATATGCCGGCAAACAGGGAGAACACCACAAGCAGACTAAGCAGAAAGATCAAAAGAACTCTTCTTTTATGCACCGTTATACCTCCTGTGTTATTGTCCCTTGCGATTATTGTGAGTTGCTATTTCGTGTTCACACCAACATAACCGGTTTGTTCTATGATATATTGTCCCTCGTCGGAGAGCATCCAGTTAATGAGCTTATGTACATTTTCCTTTGGGTTGCCTTCGTAGGTTACTGCATACACAGGGGCAATAAAAGGATAGGTGTTACTTTTGATGTTTTCAACCGTTGGCGCAACACCATCGATGGCGATTATTTTTATATCCGGATGCTTGATAATGCCTTCCACATAATAGCGGAAAGAAAACCCGATGGAAGAAGTTTTGTTTTTGTAATCTGCGACTTCTTCAATAATGCCACCCATGGATCCGACCTGTGTTTTCATATTCGGCTCTAATACGGGAGCATTGCCCATAATGCGCAGGAACATACTTTGGCTTCCGCTTCCTTCATTTCGCTGGAAGGGAACGATTTTCTCGTTATTGCCGCCAAGCTGACTCCAGTTTGTTATCTCTCCAGAATAGATGCCTTTGATTTGCTCTACGGTAAGACTTTCGATGGGATTATCCTTGTGGACAAAAAAGACAAAGGCCTCAGAACCGATCTGTGTATAGGCGAAGGTTGTTCCGTTTTCCTGCGCATAATCGATTTGTTCCACAGAAGGTGCAGCGCCTATGAAAATGTCAGTTCGTTTCTTGGCAAGTATATGATAGCCGGTTTGGGTGTTGTTATATTCAAATATGCCGTCGTTTAATCTGGTGGTCTGCGGATATACTGCGTGGACAAAGGCAGAGTAAACAGGAAAGGCAGCTGCAGCACCGTCGATAATCGGCAGATCTTTGGCCGGTACATTACTGAAATCAAGAAGCTCGCTTTGGATTTTGACGATGTTCGAATCCTCTTTGTAGGGAAGGTACTCATAGACATTGATGTTGGGTGTTACATCAATGGTGATAGACCTGTTATAGGCATTTATGCCGTCCTGCGTGAGGATAAGGATGGCAAAAATCAGCAAATAAGAAAGATATGCGATGCCGAACGGTTTTTTCTTTTTGATCCATATCAGCACCAATAGAGCCGGAAGGATAAGCAAGCTCATATATACTGTGATCTGCCAATACCCACCCATATAGAGAACCAGCATCAAAAGAAAAGGGATATATGGTAAAGCAATTACGATAAGAAGTGTCACAATCATCTTTACGATTAAACGGAACGAATCTGACTGAAAAAACTTTTTCATTAGAGCACCTCCTTTAATTTCAGTATATCATATTATTACAAAATAGCAAGGAACTACTTGCTAATCCCTACTAAACGATAAAAAGAACCCCATCCATTTGGATGGGGTTCTTTTTATGGCGGAGAAGGAGGGATTTGAACCCTCGATACCCTTTTGGGGTATACACGATTTCCAATCGTGCGCGCTCGGCCAGCTACGCGACTTCTCCATTTCGGCCGCTCTTGCAGCCAGCCTGTGTATATTACTGCATTTAAGGGCATTTGTCAAGTACTAAATCTCAAAATATTGAGAATTTCCCCGAAATGTAAACAGCAAAAATCAGTTGACAATAAGGATAAAAGAGAATATAATAACTTGGCTGATATGCTACTGTGGCTCAGTCGGTAGAGCAGCTGATTCGTAATCAGCAGGCCGCCGGTTCAAGTCCGGCCAGTAGCTCCAAGGGCAGATACCTCATTGTGAGGTATCTGCTTTTTTGTTGCAACAGATGTAAAATTGTGTTATACTTAAGCTATTCTCTTATACGAGGTGTATACTGTGAAAGCGCATCTTTCAAAGATTTTTGAGCCGAGAGCCTTTCTGCGAAGGTTGATTTTAGGTTGGTTATTGGCGGCGGTAATTGAATATATGCTTTTGCCCGGTGACCTGCGCGCTTTGCAAGGCCTTGCTGGGTTGGCGGAGATGTCCCTGCTGCGCGTGCTGTTCATAACAGCGGCGGGTCTTTGCCTGTTTTCTGCCATCGGCCTTTGGGAAGATACTGTGAAGGCGGAACGTTGGTGCATCGTGGCTGCCTTTGCGCTTTTGAGTTTGTTATCTTTGGCTGCAAGCTTCAGCTGGGCCTTTTTGATCCTTTGTCTGCTGGTGCTCGCTGTATTGGTTGTCTATGCCCTTATGGGCTGGGACGGTACAGTTTGCCGGAGCTATGCAAAGAAACCTACAGATCCTGTTTGCCTGATCATTACCGGGCTTTTAGCGGTTGGCTTTGTCGTATTTGTGAGCGCCTGGACAGTGAGCCGGGTGATGTGCTTCAGTTCTCCTACCTATGATATGGGCATTTTCTCCCAAATGTTTTACAGTATGCGCACCACAGGCCAGCCCATTACCACCGTGGAGCGGGATGGCCCGCTGTCCCACTTTATGGTGCATGTTTCGCCCATCTATTACCTGATGCTGCCTTTTTACTGCCTTTATCCCAAGGCGGAGACTTTGCAGGTGTTGCAGGCGGTGGTGCTGGCAAGCTCCGTGATTCCCCTTTGGTTGCTGGCAGGCCGCATGAATCTGCCGTCCTGGCAGAGAATACTTCTGTGCGCCTTGCTGCTGTTTTATCCCGCCCTCTCCGGCGGCACAAGCTATGATCTTCACGAAAATTGCTTTTTGACACCGCTGCTTTTGTGGCTGTTTTATGCTATGGAAAGGCGTAGCATAGGCCTGACGGCATTATTTGCTGTGCTTACCTTATGCGTAAAGGAAGACGCGGCGGTTTATGTGGCTGTGGCTGCCCTTTACTGGATCATAAAGACATTGCTGCGCCGGGAAGACGGCTATAAAAAAGACCTGTTTACCGGCCTTGGTATGCTTGCAGCAGCGGTTATTTGGTTCTTTGCAGTTACCGGGTATTTGGCTGCGTACGGTGACGGTGTGATGACCTACCGGTATGATAATTTCATCTATGATGGCTCCGGCTCTTTGATGACCGTTTTAAAAGCGGTGCTGCTTGAACCTATGAAGGCCCTTTTTGAGTGCGTCGATGCAGAAAAGCTTTCTTTCATCGGTCTTACTCTGCTGCCCCTTTTGGGTTTGCCCTTCTTTACAAGGCGCTTTGAGCGGTATCTGCTTTTGATCCCCTATGTGCTTATCAATTTGATGTCTGATTACCGGTATCAGCACGATATTTTCTTCCAGTATACCTTTGGCGCAACGGCATTTTTGTTCTATATGACGGTGCTGAATTTGGCGGATATAAAGTTGGAGGCCATTCGTTTGGTGGCTTTGGCAGGCGCTTTGGTGGTGTGCATTGGAACATTTTTCCACAATGTTTATCCCGTGGGTATCCGGTATCCGCAGCAGTATGAAGAGTATGAGGACTATTATGTTTATGTCCGGCAGACGCTGGATAAGATCCCCAAGGACGCGTCTTTGGCAACTACCACTTATTACACTGCTTATCTTTGCGACCGGGATACGCTTTACGATGTGAAATACTGCTCTAAAGAAAACTTGCTTTCCTGCCAGTATGTGGCGCTGCATACAACTTCTGCCACCAATTATACCCGTTATGCGGTAAACGGGGAGCGGGGGTACGAAAACCTGGTTGCAATTTTGGAGGCAAACGGCTACACCGTTTATGCAACTGCGGGAAATTATTTGGTTATTTATGTAAAAACGGATGGTTAATATATGCCCCGGAGGTAAGTGCTTCCGGGGCATTTGTATATATAATTGTGTTGAAATTATTTTAATATACTGTTATAATTAAATCGTAAGAACCCATATAAATATCAAGGGGAAGGAGGGCAGTGCCGTTTGGCGCTGTTTGAGAGTATGTTTTGCAGAATGTGTGGTAAACAATTAGATGATGATGTGAAGTTCTGCCCGAATTGCGGTACGGACTTAAGTGATGCCCCCGTGGAGGAGACGACTGCTCCTGCGGTGGATTTTACCCTGAATACGCAGGCAGTTCAGCCTGCCAAGAAAAAGAGCAAAAAGCTTTGGGCCATCCTGATCCCTGTGATCGCAGTGGTGGTGGCAGCGGCTGTTGCCCTGGCTATGTTCCTGCCCGGCTTGCTGGCAGCAAAGGCTGATCCGCAGACGATGCTGGATAATGCTTTTGATCGAGCAGAAAGTTCTATGGCATCGGCAATTTCCCAATATTTCTCTGCCTACGAGCAGGTGAATGTGACAACCGATACAGCAATGACAGGCTCTGTTGGCATTGCCCTTTCTCAAGTTCTTCTTGAGCTTCTTGGTGTCGGCAGTGGTGAAGATATGACCTGGCTGGGTCAGATTCGTATGGATTATCTGACGGCTATCGAGGATAACAAAATGCAGGTGGATGTGGGCCTGTATTTGAGCGAGACTTATATCGTAGGTATGGAAGTCTCCTATGATTTGGAAAGCGGTAAAATGTGGGTCGGTCTGCCGGATCTGCAGGATGAACCGCTGTTTGCGCAGCTGGAGAATGAAGACTATAATATGCATGCTGTTGTTCCTCCTTATGCGCAGCTGCTTGCGCTCCTTGCTGAAGAGAAGGAAACGGTTTCTTTGGTAATGGAAAAGGGTTGGGATGCTCTGTTTTCTTCGTTAAAGGCAGAACGCGTTGAGGAAAAAACAGTTACTGTTGGCGATGATGATTACACGGTGAAAGCGGTTTACTGTTATATGGACAATCAAACTTCCCTGGAGCCTGAGAGGGAGTTTTTAACCTGGTTGTCTGAATATGATGCCTTTTTTGATCTTTTGGACCGCTTTGAGGTTCTTATCAGTGGGTATTCCGGTGTTTCGATGACGGGTAGCGCAGAAGCGGTCAAAGATGCGATCGACACTGCGATAGACCAGCTTGAAGAGCGTGAATATCCTGGTACTCGAATTGATTTTTGCGTTTATCTTAATGCTGCCGGTGAATTTGTGGGTATCAGTGGGCTTCGGGATGGTGTTTCCGTCCTTGAAATGATCACAATTACAGAAGGCAGCAGAACGGTTGGCCGTTTTGGTGATGCCAGCGTTGGCATTTTGTTTGATCTTTCCGAAGAAAATGGCGCCACAAGCGGTGAAATCACTATTAAAACAATAGATGATCAGAATCTTTCTTTCCGTATAGAAGATCTGCGTATGGACCAGGATAATTACAGCGGTACGATTGAGATGAATATCCCCAAGGAGCTTATTTCCGGGCTGACGGGCGGTATGGGCTTTGCGCCTGAAGCTGCGCTGCGCCTGAGTATGGAAGGTGACGCAAAAGCAGCGGAAATGAAGCTGGAGCTGGTGGTAGCGGATATGACTATGCTTACTTTGACCAGCGCTGCTGAAACGCTGAAGGATTATACTGTAAATCTGCCCGAGGGCGGCGTGGATGCTGATGATCCCGATGCCAGTGAGCAGTGGGTGCTGGGGCTGGATTACGAGCAGATCATTACAAACATTTTGGAGGCCGGTGTGCCGGAGTCCGTCGTGATGGCTATGATTTACGGTGTAGTTGGTCAATAATAATTTATAATTGGCGCCGGTCCTTGCTGGCGCCAATTTTTACTAAGGGGCGGTACATATGATCTTTAAGGCAGTAGGTGTTGATAAAAAATACGGCAAAAAACAGGTGCTGAAGGATGCTTCTTTTTCTGTTTCTTCCGGACAGTGCCTGGGTATTTTGGGCGGTAACGGCAGCGGAAAATCCACCTTGCTATCTATTTTGGCAGGTGTGCTGCCGGCCGACTGGGGTAAGGTTTATATCGATGAGCTGGATCTTTTTTCGCAGCGGAAAGCGGGGAATAAACTGGTAGGCTATGTGCCCCAGGGAACGCCTTTGATGGAAGAGCTGACCGCCTGGGATAACCTGCGCCTTTGGTATGACCGGGATGTTTTGCAAAAGGAGCTGGAAAACGGCATTTTATCCGTATTGGGTATTGGTGAATTTCTCAAAATGCCGGTAAAAAAGCTTTCCGGCGGTATGAAAAAGAGGCTTAGCATCGGCTGCGCTATGGCTGGCCGTCCGCCTATATTGCTGCTGGACGAGCCTACTGCAGCGTTGGATCTTGCCTGTAAGCAGGATATTATGGCCTATCTTACTCGCTATAAGCGCTCCGGTGGTATTTTGGTGCTTACCACCCACGATGCATCTGAAATTACTTTGTGCGACCAGTGCTGTATTCTGAAAAACGGTGAACTTGTTCCTTTTACTTTTACCGGAGATGTGGATGCTCTGGTTAAGAATTTGTGATTATGAAAAGATACGTATTTTTACAAATAAAAAGGCTGTTCCGGGTGCTTCCCCTTGTGCTGCTGGCAGCGGCGGTGCTGTTCGGCGCGCTGGCTGCCATATACGGCGGTGTTTTGCTGGGGCAGAGCAGCAGCGAGGAACGCAACCCATTCTTAGTGGCTTTGGTGGGAACCAGTGAGGATGCCATTTTGCAAATGGGCATTTCTGCCCTGGACAGTATGGATTCTTCCCGCTTTGCCCTGCAGGTAGTGCAGATGGAAGAACCGGAGGCCCGTGCTGCGTTGGAGCAGGGGACGATTTCTGCCTATGTGGTATTCCCGGAGGATTTTATGGATCAGGCCATGCGGGGAACGATCCTTCCTTTACGCTTTGTAAGTCCTGCAGGCGCATCCAACATCGTCTCCATTTTGCGTATAGAGCTTACCCGGGTGATCACCGATGTACTGGATGCGGCGCAAAAGGGTACCTACGGATCGGTCAGCGCGTTACAGGAGCTGGCCGGGGTGCGCGATCCTTGGCCCTTTGCACAAGGTTTGGCCCTTGCTTATACCCAGTTTATCCTGCTCCGGGGAAATGTGTATGAAGCACAAAGCCTGGGTATTTCCGATGGCCTTGGTTTGGAAGGGTATTTACTTTGCGGTTTATGCGTGCTGTTTTTGCTGCTTTGCACAATGCCCTTTGCCCCTGTGATGATCCGCAGAGATCTTTCCTTAAACCGCATTCTATCAGCCAAAGGCTTAAACGGCTTTCAGCAGGTGCTGTGTGAGCAGATGGTGCTGTTTGTTGGGTACTTTCTGCTTATGGGATCGGCTCTTACCGCGCTGTTTTATGTTTGCGGCAGCTACCTGACATTGGATATAGGCGGCTTTGGTCTGCTGACCTGGCTGCCGGTGATCTTTGCCGTTACTGCCATCAGCTTTTTCCTGTATGAGATTTCCTCTGATCTGATCAGCGGTATTTTGCTGCAGTTTTTCCTGTTTGTGTTTTTGTGCTTTGTTTCCGGCTGCTTCTATCCCGGCTATTTCTTCCCGGATGCATTGCAGCGGATTGGAAACCTTTTGCCCACCGGCTTGGCGCGGATGCATCTTGCCGGCAGTCTTACCGGACAAGACCTTTTAAGTACCGGTCTTTCCCTGATTGCCTGGGGCGCAGGCTTTACCTTGCTGTCTGCATTTTTGCGCTGTAAGCGGCTGAAAAGCGGGGAGGTGGGCGTATGAAAAAACTGTTTGTATGGATTAGCCTGCTGACAAAACGGCAGTTTAAGCACCGGTCATTTCTGTGTCTTTTATTGCTGATCCCCGTACTTGTCTTTGGCTATACTGCTCTTGCTCAGGGGCAAAGCGGTGCGGTTACCATTGCCCTCGCTTTCCAAAATGAAGATGAGCTTGCCAGCTCTATTTGCCATAAGCTGCAGGAAGAAAGTATGCTCATCCGCTTTGTTCCCTGCGATACCCAGCAGGCAGAGGATATGGTAGCATCGGGAAAAGCGGATGCAGCCTGGATATTCCCCGCGGATACAAAAGCTGCCTTGACAGATTTTGTTCAGGGTGATTATAAACCCTTTATCCGTGTGGTGGAGCGGGAGCAATCCACAAGTCTGCTGCTTTCCCGTGAAAAGCTTGCGGCGGCGGTGTTTACTACTGGGTCAGAACTGTTTTATGAAAGCTATTTGCGGGAGAATGCACCTGCCCTTGAGGGCGCGTCTACCGAGGCGCTGATGGAGCATTACCACAGCGTTATGATGGATGGGGAACTGTTCCGTTTTGAGGACATTACCGGCGCAGAAGAGCGGCTGGAGGATCAGGAAAGCTATTTGATCAGCCCCTTGCGGGGACTTTTGGGTGTGCTGGCGGCGGTGTGCGCCATGGCAACTTCCATGCATTATTGCCGGGATGTGGAAAAGGGCGTGTTTTCCTGGGTGCGGGAAGATCGCAGACCTTTCTTGGAGCTTGCAGGTCAGCTAATTAGTCTTTTGCCTGTATTGGCGGTTTCTGCTGTTTGCCTTGCTGCTGCCGGACTTGGGGACGGCTTTTGGAATGAACTGCTATTGCTCTTTGTTTATGGGTTCTGCTGCGCCGGCTTCGGTATGCTGCTGCGTATGGTGATGAGAAACCGTAAGGGTATTGCCACGGCGCTGCCTATGGTCAGCGTTGCTATGCTGGCGGTATGCCCGGTGTTTTTCCGGTTGGAGGCGCTGCGGTATTGGGCAATGCTCCTGCCGGCAACATATTACATTAACGGAGCATACAGCTTTGCCTATCTTTTTGGCGGCGTTGTATACGGCGGTGTATGCTTGCTTTTGTATTTGCTGATTAAAGCAATAAAAAAAGGTGTGTCTTAAGACACACCTTTTTTATATTTAAATTTTGTTTTCGTCGTCTTCCAGGCGAGCAAACTCCGATGCGCCCCGCACATACACCAATACATAATCGATAAATGCGTACAGCAGGAACAGACCATCTATCACGGTGATCACCGTAACGGCAGTTTCACCGATATAGGGCACAAGCACCAAGAGAGTCAGGGTGGTGAAAAGTACGGTTGTGCAGATCTTGCCGGAAAGCTGTGCGCCCTTTAAGATCCAACCCTTGAACCAGCATACAGCGCCTGCGATCAGCTGGAACAGCTCCTTGACCACAAAAAGACCGATGATCCACCAAAGCACCGGATAGCGGATGCCAAGACAGATGATGAGGGTAAATTGGGTGGCTTTGTCAGCCAAAGGATCCAGGATCTTGCCTACGGTGGAGATCATACGGAAATGTCTTGCAATATAACCGTCCACCAGGTCGGTCAGGCAGGAGACGGTTAAGATGACGGCTGAAATGATGTAGTCTGTGGTGGAAGTGGCATTGAGATAAATGACCACATACACCGGGATCAACAGCAGCCGGAACAGGCTTAGTAAATTAGGAATGGTGAATATCTGCTTTTTCCAATCCTTCTTTTTCATAGAACGAATAACTCCTTCGTGCGGTTACACAATAATGCTTCTAAAACATTATATTCCTATTTCATCTTCTAATCAAGAGGAAAACAGCTTCTTTTTGCAAAAAAACAGGGAATTTTCAGAAAATACGAGTTTGCCCCTGATTGTAGATGTGGGGGGCGGTGTTGTGATGGGCGCCCAGGGTAAACTGCTTGGAGAGATTTTTCCAGGTCAGCCGGTCTAATTGCCCATTATCCGGCAGGTCATTGAGCTGCTGGAATTGTATAATCGCTAATTGAGTGGGGCGGTCCAGAACGCCTGTGTGATTGGGAGCGGTGATGGTGGTATGGTCCTTTGCAAGGTAGATGAGCATACTTTGGGCCAAATACAGATAAGGGCTTTCATCTCCTAATATGAAGACCTGCCCCGGATCCAAAATGATCTCAATAGGCTCTGCTTTATCGATCCGGATCAGCGCCGGCTCATAATCTTCCACAATGGCATTCCAGGTGTTTTCGTCTGTAACACCGGTAACGGGAAGGCCCTTCTGTCGTTGCAAGGCAGATACGGCTTGCATCGTGCTTTGTCCGTAAATACCGTCAGGTACTACGGTGGGTATTCTGCCACCATCTTCTGCGATCACCCGCAGCATTGTCTGCAGACTTCTGACCGGCTGCTGTACAAAGGATTCACCTGGTCTCATCGTACCACCTCCTGTTTAACGGGGTCTTGTGTTCCCATAGCAAGATCTCTGCCGGGGAACTGGGTGAGCGTGGTGGTGCGGTTATACCCGCCGCCGTTATTTCTTGTTCTGCCGGTGTTTGCTGCCGGCACAGCTCCTTGCTGGGCTTGTGGGAAGGTTTCACCGGAGCGCAGCGTGGTGTTCTCAATGCCGGAATACTGGTCGTAGATCTCGTCCCAGGTGTTTGCATCTACCACACCGGTTTCCGGCAGCCGGAATTGCCGCTGGGCGGCTAAAACGGCAGCTCTGGTAGCCGGGCCATATACACCGTCGATGCTTACTGGCGGGATATAAGGGATATAGGTGGACAATACGGAAAGCATATATTGCAAAAGCCGTACCTTTTCTCCGCTGCTGCCAGTTTGTAAGGCATTGGGGGGCGACCAGTTTACCGCATAAAACTGCTGCCCCTGGCTGCGAAGCTCGGCAAGGCGAGTAACGGCAGTATAGAGCCGCACGATCTCATACCAGGTGGCAGGCCCAACGATGCCGTCGGGAGTCAGCCCGAAGATCCGCTGAAAAGCAGTAACAGCGGATTGGGTGCGCGAGCCGAAAATGCCGTCTGCGGTTGGGATCTTGGGAATGGCCGGGTAGTTTTGAGAGATTCGGTTCAGAGCCACTTGCAAGGTTACTACATTTGGCCCGCTACTGCCGTTTCGAAGAGGTGTGCCGGGATAAGAGGACATAAGACCCAGCACCGGCGCATTGGTCACGATCTCCACATCCCCATAGTAACTACGCAGGATTTGATCATAGCTATAGCCTTGTCTGGCTAAATTTTGGCTGCCCCATTGGCTTAGGCCCTCACAGGTAACGGTGGTGCCGTTACAGAATTTGGCGGCAAGAGGCTCTACAAAACCGGGTCTGCGCAGATAATCGTTAAAAAGCTCATCTACAAGCCGGGAAACATTTTCAAAATAGCTTCTGCCATTGACGAAGGCCTGATCGTAAGCGGTGTTGTTGGTGATCTCAAAATCGTAGCCGCGGCTGCGGTAAAACTCGGTGTATACCCGGTTTAGGGCAAAGGATGTAATGGCAAGGATGTTGGCTCTGAGGGCGGATTCATCCCAGGTAGGGTAGATCTCGCTGGAGGCAACATTTTTTACATAGTCGGAAAAATTTACGGTCACATTGGCTGCATTTGACGAAGGTGACCCCAAATGCACAGTGATCCGCTGGGGTACATAGGGAATTACCGGTGGCAAAATACCCCTCCTTTATAAGTTTTGGGTTAGTGTTTTGAACTGCTCGGCTTTATTCCAGCTTTTTGGCAGCTCACTTAAAGGTATCATTTCTAAATTCTGTTCGGTAACCGTGCCGGGAAATACCTGCAACCCTTCAACATCGATCTCTTCATAATCGGTGAGCTTGGCATAGAGATTAACGGTAGTGTAAGGTGTAAGCCCGGTATCTGGGGTCAGACCCGCATTTCGGTTCGGTACGGAAATGGGGACTGGCGCATCCAGCTGACCGCTGCGGTTTGTCAGCCGCATAGCGATGGCGCTTCCGTTTTCGTCTGTGACCGTGACGGCTACATCCTGTAATGGGATCTGGGCATAGCTGGTAAAGGCGCGTACCTGTATATAACCTGTATCCGGCAGATGACATTCCTCCTTAACTGTTTTCCCAGTATGCTATGCAATAGGTGTCTACTGTGTGACCGATGTATGCACACCGTTGAACAGGCGGCATAGTATGTAGGGATGAAAGGATGGGATGCAAATGTGTGGGATCGCAGGAATGGTGGGTCTGCCCAACATAGCGCAGGAGAAAATGCTTCTTACCATGCGAAGGCGAGGACCGGACGGCCAGGGCGTTTATACAAATCCTTTTGTTACGCTCCTGCACAGCCGTCTTGCCATTATTGACCCGGATAATGGCAGTCAACCGATGGCGCTGCAGTGGGGTAACGAGCGTTATGTGATCAGCTATAATGGGGAGCTTTATAATACGGAGCAGCTGCGTCGGGAGCTGATAAAACTGGGCCATTCATTCCTTACACATTCCGATACGGAGGTGCTCATTCACGCTTATGCCCAATGGCAGGAAGCTTGCCTGGATAAGCTTAACGGCATATTTGCATTTGCGGTATGGCAGGAAAATGAGAAAAAACTATTTTTAGCAAGAGACCCAATGGGGGTAAAGCCGCTTTTTTATATGCCCCATGCAGGCGGCCTTCTCTTTGCCTCTGAAATCAAAACGATCTTGGCATATCCTACCGTAACACCCAGGCTGGACACAGAAGGCGTGGGGCAGATCCTGCTGTTAGGGCCGGGAAGAACACCGGGCAGCGGTGTCTTTAAGGATATTTATGAGTTAGAGCCGGGTTGGTGCGGCATTTATCAGGATGGGAAACTGCTGTCTAAACAGTACTGGAAGCTGACGGACCGGGAGCATACGGAAACCTTTGAGGAGACCTGTGAGCTTGTGCGATACCTGGTTACAGATGCCATATCCCGGCAGATGGTATCGGATGTTCCCATAGGAACATTTCTTTCCGGTGGGCTGGATTCCAGCCTGATCAGCGCTGTTTGTGCAAAAGAAGTGGCTGAAAAAGGACAGAGGCTGCCCACATTTTCCCTGGACTATGAAAACAATGAACGCTATTTTGTGCCTGGAAAATTCCAGCCAACATCTGATAATGACTATATTCGCATTATGTGTCAGGAATTGGGCTGCTTACAGAATTGGACGGTTTTGACCAGGGATGACCTGGTGAATGCCCTTGCGGATGCCACCCGGGCAAGAGATCTGCCAGGTATGGCAGATGTGGATTTTTCTCTGCTTTGTTTTTGTAAAAACATAAGGCAGCAGGTAAAAGTTGCCCAATCCGGGGAATGCGCCGATGAGATATTTGGCGGCTACCCCTGGTTTCGTGATCCACAGGTAAGAGCCCAATCCGGTTTCCCCTGGGCGCAGAACACCTGCAAACGGGCGGCACTTTTATCAGGTGCATATAAAGCTATGGATGCGGAAAGTTTTGTAAATGATCGCTATTTGCAGACCATCTCTCAATGTGATATTCTCCCCGGAACAGACCCGGAAAACAGACGGATGAAAGAAATGGTCAATTTAAATTACCGCTGGTTTATGCAGACCCTTTTAGACCGGAAAGACCGGATGAGTATGTATTGCGGTTTAGAGGTGCGTGTGCCGTTCTGCGATAAGCGGATCGCCCAGTATCTGTACGGTGTTCCCTGGGCATTTAAGGATTATCAGGGCAGGGAAAAGGGGTTATTACGGCAGGCAATGGACGGGGTCTTGCCGGAAGCGGTAGCAAAGCGGAAAAAGAGCCCTTACCCTAAAACCTATGATCCTGCCTATGCTGAGGCTATGCGTTCTCGACTGAATGACCTGATGGATGATAAGCATGCGCCAATTTGGCAAATGGTGGATAAAAATGCCTTGAAGCTGCTTGTATGCGAGGATTCCCCATGGCCCTGGTACGGGCAGCTGATGGGGACAGCGCAGACCATGGCCTATATGCTGCAGATCGATTTTTGGCTGCGGGAATACAGGGTTTGTCTTATATAATGGGGAAATCATACAAAAAGTAAACCGCAGGTTCTTTAATTATGACAGAACTAACGAAAAACATCGGAAGATATTGAAAATCAGACAGGAAAGTGCTACTATATCAAAAACAAATGTGCGTCTATTGTGGACACCCAAAGGACGCAAAAAGGAGGACGGTTATGGCACGCGTATATAACTTTTCTGCAGGTCCTGCAGTGCTTCCCGAGCAGGTGCTTCAGGAAGCAGCTAACGAAATGCTGGATTATAATGGCTGCGGTATGTCCGTTATGGAAATGAGCCACCGTACCGATACCTACCAGCGCATCATCGATACCGCGGAGGCGGATCTGCGGGAACTGATGGGCATTCCCGATAATTACAAAGTGCTCTTTATGCAGGGCGGCGCATCCCAGCAGTTTGCTGCTGTGCCTATGAACCTGATGAAGAACAAGGTGGCAGATTATATCATCACCGGTGTATGGGCGAAGAAGGCCTGTCAGGAGGCTGCCATGTACGGCACGGCCAATGCCATTGCTTCTTCTGCGGATAAGACATTCAGTTATATCCCTGATTGCTCTGATCTGCCTGTGGGCGAAAATGCAGACTATGTTTATATCTGTGAGAACAACACCATTTACGGCACGAAGTTCAAGCAGCTGCCCAATACCAAGGGCAAGGATCTGGTGGCGGATGTATCTTCCTGCTTCCTGTCTGAACCTGTGGATGTAAATAAGTACGGTATGCTTTACGGCGGCGCGCAAAAGAACATCGGCCCTGCGGGCGTTGTGATCGCGGTTATTCGGGATGATTTGATCCGGGACGATGTGCTGCCCGGTACGCCTACCATGCTAAAATATAAGACCCACGCAGATAACGGCTCTATGTACAATACGCCGCCCGCTTACGGCATTTATATTTGCGGCAAGGTGTTTAAGTGGCTTAAAGCTATGGGCGGTCTTACTGCGATCGACGCTTACAACCAGGAAAAGGCTGCGATATTGTATGATTTCCTGGATAATAACGATATGTTCAAGGGTACTGTGGTTGCCAAAGACCGTTCCTTGATGAATGTGCCTTTTGTCATCGGTGACGAAGCATTGGAGAAGAAGTTTATCCGGGAAGCAACCCAGGCCGGCTTTATGAATCTGAAAGGCCACCGCAGCGTAGGCGGTATGCGCGCAAGTATTTATAATGCAATGCCCATTGAGGGTGTAAAGGCCCTTGTGGCATTTATGGATAAGTTCCAAAAGGAAAACAGATAGGAAGTGAGCACAAGTGTATCAGGTCCATTATTTGAATCCTATTTCTTCCAAGGGTACTGAACTTTGGAAGGAATGCTATAAAACAGCAGAAAATGTAAATGATGCCCAGGCCATTTTGGTAAGAAGCGGCAATATGCTGGATATGGAGTTTTCTCCGGAGCTTTTGACGGTGGCAAGGGCCGGAGCAGGTGTAAATAATATTCCGCTGGAGCGCTGCGCGCAAAAGGGTATTGTGGTATTCAATACCCCAGGCGCTAACGCAAATGGTGTGGTGGAGCTTGCCCTTTGCGGTATGCTTCTTGGCTGCCGGGATGTGGTTGGCGGTATTAACTGGGTCAAGACCATTCAGGGAACACCGGATGTTGCCAAACAGGTTGAAAAGGGTAAGTCCAAGTTTGCCGGTCACGAAATCGTGAATAAAAAGCTGGGTGTTATCGGCTTGGGTGCTGTGGGCGGTCCTTTGGCAAACGCAGCAAGAAAGCTGCATATGGAAGTCTACGGCTGCGACCCTTATATTTCCATTGAAGCTGCCTGGCATTTGGATCACCATATCATCAAGGTCAACAGCCGGGATGAGATCTATGCCAACTGCGATATCATTTCTTTGCACACCCCGCTGCTGGATTCCACCCGCAAGATGATCAACCGGGAAGCCTTGGAAAAGATGAAGGATGGTGTAATTATCCTGAACTTTGCCAGAGATCAGCTGGTGGACGACGATGCCATGGAATGGGCGCTGAAGACCGGTAAGGTAAAGCGCTATGTTACCGATTTTCCCAATGATAAGACAGCCGGTATGGAAGGCGTGATCGCCATCCCGCACCTGGGCGCATCCACAGAGGAATCTGAAGATAACTGCGCCCGTATGGCAGTTAAGCAGGTGATGAACTACCTGGAAAACGGCAATATTGTCAATTCTGTGAATTTCCCATCCTGTGATATGGGTGTATGCACAAAGCCCTGCCGCCTTGTAATTCTCCATAAGAACTTGCCGAACACCATCGGTAAGTTTACCACGGCTCTTTCAAAGGAGAATGTAAATATCTCCGATATGCTCAACCGCAGTAAGGGAGAATATGCCTGTACTATGCTGGATCTGGACTCTGATGTGACTGAGCAAGTGATCAAAGAACTGGAAGGCATTGATGAGGTACTTCGGGTAAGAGCGATCAGATTATAAAACAAAATGCCATTTGCCGTTGGCAAATGGCATTTTTCACAGTTTTTGACCCGTAAAATTTGTTGAAAATTGCTACGTGAAATTTTGTGAAAATGTGGTATAATAAATATAATAGGATAATAGGGAAGGAGACGGGATCATGCTTGAATCGGGCCAATTAGTGCTGTACGGCACCCACGGTGTTTGCCGCATTTGCGGTACGCAAATGCAAAAGGTAGACCGTAAAATGGTGGAATACTATGTCCTCACACCGGTGGAACAGGCAACGGCCTGTTTCTATGTCCCTGTTAATAATCAGGCTGCCCTATCGAAAATGCGCCCGCTGCTGACAAGTGATGAACTCAAAAAGCTCCTTGCCTGTGAGGAAATAAAGAAAGACTGCTGGATTGCCGGAGAAAATCAGCGCAGGCTCCGTTACCGGGAGTGGATCTGCAGCGGTGATCGGGTGGCGCTGATCCGTATTGTCAGAACTTTGACGGCGCATAAGGAGCAACAGATAAAAGACGGCAAAAAGTTCCATGTAAGTGATGATAATTTCCTCCGTGACGCGCTGAAACTGCTGGGCGCTGAATTTTCGTTGGTGCTTGGCATTTCGGCTGATCAGGTTGGACAGTATCTCCTTGAAAATATCCAATAAAGGGCAAGCTTTAGCTTGCCCTTTTTGAATGTTGATAAACATTCCCCGTTGGAAAAAATGAGTAGACTGCTTGGATGAAGTGTGTTAAAATATAAACTGATAAGGCACAAATTATGGATGATTGCGGGGCGCATTTGCCCATGAAGGAGCGTTTATGACCACAGGATGTTATCTTTTTGCAGATCTGGGTGTACAGATTAGCTCAATATATCCCGATATACATATGCTTTGTAAGGATTATGCGTGGGAAGGTGAACCGGATATCCGAGTGGAGATTACACAGGAACGGATCGATTATGAGCGGATGAAATCAGCGCATCAGGCAGAGAAAATGGGTGTTCCACATTATGATTTTCCTCCGACCTATCTGGAGACCCTGGCGGTGTACAGAGCCTTGGCGGAGGAGCTGCCCGCTTATGACAGGATGCTGATTCACGGTTCTGCGCTTGCTTTGGATGGACAGGCAGTTCTCTTTACCGCGCCCAGCGGTACCGGAAAATCCACCCATTCAAGGCTTTGGCGGGAGCAATTCGGCGATCGTGTCGTTATGATCAATGATGATAAGCCTTTGATGCACATTGCTCCGGAACAGGTTACTGTTTATGGAACCCCTTGGGATGGCAAGCATCATTTGAGCTGCAACGGCTCCGCGCCGCTGAAGGCTATCTGCTTTTTGGAGCGGGCGCAGGAAAATATAATCACAAAGCTTACTGCGGCTGAGGCATATACCCTGCTTCTGCAGCAGTGCTATCGGCCTAAGGATAAGGAACAGATGGTTAAGACAATGGAACTGCTGGGTATTTTGTCCGCAACAGTTGGGCTTTACCGTCTACAGTGCAATATGGACCCGGAAGCGGCCTTGGTTGCATGCCGGGGTATTGGTGTATGGGACGCATTTTGTTAAGAGGACTTGAGAAGGATCGGCTGTATCTCGGAAAATATTGACAGAGCGAAAGGGCAAGCTGCGGCTTGCCCTTTAATTTTCTATACGGATGTGTTGGGAAAAGGAGAGGGGATAGGCGATCAGTTCCTTGTTGTCCAGGTTTTCGTGGTAAAGGTGTACAGCGGTGAGCTGGCTGTTTTCGTAGGTGGTGTAATAGTAAATGCCTTTATCCAGATTGCAGCAGCTGGTATAAACCGTTTTTTCTAACTTGCTGTTTACATCCACGCAGCCTTCTGTTTGTTTTACAGCGCCTAATATATGAAAGCATTGACTGACGGCGGCAGCTTCTTCTGTATAAACCTTTGCGTTTTGTCTGGTAAATGCGGCTCGTACAAACCGGGAGACAGAGGAAAGGTCACCGGGAATACCCAAGGCGCCCATACCCTGGGAGTATAAGGGCAACTCTGCGTCGGGACAGAGGTTGTTATTTGGTTGGATGGGAGAAAGGTGCATATAATTTGCCAGACTCACCATTTGATAGGGAAAGGGCGGCTCATTGGTAAGCACGCCTACCGGATTATTGTATAACTGCAGACCGGATTTGGTCTGCTCTATTGTAACACACAGTTTTTTATCGCAAAGCATCCAGTGAAGATAGGATTGGTCAAATCGGTCAAAGGGGATATCGCATAGGGTGATCTTTTTGATTTCCTCTACGGCCTGCCGTACAGAAGAAAATTTTCTTAATACCCAAGGTATAAATTCATAGGGCGCGATGCCGTTCTTTCTGCGCTTTTTGGGGGCATAATAGGCGCTGTGGGGGAAATTCAATCCTGCCATAGCCAGGCCTGCTTCGTTCATTGCATCGTAGTAGAGTGGATAATTGTCTGCTATGGTTGCGATTCCGATCAGGGCAAGACCCGCCTTTTTCTCAAAAGGAAAACGAAACATACGGGGAGTAACTGTTACTTGTTCGGCAAAATGATATTCTAAGTCCAAATTTCTTCCAAAATAATTGTCATTTCCTTTGTAGGTGATTGCAGTGCACATAAGCTTATCCTCCTGTTAGCTTATATGCCCATAACCTTTACGGAAAATTCATTCCATTTTTATGTATTGTGTGTTATACTGATAAAAAAGGAGGTCTTATTATGCTGACTTATGAACAGGTGTCGCAAAGCGACGCAATTAAAACATATATTATTCGCGCCGATGAATCTCTGGGCGCACTGGGATATACGGAACATAGCTTTGCCCATGTGGTGCATGTTGCGGAAATGGCGGGCTATATCCTGCAGACCTTAGGCTATGACGATCGGACGGTGGAGCTTGCCAAGATTGCAGGATACCTGCACGATATTGGTAACCTGGTAAACCGGAAGGATCATTCCCAGTCCGGTGCGGTGATGACCTGGAGCATTTTGCACGATATGGGCTGCGACCCTGCGGAAATGGCAACCATCGTTACCGCCATCGGTAATCACGATGAGGGTACGGGTGTGCCGGTAAATGCGGTGGCTGCGGCGCTGATCCTGGCAGATAAAGCCGATGTGCGCTGGACAAGAGTGCGCAACAAGGATGTTACTACTTTTGATATCCACGACCGGGTAAATTATTCTGTAAAGAAGTCCCAGCTGAAGATCAATGAGGATAAGACCATTGTAAAGCTGAAGCTGACCATCGACAGTAAATTTGGCTCTGTGATGGATTATTTTGAGATTTTTATGGGCCGTATGATCCTTTGCCGCAAGGCGGCAGAGCGGTTGGGCCTGCAGTTTAAGCTGATTATCAACGAGCAGCAGCTGATCTGATAAGCATATTTTTCTTTTTTCTGAATATGCTTTTGAGATCCTTAGAAAGGAGGCCATTTATGCAGCTATGTATTGACGGTAAGTTGATCGTTGCCCAGCCGGGCCAATCTCTTTTGCAGATGGTGGGAGCACTGGGCTTTGATAGTCACTTCCTTTCCCAAAAGCCGCTGGCTGCAAAGATCGCCGGTGAGGTCTTTAACCTGAATTATATTCCGGTGCGAAATCCTCGGCCGGATCGGCCGTCTATCCGGACGGCTATGGCAGCCTCCGGCGGCAAGGTGCAGCTTTTGCGCTATAGTGACCCTGTGGGCAGAGATGTTTACGCAAGAACGGCGCAATTTGTGCTGTTTTTGGCTATCCGCCAGCTTTGGCCGGGCGCAGTGGCCAGGGTCGGTTGCACGGTAGGGCCCAGCCTGTTTATTGAGGTTTCCGGCTGCGATTTTTCCTGGCAGCGGCTGAAAGAACGGGTGCAGAGCCTTGTGGCGCAGGATATTCCGTTGATCCGTCAGCGGATCACCACGGAGCAGGCAATCAAAATGTACAGCGCCGATGGGCAGGCGGATAAGGCAAGACTTTTGGCCTGGCGGGATACGGAGCATTTCGATGTATATACCTATGAGGATTTTGCGGAATATTTTTATGGGGAGCTTGCGCCCTCTACCGGCTATTTGAAGGTGTGGGAGATATTGCCCTATCCGGAAGGCTTTTTGTTCCTGTATCCTGATGATGCAGATCCTGACCGGGTGGCTACATATCAGCCGATGCCTAATTTCCAAAAGGTCAGCCTGCGGGGTAAGCAATGGTGCCGGCTGATGGAGTGCCAAACCGTTGCTGACCTGAACGAGCTGGTGAAAAACGGAAAGATCCGTGAGCTGATCCGGGTCAATGAGGCGCTCCACGAAAAGCAATTTTCCCAGGTGGCAGATATGGTATGCAGCGCAGGGGCGCAGGTGGTGTTCCTTGCTGGCCCAAGCTCTTCCGGAAAGACCACCTCGGCAAACCGCCTGGCTACCCAATTGCGGGTACACGGCAAAAAGCCGGTGCTGATGAGCCTGGACGATTATTACATCGACCGCTATCTGATTCCGATTGGTCCTGACGGAAAGCAGGATCTTGAGCATATCAATACCATTGATACTGCGCTTTTCAGCCGCCAGCTTGGGCAGCTTTTGGGTGGAGAGCGGGTAGAGATCCCGTCTTTCAATTTTAAAACAGGCTCACGGGTGTGGAACGGTCATACCTTGACTTTGACGGATGATACGGTAATTATCGTTGAAGGTCTGCACGCATTAAATCCGGTGCTGACACCGGAAGGGCTGGACAGGAAGCGGATCTTTAAGCTCTATGTCAGCCCATTGCTGCCGCTGAATCTGGACGATCATAACCGCATACCCACCAGCTATTTACGGCTTTTGCGCCGCACTGTGCGAGACTACGCTACCCGTGGCTCTTCCGTGCAGCAGACCATGGCTATGTGGGATAGCGTCCGCAGGGGAGAAAAGCTTTGGATTTATCCGTTCCAGGAGCAGGCTGACTGGATACTCAACAGCTCTACCCTCTATGAGCTTGCGGTGCTGAAAAAGTATATTTATCCGCTGCTTACGGCAATTACCCCTGACGAAGTCTGCTATGAGCAGGTGCGTTCGATCGTGAAGATCCTCAACTATGTGTTGGAAGCAGATGTGGATGATGAGATACCGCCCACAAGTTTAGTTCGCGAGTTTATTGGCGGCAACAGCTTCTATAAATAAAAAATTCCCCGGTCATCTGACCGGGGAATTATTATGCTTTAGGGGCAGCCGGAGATCAGGCTGACGATGGTGCAGAAAAACAGGGCCGCAGCGGATACAGTCATCCACTGGCTGCGGCGCTTGGTAAATTCACCGTTTAAATATAAAAGCACCAGGACTAAAGCGCTGGATAATATGGTTAAAATACTCAGTATTACCTTCAGCCAAATGATGCCGGCTATAGCAAAAATAAGATACAGCACAAAAAGACCGGTAATGCCCAGCAACACCTTGGTCATTTGCTTTTCCATTTCCAGATAGCGATTTTTCCGTTCCATTTATGATCCCTCCATTTGAAACAACTTTATCATATTTTGTCGAAAATAGCAATCTTTTCCTGCAAAATAAAAAATGCATATTTTCTTGCAAAAATGCAGGCGAAATTGTGGAAGACACTTGCAAGAAACGGTGTTTGATGCTATAATGCAAGCAAGTATATGCTGAGAGGAATTGCCATGTCAGAGCCGCAATATAAGCTGGAAGGCATCGTTCACACCCGAAATGAGGGTGTAGAGGATTTTGAAGGTCCTCTGGATGTTATTTTCCTGTTACTGAGTAAAAATAAAATAGAGATACAGGATGTTTCCATTACGGCCATTTTGGAGCAGTATTTGGCATATCTTGAGGAAATGAAGCGATTGGATATGGAGATAGCCAGTGAGTTTATCACCATGGCACCCCACCTGATGCTCATTAAGACCAAGATGCTCCTGTCTGCTGCGGAAGCTGCAGAGGCCCAAACCGAGCTGGATGTGCTGCGTCAGTCTTTGATCGAGCGCCAGCGCAGAGAGGCGCTGGATCAGATCCGTATGGCAGTTACGGTGCTGGAGCCTCGCAATGAGGTTGGCAGATGCCTGTTTGTTAAGCAGCCTGAGCCTTTGCGTCGGGATGCTACTTACCGCTACCGTCACGAGCCTGCCGATATGCTCCGGGCCTTGGATGATATTGCTGAAAGAAGCCAGCGTCGTTTGCCCCCGCCTACAGTGAATTTCAAGGGCATCGTAGGCAAAGAGCCTTATCCGGTTACCCGCAAGGCCACCGAGCTGATTCGTAACCTGGTGCTGCGGGGTATTGAACGGCTGAAAAATCTCTTCCGGGGCAGCAAGTCCCGCTCTGAGATCGTCGCCACATTCCTGGCGGTGCTGGAACTTTGCAAGACCAATTCTGTTTCTTTGGAAGATGATATTTCCGGTGAAAATCCCAATGTTCGCCTGATCAAGGATAATCAAACCACAATGGAGGAAGAGCCGAATGGAACAAACTGAATTACAGCGCATTATTGAGGCCATCCTCTTTGCCGCAGGTGAGCCGATTGAGATATCCCGGCTGGCGATGGTGCTGGAAATGGACGAAACGGATATTATTTCCGCTGCCGATGCGCTATCAGACGAGCTTTCCTTTAACCGCAGAGGCATTCGCATTTTGAAGCTGGAAAACCGCTATCAGATGGTTTCTTCCGGTGAGATGGCTGATTATATTACCAAAGCTTTGGAGACCCGTAAGCCCCCCAAGCTTTCCGCTTCCCAGCTGGAGGCGCTTACCATCGTGGCTTATTACCAGCCGGCTACCAAGGCTATGGTGGAGCAGATTCGCGGTGTGGACAGCTCCTATTCCATTGGCGCTCTGCTGAACAAAAAGCTGATCGAGGATGCTGGCCGCCTGAATGTACCGGGCAGACCCATTCTTTACCGTACTACTCCGGACTTTTTGCGTACCTTTGGTCTTAGCTCCCTGGAAGAGCTGCCGCCCATTGAAAAGGTAAGTCTGGGTGAGCCGATTATGGAAGACCAAATTCAAATGGATATGGAAGGCGCACCGGAGGCTCAGGAGGCCCAGGTATGATCTGGCAGGTGCTGGCGGTCATTGCGCTGATCATCGCGCTTGTGGCTTGCCTGCCGCTTTCTGTAAAAGGGGTATACGATGCCGGTGGTTTTGCTGCAAAGCTGTACATCGGCCCGTTTCCTTATGTCCTTTATCCCAGGGATAAGAAGGATAAAAAAGAAAAAGATGCAAAAGCGGTTAAAAAGATCGAGGGCGAAAAGAAAGAAAATGCACCTGCTGAAAAAACCGAAAAAGGCGGCAGCACGGAGATTCTAAAGCTGCTGCTGAAGCAGCTGCCGGAGTTTCTTTCTGATTTTCGTCGTAAGCTGCGGATCAAGAGCATCCGGCTGCATTATATTATGGCCGGCGGCGACCCGGCGGATATGGCGCTGAATTACGGTAAGATCTGGTCGGCAATTGGTAATCTCTGGCCTTATCTGGAACGGTTTTTTGTGATCAAAAAACGGGATATTTCTGTAAGCTGCGATTTTGAAGGCACGCAGGATACGGTTTATGCAGAGCTGCATATTTCCATTACGGTGGGAAGAGTTTTGGCTCTTGCCTGTAAATACGGCTGGCGGTTGCTCCGTCATAGCCTTAAGAATACGAATATGAATGAAGGCGGTGCAAATAATGAGTAAGAATTTACCCAATATGCTGGATGCTACCATTGAGAAGATTCGTCAGATGGTGGATGTGAATTCCGTTGTGGGCGATCCGATCACCACGGCAGAAGGTGTTACCATCATCCCCATTTCCACGGTGAGCGTTGGCTTTGCCGGCGGCGGCTCTGATTTTGTTTCCAAGAACACCAATAAATACGAAAATCCCTTTGGTGGCGGTGTTGGCGCTGGTGCAAAGGTTACTCCCGTTGCTTTCCTGATCATCAAGGACGGCACTGTGAGAATGATGCCTGTGGCGACTCCTGCTAATTCAACGACGGATCGGCTGGTGGAGATGATCCCTGAAACGCTGGACAGAATTACCAGCTTCATCGATTCCAAAACCAAGAAGACCGAGGAATAACAAACATCACCCGGGCAAAACTATACCGGGGTGATCAATTTGAAACGATTTTTTGCCGGGATGGCAGCTGCTTTGCTGGCTGCCGTCCTTCTTTCTAATCAGCCGGTTTCGGCTGTTTCTGCAAGTAATGCCATCGTAGTGGATGCTGCCACCGGGCGGGTCTTATATGAAAAAGCGCCGGATAAACAGGTGCTGATCGCCAGCACAACCAAGATTATGACGGCGCTGCTGATCTGTGAGCAGTGTAATGTTTTGGACCGGGTTTCTATCCCGAAGCAGGCGGTGGGTATTGAAGGCTCGTCTATGTATCTGCGGGAAGGGGAGATCCTGACGGTACAGGATCTGCTTTACGGTCTTATGCTCCATAGCGGTAATGATGCTGCAGTGGCATTGGCCATTTACTGTGGCGGCACGGTGGAAGGCTTTGCGGAAATGATGAACGATAAAGCCCGCGTCTTAGGAATGGAAAATACACATTTTGTCAATCCCAACGGGCTGGATGCGCCGGGGCATTATTCCACCGCTCGTGATATGGCAAAGCTTGCTGCATATGCCATGGAAAATCCTATCTTTTATCAGACGGTTTCAACCAAAAATGTCCGGGTAGGGGAGCGCAGCCTGCAAAATCATAATAAGCTTTTGTGGCGTGTCGATGGCGCTGACGGTGTGAAGACCGGTTATACCAAAGCCTCCGGTAGAATTTTGGTGTCCAGCGCTACCCGTGAGGGAAGACGGATCATCGTTGTGACTATGAATGATCCCAACGATTGGAAGGATCATGCAACCCTTTTGGAAAATGGGTTTTCCCGGTTTTCCGTTCGAGAGCTTGTTCAGGAAGGCGCGGTGCTGGGCCATGCCGAGGTGGCAGGCGGGGAATACGGCAGCGTGGAGCTTTTGGCAGAGAAAGGCTTTTCTTTTGCCATCACCCAGGATGAAACTATGGAGCTGGTGCTGCCTACACCGGGATTTGTGTACGCGCCGGTGGTGCAGGGTCAATGTGCAGGTTATGCCCATGTGATGCTGGACGGCGCACCGGTGGGGAAGATTCCTTTGATTTATGGCGCTACTGTTGAGCGTACTCCGGATGAAAAACCCGGCTTGTTGGATAAATTAAAACAAATTTTTTCGTGATCACCGCCTTTGCGGTGACCTACATAAAGGAGGGGCGAGAATGACTGCCCGCATACAGAAGATATTGTCGGACAGAGGGCTTGCCTCCCGCCGTCAGGCAGAAAAATGGATCGCAGATGATCGTGTGACCTGTAACGGAGAAACCTGCGTGTTGGGTCAAACTGCTGACCCGGATGTGGATATTATCCGTGTGGACGGAAAGCCCATTGCACAAAAGCAGGAATATGTGTACATTATGCTTCACAAACCCAGAGGGTATGTTACCACCCTTTCTGATGAAAAGGGAAGGCAGAACGCTGCCCAGTTGGTGGCCGATTGCGGTAAGCGGGTCTACCCGGTAGGCAGGCTGGATATGGATTCTGAGGGCCTTTTGCTCTTTACCAATGACGGCGCGTTTGCCAATGCTATGATGCACCCTAAGGGTGAAGTGGATAAAACATACCTTGTGCTGGTAAGTGACTTTACCCCTGAAAAGCTGCAGGCACTGGAAAAACCGGTCACTTTGGACGGCTATACCATCGCCAAACCGACGATCCGTTTGTTAAGTGCAGACGGCAACAAAGCGCGGATATTGGTGACCATCCACGAAGGCAGAAACCGGCAGGTGCGCAGAATGTGCGCCATTGCAGGCTTGATGGTGCATCGTCTTGCCCGTATCCGGGAAGGTGCGCTGGAGCTGGGCAAGCTGCCGGAAGGAAAATGGCGTTACCTGACGGACGATGAAATGAAGAAACTGAAAGACCACCTGAAATGGGAGCAAGGCCATGAATGATGTTTTAAATAAAATGGAAGTAATGTCCCGCACTTTTTCCAAGGGACAGCGGCGCATCGCAGAATATATGCTCCGCAATTATGATAAAGCCGCTTTTATGACCGCCAGCCGGTTAGGTAAGACCGTAGGCGTGTCGGAATCCACGGTGGTGCGTTTTGCAACGGAGCTTGGTTATGCCGGTTATCCTCAAATGCAAAAGGCTTTGCAGGAGCTGGTGCTCAATAACCTGACTTCCGTGCAGCGAATGGGCGTAACCAACGACCGGATGGGCAAAGAAGATCTGCTGGCTGCCGTTTTGCAGGCAGATGCGGAGAAGGTGCGAAAAACCGCTGAGAATATTAGTTCTGCAGCCTTCCAAAATGCAGTGGATGCCATATTGAATGCAAGAAGGATCTATTTGATCGGTGTCCGCTCTGCATCTACACTTGCTAACTTTATGGGTTATTACCTGAACTATATGTTTGATTCGGTACATACCGTTACCGCATCCGGCACAGGTGAGATGTTTGAAAAGCTGGTAAATGTGGGCAAAAATGATGTGGTGATCGCATTCAGCTTTCCCCGGTATTCTTCTGTTACCGTTAAGGGCGCGGAATACTGCCGCAGTGTTGGCGCGACCGTTATTGGCCTGACCAACAGCAATCTTTCTCCGTTAGCTGACAGCTGTGATCATTTGCTTCTTGCCAAGAGTGATATGGTATCTGTGGTGGATTCTTTAGTTGCGCCTTTGAGTGTGGTCAATGCGCTGATCGTTGCGCTGGCTGCCCAAAGAGAGGATGCCCTTGCCCAGACCTTCGGCACTTTGGAAAAGGTTTGGGATGAGAATCATGTCTACGAAAAGCGGGTGGACAGCCTATGAAGTTTGACGGAATCGTAGTTGGCGGCGGACCTGCCGGTATGTTTGCGGCCATCACGGCTGCAAAAAGAGGGCAGAAGGTTTTGCTTTTGGAGCGAAATGACCGCTTGGGAAAGAAGCTGCTTATTACCGGAAAAGGCCGTTGTAATGTGACCAATCATTGCTCTGCCCAGGAAGTGCTGCAAAGCGTGCCGAAAAACGGCAGGTTTTTATACAGCGCATTGGAGAACTTTCCGCCTGAAAGTATGGAAAAGTTCCTGGAGGACTGTGGCTGTCCCCTGAAGGTAGAACGGGGTAACCGGGTGTTTCCGGTGAGTGATCGGTCTCAAAGCGTTCTGGATGCCTTGAAAGGCGCTTTAAAACGCTCCGGTGTTACAGTTGTCTGTGATCGAGTCACGGCGCTTACCGTGCGTGACGGGGTAGTAGTCGGTGTGAAAGGGCAGAAGGACAGTTACGATGCCGATTGGGTAATTTTGGCCACCGGCGGTGTATCCTATCCCACTACCGGTTCTACCGGTGATGGCTACCGATTAGCCGAAGCTGCCGGCCATACAGTGATCCCGGCTGAGGGCTCTTTAGTGCCCCTTTGTACCGAGGGACAGGACTGCCCGGATATGCAGGGATTAAGCCTTCGCAATGTGGGCGTAAAGCTTTGCGACGAAAAGGGGAAAGTGATCTATAAGGATTTTGGTGAGCTGCTGTTTACCCATTTCGGTGTTTCCGGGCCTACGGTGCTCAGCGCCAGCGCCCATATTAAGTCGATGCCCTGTAAGCTTGTCATCGATTTAAAGCCGGCGCTGGATGAGGGTAAGCTGAATGAGCGCATCTTACGGGATCTGCAAATGTATCAAAATAGATCTATGGAAAATGCCCTTACGGATTTACTTCCCAGGTCTATGATCCCTGTTGTGCTGAAAAGATTGCATATTCCCGGTGATCTGCAGGCAAACTCTTTGAAGAAACAGGATCGGGCGGCTCTTGTGCAGCTGCTTAAAGCCTTTGATGTGACCGTAACGGAAAGGCGGCCTGTTGCTGAAGCCATCATCACAAGAGGCGGTATTAAGGTAGCAGAGATCGATCCTAAGACTATGGCATCCAAAAAGGTGCAGGGGCTTTATTTTGCCGGTGAGATCATTGATTGTGATGCCTATACCGGTGGTTTTAATTTGCAAATCGCCTGGTCTACGGCATATGCAGCCGGTATGGCTGCAGCAAAACCAGCCATTGACAAATCCTGACGGATGTAATAAAATACAGAAAGTATCGACAGGTACGATTATTGGAGGTATTAAATATGTACGAAAAACTGGTATCTTATGCTGTAAAGCAGTTAGACCTGACCCCCGATGATATCACTCCGGACAGCACCTTTGAGAGCCTGGGTATTGACTCTCTGGATATCGTTGAAATGATCATGGATCTGGAAAGCGAGCTGGGCGTTGAGCTGGAGATGGAGGATCAGAAGATCACCACTTTCCAGGAGCTGGCCGATTTCATCGAGTCCAAGACCAACTAAAAATTCCCTTGTTACAGCATGACCGGCTCGTAACAAGGTCGCACTAGTCGGGGAGATAGCGGTGCCCTGTAGCCTGCAATCCGCTATAGCAGGGATGAATCCCCACACCCGGGTTAGTTGAGTGCCGTCCGGCCCATATAAGCGGTGTTGAAGGAACGGTCTTGCGCAACGAAAACCCGTGAACCATGTCAGGTGGGGAACCAAGCAGCATTAAGCGGACCTTTTCGTGTGCCGCCAAGGTTGCCGATCCGGAGCTGGCTGTATGGATACCGTGTGTTCAACTTGCTCAAATGTGGGTGTGCGATCTTGTTATGAGCCGGTCTTATTAGGCTGAGAGGACTTGAACCCAAACAGGTTTTCAGACGCCTGCATTCCCCAATTCATCAGAAAATCCCTTGCTCATACACAAAGTATGGATCTTCGTGATTTTCTTTGCCTTGGAAAATGCAGACGGCTGAAAACTGCAAGGCACCTCTCAGCGAGTTATTTTTTGATTGATTTTTGGCGCAGATGCCGCCGCCTTGCTAACGCAAGGCAAGAAAGATAAGACAAAAAGCGGCAAAAAGAACCGCTGAGAGGCTGTTTCTGTTCGAGTCCTCTCAGCCTTAGGAGGTGAACAGAATGTATCAGGCTCTGTATAGAAAATATAGACCTCAGACCTTTGATGATGTGATAGGTCAGTTGGCCATTACCCAAACTCTGAAAAATCAGCTGCAGAACAATAAGTGCAGCCACGCATATCTGTTCACCGGCTCTCGGGGAACAGGTAAGACCACCAGCGCCAAGATTCTGGCAAAGGCGGTCAACTGTGAAAATCCCATTGACGGCAATCCCTGTAATTGCTGCAGCGCCTGTAAGGCTATCGATTCCGGCGCTTGTATGGATGTTCTGGAAATCGATGCTGCTTCCAACAACGGTGTTGACAATGTCCGGGATCTGCGGGATGATGCCATATATTCCCCCTCCCAGGTGAAGATGCGTGTGTACATCATCGACGAGGTGCATATGCTGTCCATTTCGGCATTCAATGCCCTACTTAAGATCCTGGAAGAGCCGCCGGAGCATTTGCTCTTTATCCTGGCTACCACGGAGCTGCACAAGGTGCCGGCTACCATTCTTTCCCGCTGCCAGCGCTTTGCTTTCCGCCGGATCAGCCAGGAGGATATTGCCGCAAGGCTGCAGTATGTGGCTTATCAGGAAAATATTGATTTGGATGATTCTGCTGCCCGTGTTTTGGCCCGTTTGGCTGACGGCGGTATGCGTGACGGCTTGAGTTTGCTTGACCAGTGCGCCACGGCTACCACCGGTGAACTGACTGCGGACAAGGTGTATGCCTGCTTAGGTATTGCCGGTATTCAGGACTGCGGACAGATGATGGAGCATATTGCCAATAAGGATACCGCCCAGGCTTTGAGCTTACTGAACCGCTTTTATGTGGAGGGCAAGGATATGGGCGCCCTTATGGATGAGCTTTCCTGCCTTGTGCGGGATCTAATGGTGATCAAGGCTGCGCCTAAGGAAGGCATCAGCTTGCTTTCCGGTGTGGCATCTGATCAGAAGATTATGGAGCTGACCAAGCGTTTTTCCCACACAGAGCTGGTGCGTTTTATCAGCCTTATTCAGCAGACGGTTGCCGGCTTTACAAGAAGCGCCAGTAAACGGCTGGATGCAGAAATGTGCCTGGTGAATATGTGTCAGCCGGAGCTGACCTTAGACCCGGATGCTCTCAATGCCCGTATTTCCCATTTGGAAGAGCAGCTCGCCGGCGGTTTTGTTACCGCCGTTTCTGTGCAGAATGTTGCCCCGGCAGCACCGGTGATTGAAGCAAAGGAAGAGCCTGTTTTGCAGGAAGTGGCAGAAGAAGAGGAAATTCCTTTGCAGGATGAAGCACCCGCCAGCTTTTGGTTGGATGTGGCCGATCAGGTATATAAGTCCTTGAAACCGCCTTATTCTTCTTTCTTTGCGCCGGCCAATTCCCCGATAAAGGGTGTTTTGAAGGGCGATCGGTTGGTGCTTGTCTGCGCCACGGATTTTGCAAGGGATGTAGTTAAGCGGCCGGATATTTTGGAAACAGTTACTCGTAAGGCTTCCGCTAAACTGGGAAGACCTGTAGCTGTCACCGTGTCTGATGGCAATTATTATAGCGATAAGAGTGAACAAATGGAAAAGCTGCTGCGTTTTGGTGCAGAGCATTCGGATATTATTCGTATTAAGGAAAATTAAGGAGAATCATTATGGCAAAAGGTGGATTCCGGGGTATGCCCGGTGGAATGAATCAGGCTGCTATGATCAAGCAGGCCCAGAAGATGCAGCAGGATATGCTGCGTATGCAGGAAGAAATGGAGAACAAGACCTATTCTGCCACCGCTGGTGGCGGTATGGTTACCGCTTCTGTTAACGGCAAGCATCAGGTCATGTCCCTTGAGATCAATCCTGAAGCAGTTGATCCGGATGATGTGGAGATGCTGCAGGATATGATCATTGCCGCGATCAATGAGGCTGTCCGCGCTGCCGATACAGATTCTGCCAACAATATGTCCCGTCTGACCGGCGGACTGAATTTGGGAGGCCTGTTCTAAATGCAGTATTTTCCCGCAGCGCTGCAGGATTTAGCGGATCAGTTTGCAAGGCTTCCCGGTATTGGCGGCAAAACTGCCCAGCGGCTTGCCTTTTATGTGCTTGGCCTGCCGGAAAGTGAGGCACAGGCCTTTGCCGATGCCATTTTGCAGGCAAAAAGAACGGTGCATACCTGCCCGGTGTGTCAAAACCTGACGGATCGGGAAGTTTGCCCCATCTGCGTCGACCAGCTTCGCGATCAGAGCGTGATCTGTGTTGTAGCGGAAGCCAAGGATGTGATCGCTATGGAGCGCAGCCGTGAGTTTAACGGTACTTACCATGTTCTGCACGGTGTGATCTCTCCGCTTAACCATGTTACCCAGGATGACATTCGCATTAAGGAGCTTTTGGCCCGAGTGGCAAAGGGCGATGTTAAGGAAGTGATCATGGCTACCAACCCCGATACAGAGGGTGAGGCCACCGCCATGTATATTTCCCGGTTACTGCGGCCTATGGAGGTCAAGGTCACCCGCCTAGCATACGGTGTGCCTGTGGGCAGTCAGCTGGAATATGCCGACGAAGTTACCCTTTCCAGAGCCTTGGAAGGCAGACAGGAAATGTAATAAAATGGCCGCATCCATTTGGATGCGGCCTTTTATTTAGCTGTGATATTGCAGGAAACCCAGGGTCATATAGTCTAAATATACCCGCTTTTCCGGGGCAGAGCCCATGGTCACCCGGCGGCAGGATACATCCCATACTTTGGAATCTTTTAAAGTGGCAGCTTTCATCTCAAAAACGTGGTTCCAGCTTCTGCCTTCCATGTACTGACCTTCTTTTACAAAGCGGATCAGCTCCAGGCGGCGAAAATCATTGGTAGGGAAGGCATTGCGCACGATGGCTTCGAACAAAGCTTCCGCATCCCGTATGCTGCCCATTTCAAATACGCCCCGAATCATTGCGCCGTAATCTTCCATCACAAATCCTCCTTATAATTTTGCGTAGGTTTTGTCCAAAAAGCGTTGGCTGGTGATAATTGCCCGTTTGTGGCTGCCTTCACCGATCTTGCCCTTTTCATCATAGGCGGTGACAGTAAAGGTGATGATGCTTCCGTCAATTGCGGTTACTTCTGCTTCTGCCCATACATCCAGGCCTACGGGAGTAGCGGAAATGTGGGAGATGGAAAGCTCGATGCCTACAGAGGTCTTGTCCTCCGGCAGAGCCTGCGTAATCGCCTCACAGGCAGCGCCTTCCATTAGTGCCACCATACAGGGGGTGGCATATACCAAAAGTGAGCCGGAGCCTACCTCTAAAGCGGTGTCTTCCCGCTCCACAAGGCTGTCTGCCCGGCCTTTCATTCCGATTGTAATATCCATGATAATCACTCCTTTTCTACTTAAAATATAGACGAAAATTTAAGCTGTGTCAATAAAAAGGATTGCTATTTAATTTTACTTGAATTATAATATTGTCATAATAAAAAGTGAGGTGGCCGATATGGTCGAAAATGATAAGCTGAACCTGACGATGCTTTGCGATTTCTATGAGCTGACAATGGGTAACGGTTACTTTGAAAACGGCTATAAAGATCGCATTTGCTATTTTGATGTGTTTTTCCGTCAGTGCCCGGATAAGGGCGGCTTTGCCATTGCCGCAGGTCTGGAGCAGATCGTGGATTACATTCAAAATCTTCACTTTGATGCAGAAGATATTGAATATCTGCGTAAGCGGAACATCTTTACGGAGGAATTTCTGAAATATTTGGAAACTTTCCGCTTTACCGGTGATATTTGGGCAGTTCCGGAAGGTACGCCCATTTTCCCCAAGGAGCCCATTATGACGGTGCGCGCGCCTGCAATCCAGGCACAGCTCATCGAGACCTTTATTCTGCTGTCCGTTAACCATCAGAGCTTGATCGCTACCAAGGCAAACCGGGTTGTTCGTGCAGCTGAAGGCAGAAAGGTGCTGGAGTTCGGCTCTCGTCGCGCGCAGGGCGCAGATGCTGCTATTCTGGGCGCAAGAGCGGCTTATATCGGCGGTTGCGCCGGCACGGCCTGCACCATTTCCGATCAGCTTTTTGGCGTCTATGCCGGCGGCACGATGGCTCACGCCTGGGTGCAGATGTTCGATACGGAATATGAGGCCTTTAAGGCTTATTGCCAGATGTACCCCCACAATGCCACTTTGCTTGTGGATACCTATAATACCCTGAAATCCGGTGTTCCCAATGCTATCCGCGCCTTTAACGAGGTGCTCAAGCCTATGGGCATTACCAAGTGCGGTATTCGTTTGGATTCCGGTGATATGGCATATCTTTCCCAGCAGGCAAGAAAGATGCTGGATGCGGCTGGCTGGACGGAGTGTGAGATCTCTGTTTCTAACTCCCTGGACGAGTATATTATCCAGGATCTGCTGCATCAGGGCGCGCAGATCGATATGTTCGGTGTGGGCGAGCGTCTGATCACAGCAAAGAGCGAGCCGGTATTCGGTGGTGTTTATAAGCTGGCGGCAGTTGAACTCCCCGACGGCACGATTCAGCCGAAGATCAAGATATCTGAAAATACCGGAAAGATCACCAATCCCCACTTTAAGAAGCTGTACCGTTTCTTCGGTAACGACACCGGCAAAGCCATCGCTGACTATCTGTGCGTCTACGATGAAACTGTGGACGATAGCGGTGAAATGGAGATTTTTGATCCTGAGGCAACCTGGAAGACCAAGACGGTGTATAATTTCACCGCTAAAGAGCTGATGGTGCCGATCTTCAAGAATGGTGAGCTGGTATATAAGTGCCCGGAGCTGCACGAGGTGCGTCGTTACTGCTTAGAGCAGGTGGACACCCTGTGGGACGAAGTGAAGCGTTTTGACAATCCTCACACTTATTATGTGGACCTTTCTCAAAAGCTGTGGGATATTAAGTACGGTTTGCTCAAGCTGAACGGAAAGAAAAAATGCGATTAACCGCTGCAAAAGCCGTAGCTTTGGGCGGCATACTGGCAGCCTTGGCTACTGTGATTATGTGCCTGGGCGGCTTGATTCCGGTAGCCACCTTTGTATGCCCGGCATTGTGCCTTGTACTCCTATTTCTTGTTTGCCATCTTTGCGGCAAGCGGATCGGCTGGGCCTGGTACGGTGCTGTGAGCATCCTTTCGCTGCTTTTAGGCCCGGATAAAGAGGCGGCTGCGGTATTTGCCTTTTTAGGCTGGTATCCCATTGTAAAGCCTTGTTTGGAGCGCTGGCCGCTTTCCTGGCTGTGGAAGATCGTGTTCTTCAACATTGCTTTGGCAGTGATGTACTGGCTGCTGCTTAATGTATTCGGCTTAGAGCAGATTGTGCAAAGCTATACAGGCATTGGAATTGCCGGATATGCAGCGCTGCTGGTGTTGGGTAATGTGACCTTTGTGCTGCTGGATCTTGCGCTAAATAATATTAAAAACCGTTCGAAGTAGCTTCGAACGGTTTTTTGTTGGTAAGTATGATTACAGCTGTACAAGTCCTGCATCCACCAGCTGCTGCAGGCTCATCAGGATGCCCAGCTTGGCATGGCACCAGGTCAGACCGCCCTGGAAATACACAGCGTAGGGCTCACGGATCGGGCCGTCAGCGGAAAGCTCGATGGACGAGCCCTGTACGAACGCGCCGGCTGCCATAATGACCTTATCATTATAGCCGGGCATTTCCCAAGGCAGGGGGGTGGCGAAGGAATCCACAGGGGCAGCCGCCTGGATGCCTCTGCAGAAGGCTATCATGGCCTCCTCACTGCCCAGTTCTACCGCCTGAATGATATCGTGGCGGCTTTCTGTTGCATTGGGTACACATTTGAAACCAAGCGGCTCATAGAGATTTGCTGCAAAGATCGCGCCCTTTTCTGCGCCGGCTACCACGGTGGGAGCAAGGAAGAAGCCTTGGTACAATGCAGGCATCAGACCCAGGTTTGCGCCTACTTCCTGACCCAAACCGGGAGCAGACAGACGGTAAGCGCAACGGCTGACGCATTCTGCCGTGCCGCAGATATAGCCGCCGATGGGAGCAAGGCCACCACCGGGGTTTTTGATGAGTGAGCCAACTACCATATCTGCGCCCACATCGGAAGGCTCTGTTGTCTCCACAAATTCACCGTAGCAGTTATCCACCATAATCAGCACATCAGGCTTGATGGATTTGCAGAAGGCGATCAGTTCGCCAATCTGTTTTACGGAGAAAGTGGGGCGGGTAGCATAGCCTTTGGAGCGCTGGATGGTTACCAGCTTTGTTTTTTCGTTGATAGCGGCGCGGATACCTTCGTAATCAAAAGTGCCGTCGCTAAGCAAATCTACCTGGCGGTAAGAAACACCGTATTCTGCCAAGGAACAGGGGCTGGGACGGATGCCGATGACTTCCTGCAGCGTGTCATAGGGCAGGCCGACAGGGGATAACAGCTCGTCACCGGGCAGCAGATTGGCAGACAGGGCAACTGTCAGCGCGTGGGTGCCGCAGGTAATCTGGGGACGGACCAAAGCTGCTTCTGTGTGGAATACATCCGCATAAACCTTTTCCAGGTTATCACGGCCTACATCGTCATAGCCGTAGCCGGTGGTAGCTGCAAAGCAGGCAGCGCTGACCCGGTTTTTCTGCATAGCGTGCAGCACCTTTGCCTGATTGTATTCGGCGATCCGGTCAATTTCTGCAAAGCGGTCTTTTAGCTTTTCAAGGGCCTCTTCTCCGTAGGCATATACCTTTTGGGAGACACCCATTTCTTTATATAAATTCAGTAGTTCTTCCATATTACCATTCCTTTTTTAATCGTTTCGTCTGCGGCCGAAAAGCATAATAAGGCGCAAAAGTTGAGCAAGGGCAACGGCTGCGGCGGCAACATAGGTAAGAGCCGCAGCAGTGAGGGTCTTTTTCGCGCCTTTTAGTTCCTCGTCGGTAAGCAGCTCTGAATCCCGAATTGCCCGTATAGCGCGTCCGCTGGCATTGAATTCCACAGGCAGGGTGATCAGCTGGAATATTAATGATAGACCGAAGCAGGCAATGCCGATATAAACAAAGGCATAGGAAACATCAGAGGTAACTTCCATCAAGGTATTCAGCAGCAAGCCCACAAGGATGAGGGGCATAGCCAGTTTAGAGCCGATGTTGGTAACCGGGATGATGGCTGAGCGGAGCTTAATGGGGGCATAGTGATGGGCATACTGCACTGCGTGACCGGCTTCGTGACAGGCAACACCGATGGCTGCGGTAGATGGGTTATCGTACACACTGTCGGAGAGACGGATCACATTGGCTTTGGGGTCGTAGTGATCGGTAAGATTTCCGGAAACCCGCTCAATTCGTACATTTGTGATGCCGTGGCTGCGAAGCACCCGGTCAGCCGCCTGCGCGCCGGTAAGCCGGCGGCGGGAAAGCTGCTGGGAATACTTTTTGAAGGTGCTGTTTACCCGGTAGCTTGCCCACAGGGAAAGCAGCACGCAGGGGAGTACCAGCACCACATAAGTCATATCAAAACCGTAATAAAACATAGAATCCATCCTTTCTTTATGTATTATACCCCAGCCGGATGAAAAAGACAAGTCTATGAGTTCTTTACTTTTAGCTGAAGATTGTGTATAATGTGTTCATCTTTATTAGGAGGTGCTTTATGGACTTTTTGCGCTGGCTGGAATCCATCCGCATTCCCGGTTTAAATGAATTTATGTTAGGTATTACTTACCTGGGTGATGAGATCGCCTTCTTGGTGGTTGCGCTGATCCTTTTCTGGTGTGTAGACAAGCGCCGTGGCTATTATGTGCTGGCGGTGGGCTTTTTGGGCACGATCACCAGCCAATTTATGAAGATCTGGTGCCGCGTTCCCAGACCCTGGTATCAGGATGAGAACTTTACCATTTTAGAGCAGGCAAGAGAAGGTGCAGGCGGCTATAGCTTCCCATCCGGTCATACCCAAAGCTCTATTGGCACTTTTGGCGGTATTGCAGTTACATCGAAAAGCTTGCTGATCCGCGCTTTGTGCCTTGCTGCCTGTGTTTTAGTGCCTTTTTCCAGAATGTATGTAGGCGTGCATACACCGCTGGATGTGGCAGTGGGCGCAGTGATCTCCGTAGTGATTTTGCTGGTGATGCATCCGCTGGTGCTGGGTAAGGATGGCAAGTATCTGCCTTATGTGCTGGCTGCTATGACGGTGATTTCTGTTGCTTATGTATTGTTCCTGCACATTTATCGCTTCCCGGCAGAGGTTTATGTGTTTGATGCTTTGGCGGAAAGCACACCTTGGGAATCTGCTGCCAAGAACGCTTATACGCTGTTAGGCTCGCTGCTTGGTTTTTTGGTGGTATACACTGCCGATCAGAAGTGGATGCATTTTTCTGAGAAGGCAGTTTGGTGGGTGCAGATCATCAAGGTGGCTCTGGGCCTGGTGCTGGTGCTTGCCGTTAAGGAAGGCCTGAGCGCACCCTTTACCAACGCATTCGGTTATTTTCCCGGAAGGGCTGCCCGCTACTTCCTCATTGTGGTAGTTGCCGGCATCGTTTGGCCGCTGTGCTTCCCGTTCCTGAATAAGCTCAGCGTAAAAAAGAACTGATATGATCGTTCTTTATGTTTTAGCTTTTGTATTCCTCTTGATCCTGATTTCCGGTATCGGCTGTTTCTTTGCTTTTAGCGGCAGACGAGAGCAGGTGGATTTTCTGGATGAAGAGGCGGTTAAGGGTACGATCTATGAGACCCGTTTTCCCAAATTCAAAAAGACCCATCAACTGCTTTGCGATGCGGGTATTCAGCGAGTGGATACCATCAGCTACGATGGACTATCCCTCTTTGCCCGTTGGATACCGGCTGAAGATGCAAAGGCAACGGTTTTGCTGGCCCACGGCTACCGTAGCCACGCTTACATTGAGTTTGGAGATGCCATCGCGTTTTACAGAGAACTGGGTCTGAACTTACTTTTGATCGATGAGCGCGCTCACGGAAATAGTCAGGGAAAATACATCACTATGGGTATTCAGGAAAGTCGGGATATTGTCACCTGGGTACAGTATCATAACCGGATGCTCTCTGATTGCCCTGTGTTTCTCCACGGCCTTTCCATGGGAGCGGCTACGGTAATGTATTCTACTGCCCGGCAGCTTCCGCCTAATGTGCGGGGCATTATTGCCGATTGTGGTTTTACCACACCCAATGCAATCTTGTCCTATGTATTCAAGCATAACTGCCGTTTGCCTGCTTGGCCCTTTTTGTGGGTCACCGATCTTTGCGCACGGCTTTTTGCCCGGTTCAGCATTTATGAAATGGATAGCCGCAAGACCCTGAATACAGGGAATATCCCGGTGCTTTTGCTTCACGGTACGGCAGATACCTTTGTGCCGGCATATATGTCCCAGCATATCTATGATGCTGCTACCTGCGAAAAGGAACTGCTTTTAATAGAAGGTGCTACCCACGGAAAATGTTTTCCCGTTGCTCCTGAAAAATGCCGGGAAGCTATCGGTAAGTTCCTTATGAAAAACTTGGAGGTCACCAGTGAACTACGCAACTATCAAAAACTGTGATATCGCCAACGGACCTGGTGTGCGGGTAAGTCTGTTTGTTTCCGGCTGCACCCATCGGTGCAAGGGCTGTTTTAATGAGATCGCCTGGGATTTTGATTATGGCGATCCCTTTACAGAGGAAACGGAAGATATGCTTCTTTCTATGCTGGCACCGGAGCATATCAAGGGTCTGACCCTTTTGGGCGGCGAGCCGTTTGAGCCCCAAAATCAAGGACCAATCGTGAAATTTTTGCGCCGCGTTAAGGAAAGATATTCGGATAAATCCATTTGGGCCTTTTCAGGCTACTTGTTTGACAAGGATCTGCTTTCCGGCAGGCTTGGTCAAAAGGAACTGACTATGGAATATTTAAGCCTTTTGGATGTGCTTGTGGATGGTCCTTTCGTTATGGAAAAGAAGGATCTTTCCTTGCGTTTCCGTGGCTCTTCCAATCAGCGGATCATAAATGTGCCGGAATCTCTCAAATCAGGCAGCGTTGTTTTGTGGGAAGACTGGCAGGGTGAGAAAAGAGGTATGAAATGATGAATGTTTCTGTTAAAAAGTTAAAGGATAGCGCGATTTTGCCTACTTACGGTTCTGCACAAGCAGCAGGCGCTGATCTGTATGCCTGTCTGGATGCACTGGTTACTGTAGACCCCGGCTGCACCGTGTTTATTCCTACCGGCCTTGCTATGGAGCTGCCTACAGGATATGTGGGTCTTATTTATGCCCGCAGCGGTCTTGCCTGCAAGCGGGATCTTGCCCCTGCCAATAAGGTTGGTGTGATCGATAGTGACTATAGAGGTGAGTTCATTGTAGCGCTTCACAATCACGGCAAAGCGCCGCAGACCATCGCCCACGGTGAGCGGATCGCACAGCTGGTGATTACCCCTGTGCTGAATGTCTGCTTTGCAGAAGTGGCAGAACTTTCTGATACAGAGCGTGCCGCCGGCGGCTTTGGCTCTACAGGTAAATAAAAAGATCCCGCAGCCAAATGGCTGCGGGATTTCTTGTGCTTAATAGAACAGCAGATCGGAATAAGTGGGGTAGGGCCAGTAGCTCTTGTCGGTGAGCTGCTCCAAAATATCTGCTTCCTTGCGAAGGGCGGCCATATCCGCGTTGATGACGCTGTGGTAGTAGCAGGCGGCATCTTCCCGACACTGGGGAACTTCTTTAAGATGCTCTTTCAGCTTTTGGCAGCAATCGTAAAGGGCATCAGTCGCGGCGGACAGCTGCTTGGTAAGCGCCAGTTCTGCGTTGCAGGTAAGGCCAAGGGCCTGCTTGCGCTGGATGGCTTTGCACAGGCTGCTGGTATAGCTGACAGCGGCAGGCAGGATCTGATGCAGCGACATATCCACGCTGGTCATCGCCTCAATGTTTATGATCTTGCAGTAGTTATCCACATGGATCTCGTGACGGGCGTGGAATTCTGCTTCGGTGAAAATGCCGTGGCTGAGCACCAGGTCAATATTCTTCTGATCCAGATAGGTGGGCAGGCTTTCTGCGGTGGAAGCGTGGTTGCTCAGGCCGCGGCGGGCTGCTTCCTGCTTCCATTCTTCAGAATAGCCGTTTCCGTTGAAAATGATCCGCTGGTGATTGGTAAATACTTCCCAAACCAGATTCTGCAAAGCAGAGTCAAAGTCATCTGCCTTTTCCAGCCTGTCAGCAAACTTCCGCAGCTCTTCTGCCATAATGGTATTGAGCGCAATATTCGGGCCGGCGATAGACTGGGAAGAACCCAGCATACGCAGCTCAAACTTGTTGCCGGTGAAGGCCAGGGGAGAGGTACGGTTGCGGTCAGTAGTGTCCTTGGGGATGGCAGGCAGCACATCCACACCGATTCGCAGTGTGCTCTTATCCGGCTCCTGATAATTGGTGCCGTTGATGATGGATTCTACAATGGAGGTCAGCTCATCGCCTAAGAAGATGGAAACGATGGCAGGAGGGGCTTCGTGGGCGCCAAGCCGGTGATCGTTGCCGGCAGATGCCACGGTGGAGCGGAGGAAATCCTGATATTCATCAATACCCTTGACGAACGCGGCAAGGAATACGAGGAACTGTGCATTCTGCCGGGGTGTTTTTCCCGGGCTGAACAGATTCTTACCGCTGTCGGTGCTTAAGGACCAGTTGTTGTGCTTACCGGAGCCGTTTACACCCTCAAAGGGCTTTTCGTGAAGCAGGCAAACCAAATTGTGCTTGGCAGCGCACTTCTTCATCACCATCATAATCAGCTGGTTGGCATCGCAGGCGCTGTTAGCATCGGTATAAATAGGCGCGATTTCGTGCTGACAGGGAGCGGTTTCGTTGTGCTTTGTTTTGGACAGGATGCCCAGCCGCCACAGCTGCTCATCCAAATCTTTCATAAAGTTGGAAACACGGGTACGGATGGTGCCAAAGTAATGGTCACCAAGTTCCTGACCCTTGGGGGCAAGTGCGCCAAAGAGAGTACGGCCGGTCAGCCGCAGGTCTTCCCGCTTGGCATACATATCCTTGGGCAGCAGGAAATATTCCTGTTCCGCGCCTACACAGGGGATGACCCGCTGGGTCTGGGTATCGCCAAACAGACGCAGGATGCGGACGGCTTCTTTGGAAACCTCGTCGATAGAACGCAGCAAAGGGGTTTTCTTATCCAGCGCTGCGCCGGTGTAGGAGAAGAAGCAGGTGGGGATGTACAGACTTCCGTCCCGAACGAAGGCAAAGGAAGTGGGGTCCCAGGCGGTGTAGCCACGGGCTTCAAAGGTAGCACGCAGACCGCCGGAGGGGAAGGAGGATGCATCCGGCTCGCCCCGGACAAGGGCTTTGCCGGCAAAATCCATAATGATCTTGCCTTCACCGGCAGGCTCAATAAAGGAATCGTGCTTTTCGGCGGTAATGCCGGTCATAGGCTGGAACCAGTGCGTATAATGGGTTGCGCCCTTTTCAATGGCCCATTCCTTCATAGCCTTTGCGATCTCGTTGGCGACCTCCAGGGGCAGAGGCGTGCCGGTGCGGATGCATTGCTTCCAGCTACCGAATATTTCAGGCTGCAGACGCGCCTTCATTGTGGATTCGTTAAATACATCGCTGCCGAAGATCTCCGAAACATGGTTATAATTGCCCATACGCCTCTTCCTTTCTCAATCTATGAGATAAAAATGAATACTACATCCAATTTTATGCTATAGACAGAAAAATTGCAAGGCATTAATTTGTATAATTTTCTTATGTATGAAAAACTATCCTTGTACAATGACAACAAAGTATTGCAAAATGGAGGAAATAGGAGCAAAATGCTGTATATTCTCGTTGCAATTTTTCGTAAATGCGTATATAATAGCGAAAATGATATTTCGGTGAAGGAGCAAGAACTATATGCAGTATTCTGCTATGACGAAACAGGAACTGACTGCGCAGTACGCTGCGCTTAAAGAAGCCTTTGAAGAATGTAAGGCAAAGAACTTGAAACTGGATATGTCCCGTGGCCGTCCTGCTAAAGAACAGCTGGATATGATCAGCGATATTCTGACCGCAGTTTCCACAGCTGAAGATTGCATCGTGGACGGTGTGGATACCCGTAACTACGGTGAACTGGCCGGTATTCGTTGCGCAAGAGCATACTGGGCAGATGTGCTGGGTTGTAAGGAAGAAGAAACCTTTATCGGCAGCACTTCCAGCCTGAATATGATGTTCGATGTGATCTCCCGCGCCTATACCCACGGCTTTGCTAACAGTGAAAGACCCTGGTGCAAAGAAGAAAAGGTGAAGTTCCTTTGCCCCAGCCCCGGCTATGACCGGCACTTCCGTATAACGGAGTTCTTCGGCGCTGAGTTGATCACTGTTCCTATGACCGATAACGGACCGGATATGGATTTGGTGGAGGAGCTTGTAAAAGATCCTGCTGTGAAAGGCATCTGGTGCGTTCCCAAATATTCTAACCCCGATGGTATTATCTACTCCGATGAAACAATTCATCGTTTGGCAGCCTTAAAGCCTGCCGCTCCGGACTTTGCAATTATGTGGGATAATGCTTACTGCATTCACGAGTTTGAAGGTGAGTGCGTGCCTTTCCCGGATATTATCGCCCTTTGCCGGGAAGCCGGCAATCCCAATATGGTCTATGAGTTTGCATCTACCTCTAAGATCACCATTGCCGGCGGCGGTATCTCCGTTATGGCAGCGTCCGTTGAGAATATCGCTTATTTTACCAAGCTTTTCAGCGTGCAGATGATCTCCTATGATAAGGTCAATCAGCTGCGTCATGTAAGATACCTGAAGGATAAGGCCCATACCATTGAAATTATGAAGGGTCACGCAAAGTTCATGGCGCCTAAGTTCCGGGTGGTTGCTGATACCCTGAGCCGGGAGCTTGCGCCCTGCGGTTTTGCAAGATGGAATGCTCCTAAGGGCGGCTACTTCGTAAGCCTTTTCACTATGAAGGGAACTGCAAAACGGGCCTTGGCTCTTTGCAAAGAAGCCGGTGTTGTGATGACCCCCGCCGGTGCAACCTATCCCTACGGCATTGACCCGGATGACAGCAATATCCGCATCGCACCCAGCCTGCCTACGGTAGAGGAGCTGCAAAAGGCGATGGATATCTTCTGCGTATGCCTGAAGTTGGCAGCTGTGGAAAAACTACTGGAACAGTGAGGAGATCATTATGGTGGAAGCAAAGAAGCTTTATTATGCCAAGCGTGGTGAGCGGCTGGTTAAAAATCTGCGTAGCCGCCATTTTGAAGCCTATTACTGCGAGGATAGCCAATCTGCACTAAAGCAGGCGCTGGCTTTGATCCCGGAAGGCGCCAGCGTTGGCTGGGGCGGCGCTCTCTCTGCCCAGCAGATCGGTCTGATGGACGCGGTGCGTAAGGGCAATTATAAGGCCATTGACCGGGATGCATGCACCACCCAGCAGGAGCGGGAGCAGAATATGAAGGATTGTATGTTCTGCGATGTATACCTTACCGGCGCCAATGCCTTGAGCCTGGATGGTCAAATGGTAAACATTGACGGAACAGGAAACCGGGTTGCCGCCACGATTTACGGACCTAAGACCGTGCTGGTGATCGCCGGTATGAACAAGGTGGAAGATACCCTGGAGAAGGCTGTAATTCGCGCACGCACTATGGCTGCGCCTATGAATCAGCAGCGTTTCCACAAAAATGTGCCCTGTGATGCTACTGGCATATGCGCTGATTGCAAGAATGAAGAATGCCTGTGTAATCAGATCGTGATCACCAGACATTGTCGTCCTGCCGAACGCATCAAGTTTATTCTTGTGGGCGAGGAACTGGGCCTTTAATAGCTTAAAACAAGCGGTGTGCAGTGCATACCGCTTGTATTTATTGCATTTTGAAAGATAAGATGTTATAATATTTGTTCAAAATAAAATTAAGGTGGTCTGTTTATGGACATGCTTCGTAAATTGTGGGATAAGTACTATGAGATCATAACCTATGTGATCGTTGGCGTGCTGACAACGGCATCGGATTATCTGATCTATTATCCTATGTTTTATTTCGTAGGTATCAGCTCTTTGTGTAAGCTGGTCTCTATGAGTGTGGCGATCATTTTCTCTTTCCTTGCCAACAAGAAATTTGTGTTTAAAAAGAATGATTGGTCTTTGAAAGTTGTGGCGCAGGAGTTTTTGGCATTTGTATCTACGCGTCTTGGATCCGGTTTTTTGGAGATGGGCATTTTGTATGTAACTGTAGACCTGCTGGGTTATAGCGGCTATATTATGCCTCTGATCACCGGTGTGCTGGTTACGGTGCTGAATTTTGTTACCACGAAATATATTGCATTCCGCAAAACGAAGAAAAATTCTTGATTTGTTTGCAAATATCTTTTTTGTATTTGCTATTATAAAATCATCATAATCGTGAGGTGAGCCGGATGGCCTATGTAGAATTTCAGAATGTAAGCAAAATATATGAAATGGGGCAGGTGCAGATCAATGCTTTGCACGATGCCAGCTTTTCCATTGAAAAGGGCGAGCTTGTGGTGATTGTTGGCCCTTCCGGTGCGGGTAAGACCACACTTTTGAATATTTTGGGCGGTATGGACAGCCTGTCTTCCGGCAAGGTGTTTTTGGATGGGCAGGAAGTTTCTGCCTTGAGCAAAAAGCAGCTGACCCAGTATCGGCGGCTGGATGTGGGCTTTGTATTCCAGTTTTATAATCTGGTAGGCAACCTGACTGCCCTTGAGAATGTGGAGCTTGCCAATCAGATTTGTAAAAATCCCTTGGATGCCCGGCAGATCCTGACGGATGTGGGCCTTGCAGAGCGGATGAAGAATTTCCCCAGCCAGCTTTCCGGCGGTGAGCAGCAGCGTGTTGCCATTGCAAGAGCGCTGGCGAAAAATCCCAAGCTTTTATTGTGTGACGAGCCTACCGGTGCCCTGGATTATCAGACCGGTAAGGCGATTTTGAAGCTTTTGCAGGATACCGGCCGTAAGACCGGTATGACGGTGATCATCATCACCCATAACAGCGCCCTTACCGCTATGGCAGACCGGGTTATCCGGGTCAAGAACGGTACAGTGGTATCTCAGGAAGTAAACGAACAGCCCAGACTTGTGTCGGAGATCGAGTGGTAATTATGAAAAGAACAATGGTGAAAAACCTGTTTCGGTCCATAAAACGCTCCTTCGGCAGGTACATAGCCATCGTTGCCATTATCGCCCTTGGCGCAGGCCTTTTTGTAGGCCTTTTGGCAACGAAAACGGATATGATCCATACCGGACAGAAGTATATGGACCGGCAGAATATGTTTGACCTGCGCCTTGCCAATGCCTATGGCTGGTCGGATGCGGAGCTTTCCCGGATCAGCACCCTGGATGGTGTTGACCAGGCGGAAGGCATCCGTATGCTGGATGTACTGGGCACTATGGGAAGGCAGGATGGCGATCAGGTATATCAGCTTTATGCTGTGCCTGATAGAATAAATAAAGTATATTTGCTTGGGGGCAGAATGCCCCAAGCGCCCAATGAATGTCTTGCTGATGGCATTCACTTGGATGATTCTATTTTAGGAACTACCTTTACCGTTAGTGCAGCAAACACACAAGATGCGTTGGACAGCCTGAATGTAACGGAATTTACGGTAGTCGGTTATGTAAATTCGCCCCTGTTTATGGATATGACCAGAGGCAACACCACCTTGGGTAATGGCTCTGTTACGGCATTTGTTTATATTCCTCAGGAAGCCTTCCAGATGGACTACTATGCTATGATCGACATTACCATTCATGGCGATTATGCAGTGTATACGGAGGAATATGATCAGGCGGTCAGCGATGTAGCTGACAGGATCGAACAAGAGGTGATTTTGCTTGCCCAAAGTCGTTATGAGCAGCTGAAGGCCGACGGTGAAAAGGAGTATGCCGATGGTCTTGCGGATTATAACGACGGCCTTTTAAAGTACGAAGAGGGCAAACAGGAGGCCCTTGCAGAGCTGGAAAAGGCAGAAAAAGAGCTTATTAACGGTGAAAAAACGCTGGAGGATACCGAAAAACTTCTTGCTGATGGAGAAAAACTTCTCATACAGGGAGAAAAAGACCTTCGGGAAGGTCAAAAGCTGCTGATCGAAAACCGAAAGACCTTTCTTAAGACAAAAACGGATACTTATAAGCAGCTGAATGATACCCAGGCGGAGCTGATCAAACAAAAAGCAGAACTGGAAAAGAATCTGTCCTTGGTGGAGGATGGTTTGGAGCAGTTAAACGATGGCCTTGATCAGATCGAATCCGGTAGGATTTTGATCGACCTGGGTATTGGAACTGCGCAAAGCACCCTGAGTGTTTTGAACACTTCACTTGGTGTGATGAATACTACGATCCCTATAGCTGAAGAAGCCTTGCAGAGAGCAAAAGATGACAATAGTTTACCTGCTGAAACAGTGCAGCGTCTGGAAGAAGAGCTGAATATCCTGAAACAGCGTCAGGCGGATTTGCTCGTTCAGAAGGCAGACACGGAAAAGAAAATTGCAGATTATCAGGCGCAGCTTGCAGAGCTGGAAGTTACCAAGCAGGAGCTTACGGCGCAAAAGCAGGAATTAGAAGCTGCCAAAGCGCAACTGGATGATGGCCTTTTGCAGATCAATGATGGTTTGCTCCAGATCGAGACCGGCCGCTTGCAGGCGGATACGGAGTTTGCCGCTGCACAAGAGAAGCTGGATGAAGCCCAGCTGCAAATAGATGACGGTTTGCTGGAGCTGGAGCTGAAGCGTATTGACCTTGAGGACGGCAAGAAAGCCCTGGAAGAGGGAAAAGCGGAGCTGGCAGACGGCTGGGCAGAGTTTGAAAAGGGAAGAGAAGAGGCTTATGCCAAACTGGAAGAGGGCCGCATAGAGCTGGAAGATGCCAAAGCCCAGCTGGAGGATGCAAGAATTACTCTGGACGAAATGACATCTCCCGATGTTTTCTTGCTGGATAGAAACACCAATGCCGGATATGTTGCTGTAAATAGCAACTCTGATATTGTTTCAGGTGTTTCCCGTGTTTTCCCAGTGTTTTTCCTGCTGGTCGCAGCGCTGGTGTGTATTACTACAATGACCCGTATGGTGGAAGAAGAACGCACCCAGATCGGCACATTGAAGGCCTTGGGCTATGGAAATATGGCCATAGTCGGGAAATATCTTCTTTATGCCGGTTCAGCTGCAATTTTGGGCTGTGGATTAGGCGTAATTGTAGGCAGCGTCGTGTTTCCTTCAATTATATGGACCGGCTACAGTATCATTATTTCGCTGACACCCAGGCTTGAAATCGTATTTGATATCCCCTTGTGTATTGCCGTTGTGGTTGTATATACAGTTACTATGCTGCTGGTCACCTGGAGCTGCTGTAAGCTTTCTCTCCGGCAAGTGCCTGCGGAACTGATTCGTCCCAAAGCGCCTACCTCCGGTAAAAAGATTTTTCTGGAATATCTGCCTTTCTGGGAGAAATTCAGTTTCCTTAATAAAGTTATGTGGCGCAATATCTTCCGCTACCGCCAGCGCCTTGCTATGATGCTGGTGGGCATCGGCGGCTGTACGGCGCTGCTGGTCACCGGCTTCGGTTTGGGCGATTCCATTATGGATATCGTGCAGTACCAGTTTGAAGAAGTTACAGTTTATGATATGTCTGCACAATTTGAATTCGGTGTGGACGGGGAGCAGCGGCAGGAATTTATTGCGGAAGTATCGGAGTTTGCTGAAAATGTGGGCTTTGCCCACCAATCCGGTGTTGAGATTTTGTTTGGTGACGGTATACGAAGTGTGTATATGATCGTTCCGGATAACGATATGTCACCGTTTTTTGATTTCCACAGCGGCAAGCAGCAGCTTTCCATCCCCGGCGCAGGCGAGGCACTGATATCTGTTGGCGCAGCCGAGTATATGGGCATATCTGCTGGAGATGTGATTACGGTACGCAATTCCGATATGCAGACCCTGGAAGTTAAGGTCAGCGGTATATTTGATAACAACGTATATAATTACGTGATCCTGTCGCCCCAAACGGTTGTAGATGCCTGGGGGAAGGCGGTTGAGTATCAGGTTGCATATTTAAATGTTTATGATGCGTACGATCCTCAGCAGGTCAGCGCAACCGTCAGCGGCTGCGACGGTGTACTCAGCGTGATGGTTAGCGCGCAGATCGCTAACCAGGTGGGCTCTATGCTGGATGCCCTGAACCTGATCGTGGTGACCATAGTGATCTGCGCATCCCTGCTTGCTATAATCGTTATTTACAATTTGACCAATATTAACATTAAAGAACGCCTTCGTGAGATCGCTACCATTAAAGTTCTTGGCTTTAATGCCTGGGAATCTGCTATGTATGTGTTTAAGGAAAACTTGATCCTGTCGGTTATGGGATCCGGTCTTGGCCTCGTTGGCGGCTGGTTCTTGCTGGTATTCGTTATGGATCAGATCAAGATCGATATGGTGTGGTTCCAGGCGAGATTGCTGCCCATGTCTTTGATATGGTCCGTGGTGCTTACCGTGCTTATGGCCATTATCGTGGATGTGCTATTATACTTCCGTTTGGAAAAAATCAATATGGCCGAAGCCTTAAAACCCGTGGAATGAAAAAGTGCAGGATAGTATATCCTGCACTTTTCTTTATAAATACCCTTGAATATTCATTCATACTGTGTTATTATACATTTTGACGGTGCAGTATCCTAGTCAAGGTGACCGATTCCCAGGTAGGGCCTAAAAATCCTATGAAGGGCATATCGATGAAGTCCGTGGTGCCTGCTTTTTACGCCCAGTTTAGGGTGGGTGCTGGGGGTTAAGGATCCCGGGCGCGCTCCAATGGCATGGAGCATACGACCCGGCTTCCGTGGAGACCTGGTGTTGTGCGACGGTGGTAATATCCTCGTAAGATGCCCACTCGCGTACGAGCCTGGTATGAACCTGCAATGCGGTGCGCAGAATCGCGTGGCTGTGTGCAGTGTAGCCTGCCTTGAGTGAACATGCGGGGAAAGGGGAACATGCAAGAAACTGCGGTGGCCACGCATTTTTTGCTATTGCTCCTGGAAACCATGCTTGCAAAAGAGGCTAAGGATCGGAACACTTTGCGGTGGAAAACACCTAGGCTGTCGTAACTGGGCAGACAGGGGATTACAGTACGGACTAAGTGGCAATCGGGTACTCAAGTTTGGCAACTCTTGAGCTGACGGATTAAACGGAAACGGCCTGCGCGGCAACGGCAGGTTCTGTCCGGGGAAAACCAACCCGACCTAAGCCGTAAGATTTATCTTGTCTGCAACCGTCAAACATACATTCTAAAGGGGATAGTAAGGTGTCCAAGTCAGACCCAAGTTCATCAAAAAAAGAACGCAATAAGTCCATCGGTTGGGTGATCACCATTTTTTTGGTGACGATCCTGATCTCTGCTGTTATTTCACTGGCATCAGAAGAACTGATGGAACGCAGTACTGTGGTAGTGGCCTTTATTATCCTTTCTGTTATCATATTGATCGGTATTATTTTCGATATTATTGGCGTCGCGGTTACCTCCGCTGATGAAAAGCCGTTCCATTCCATGGCGGCCCGGAAAGTTCCCGGCTCCCAGGAAGCCATTAAGCTACTGAGAAATGCCGAGCGGGTCAGCTCCATCTGTAATGATGTGATTGGCGATATTTGCGGTGTTGTATCCGGCTCTGCGGCAGCCAGTATTGCTGCTCAGGCTTTTGCGGCCGCAGAAATCGCCTGGCCCCAGCTGCTGATGTCTGCGCTGGTTGCCGGTTTTACCGTCGGTGGTAAGGCCATCGGTAAAACCTTTGCCATCAATTCCTGCACCCAGATCGTATATTTTGCCGGCAGAGTCAGCTGGTTCTTCGGTCATATTCCGGAACTGTTTAAAAAGAAAAATAAATGATAGGTTGTGTTGTCTGTGTATATTCTTTCCAATATTCATAGCCATCAGGACCTGGTAAACCTGAACGATACTCAAAGAGCCGCCTTGTGTGCAGAGATTCGGGAAAACTTGGTTTCCCAGGTCTCGGCTACGGGCGGCCATCTTGCGTCCAATTTAGGCGTTGTAGAGCTGACGGTTGCCCTGGAAACGGTGTTTGATACTGCCAAAGACCGGCTTGTTTTCGATGTGGGCCATCAGTCTTATATTCATAAAATGCTTACCGGACGGCGGGCGGATTTTGCTTCGTTGCGCCAGTTTGGCGGAATGGCAGGTTTCCCCAAGCCCGGAGAAAGCCATACGGATGCCTTTGTTGCCGGCCATGCTTCCAGCTCTGTTTCCATTGCCTTGGGCATGGCAAGAGCCCGTACCCTGCAAAAGGAAGATTATCAGGTTGTAGCTTTGCTGGGTGACGGCGCTGCTACCGGTGGTATGGTGTATGAAGGCCTCAATGATGCGGCTGTCAGTAATGAGCCGATGATCGTTGTGCTCAACGACAATGCTATGTCCATTGACCGCAATGTAGGCGGTATGGCAAGCCATCTGCGGGCGCTGCGTACCAAGGAGCGCTATCTTGGTATGAAAAACCGCTATAGAAGGGCACTTGGTAAGATCCCCGGTGGTAAATTCCTTTACAGGGTTACCCGGTCCGTGAAGGACTGGATGCGTCGTATGCTGCTGCCCACGACTATTTTTGAAAATATGGGCTTTACCTATTTAGGCCCTGTTGACGGCCACGATACGGAGCATTTGATCCAGCTTTTGCAAAATGCCAAGGATCTGAAAAGACCTGTGCTTTTGCACGTGATCACCCAAAAGGGCAGGGGATATGCGCCTGCGGAAAAAGAACCCCGGATGTTCCACGGTATCGGTCGATTTGATCCGGAAAGCGGAAAGCCGCTGAAGCCTTCCGTGCCCGGTTATTCTGACGCTTTTGGCAAGACCATGGTGGAGCTTGGCGGGAAAAATGCCAAGGTTTGCGCCATTACTGCGGCAATGCCCGGCGGAACGGGCCTGCTGGATTTTAAGAAGGCTTACCCTGATCGCCTTTTCGATGTGGGAATTGCGGAAGAACACGCAGTTTCTATGGCTGGCGGCCTTGCAAAACAGGGAATGATCCCTGTAGTTGCCATTTATTCCACATTCCTGCAAAGAGCCTATGATATGATCCTGCAGGATATTTGTATGCTTGATCTGCATGTGGTGCTGGCGGTTGACCGGGCAGGCCTTGTGGGTGAAGACGGCGAGACCCATCACGGCGTATTCGATGTGGGTTTCCTGCGTCAGGCGCCCAATATGAAGATCCTGTGTCCGGCAAGCTCACTGGAGCTTTCCCATATGCTTACCTGGGCGGTGGAAAAGCAAAACGGCCCTGTGGCAATTCGTTATCCCAGAGGTACGGACGGCAGCTATACAGAAAGCGCCTTTGTAGATGAAAATTCCCGCCTTGCCTGCCACCGGCAGGGTAAGGATGTAGTGATTCTTACATACGGCAGCCTTTTGGATAATGCTTTGCAGGCGGCAGATATTCTGCATAAGCAGGGTGTTGAAGCGACTGTGCTGCGGCTTTTGTCTCTTTCTCACATCCCGGTAGAAGAAATTGCTGCATATATGCAGGATCACAAGCGGATCGTTGTGCTGGAAGATGTATGTGAAAACAGCGGCATCAAGGAGCGGCTTGCCTGGGAACTTTCTAAACTTGGCGCATATCAGGTGGATGGATTAGACTTGGGCCACCGCTATGTGACCCACGGAAGCGTTAAGCAGCTGCACGAATATTACGGCATTAGCGGTGATAAAATCGCAAAATTTATTTTGGAGGGTGTTCAAAAGTGAAAATTAAAAAGCGTTTGGATGTCCTTCTTGTAGAACAGGGCTACGCAGATAACCGCACCAAGGCGCAGGCGATTATTATGAGCGGTCAGGTGTATGTGGAAGGACAAAAGGCGGATAAGCCCGGTACTTCCTTTGAAGAGTCCGTGTCCATCGAGGTCAGGGGCGCAGCCTGTCCCTATGTTAGCCGTGGCGGCCTGAAGCTGGAAAAGGCTTTGCGGGATTTTGGTGTTGACCCCACCGGCTTTGTTTGTAGTGATTCCGGTGCATCTACCGGTGGTTTTACCGATTGCCTGCTGCAGCAAGGCGCTAAAAAGGTTTTTGCCATTGATGTAGGCTACGGTCAGTTGGACTGGAAAATCCGTTCTGATCCCCGTGTGGTGGTTATGGAGCGCACCAATGTGCGTTATGTGACACCGGAGCAGTTGGGTGAGCCTTTGGATCTTTCTGTGATCGATGTAAGCTTTATATCCTTGAAGATCGTGCTGCCTGTGATCAAGACTTTTCTGAAGCCGGAAAGCGGTCAGGTGCTGTGCCTGATCAAGCCTCAGTTTGAGGCCGGTAAGGAAAAGGTGGGTAAAAAGGGCGTAGTTCGTGATCCGGAAACCCATAAGCAGGTGCTGGATGACTTTGTGGAGCTTACCAAGCAGACCGGCTTTACCATTCTCGGCCTTACTTTCTCTCCGGTAAAAGGCCCGGAGGGCAATATAGAATTTTTGGGTCACCTGACCCTTCAGGATAAACCCGACATTACTCCCGATACGGCTTTGTTGGTGCAGCAGGCCCACGAAGCATTGAAAGGATGATCCTATGAACCGTGTGATATTAACTCCCAATCCCTATCGGGATAAGAATTTTAAAACTGTTCGTGAAGCCATGGGCATTTTGAAGGATGCCGGTTTGGATGTACGGGTGTGTCTGCCTTTTGATGTGGACAAGACCTTTGATCTGCCCAAGGATATTTACTTCTTCCGCCTGGATAAAGAACTGCCCAAGGCTGACCTTGTGATCTGCTTTGGCGGTGACGGTACGATCCTGCATATGGCTAAGGCCGCTACCCGGTATAACATTCCCATTTTGGGTGTAAATATCGGCACGATGGGCTTTATGGCAGAGCTGGAAAGTAGCGAGCTTTCCGAGTTGAGTCGTTTGGCATCCGGAGATTACCGGGTGGATAGCCGGATGATGCTGGATGTAACGGTGATGCGTGACCGGGATATTATCTTCCACGATATCTGCCTGAATGATGCGGCTATCACCAAGGGCGCAGTTGCACGGATCGTTCATCTTGGTGTTCAGTGCGATGGCATACAGGCTCTTGAATGCGGCGGAGACGGCATTATCGTTTCTACCCCCACCGGCTCGACGGCATACAATCTTTCTGCCGGTGGCCCCATTGTAGAGCCTGAGGCTCACAGCATTATTATTACGCCCATTTGCGCCCACGATGTGGGCAGCCGGGGCATTGTTGCTTCTGAAAACCGGGTTATTACGGTTGGCCTTACCCAAAATGCCAGAAGAAATGCTTATTTAAGCGTGGATGGCGGCAAGGCTCTGAAGATCAATATGGGCGACAAGATCACCATTCGCAAGTCCCACCTGACAACACAGCTGCTGCGGCTGAAAAATCGCAGCTTCTACGATGTGGTGAATATGAAGTTTAAGAACGGATGAGGTGCGTATATGAAAAGTGAGCGTCAGGCCAAGATCCTTGAGATCATTTCCCAAAAGAATGTGGAGACCCAGGAAAGCCTGCTTGCCTGTTTGCAGGAGGCCGGTTTCCGCGCCACACAGGCTACCATTTCCCGTGATATCAAAGAGCTGCGTATTGTGAAAGAACTTACCAGCCTTGGTACTTACCGCTACACCACGACCAATTCAGAGATGGACGGTACATTTTCTGCTAAGCTCAATGCCATTTTCCGGGAGTGCGTCATCGGCTTTGACTATGCCCAGAATATTATCGTCATCCGTACGTTGCCGGGCCTTGCATCCGCTGCCGGCTCTGCCATCGATGCTATGAATTTCCATGCGGTTGTGGGAACTTTAGCCGGTGACGATACGGTGATGGTGGTTATGCGGGATAATAATTCTGCCGCAGTATTTTGTGGTGAAATTAAAAACCATATTGGATAAAGGAAGTGAGCAGGTGTGCTGAGTCTTCTGCATATTGAAAATATCGCGGTTATTGAGTGCGCCGACATTACTTTTGACCGTGGTTTTAACATCCTGACCGGTGAGACCGGCGCAGGTAAATCTATCGTTATAGATGCCATTTCTACCATTTTGGGTGAGCGTGCCTATCGGGATATGATCCGTACCGGTGAGAATAAAGCCAGCGTACGGGCGGTATTTACCGGTGTTCCGGAGCTTTCCTGGTTCCAGGAAAACGGTGTGGATTATGACCCGGAAACTGTGATCGCCCGGGAAGTGTATCTGGACGGCAAGAATGTATGCCGGGTAAACGGTACATTGGTTTCTGTTTCCATTTTGCGAAAGTTGGGACTGCAGCTGATCAATATTCACGGTCAGCACGACAGCGCATCGCTTTTTGATGAAGATAATCATCTGCAGTATTTGGATGCGTTTTCAGAAAACCAGGAGCTTTTAAGTACATATTCTTCCAAATATGAGGCGGTTGCAGATTTGCGTCGGCAGATACAGCGTATGACTATGGACGAGGGCGAAAAGCTCCGTCGTATGGAAACCCTGCGCTATCAGATCGCAGAGATCTCCAAGGCGGACCTGAAAGCCGGTGAAGACGAAGAACTGGAAGATAGGCGCAAGCTGCTGCAAAATGCAGAAAAGCTTAGCGACGGCATCCACGCGGCTGTGGAGTGCCTTTATGGCGGTGATGACAGCGATGGCGCTGCCTCGTTGCTATCTGATGCCCAGCATCAGCTTTCCCGTCTTGCCCGGTATACGGATGCCTATGAGGCGCTGACTGAGAAGGTAGCTGACCTGATGTATCAGGTGCAGGATATTGCCGAGGAAGTTAAAGATGCCAGAGATGCGCTTTCCTATTCCGGTGATGAATTGGAGAGAATTGAAAGTCGTCTGGATGTGATCCACAAGCTGCGTAGGAAATACGGCGCTACCTGTGAGGATATCCTTGCGTATTTGGACAATGCCCAAAAGGAACTGGATGAGATCGAATTTGCCGACGATCATTTGGAGCGGCTGAAGGTAAAATGCGAAAAGGCAGAGAAGGAAGCCTGGGATGCGGCGATCGCTTTGCGTAAGAGCCGCGCAGCCGGCGGTGAGCTGCTTTCCAAGCAGATCCAAAGTGAGCTTACCCAGCTGGATATGCCCCGGGTGCAGTTTGCCTGTCATTTTACGGAATGTGAACTTATGGCAAATGGCGCAGATACGGTGGCTTTTTATATGTCTGCCAATGCAGGTGAAGCCATGAAACCTTTAAGTAAGGTAGCCTCCGGCGGTGAGCTTGCCCGCATTATGCTGGCTATGAAAAATGTTCTTGCCCGCCATGACAGCGTGGATACCCTTATTTTCGACGAGGTGGATACCGGTGTTTCCGGCAGAGCTGCGCAAAAGGTGGCGGAAAAGCTTCGTGCTGTTGCCAAAGACCGTCAGGTTCTGTGTGTTACCCATCTTCCGCAGCTGGCAGCCTTGGGCGATACCCACCTGCTGATCGCTAAGGAAGAACGGCAGGGAAGAACTTATACCACAGTTACACCTTTGGATCGGGAGGGCAGAAAGCTGGAGCTTGCCCGGATCATTGGTGGCGCGAATATTACAGAGATCACGCTGCAGAGCGCTGAAGAGATGCTTTGCGCGGATTTAACTTGACAAAATGCCCATAATTTGTTAGGATATGGGCGTTTAAAGAACACTGTGATGGGAAAAAGTAGCAGAATGTTTTCTTACAGAGAGCTGCCGGTGGGTGCAAGGCAGCAGAGGCGTCTGTGAATTACCTCCCGGAGTGGCTTACCTGAACTTGCAGTAGGGTAGGACGGGGTCGCCCGATACAGCGATTGGTGCTTTATGCACCCTGAGGGTTTTATCGTGAGGTAAAACCGAATCAGAGGTGGTACCGCGTATTTTACGCCCTCTGTCCTTTTTGGACAGAGGGCTTTTATTTTTGGAGGTTATTATGAATTTGTACGATGAACTGGTGGCCAGAGGTCTGATCGCCCAGGTTACCAATGAAGAAGAAATCCGCAATATGATCAATGAGGGTAAGGCTACCTTCTACATTGGCTTTGATCCCACTGCCGATTCTTTGCATGTTGGCCACTTTATGGCGTTGTGCCTGATGAAGCGGCTGCAGATGGCTGGCAATAAGCCCATCGCCCTGATCGGTGGCGGCACTGCTATGATCGGTGACCCCTCTGGCAGAACAGATATGCGTTCTATGATGACCAAGGAGACCATCGACCATAACTGCGCCTGCTTCAAAAAGCAGATGGAGCGCTTCATCGAGTTCGGTGAAGGCAAAGCCCAGATGGTGAACAATGCCGACTGGCTGCTGGACTTAAACTATGTGGATGTTCTGCGGGAAGTTGGCGCTTGTTTCTCCGTGAATAATATGCTGCGTGCCGAGTGCTACAAGCAGCGTATGGAGAAGGGCCTTAGTTTCCTGGAATTTAACTATATGATCATGCAGTCCTACGACTTCTACTATCTGTACCAGAACTACGGCTGCAATATGCAGTTCGGCGGTAACGATCAGTGGAGCAATATGCTGGGCGGCACAGAGCTGGTCCGCAGAAAACTGGGTAAGGATGCTCACGCTATGACCATTACCTTGCTGCTGAACTCCGAGGGCAAGAAGATGGGTAAGACCGCTAAAGGCGCGGTTTGGCTTGATCCCAACAAGACTTCTCCCTTCGAATTCTATCAGTACTGGCGCAATGTGGAGGACTCCGATGTTCTTAAGTGCATCCGGATGCTGACCTTCCTGCCCCTGGAGCAAATCAACGAGATGGACAGCTGGAAGGATGCTCAACTGAATACCGCCAAGGAGATCCTGGCATTTGAGCTGACCAAGCTGGTGCACGGTGAGGAAGAGGCAGCCAAGGCTCAGGCAGCTGCCAAGGCACTGTTTGTAGGCGGCGGTGATGATGCCAATATGCCCACCACCCAGATCACTGCAGATCAGATGACTGACGGCAAGATCGGCATCCTGAACCTGATGGTTGCCTGCAAGCTGGCAGCATCCAACGGTGAGGCCCGCCGTTTGGTGCAGCAGGGCGGTGTGTTCGTCAATGACGAAAAAGTACCGGATCATACTTTTGCTGTTACTGAAGATATGCTGAAAGACGGTGTAAAGCTTCGTAAGGGCAAAAAGGTATTCCACAAGGCTACGATGTAATATAAAAAGTGCGGGGTTATCCCCGCACTTTTTATGCCTTGAAATAGCTTTCCAGCTTTTCTCTTTCATCTTTGGGAAGGGTGGTCAGGGGTAGGCGGCAACGGCCGCAATCATAGCCGATCAGCTTCATTGCGTATTTGACAGGAATGGGGTTGACCTGACAGAACAATAAATCATTAAGCCGTTGCAGCTGGCAGGCAATTTGACTGGCTGTGTCAAAATCTCCGTCCAAAGCCGCTTCTGTCATCAGTATCACTTCCTCCGGGCAAACATTGGATGCGACGGATATAACACCTTTTGCTCCCAGGGAAACTGCCGGCACGGTTTGGTTATCGTTTCCGGTCCAAATGTAAAAATCGTCCCCGCAGGCATTGCGTATATTGATGAGCTTGCAGATATCCGTGCTTGCTTCCTTTACACCAATAATATTTGGGATGTGGGATAATCTGCGGTAGGCATTCACCGGCATATCCTGTCCTGTGCGTCCGGGTACGTTGTAGAGGATCACAGGGATGCTTACAGCGTGGGCAACGGCTAAGTAATGGGCAACAAGACCGTCTTCCGTTGCTTTGTTATAGTAAGGGGATACCACTAAAAGAGCGTCAACACCAACCTTTTCTGCCTCTATGCTGAGCTTTACTGCGTGAGTGGTGGAATTTGAGCCAGTGCCGGCTATGATCTTGCAACGGTCGCCGGCATAGGCTTTGCAGCGGTAAAACAGCTCGATCTTTTCACTATCGGTGAGCGTGGCAGATTCTCCGGTTGTTCCGCATACTACAACTGCTTTAACACCCGCATCGATCTGCCGCTTGAGCAGCTGCTCCATCATTGGGTAGTTTACTTTACTGTCGATAAAAGGAGTAACTAAGGCGGTGCATACACCGGTAAATAAGGGATTTTTCATATGAGATACCTCCAAGCCAATCTATGCACATAAGGCCTTTTTTGCGTGTTGCAAATATTGGGAAAATAGAATATAATATGCAGGAAATTATCATTCGGAGGACAATTCGTGAAAACCCATGATTTTTGGTATGACCTTCCTGAAGAACTGATCGCCCAGACACCTTTAATGCAGCGGGATAGCTCCCGGCTGTTGGTGCTGGATAAGGAAAGCGGGGAAGTGCGCCATCAACATTTTTATGATATTATCGATTATTTACAGCCCGGTGATTGCCTGGTCATGAACGATTCCCGGGTGCTGCCTGCCCGGCTTTTGGGCCGCCGCCCCACTGGTGGTGCGGTGGAGCTGCTGCTCCTGCGGGATTTAGGCGACAAGCGCTGGGAGTGCCTTGCCCGGCCCGGTAAAAAGCTGCAGACAGGCGCACAGGTGGAATTCGGCAACGGTGAGCTGACCGCTACTGTGGTTGCAGTTCAGGAGGATGGAAACCGGGTGGTTGAGTTCCATTACGAGGGAATCTTCCTTGAGGTGCTGGAGCGTCTGGGCAAGATGCCCCTGCCGCCTTATATTAAAGCAGAGCTTGCAGATCAGGAGCGTTATCAGACGGTGTATTCCAAGGAGGTCGGCTCTGCCGCTGCGCCCACTGCGGGATTGCATTTTACGGCAGAGCTTTTGGAGAAAATTCGCCAAAAGGGTGTAAGCACAGCTTTTGTTACATTGCATGTGGGTCTTGGTACATTCCGCCCTGTAAAAGCGGAGGAAATCACAGAGCATCATATGCACAGCGAGCTGTGTATGATGAGCAGCCAAACCGCTGATATTCTTAACAAGACCCGTCAGCAGGGAGGACGCATTATTTGCGTAGGAACTACTTCCTGCCGTACTGTGGAATCCCTGGTCAATGACGACGGCAGCTTTGAAGCAAAGTCTAAATGGACGGAGATCTTTATTTATCCCGGCTACCGCTTTAAGGCGCTGGATGCTCTGATCACCAATTTCCATTTGCCGGAAAGTACGCTTGTGATGCTGGTGTCTGCTTTGGCGGGCAGAGAGAATATTCTGAATGCTTATAATATTGCCGTTGGGGAAAAGTATCGCTTTTTCTCCTTTGGCGATGCCATGTTTATCCATTAAAAAATGCCGGTCATTGACCGGCATTTTTCTTATAGAATCAGGCAAATCAGGCCTGTAGCGCCTTCGTTTACAATGCGTGTCAATGTACCACGGAAACGCGCGCGGACGTCTTCCGGGGTCTGTACCAGCTTGGTTGTAAGTCCCTCCTGAATCAGAGCGTAAACACTTTTGCCGAAGATGTTGCTTTGCCACAGCTTGTCGGGGTCTTCTCCGGCTAAATAGGCGATCAGATCCTGTGATTGCTTTTCGTCGCCCACCATGGGACTGATCTCTGTGTCGATGTCCACCCGGATCATATGGATGGATGGTGCGCCGGCTTTCAGCTTCACACCGAACGAGCTGCCTTTGCGCAGGATCTCCGGGGTTTGCAGAGTCATCTCCTCCGCCGTTGGCATAACAATGCCGTAACCCGTGGCTTTTACAGCATTTAAGGCATCGGATATCTTATCATATTCCTGTTTGATCGTTGCAAATTCAGACAGCAGGGAAATGAGCTTGCCATCGTTTTCAATGGGCATCCCGGCTTTGCTGCTGAGAATCTCGTAGAAGAGCTTTTCCGGGAAGGTGATAGCGCAGGACACACACCCTTTGCCCAAATCCACATTCCGGATAGAAAAGTCCAGTACATCCTCCAGCTCTCGCAGCTTTGGCAGCGTGAGCTGCGCTTGTGATAGTGTACCGATCTCCTGCGCCCGTTGTAATAGTGCTTCGTAAAGAGCAGCTTTTATCGGGTGATGAAACTCCAGTGCATCCATCCAACGGGGCAGATGTATATGCAGTTCCTGCATAGGAAAGGCATACAGAACCTTGTGCAGAATATGGCAAATATCCTCTTCATCCAGACTTTGGCAGTCCGCTACAATGGGATCGGTATGGAATTCCTTTTGCAGATAGTCGCAGACCCGGCGGGCATCATCACTTCTGGGATCACGGCTGTTGACGATCACAAGATAAGGCTTTCCGGTGGCCTGCATGTCTAATATGGCTCTGCGTTCAGCATCTACATAGTCTGATCGATCAATATCGGTGATGCTGCCGTCTGTAGTTACCACAAACCCGATGGAACAATGCTCCTGCATTACCTTTTGCGTGCCTAATTCTGCTGCCTGGGTCATAGGAATCTCGTGATCGTACCAGGGTGTGGTCACCATACGGGGGATTCCGTCTTCCTGCGCCCCCACAGCGCCATCTACCATATAGCCTACGGAATCGATCATCCGTACCCGCAGGGTGGCTGTACCGTCAGGGCTGATTTCTACAGCCTCTTCCGGAACAAATTTCGGCTCACTGGTCATAATAGTTTTGCCTGAACCACTTTGGGGCAGTTCATCTCTTGCCCGCTCTTTGCGGTATACATCCTGAATGTTGGGGATCACAAGGGTCTCCATGATCCGCTTAATGAGGGTAGATTTACCTGTTCGCACAGGGCCTACCACACCGATATAGATGTTGCCTGCAGTTCTTGCGGCAATATCCTGATAAATGTTTTCCATAGCCAGCCTCCTTATCCGGCAGGAGGCCTGCTCCTGCCACGGTCTACCAAAGAGTATGTCCTTACCTTTTCGAATAGAACATATACCCGGGAAGATAATAGGAAAATCGTAGACAAATGCGCTTCTTTGTGCTATAATACCAAGGCTAATCGTTAGAATCCGTTAGAAAGGGGCGTTTTGGTGGGTTTTTCATTGTTGCCGAAAGTTACGGCGGATTCCTTGACCGATATTTCGCCTTCTTTCTTAAAAAGCAAAGGCATCCGCCTTTTGATGCTGGATTTTGACAATACCATCGTTCCTTACACAACTAATGTGCCTACAGCGAAAATGCAGGTTTGGCTGGAAACGATGCTGGAATCAGATATTTCCCTTTGTGTTGTGTCCAATAGCCGCAAAGACAGGGTGAGAAGATTCTGCGATGAATATGGCCTTGCCTGCGTTACAAATGCGAAAAAGCCTTTTTCAAAGGGTATTGCACAGTGTATGGAAATGTTTGAAATCCAGCCGGAGTTCTGTGCATTGGCAGGTGACCAAATCTATACCGATGTGCTTGGCGCAAATTGCGCCGGTATCTGCTCTATATTAGTAAAGTCCATTCATAATCATACATTTTGGCTGAAACTTCGCCATGTGGCGGAGATGCCATTTATTATTGCAGCAAGAAAACGGAGGATCCACCATGAGTAACATTGAAAAGTATCTTGGCCTTTTGAATGAGGAAGTAGACGGTCTGCTTCTGACCAGCCGTTATTCCCGTATGTACGGCGCAGAATTTGATATAGCAGAAGGTATTGCTATTGTCACAAAGGCTGGCTGCAGATATTATACGGACAGCCGTTATATCGAGTCTGCACAGAATAATATCAAGGGCTTTGAGGTGCTTGAGGTCAACCGGGAGAATCCCTATGCCAAGCAGCTCAACGATGCAATTGCTGAGTTTGGCGTAACAAATCTTGGTTATGAAGAGCGCTATATGACTGTAGAAGAGCTGATGGGCTTTGAAAAACGCCTGAATGCTAAGCTTGTTCCTTTTACTAAGCCTATTTACGGTCTTCGCGCTGTAAAAGAGCCTTGGGAGTTGGATATCATGCGTAAGGCTCAGGAGATCACCGACAAGGCTTTTGCCGAAGTGCTTGGCAAGATCAAGGTTGGTATGACCGAGCGGGAGCTGCAGGCAGAACTGATCTACTGCCTGTATAAGAACGGCTGTGACGGTCCTTCCTTTGATCCCATCGTTGTTTCTGGCCCCAACACCAGTATGCCCCACGGCGTAGCCGGTGACCGTAAGATCCAGGATGGCGACTTTATTACCATGGACTTTGGCGCGCTGTATAATGGCTATTGCGCGGATATGACCCGTACTGTGGCGGTAAGCTATGTCACCGATGAGATGGAAAAGGTCTACAACATCGTGCTGAAGGCTCAGCTTGCGGGTATCGCTGTTACCAAGGCCGGTGTTATGGGTAAGGATGTGGATAATGCTGCCCGTCAGGTGATCACTGACGAAGGCTATGGTCGGTTCTTTGGTCATGGCTACGGTCACAGCCTGGGTATGGAGATCCACGAGTCTCCTAATTGCAACTATGCCGATGAGACCGTTATGCAGCCTGGTATGATCTGTTCTGCTGAGCCCGGTATCTATCTGCCCGGTAAATTTGGCGTTCGGATCGAGGATGTGGTGATTTTTACGGAGGATGGCTGCGAAAATATCACCAAGAGCCCCAAAAATCTCATTGTTGTGTAAAAAAGTTTTGCAAACTACTTGCTTTTGTGGCATTTTTCGGTTAAGATATATGCGCTAAAACATATTTATATATCATCCCCAATATGGGGCGTATTCTTAGGAGGAAAATAGAAATGATTTCTGCAGGTGAATTTAGAAACGGCATTACCTTTGATATGGACGGCAAGGTTATGCAGGTCATCGAGTTCCAGCACGTTAAGCCCGGCAAGGGCGCTGCTTTCGTTCGCGTTAAGATGAAGAACGTGATCACCGGCGGCGTGACCGAAACCAGCTTCAACCCTTCCGCAAAGTACCCCACTGCTTACATTGAGCGCAAGAAGATGGAGTATTCCTACAACGATGGCGAGCTGTACTACTTCATGGACAATGAGACCTATGAGCTGGTGCCTATCGAGAAGAGCGCTCTGGACGAGTCCTTCAACTTTGTTAAGGAAAACGACGTCTGCACCATCATGAGCTACAAGGGTAGCGTTTTCGGCGTTGAAGTTCCCAACTTTGCTGACCTGATCGTTACCGCTACTGAGCCTGGCTTTGCCGGCAACACTGCTACCAACACCCTGAAGCCCGCTACCCTGGAGACCGGCGCTGAGGTGAAGGTGCCTCTGTTCATCAACGAGGGCGACAAGATCCAGATCGACACCCGTACCGGTGAGTACCTGGGCCGATCCAAGGCTTAATTGCATTAAGGAGAATCATATGACCATTTCTGAAAAGTCCGCATACCTGAAGGGCCTGATGGAGGGTCTGAACCTGGATACCGAGAAGGCCGAAGGCAAGATGATCGCTGCCATCGTGGATCTGCTGGGTGATGTTACCCGCCGCCTGAGCGATGTGGAGGAGACCACTATTGCCATCTCTGACGAGCTGGACGAGATCGAAGAAGATCTGGACGCCATTGAAGACTTCATCCTGGACGATGAGGATGAGGACGAATATGACGATTACGATGAAGACGAGGACGACTTCTACGACGATGATGATTACGAAGAAGAAGGCTTCGACTTCGGTGACGAGGACAGCACGATTTACGAAGTAAAGTGCGCCTGCGGTGAAGTGATCGACTTCGACGAGGAGACCCTGGAAGCCGGTTCTATTACTTGCCCCAACTGTGGCGAACACCTGGAGTTCTCCATGGATGACGAGGACGAGGAAGAACTGGAGTTCTGATTTGTGAAAATTCGCCCCGGCTGATGCCGGGGCGGTTTTTTGTAAAAAAGGTAGATTTTTTAAAAGATTGTGGTATAATCGAAATAAACATTTTGGAAAGGAGCTTGCGTATGTATCAGCCTTTGGCAGATCTGCTTCGTCCCAGCAATTTGGACGAGGTTTACGGACAGGAGCATATTCTTGGCAAGGATGGGATCTTGCGCCGGCTCGTGGAATCCGGAAATGTACCCAATATGGTGTTTTATGGCCCCAGCGGTACAGGTAAGACTACCGTTGCCAATATTATCGCCAAGCAGACCAATCGCACGCTGTTTACCTTGAATGCCACCACGGCATCCACTGCAGATATTAAGAATATCGTAGCCCAGCTGGATACCTTTATGGCGCCCAATGGTGTTTTGCTGTACTTAGATGAGATCCAGTCCTTTAATAAAAAGCAGCAGCAATCTTTGCTGGAGCATATTGAAAACGGTAAGATCACTTTGATTGCATCTACTACAGAAAACCCTTATTTCTATGTGTTCAACGCGATCCTTTCCCGCTCTACCATATTTGAATTTAAGCAGATATCTGCAGAGGCTGCTTTGAAGGCAGTAAAGCGGGCAGTTTCCTACCTGGAAAACCGAACGGCTTTGAAGGCAGAACCGGAAGATGGCGCTCTTGAGTATATTGCCGGTGCTTGCGGCGGCGATCTGCGAAAGGCTATGAATGCGGTGGAGGTGCTTTTCTCTGCGGGTAGACCTCAGAACGAGGTGCTTCCTTTGACATTGGAGGATGCGAAGGCCGTTTCTCAAAAAAGCGCTATGCGGGCTGACCGTGACGGAGATAATTACTATGATCTTCTGTCTGCTTTGCAGAAATCCATTCGCGGCTCTGACCCGGATGCAGCGGTGCATTATCTTGCAAGATTACTGGAAGCAGGACAGATGCAAAGCGCCTGCCGTCGGCTTATGGTTGTGGCAGCTGAAGACATCGGTCTTGCTTACCCCATGATTATTCCTATTGTCAAATCCTGCGTGGATATGGCATTGATGACCGGTATGCCGGAAGCACGTATTCCTTTGGGCGATGCAGCCATATTGATGGCGACTTCTCCCAAGTCCAATTCCGGTCATATTGCGCTGGATGCAGCTTTAGAGGATGTGCGGAAGGGTATGGGGGGCGATTTCCCCAGACATTTACAAAATATGCACGCGGATACCTATTCTATGGAGCGTGAGCAGGGTTATAATTATCCCCATAATTATCCCAATCATTGGGTTAAGCAACAATATTTGCCTGATGACCTTAAAGATACTCGCTACTACGAGTACGGCCCTAATAAAGTGGAACAAGCTGCCAAGCAGTACTGGGATGCCGTTAAGGGGGAATGATCGTGGATGTACGAGTAGGGGATACCCTGAATATGAAAAAGGCCCACCCTTGTGGCAGTAAGCAGTGGCTTGTATTGCGGACGGGAGCGGATTTTCGCCTGCGCTGCAGTGGCTGCGGTCACGAGATGATGATTGATCGGTTTAAGATCCAAAAAAATATTCGGTCAATAGATAGACCGGAAAATCTATCGACAGATAATAGCGGCAGATGAGTGTTTCATCTGCCGCTTTTTCTGTTTCCGGATAAAAGATGGTGGAAGCACCTGTGCATAGGGCAGATTCCTGGTGGTAATACGCCTTGCCCTTGCGACGGCATTCGTTAGCAGCACCCGATATACTGGGGGTGTAAACAAGCTGTGCAAGGCGGTGATGGATGGTGTTTCCTGTACTTTTAACCGGTGTTTTAGCTGTGTTTGTTAACTTTTTACTACTTTTGGGAACAAATCGTCTATTGGGATCGCCGAGCTCGATCATTCGTGCCCTGTTAGCTGCTTTGGTCGCCGGTGTGTATAGCGCGCTATGTATCCTGGATGGCTTTTCGCATTTTGGCAGCTTGTTTTTTCGTGTTGTTATGCTCGTGATTCTTTCACTTATAGCCTATGGCCCAAGGAAATACCAAATGCAAAAAGGGGCGGTGTTTACCCTATTACATATGGCACTATCCTGGCTGTCACTGGGAGCGGGTGGTGGCGTTTGGACACCTTTATTTTCGGCTTCCGGTATTCTTTTTTTGTGTAGTTGGTGCACTCCGTCGCAGACGCAACGCTTTGTTCCTGTAGAACTTACCTACGATAAAGTTACATTGAAGATCCTGGCATTAAAGGACACAGGTAACTGCCTGAAAGACCCGGTTACCGGCAGATCTGTGTTGGTGATCAGCCCGAAAATCACGGAGAAATTAACCGGTCTTACGCAAACACAGCTGCAAGATCCGGTGGGGACTATGGGTGCGATTCCGGGCTTGCGGCTGATACCTTTTACTACAGTGGGAAATAAGAATGGTTTGATGCTGGCTATGCGATTCAAAAAAGTAAAGATCGGAGCCTGGCAGGGAAGCGCATTGGTAGCTTTTGCCCCGGAAGGGCTTGAGAATACGGACTATCAAGGGATTACAGGAGGTGCGGCATAATGAAACTGATTAAGTTATTAAAGGCTTTTGGGCTGCTGCGAAAGGGTGGTCTTTTCTATATCGGAGGCAGCGATGTTCTGCCTGCTCCCCTAAAAGCAGAAGATGAAAGTGCTGCTCTTGAAGCTATGGAAAACGGTGATGAGGAAGCAAAATCGTTGCTTATTGAACGAAATTTGCGTCTTGTCGTTTTTATCGCGCGGCGGTTTGAAAATACTGGCATAAATTTGGAAGACCTGATCTCCATTGGTACGATTGGACTGATTAAAGGCATCAGTACCTATCGCCGGGATAAGAACATCAAGCTGGCAACCTATGCATCTCGCTGCATTGAAAATGAGATACTTATGTACATTCGAAAGATCGCCAATCAGAAAACAGAGGTTTCCCTGGATGAGCCCATTAATATGGACTATGACGGAAATGAATTATTGCTGTCTGATGTACTGGGAACGGATGAGGATATGATCCTGCGGCCGATGGAGGACGATGTGGATCTGTGCCTTTTGCGGCAGGCGGTGGGGGAGCTGCCCCCAAGAGAAAAGGAGATCGTAGTTCTGCGCTTTGGGCTGCAGGGGCATCAGGAGATGACACAAAAGGAGGTGGCGCAGCAGATGGGAATATCCCAATCATATATTTCCAGGCTGGAAAAGCGGATAATGCTGCGGCTGAAACGGGAAATTTTAAGGCAAACAAGCTGCGTTTAAGAATCTTTTATAAATAACTTGCAAACTGCCGATAGGTGTGATAGAATCGATAAAAATGATATCGATATATATTCATACTGAAAGGAAGCTTGCTATGGAGAAGAAAGAAATTTCCCGCGCTGTACTCAAGCGCTTGCCCGGATACCTGTCTTACCTGCAAAGTATGCCGGAAAACAGCTCTATTTATATCTCTGCAACCTCCATCGCCAATGCGCTTGGTATGGGCGAGGTGCAGGTGCGTAAGGATCTTGCCCTTGTTTCCTCCGGTGGCAAACCGAAGCTTGGTTACCTCCGGGAAAATCTTATGGAGGATATCAGCCAGTTTTTGGGCTATGACAATACCACTGATGCCATTTTGGTGGGCGCCGGCAAGCTGGGACAGGCGCTGCTGGGATACAGTGGATTTGAGGCTTATGGTCTGAATATCTTGGCGGCTTTCGATGTAGATCCCAAGGGTTGCGGCGCAAAGTCTGTCATCGCTATGGACCGTCTTGAAAAATTCTGCAAGAGCAAAAAGGTGCTGATGGCGATCATCACAGTGCCGAAGGAGCAGGCGCAAGCTGTGTGTGACCGTTTGATTGCCTGCGGAATCAAGGCTATCTGGAACTTTGCCCCGGTGCATTTGGATGTTCCGGAAAACATCCTGGTGCAGAACGAGAATATGGCTACATCCCTGGCCGTTTTGTCTATGCACCTGCAGGCGCAGATCAAGGAACAAAAATAAAGAAAACCCCATTTGCTTTTAAGCAAATGGGGTTTTGATTTACTTACTGGGTTTGAAGCTGTCCTTCAGGCTGACAGAACGGTTGAATACCAGGTGACCAGGTGCGCAATCCTTGCTGTCGGGGCAGAAGTAGCCAAGACGCATGAACTGATAGGATGCAGGCGCTTTTGCATCCTTCAGGTAGGCTTCCACCTTACAGCCGGAGAGCACTTCCAAGGAATTGGGATTCAGGCAGGAGATGAAGTCCTTACCGGCGGCATCGGGATCGGGATCGTCAAAGAGATTGCTATATTGACGGACCTCGGCATCCACGCAGTTTTGCGCATCCACCCAATGGATGGTAGCGCCCTTAATCTTGCGGCCGTCAGCGGGATCACCGCCGCGGGAATCAGGATCATAGGTGGCCAGGACTTCGGTGATGTTGCCGTGTTCGTCGGTGTTGTAGCCGGTGCAAGTGATGAGGTATGCGCCCTTCAGGCGGCACTCAGGGCCTGCGGGGTACAGACGCTTGTACTTAGGAACGGGCTCGGCAAGGAAGTCGTCTGCTTCGATCCACAGATCTCTGGAGAAGGTAACCTCGTGGGTACCGGCTTCCGGGTCAACAGGATTGTTCTCGATCTGGAAGACTTCGGATTTGCCCTCGGGATAATTGGTAATGGTAAGCTTAATGGGTTTCAGCACAGCCATTACGCGAGTCGCAGTTTCGTTCAGGTCTTCCCGCAGGCAGTGCTCCAGGAAAGCAAACTCAATGGTGTTGGGGGACTTGGCAACACCTACCCGGTCGCAGAAATTGCGGATAGCCTTGGGGGTGTAGCCGCGGCGGCGCAGGCCGCAAAGGGTGGGCATACGAGGATCGTCCCAGCCGCTTACACGGCCCTCTTCCACCAGCTGACGGAGCTTACGCTTGGAAAGCACTGTGTGATCGATACCCAGACGGGCAAATTCGATCTGCCGGGGGGTGTGGGGGACGGAAACATTTTCCACAACCCAGTTGTACAGCGGTCTGTGGTTTTCGAACTCCAAAGAACACAGACTGTGGGTAATGCCTTCCAGGGCATCCTGAATGGGGTGGGCAAAGTCGTACATAGGATAGATGCACCACTTGTCGCCCTGACGGTGATGATGCATATGGCGGATGTGGTAGATGACCGGGTCACGCATATTGAAGTTGCCGGAAGCAAGATCGATCTTGGCGCGGAGGGTATAGCGGTTATCCTCAAATTCACCGGCGCGCATCCGGGCAAACAAATCAAGGCTCTCCTCAATAGGACGGTCACGGTAGGGAGAAACGGCGGGTGTATTCAAATCGCCACGGTTTTCCTTGAACTGTTCAGGGGTCAGCTCACATACATAAGCCAGACCCTTCTTGATCAGCTCAACGGCATACTCGTAATCCTTTTCAAAGTAATCGGAGCCATAGTAGAATCGGTCTTCCCAGTCGAAGCCAAGCCAGCGGATATCCTCTTGAATGGCTTCGACGAACTCCACATCTTCTTTGGTGGGGTTAGTGTCGTCCATACGCAGGTTGCAAATACCGCCGAACTTTTCTGCAGTACCGAAATCGATGATCAGGGCTTTGCAGTGGCCAATGTGCAAATAGCCGTTAGGCTCAGGCGGAAAACGGGTGTGTACAGTCTTGCCTGCATACTGTCCGCCTGGGGCGATATCTTCTTCAATAAATGCGTGGATGAAATTCTTGCTTTCTGTGATTTCAGCCATCGTTATGCATCCTCTCTTTTGCTCAATTTTCCCCTTATTATAACCGATGAATGTGTTTTTTGCAACAACTAATGCGCAATATTATTTTATCTGAAAAAACAATGTGTATTTTTAGTAAACATTTTCTGTTTTTTGTGAAATTGTTGTTGTCAATTTGCTTGATTTATATTAAAATAGAATAGAATAGGGAAGGAGTGATTTGGCTTGTCCGAAATCAAATACAAAAGAGTTTTACTTAAGATCAGCGGCGAGGCCCTTGCCGGTGATGCCCACAGAGGTCTTGACTTTGCCATCGTCAATGAATTGTGCGACAGCATTAAAGCTTGCGTAGATATGGGCGTGCAGATCGGTTTGGTGATCGGTGCCGGTAATTTCTGGCGGGGCGTTAAGGATGGCGCTGACAAGATGCAGCGCAGCCATGCCGATGCTATGGGTATGCTGGGTACGGTGATGAATGCGATTGCTGTTGCTGATGCTTTGGAAAAGCACGGTATGGACGCAAGAATTCTCAGCGCTCTTGAAATGAATAAATTCTGTGAATACTTTACCCGTGATACTGCGGAACGCTATTTGAACGAGGGTAAGATCGTTCTGTTCGCTGCCGGTACCGGAAATCCCTATTTCTCCACAGATACCGGCGCGGTGCTTCGTGGCGTAGAGATCGAGGCAGATGCAGTGCTGATGGCAAAGAATGTGGATGCCATTTACTCTGCCGATCCCGCTAAGGACCCCAACGCGGTTCGGTATACGCAGCTTACCTATGATGAAGTCCTTGCCAAGCACCTGAAGGCTACGGATTCCACAGCTATGACCTTGGCTATGGATAACGATATGACTTTGGTATGCTTTGGTCTGGCGGAGCCTAACAGTATTGTCCGTGTGGTTCAGGGTGAAGAAATCGGAACCACCGTTAAGAACAAATTTTAAGGAGGATCACACAAATGAGCGTTGATTTTAAGGATTATAGCAAGAAGATGGAAAAGACCCTGGACGTGCTGGCCGATAATTTCGGTGCTGTCCGTGCAGGCAGAGCCAATGCAAAAGTTCTGGATAGAATTACCGTTGAATATTATGGACAGGAGACACCCCTCAACGGTGTTGCCACCATTTCTTCCCCTGATGCCCGTACTCTGGTTATTCAGCCCTGGGACAGCCAGCTGCTGAAGGAGATCCAGAAGGCAATTCAGATGTCTGATCTGGGCATCAATCCTCAGAACGATGGCCGTGTTGTCCGCCTTGTGTTCCCTCAGCTGACTGAGGAGCGTCGTAAGGAGCTGTCCAAGCAGGTCAAGAAGTATGCTGAGGATGCTAAGGTTGCTATGCGTAACATCCGCCGTGACGGTATGGATTATGTGAAGAACCTGAAGAAGAAGTCTGAGATCACCGAAGACGAGCAGAAGACTGCTGAGAAGGATCTGCAGGATCTGCTGGATAAGTTCATTAAGCGTGTTGACGAAGCGCTGGCAGCTAAGGAAAAGGAACTGATGGCTATTTAAGCCGTCTCAGGAGGCATCTATGTCCCAAAAGGAAAATGTGAAACCCGCACCGCCCAGGCATATTGCCATTATTATGGACGGCAACGGGCGCTGGGCAAAAAAGAGGGGATTGCCCCGAACAGCCGGCCATATGGCAGGTGCGGAAACTTTCCGCCGTATTGCCAACTATTGCCGCAGCATCGGTGTGCAGTACCTGACGGTATATGCCTTTTCAACTGAAAATTGGAAGAGGTCTGCCGAAGAGGTTGCCGGCATTATGAAGCTTTTGGGAAACTATATGGCAGAGGCTATGAAGGATATGGCCAAGAACCAGGTGCGCTTCCGCTTTTGGGGCGATCTGGATCGGCTAAGTCCGGAGCTGCGGGCTTTGTGCCGCAAGGTGGAGGATGAATCCAAGCAGTACGAAGTGCAGGTGAATTTCTGCTTCAATTACGGCGGCAGAGATGAGCTGGTGAGCGCTGCCCGTGCTTTTGCCCAGGATGTGGCTGACGGCTGTTACCGTCCTGAGGAGCTTACGGAAGATCTGCTTTCTACCTACCTGTATTCTGCCAATGTGCCTGATCCGGAGCTGATTATTCGGCCTTCCGGTGAAAAGCGCATCAGCAATTTCCTTTTGTGGCAGTCTGCCTATTCTGAGTATGTTTTTCTGAATGTGCTCTGGCCGGATTTCGGCCCTAACGATCTGGACGAGGCTATCGCCCAGTATCATGAGCGCAATCGCCGTTTTGGAGGTGCATAAAGATGAAGACCCGCATTGTAACGGCAGCGGTTTTAGTGCCGCTATTGTTACTGTTTTTAATCGTATTACCTATACCGTGCACCGTAGTTCTTTTCGGCGTGCTGGGCGCTATTGGCGCCTATGAATTGCTCATGGGCACTGGCCTTGTGAAGCATATCCGCTTGGTGGCATATGCTGCGGTATTTGCATTCTGTATTCCTTTGTGGTGCTACTACGGAATGAATTATGCCTGGGGCTTGCTGGGAGCGCTGGTGTTTGTTTGCCTGATTTTTGTAGAATTGTTGATATCAAAGGCGAAACTTCCTCTGCGCTTTGTGGGTCTGACCTTTATGGCAGGAACACTGATTCCGTTCTTGCTTTGCTCTGTGGTTCGTATTTTCTGCGGTAATCACGGAAGACTTCTGGTGTACATCCCCTTTGTTGCGGCATTTATGTCCGATTCTGCTGCTTATTTTGTCGGTAGTGCATGGGGCAAAACGAAGCTTGCTCCCGTTATTAGCCCCAAGAAAACTGTGGAAGGCGCAATCGGCGGTGTTGGCGGCGCAGTGGTTTCTATGATGGTATATTGCCTGATCCTTCAGTTTGGCTTTGGCGTTCAGGTGAATTATCTCTACGGTCTGCTTTATGGAGTGGTAGGCTCTTTGGCCGGTGTTTTTGGCGATCTGTGCTTTTCTGCCATCAAACGGCAGACCGGCATCAAGGATTACAGCAAGCTGTTCCCCGGCCACGGCGGTGTGCTGGATCGGTTTGACTCTGTGATCGTGGTAGCGCCCCTTATGGAGCTGCTCCTCGCACTCATCCCTATGGCGGTGTAATATGGTTAAATGTGTAAGCATCTTAGGCTCTACCGGCTCTATCGGCCGGCAGAGCCTGGATATTATTGATAATCTGGGCATCAGCGTTGCGGCACTTACTGCCGGCACAAATGTGGAACGGATGGCCCAGCAATGTGAAAAGTATCTGCCTAAGTTGGCAGTAATGGCTACTCAGGAGGCAGCAGAGCGCTTGCAGGCGCAAATTGCGCACCTGGGTATTTCTGTCCGTTATGGCAAAGACGGTCTTATGGAGGCTGCTGCTATGGATCAGGCAGATTGCGTCATTACCGCGGTAGTGGGTATGGTCGGCTTAGAGCCGACTTTGGCTGCTATTCGAGCCGGTAAGCGAATCGGTCTTGCCAATAAGGAGACTCTTGTTTGCGCCGGTCAGCTGGTTATGGCGGAAGCGAAAAAATATGGCGTACAGATCATTCCGGTGGATTCAGAGCATTCTGCTATTTACCAATGCCTGATGCCGGATTTCCCCATGCGTCAGATCAAGAAAATTATTCTTACTTGCTCCGGTGGCCCGTTTTACAATATGGACAAAGCATCCCTTGCCAAAGTGACTAAAGCAGATGCATTGAAGCATCCTAATTGGAAGATGGGTGAAAAGATCACCATTGACTGCGCTACGCTTATGAACAAGGGCCTTGAGGTGATTGAGGCTATGCGCCTTTACGATCTGCCCTTGGAACAGGTGGATGTGCTCATCCATCGGCAGAGTATCGTGCATAGTATGGTGGAATTTACCGATGGCGCAGTGATGGCCCAAATGGGTGTGCCGGATATGCGTTTGCCGATTCAGCTGGCGATGACATACCCGGAGCGCTTGCCTTGCCCTGTAGATCCCCTGGATCTGACGGTTTGCGGCGGTCTTACCTTTGCGAAACCTGATTTGGATGCATTCCCTTGTCTGCGATTGGCTATGGAATGCGCCCAGAAGGGCGGCACGGCCTGTCCTGCAATGAATGGCGCCAATGAAGAGGCGGTTGCGCTGTTCCTGGCGGACAAGATCGGTTTTTACGATATTTATGAGCGGGTCAGCAAGGCGGTTGCCGCTGTACCTTTTATTCAGGAGCCTACATTGGAACAGATCCTGGAGGCGGACCGGTTGGCCCGTCAGGCAGTTTTGAATGCATAACTGCCCAGTAATTTTTAAGCGAGGGTTACCATGGCTATTGTTTTTGCAATTTTACTTTTTAGTTTTTTGATCTTCATACACGAGCTTGGGCATTTTGTTGCCGCCAAGCTTTCCGGTGTTCAGGTTAACGAGTTTTCCATTTTTATGGGCCCTGCCATTTTTAAAAAGCAGGTAGGGGAGACCTTGTATGCCATTCGTTGCATCCCCATCGGCGGCTACTGCGCTATGGAGGGTGAAGATGAAAAGACAGATAATCCTCGTTCGTTCCGCAGTGCTGCCTGGTGGAAACGGCTGATCATACTGGTTGCCGGATCTTTTATGAATTTCGTGGTAGGTGTTTTGCTGGTTGCTATCGTTTTGTTCTGGCAGCCTGCTTATGTCACACCGCAGATCAGCACCATTGAGCAGTGGAGCACAGTCAGTGATCTTCAGGTTGGCGATACGATTCTGGAGATTAATGGGGAAAAGATCCATGTTTATGAGGATTTTTCTCTGGCTACTATGATGCTTCCCAATGGAAGCTATGATATGGTGGTAGAGCGTGACGGCCAGCGGGTTTTGTTAGAAGATGTGCTGATGGAACGGCAGGCTGTGCAGGATGAAAATGGTGCGGTCAACTATTTGTATGGCCTTTCTTTTACACCGGTTGAGACTACGCCCGGCTCTGTTCCCGGCAGAATTTTGCCCACAGCTTTTAATCATGTGAAGACGGTGATCATGAGTCTTAAGATGCTCGTTACCGGTCAGGTATCTGCAGGCGATGTATCCGGTCCGGTTGGTATTGTGGCTATAATGTCTGATGTCGCTGAGCAATCTGCGCCGGAATATGCGCTGATGAATTTATTGAGTATCGGCGCGTTTATCGCCATCAATTTGGCTGTAATGAACATGCTGCCCATTCCTGCATTGGATGGCGGTCGGGTACTGGGTCTGGTCTTGACCACTGCCATTGAAAAGATTACAGGAAAAGAAGTTAATTCCAAGGTGGAAGGTTATATCCACGCAGCCGGTATGATCCTCTTGCTGGGTTTAATGGCGGTTATCTTGTTTAAAGACGTATTTATGTTATTCAGGGGGTAAGATTATGACAAGGCAGATCCGGGTTGGCGATGTCCTCATTGGTGGTGGTGCGCCTGTAGCGATTCAGTCTATGCTCAATACCAAGACCACCGATGTAGCAGGCTCTCTTGATCAGATCAAGCAGCTTGCCACAGCCGGATGCCAGATCGCACGCCTTGCTATTCCCGATAAAAATGCTATCGCACCCTTTGCTGAGATCTGCGCGGAATCTGCGCTGCCTTTGGTTGCGGATATCCATTTTGATTATAAGCTTGCTATCGGTGCAGCTGAAGTAGGCGCATCCAAGATTCGTATCAACCCCGGTAATATCGGCCCGGAAGAGAATGTTCAGGCTGTTGTTGCAATTTGCAAAGAAAAGAAGATTCCCATCCGCATTGGTGTTAATGGCGGAAGCTTGGATAAAAAGCTTTTGGAAAAATATGGCCATCCCACCGCTGAAGCGCTGGTAGAAAGCGCTTTTCAGCATTTGGAGCTGCTGGAAAAGTACGGCTTTTATGATACCTGCGTATCTATGAAATCTTCTACTGTGCCTACTATGGTGGCAGCTGCCCGTCTGTTCCGGAGCAGGTGCGATTACCCGCTGCACATCGGTGTAACGGAGACAGGCCCGGTTAAAATGGGTCTTATGAAGTCTGCTATGGGTATCGGTGCGCTTTTATTGGACGGTATCGGTGATACCATTCGTGTGAGCCTGACCGATGACCCGGTGGAAGAGGTATACGCAGCCAAGGATATTTTGAAAGCAGCCGGTCTGCGGAAAGAGGGCGTAAACATCATTTCCTGCCCCACCTGCGGCAGAACGAAGATCGACTTGATCGGTCTTGTCAACCAGGTGGATGCTGCCCTTAAGAATTGTGATAAGCCCTTGACCGTTGCGGTGATGGGCTGTGTTGTAAACGGACCGGGTGAGGCCCGTGAAGCAGATATCGGTATTGCAGGCGGTGACGGCTGCGGTATGCTGTTTGAAAAGGGCGAGCAGGTGGCCAAGCTTCCTTATGAGGAGCTGTTGCCGGCGCTCCTAAAGAGAATCGAAGAACTTTGAGGACTAAATGAAAGAGAAAGTAAGTTTTCTGAATATGTTTCCGGACTATGCGCCGCCTGAGCCCTTAAACGGGATGCTTTCTCAGGCGGCCGTTTCCGCTGCGGATATTGATCCGGAGGAGCGGACTGTCAGCCTGCATATTCATAGTGATACATATATTCCCAAGCGGCTGCTGGATGACGCTTGCACCCAGGTGTGCGGTATTTACGGACTTCGCAAAGTGCTCATTACTGCGCAGTTTCCGGCTGCGCAGCTGACAGCCATTGAGCCTGCTGAGCTGATGGGTATGTTCGTGGAGCAAAAGCCCATTACCAGAGGATCTCTTGCCGGCGCATCCTGGCTGTGGGAAGAGCATAACCTGAAGGTGCAGCTAAAAGGTAACGGAAAGGATATGCTTACAGAGTGTATTCCTTATGTTACCAATAAGATCAAGGATATTTTCGGCGTTGCGCCTACCATTGAGATCGTTGTTGGTGAGGAACTTACCGGACAGGCTCTGTTTGACGCTATGGAACAGATGCGCTCTCAGATGATCCGTGAGCTGCCTAAAGCAAAAGTTGCTGAAAAAGCTGCGCCTGTCAAACCGGAAGGCGCAATCTTCGGCCGTCCCTTCAAAACAGCCCCTGTCAGCATGAACCAGCTGAACCTGGATATGGGCAGCGTTGTTGTGGAAGGCCGTGTCTTTGCAGTAGACAATAAGGAAAAGCCTCGGAATAATGCCTGGGTAATTTCCTTTGATATGACTGACCTGGCCGGTTCTGTACGTGTTACCCGCTTTTTAAGCGCAGAAGAGGCAAAGCCTATTTTGGATAATATCAAGGTTGGCTCTGTTTTGAAGGTGCGGGGAAGAATGACGGAAAATCGCTTTGACGGTGAAATGGTGCTGCGCCCTGACGATATTATGCCCGGCAGTATGGAAACCCGGAAAGATACCGCTGAGGGTGATAAGCGTGTGGAGCTCCATTTGCATACCTCTATGAGCAATATGGATGCTCTGACCAAGACTGAGGATGCCATCCGCCAGGCCGCTGCCTGGGGTCATCGGGCAGTTGCGATTACGGACCATGGCTGCGTTTATTCCTTTACCGATGCTTTGCACGTGATGGAGAGTAAAAAGACACCGAAGGTTGCCGGTACGGACGAGCCCATTAAGATCCTTTACGGTTGCGAAGGCTACTATGTTAACGATGTGGATGACCGTATTGCAGTTCACGGCAGTAAGTGCGGCTCTTTGGATGATGAATTTGTTGCTTTTGATCTGGAGACTACCGGCCTTTCTTCCCGGAAGGATCGAATCATTGAGATCGGCGCGGTCATTATGAAAAACGGCCAGGAAATTGACCGTTTCCAGACCTTTGTTGATCCCAAATGCAAGCTCAGCGAGCGGGTAATCGAGCTTACCGGCATCACCGACAGTATGTTGGTTGGTGCGCCTACCATTGATGAAGCGCTGCCCAAATTCCTGGAATTTGTCGGTGACCGTTTGTTGGTTGCCCACAATGCAGATTTTGATACCGGATTTATCCGCGCAGCTTGTAATGAGCTGGGTTATTCCTATGGCTATACTTCTGCGGATACATTGATTCTCTCTCAAAACCTGATGCCCCAGCTGAATAAATTTAAGCTGGATATTGTATCCAATGCTTTAAGTCTGCCGGAATTTAACCATCACAGAGCAGCTGACGATGCAGTTACCTGTGGCCTGATTATGTGCAGGTTTATAGATATGCTCAAGGAAAAGGGTGTTGACCGCCTTGAGAGCATCAATCCTGCTATGGAAGGCTTACGGGCGCAAAATCATATCTTTGACCGCAAGGCAAGGCATATAATTCTTTTTGCCAAAAATCAGCTGGGTCTTCGTAATCTGTATCACCTGATTTCTGATTCCAACCTGAAATATTTCAAGGGCGTTCCCCGTATTCCCAAATCCCAGCTTATGAAGCTTCGTGAGGGTTTGATCATTGGCTCTGCCTGTGAAGCCGGTGAGCTGATCCAGGCGATCCTGGATAAGAAGAGCGACGATGAACTCAAGCGTCTTGCATCTTTCTACGATTTCCTGGAAGTGCAGCCCATCGCCAACAATATGTTTATGATCGATGATGAAAAGATCGATATTCAAACGGTGGAACAGCTGCGGGATATTAACCGCACGGTGGTGCGTATCGGTGAGGAACTGGGTAAAATGGTGGTTGCTACCGGTGACGTGCATTTCTTAAATCCTGAAGATGAGATCTTCCGCCACATTTTGCTGGCTACCAAGGGCTTTAAGGATTGCGATAAGGATAATCCCCTTTATTTCCGCACTACCGATGATATGCTTCGTGAGTTCTCCTATTTAGGCGAGGAGAAGGCAAGGGAAATCGTCATCACAAATCCCAACCTGATCGCGGATATGTGTGAGACCATTCGTCCTGTGCCCCATAATCTGTTTGCGCCCACCATTGAGAATTCTGCAGAAGAACTGAAAAACCTGGTATATGGCAAGATGCACCGTCTTTATGGCGAAAACCCGCCGGAACTGATCGTCAAACGTGTTGAAACAGAGCTGCACGATATTATCAGCTGCCATTATGACGTGATCTATATTTCTGCCCAGCGTTTGGTGCAGAATTCCTTGGAGAACGGCTACCTGGTTGGCTCCCGTGGCTCTGTAGGCTCGTCCATCGTGGCATATATGTCCGGTATTACAGAGGTTAACTCCTTGCCGCCTCATTACCGCTGCCCCAATGAAAGCTGTAAATATACCACCTTTGATGTTCCCCAAGGCTATGAATGTGGCGCGGACTTGCCGGATGCGGTTTGCCCCAAGTGTGGCACACCCTTTGCCAAGGAAGGCTTTAACATTCCCTTTGAAACATTCCTTGGCTTCGGCGGTGATAAAGTGCCGGATATTGACCTGAATTTCTCCGGTGAATATCAGGCAAATGCCCACGCTTATTGTACCGAAATGTTTGGCAGAGATAATGTGTTCCGCGCAGGCACCATCGGTAAGGTGGCGGATAAGACGGCTTTCGGCTTTGTTAAGCATTATATGGATGAAAGAAACATCCGTGTTGGCAAAGCAGAGGAGAATCGTCTGGTTTCCGGTTGTGTGGATGTGCGCCGTTCTTCCGGTCAGCATCCCGGTGGTCTTGTGGTTATTCCTGCGGAAAATGAGATTTGGGATTTCTGCCCTGTGCAGCACCCGGCAGATGAACCGAACTCCACGACCATTACTACCCATTTCGAATATCACTCCATGGAAGAAAACCTTTTGAAGCTGGATATGCTGGGTCACGATGACCCCACTATGATCCGGATGATGGAGGATTTGACCGGTGTGGATGCCAAGACCATTCCGTTGGATGATAAGGCAACCATGTCCATTTTTACTTCTTCCAAGGTGCTGGGTTATGAGAACGATCCCATTCTCGGCCCGACCGGTGCGGTGGCTGTGCCGGAGTTCAATACCCGGTTTACCCGTGAAGTTTTGCTGGATACAAAGCCTGAAAAATTTGACTTTTTGGTGCGTATTTCCGGTTATACCCACGGAACAGATGTGTGGCTGGGTAATGCAAAGGACTTGATCGTTTCCGGTACTGCCCGTGTGGATCAGACCATTGGTTGTCGTGACGATATTATGATCTACCTGATCTCCTGCGGACTGCCGGAGAAGCGGGCATTCAAAATTATGGAATCTGTCCGTAAGGGTAGGGGACTTCCTGATGGCGCAGAACAGGAAATGATCGATGCAGGTGTACCTGGCTGGTATATCGAATCCTGTAAAAAGATCGCCTATTTGTTCCCCAAGGCTCACGCAGTGGCTTATGTTATGATGGCTTTCCGTATCGCCTGGTTTAAGGTCAATTACCCCCTTGCTTTCTATGCGGCTTATTTCTATCGCCGCAGCCAGAAGGGCGCATTTGACGCGGTGATGATGGCAAACGGTATGGATGCTGTCAAGGCCCATATCAAGGCGCTGGATTCCCAGGAAAGCATCACAGATAAGGAAAAAAACTTGCTGGTTACTTTGGAAGTGGCTTATGAGTTTTACCTGCGGGGCTTTGAATTCCTGCCCATTGATCTGTATGAGAGTCACGCAACGAAGTTTGTGCTTAAAGATGGTAAGTTATTGCCGCCTTTCGTAGCGATCTCCGGTCTGGGTGAAAGCGCGGCATGGGATCTTATGAACGGCCGCAAAAATAAGCAGTTTGTATCTATTGAAGAGGTAGCTGCTGCTTGTCCCAAAGTGTCCAAGACCCATATTCAGATGCTGAAAGAGGCCGGGGCATTCGGCAGCCTGCCGGATACCAATCAGATCAGCCTGTTCTGATATTGCATTTGATTGCGGCATTTGGTATACTAACAATAGATCCGTAAAGGAGGTTTTGTTATGCAAGATATCGGCATGCAATTTCATATTCATTGCAAGGAAGGCGATGTTGGCCGCTATTGCTTCTTGCCCGGTGATCCCGGTCGATGCGAGTCCATCGCTAAGTACTTTGATGATCCTGTTCATATTGGTATGAATCGGGAATATAACATCTATACCGGCACGCTCTGCGGTGAAAAAGTATCTGTATGTTCTACCGGTATTGGCGGCCCTTCCGCATCTATTGCTATGGAAGAGCTGGCAGCCATCGGTGCAGACACATTTATTCGCGTGGGTACTACCGGCGGCATTGCACTGGATGTATGTCCCGGTGATGTGGTGGTTGCCACCGGTTCTATCCGCTTTGAGCATACTTCTTTGGAATACGCGCCCATCGAGTTCCCGGCAGTTGCTGATTTTGACATCACTGCGGCGCTGAAGGCCGCCAGTGAGGAGCTTGGTTACCGTACCCATGTGGGCATCGTTCAGTGTAAGGATGCCTTCTATGGTCAGCACGCTCCTGAGAAATCCCCGGTCTCTTATGAACTTTTGCAGAAGTGGGAGAGCTGGAAGCGCTTGGGTGTCAAGTCCAGCGAAATGGAATCCTCTGCGCTCTTTGTGGTGGCGTCTGCTTTAGGCGTGCGCTGCGGCAGCTGTTTCCATGTTGTTTGGAATCAGGAGCGGGAAAAGCTGGGTATGCATATGCCTATGACAGAGGATACTTCCGGTGCTGTCAAAGTTGGTATTGAAGCGATGAAGAAGATCATTCTCGCAGATAAAGCAAATAAGAAGTAAAATACAGCTCCGGTCAACTGACCGGAGCTGTTTTCTTTTTGATATTTACTTGTGAAAGGATGACAGCGGCAAAGATTAAAACGCAGCCAATCCATTCTGCGCTGGATAGCTGTTCGTTTAACAATAACCATCCAAACAGTAACGCAAATACAGATTCCAGGCTCATAATTAACGAAGCGGAAGAAGGCTCCAGATTTTTTTGCCCGATGATTTGCATCGTGTATGCAGCGCCCATGGACAGAACACCGGTGTGGAAAAGAGGAAAAGCACATTTGTAAATATTTTGCACGGTTGGCTGTTCAGTAAAGAGCATAACGGTAGCTGAAAGAACAGCACACACAAGTACCTGGACAGTATTGAGCCGGATGGGATCAACATCTGCGGCAAAGATATCCACAAAAGTAATTTGAACAGAAAACATCAATGCGCAGCCAAGTAGCAATAGATCAGAGATTACCAGAGCGCCGGAAGTTCCCGTTAAAAAGTAAAGTCCGATTACCGCAATCAATACACTTAACGGAATCAGGGCAGAGAAAGGCTTTTTGCGCATTAGACCGATGATCGGAACGATCACGATATACATTGCAGTTAAAAAACCGGATTTTCCCGCACCGGTATCTACAAGACCCAGCTGCTGGAGGTTGCAGGCTAAAAATAGGGGTATGCCGCATAGAATGCCTGCTTTCCAAAGCTTTTTATTTGCCCAGCTTTTCATATATTCTGTTTTTCCCTGTGCCCGGTCATAGACCCAAGCGGAGGGCAGCAGAATCATTACTGCCATAAAACATCTTATGGTTTGAAAGGAAAAGGGGCCAAGATGCTCCATAGCTATCGCTTGAGAGGCAAAGGCAGAACCCCAAACAGTAGTTGCCAAGAGCAGAACGATGCTGCTTTTGAGTTGTTTCGTCATAATATCACCGGGTAGTACTTTAGCATATTTATTACCGAATTGCAAGGCATTGCATTTTTAATTTCCTGTGGTATACTATTATCAAAATAATTATGCAGGAGGACTCTATTATGGAAAAAATCAGAAAACGCAGCGAGATCCCCGTGGAAGATACCTGGGCAACAGAGGATCTGTATGTAACCGATGAAGCCTGGGAACAGGAACTGGCTACATTAGAGGATGATCAGAAGGCTCTGTGCAGCTTTGCTGGCCGCCTTGGTCAGGCGCCTGAGGTTTTATATGATTACATGGAAAAGAGCGAGCAGGTCAACCAGAAAGCGGAGCTGCTGGCTAACTACTGTATGCGCAAAGCGGATGTGGATACCCGGGATGCGACCTATCAGGCGATGGTAGGTAAGTTTATGAGCGTTATCGTTGGTTTAAGCGCTGCAACAAGCTTTGAAACACCGGAAATTATGGCTATTACCGATGAAACCCTGGATGGCTTTTATAAGGCTTATCCCAAGCTGGAGCGCTACCGCCGCTACCTGACTAACCTGCGCCGCCGCAAGGAGCACGTACTGTCCGCAGCGGAAGAAAAGCTGCTGGCAGCTGCCGGTGAAATGGCACAGACTCCCGATAATGTGTACGGTATGTTTGCTGATGCAGATATTAAATTCCCCGATGCGCTGGACAGCGAAGGTAAGGCACATTCTGTTACACAGGGTACATTTGTCGCCTGTGAGGAAAGTCCTGACCGGGTACTTCGTAAAAATGCCTACGAAAGCCTGTATCATGGTTTTGCCGGTTTTAAGAATACCGCTGCCGGTCTGCTGAATGCCCAGAATAAGCAGCTGAAATTCTTTGCAGAGGCAAGAAAATATCCCAATGCTTTTGAAGCATCTTTGGATCGTACCAATGTGCCTACCTCTGTGTACTTGAATCTGATCGAAGCGGTACACAAAAATGCAGATAAGATGCATCGGTATATCCGTTTGCGTAAAAAGCTGCTGGGTGTGGATGAACTGCATTTTTACGATGTATATACTCCGCTGGTGTCTGATGTGGATACCAAGATCCCCTTTTCCCAGGCAAAGCAGACGGTTTATGATTCTCTTGCACCCTTGGGTGAAGACTACCGCAAGATCCTGAAGGAAGGCTTTGAAAACCGCTGGATCGATGTTTACCAAAATGAAGGCAAGCGCAGCGGCGCATATTCTGCCGGTGCAGCGGTGCATCCCTATGTTCTGCTGAACTATACCGGTACGCTGGACAGCCAGTTTACCTTGGCTCACGAAATGGGTCACGCGCTCCATTCCTACCATTCCAATAAGTATCAGAATCCCATCGATTCTGATTATGTGATCTTTGTTGCCGAGGTGGCTTCCACCTGCAACGAGGCGCTGCTGATGGAATATTTGCTGGGCAAGACCACGGATAAGAAGGAGCGGGCATACCTAATCAATCACTTCCTGGACCAGTTTAAGGGCACAATCTACCGGCAGACAATGTTTGCAGAGTTTGAGCTGAATATTGGCCGTATGGTAGAGCAGGGCAAGACCCTCACTGCCGATGTGCTTTGCGAGGAATACCGCCGACTGAACGAAGTTTACTACGGCCCGGATATCGTGGTAGATGATGAAATCGCTATGGAATGGGCAAGAATTCCCCATTTCTATTACAACTACTATGTGTTCCAGTATGCTACCGGTTATTCTGCCGCCATTGCTCTTTCCCGTAGAATCCTGAAGGAAGGCAAGATAGCGGTGGATGATTATATCCGTTTCCTGTCCGGTGGCTGCAGCAAGAGCCCCATCGACCTTCTAAAGGATGCCGGTGTGGATATGACCAGCCCTGAGCCTGTGGAGCAGGCGCTGAGCTTGTTCGGTGAGCTTCTCGATGAGATGGAAGCGCTGATGGTGGACTAAATGGAAGAGCTTTATTTACCCACTTTGCACAGCTTTGCAATGAATAATCCTTTCACCGGTTCTTGTGGCGCTTTTCGTTTCAGGATCGTACCCCAGGTTGTGAAACTGAACCGCAAGGAAGTGGATATGGAAAACAGCACCATTGCTGCCGAATTTTGGCACGGACCTTTCTGCTATGAAAAAAGCCAGATGGAAGGCTCAGCTACTTTTCCTATGAGTGAACAGGGAAGAGAAGATTTGCGAAAATGGTTACAGGACAATATTTGAAATTCTTGCAAAAAGTATGAAAAACCGTTGACAAATCACGGTTTTATGTTAGAATAACTAAGAAATGCAAAAGCAATGCGGAAACGAGGTTGCAAAATGCTGCCCAAGCGAGAGGGGAATGGTGGGAGCCCCTTGCAGACTATGCGATCAGCCACTTCCAAGCAGCCCGGGATGACCGGGACGGGCGCTCCCGTTACAGAGCAGCTAAGATGCAGGCTTTGGCCTGTAATTAGGGTGGTACCGCGATCCAAGTCGCCCCTATTTTTAGGGGCGACTTTTATTTTGCAAATGATTTATGGAGGAAGATCCAATGAGTAAAAAAGCATATGGCGTAAATGAGCTGCGCGAAATGTTTCTGAGCTTTTTTGAAAGCAAGAATCACCTGCGTTTGCCCAGTTTTTCCCTGATTCCCCAGAATGACCAGTCTTTGCTGCTGATCAATTCCGGTATGGCTCCCATGAAGCCCTATTTTAAGGGTGAAGTTGAGCCGCCCCGCCGCCGTGTCTGCACCTGCCAGAAGTGCATCCGTACCGGTGATATTGAAAACATCGGTAAGACCGCCCGCCACGGCACATATTTTGAAATGCTGGGTAACTTCTCCTTTGGTGATTACTTTAAGCACGAAGCCATTGCCTGGAGTTGGGAGTTCCTGACTAAGGTTGTTGGCCTGGAGGAGGATAGACTCTATCCTTCCATCTATGAAAATGACGAAGAAGCCTTTAAGATCTGGAATGAGGAGATCGGTGTTTCTGCCGATCGCATCTTCCGCTTTGGCAAGGCCGATAACTTCTGGGAGCACGGCTCCGGTCCTTGCGGCCCTTGCTCCGAGATCTATTATGATCGCGGTGAAAAGTATGGCTGCGGCAGCCCCGATTGTAAAGTAGGCTGTGAGTGTGACCGGTTTATGGAAGTGTGGAACAATGTGTTCTCCCAGTTCGATAACGACGGTAACGGCAACTACACAGAGCTTGCCCAGAAGAACATTGACACCGGTATGGGCTTGGAGCGTCTTGCTGTGGTTTGCCAGGATGTAAACAGCCTGTTTGATGTGGATACGGTTATGAATATTACCAACCACGTTACCGCAATCACCGGCGCATCCTACGGCCAGAGCGTTAAGACAGATGTTTCTCTGCGTGTTATTACCGATCATATCCGGGCATCTACATTTATGATCGCTGACGGTGTACAGCCCACCAACGAAGGCCGCGGCTATGTGCTCCGCCGTCTGCTGCGCCGTGCTGCCCGTCACGGTAAGCTTTTGGGTGTGAATAAGCCGTTCCTGTTTGAAGTGGTTAAGACTGTCATTAAGGAAAATGAATCTCACTACAGCTACCTGACCGAGCGCGCTGAGCACGTGATCCGTGTTGTTAAGAACGAAGAAGAAAACTTTGCCCGCACCATCGATACCGGTATGCGTATCTTCGGTGAAAAGCTGGCTGATCACAAGGCAAAGGGCAACAATGTATTCTCCGGTGAAGACGCATTCCTGCTGGCAGATACCTACGGTTTCCCCATTGACCTGACCGTGGAAATGCTGGAAGATGAGGGCATGAGCGTGGATATGGACAGATATGTCCAGTGCCGTGAAGAGCAGCGTACCCGCGCCCGTGAGGACCGCAAGAAGATGGGCGACCTGGGCTGGGCAGGAATTGACCTGGGCCTGGATAATACGCCTACTGATTTTGTCGGTTACGATGTGTTTAGCTGCGATGCCAAGGTGCTGGCTGTCTGCGTTGGCGATGAGGTCACCGGTTCTATTACCGGCGGCGAGAAGGGTATCGTTGTGTTGGATAAGACACCTTTCTACGCTGAAATGGGCGGTCAGGCTGCTGACTACGGTGTGCTTTTGCTGGGTGATAGCTGCTTTAAGGTTACCGATGTCCAGAAGGATAAGGGCGGCAAGTATCTGCACAGCGGTGTGATGACCGCTGGCACGCTTAAGGTGGACGACCTGGTTCAGGCCTCTATTGATGTAGAGCGGCGCAAGGCTATTATGCGCGCTCACTCTGCAACCCACCTGCTACAGAAGGCGCTCAAGACCGTGCTGGGCGACCATGTCCATCAGGCAGGCTCTTTGGTAGAGCCCGACCGTCTGCCCTTTGACTTTACCCACTACAGCGCAGTTACTGCCGAAGAGATGGCAAAGATCGATACCATCGTGCAGGCTGCTGTGCTGGAAGGCTATGGCATCGATGTGCGTGAAATGCCCATTGACGAAGCAAAGGAAATGGGCGCTATGGCCCTGTTCAGCGAAAAGTACGGTGATACCGTTCGTGTTGTCAATATGGGCGGCTATTCTATTGAGCTTTGCGGTGGTATCCACTTGGATAACACTGCCAAGGTCGGTCCTTTCTGTATCGAGAGCGAAGGCTCTGTTGCTTCCGGTGTGCGCCGTATTGAGGCAATTACCGGTAAGGCTTGCCTGGATGAAATGGAATTGGCTCGTCAGAGAGTATACTCTGCTTGCGCCATCCTGAAGACCAAGCCCGCAGAGCTGGCTTCCAAGCTGGAGAGCCAAGTGGAGGAGATCAAGAACCTGAAAAAGACCATCGAATCCATTAAGGCAAAGGAAACTGCCGGTGAGGCTGACCGCTTCCTGGTAAGCGCTCACGATGTAAATGGCATTAAGGTGCTTACTGCAAATGTTCCCGATGCTGATGCCAATAAGCTGCGTCAGATGGGCGATACGCTGCGGGATAAGGCTGCCAATGTGGTGGCTGTTCTGTCTACCGTGAATGAGGATAAGATCACTTTCTTAGCTGTTTGCGGTAAGGATGCAATCAGCCGTGGTGTCAAGGCCGGTGAGCTGGTAAAGTTGGTATGTACTGCTTGCGGCGGCAGCGGCGGTGGCAAGCCGGATAGCGCTATGGGCGGCGGCAAGGATGTGCTGAAGCTGGATAATGCTATGGCTATGGTGGATGATTTTGTAGCTTCCAAGCTGAACTAAGATTTTGAGGGTGCTGCCATTGCAGCACCCTCTATTCCATAATAAAGAGAGATTGGAGTAATGCCTTATGCGTAAACTGATGTGGTTTACTATAGGCCTTGCAGCGGGGTGTGCTGCAGGGGCATATTTAGGTTGCGGCCCTTGGCTTTGGATCTGCGCTGCTGCCATGCTTTCAATAGGCATTATTCTGTATTTTACTGCCCGTGAGGATAGCCGCAAGCGGATCGTTGCGCTGCTTCTGGCGGGCCTCGCGGTTGGCGGCATCTCGATTACATTGCAAGATGCCCTCCTGCACGATCCTGCAAGAGCGGTTGACGGTCAGAAGATTTATACGACGGTAGAGATTTGTGATCATTCCTATAAGACACAATCCGGTATCGCAGCTGACGGTTATTTACAGGCGGCAGATAAGCGTTATAAGGTCAGAGTGTATCATTCCGGAATTGATGAATTGTACCCAGGCGACCGCCTAGTGGGCAATCATACATTGTATTACACGGGCAGCGGTGGAATTGACGACCCTTCCTATCTGCAAAGCAGTGGCATATATTTTCAGGCATTTCCTGACAATGCGGTTACTTACATAAAAGCTGAGGACATTTCACCGCAATATTATCCTGCCTATCTTCGCAGTTCCATCTTAGATTTGATCGAACGGATTTTTCCTGAAGATACGGCAGCCTTCGCAAAGGCTTTGCTTCTTTCGGAAACATCGGATTTGTCGTTAGAGTTGGATACTGCTTTTAGAAATAGCGGTATCCGTCATATTGTTGCCGTATCCGGTTTGCACGTTTCCATTCTGTTTTCTTTGGTAGCCGTGCTGACAGCTAAGCGCAGATGGCTTACTGCGATCATTGGCATACCGGTACTGGTGTTGTTTGCTGCAGTTGCCGGTTTCTCACCGTCAGTTACAAGAGCCTGCATTATGCAATGCCTGATTTTAATCGCTATGGCGCTGGATCAGGAATATGATCCGCCTACTGCGCTATCCCTGGCAGTACTGGTTTTGCTGCTTATTGACCCAATGACGGTTACATCCATTGGTTTTCAGCTATCTGTCAGTTGTGTTGCAGGCATCTTTTTGCTATATGGACCGATACATAATTTTATCCTGCGGCCAAAGTGGATGGGTGGCGGCAAAGGAAAGAACTTAAAAGCCAAGCTGATCCGCTGGTTTGCTGGATCAGTATCCGTATCTGCCAGCGCTATGGTATTTACATTACCGTTGTCCGCTATTCATTTTCAGGGGATCTGCCTGGTTGGTGTGCTTTCAAATTTGCTGACTATGTGGGCAGTTTCTTATGTGTTTTACGGCATTGTGGCAGCTTGCATATTAGGTGCGATATGGCTGCCGTTGGGAAGTATAGTCGCGGCTTTGATTTCCTGGTTAATGCGTTATGTATCTGCAGCAGCGACTATTTTGAGCAAGATCCCGTTTGCATACATACCGGCTGATAATGTTTATATCATTCTTTGGGTCATTCTGCTATATGTGCTTATTGTGCTGCTTTTTCTGAGCAAGAAGAAATATGTTACCATAACGGCTGTATGTATCTGTCTGTGCTTTGGTGTCAGTGTTTTCATAACTGCATCGGAAGGGCGTACGGATGCATTTCGGGTTACGGTTTTGGATGTGGGACAGGGGCAATGTGTATTGCTGCAAAGCGGAGATTCCTGTTATATGGTGGATTGTGGCGGCACAAGCCCGAAAGAGACTGCCAATACAGCCGTGCGTGCGCTGTGGAATCAGGGCATTTATAAACTGGATGGTATTATTTTGACGCACTATGATAAAGATCATGTGAACGGACTTTTGCCGCTGTTTGTGCAGATCCAGGCTGATCGGCTTTATTTGCCGGAAAGTGAGGATAAGGATAAGCTCCGTCCAGAGCTGGAAAGCGCTTTTGGTGGTGAGGAAATATCCGTAGAGGAAATTACACAGATTTCTTGCGGAAATGGCGAAATAACGATTATTCCTGCTTTTGAAGGAGCAATAGGCAACGAATCCAGTATGTGCATCTTGTTTCAGGCAGAAAACTGTGATATACTGATTACCGGTGACAGAGATATTAACGGAGAAGAACAATTATTGCGGCAAATCCCTTTGCCGGATATTGAAGTTTTGATCGTTGGGCATCACGGCTCTGACGATTCTACCGGTCTGGTGCTGCTTCGCAGAACAAAACCGGAGATTGCTGTTATCTCTGTAGGTAAAGATAATCATTATGGGCATCCGGAGCAGAAAACATTGGATAGACTTGATCTATTCGACTGTCAGGTTTTCAGAACGGATGAACAAGGTACGATCATATTCAGGAGGTGAACTTGGTGGAAAAGGATATGCAGAACGGCAGTATGCAGAGTCTTAAAAAGGATATAAAAGAAAAGACTTTGGGAAGGCTCTATATCTTCCACGGCGAGGAGACATTCCTGCTGCAGCATTATCTTAATCAGATCAAGAAGCTGCTCATTGACCCGCTTACGGAGTCTTTTAATTCCCACAAGTTTACCGTGGAGAATTTTACCGTTCAGGACCTCGGCAATGCGGTGGATAATCTGCCGATGATGGCGGATTCTACCTTTGTTTGGGTAGATGAGATCGACCTTTTCAAGCTACCTGAAGCAGATCGGGAACGGATCATTGAGATCTTCCGGGATATTCCCGAGTATTGCACAGTTGTTTTCACTTATAATACAACGGCCTGGAGCCCGGATAAGCGACAGCAGAAGCTGATGGGAGCCATTAACGATGTGGCTACCGTTGTGAATTTTGAAAAGCAGGAACAAAAAGATCTGGTTGCCTGGATCGCCCGGCATTTCGCGGCTGAGGGAAAGCGAATCTCCAATTACCTTTGTGTTTATCTGATCGAAATGACCGGCGGCACAATGACGGCTCTTGCCGGTGAAATATCCAAGGTTTGCGCTTATAGCCAGGCCGATGAGATCGTTCAGGCAGATATTGATGCCGTGGTTGAGCCGGTACTGGATGCGGTGGTTTTTCAAATTACCAATTTCCTTTCACAGGGTCAGTACGGCACTGCTCTTTTGAAGCTGCGTCAGCTCTTTAAGATGCAGCAAGAGCCTCTTGCGATTTTAGGCGCTATCGGCAGCCATTATCGGCGCTTGAGTATGGCAAAGATTATGCTGGAAAACGGCAGACCTGCCAGCGAGTTGCAAAAGCTTTACAATATGAAGGACTACGCAGCCCGCAGAACGATGACAGATGCCGGAAAGCTTTCTGCAGCATTTTGCGAAAAGGCGCTGACTTTGATTGTAGAAACGGACTATAAGATCAAGACCTCCAACGGTGACGATCAGCAGCTTTTGGAACTGCTGATCCTGCAGCTTGCACAGGAGGCCAGAAATGGTTAAGATCCGTCAGGCCATTGTTGTTGAGGGGCGTTATGATAAGAACACCCTTAGTCAGATCGTGGATGCGCCGATTTTTGAAACATCCGGCTTTGGTATTATGAAGGATAAGGCGCAGCTTGCTCTTCTGCGTAGGGTTGCTAGGGAACGGGGACTGATCGTTTTTACCGATTCTGACGGTGGCGGATTTGTGATCCGCAACTATCTTAAAGGCGCGATACCTGCTGAGCATTTGCTGCATGCGTATATTCCCGATGTTTACGGCAAGGAAAAAAGAAAAGCTTCCCCGGGAAAAGAGGGAAAGCTTGGTGTAGAGGGTATGTCGCCCGAAGTGACCCTGAATGCCCTGAAGCGCAGCGGTGCAGAGCTTTTGGATGAGGCGTCTACCGTTAAGGGTGGTATCACTAAGCAGGATCTTTGTGTTTTGGGCCTTTCCGGCGGAAAGGACAGCGCACTAAAGCGGAAGGTGTTATTGAATAAATTGGAGCTTCCGGAGCATATGAGCGCAAATGCAATGCTGCAGGCTTTGAATATTTTTTACAGCTTGGATGAGCTGAAGGAGATCTTGTCCCAGCTGTGATCAGGAGATAACTATGATCGATATTTCGGTTAAAAACTTAATAAAGTTCTTCGTGATCGGGGAAAATCTCCTGGAAGATTTAAGCTTCGAAATTCAGGAAGGGGAGCGGGTAGCGATTCTTGGCCGCAACGGCTGCGGCAAGACTACGCTGTTTAAGATCCTTACCGGTCAAATGGATTATGATTCCGGACAGGTGTATGTTAATCCCAATAAGCGTCTTGGCTTGATTTCTCAGATCCCGCAGTTTCCCCAAGGCTATACAGTTGAGGATGTGCTGCGCTCTGCTTATCGGGAAACGCTTGCAATTCGTGCCAAAATGGAGCGGCTGGAAGCGCAGATGGGTAATGGTGCTACCCCTGAGCAGCTAAGAGAATATGATGATCTGGTTAACCGTTTTCAGGCCGGTGGTGGCTATGATATGGATGTGGAGACGGACAAGGTCTGTAATGGTCTCGGTATTACACCGTCTCAGCGAGCGCAGCTTTTTGACAGCCTTTCCGGTGGCGAAAAGACCCGGATGAACTTAGCAAGGCTTTTGCTGGAAAAAACGGATATTCTGTTGCTGGACGAGCCCACTAACCATTTAGACTTAAAAAGCGTAGAGTGGCTGGAGAGCTATATCCAGATCTTTAAGGGCACAGTTTTGGCGATCTCCCACGACCGCTATTTCTTAGATCGTGTTGCCCAGCGTGTCATTGAGATCGTTGATGGCCACGCTGAGTTCTATTCCGGTAATTATTCCTTTTATATTGATGAAAAGCAGGCCCGCTTTGATCTGCAGATGAAGCATTATGAGCAGGAGCAGGCCAAGCTGAAACAGTTAGGCTATACCGTTGAACGGATGAAAGGTTGGGGCATCAATAACCGGGCTTTATACCGCAGAGCCATGTCTATTCAGCACCGTATGGAACGGATACAGAAAACTGAGCGTCCCAAGACGGAAAAGACCATGAAGGCAACATTTGGTGAAAAGGACTTTGCCGGTGATGTGATTTTCCAAACCAAGAAAATGGCAAAAAGCTTTGGTGATCGCACCCTGTTTTCTGATGTGGAGCTTCGTGTTCAGGGTGGCGAGCGCATCGCCCTTCTTGGTGATAACGGAACGGGTAAGTCAACATTTATCAAGTGTTTGTTGGATGAAGAAGACTTTTCCGGTAAGGTGCAGTTTGGCCCGACAGTAAAGTGGGGCTATCTACCCCAGATCATTCATTTTGAGCATCCGGAACGCACTTTGTATGATACCATGCTCTATGAAAAGAACTGCTCTCCTCAGACCGCCAGAGACCGCCTGGGCGCTTTTATGTTTTCCGGTGAAGATGCATTTAAGCACGTTTGCGAGCTGTCAGGTGGCGAGCAGTCCCGTCTGCGGCTATGTATGCTGATGGATGAGAAGATCAACCTTTTGATTCTGGACGAGCCTACTAACCACTTGGATATTTCATCCAGGGAATGGATCGAGGCTGCCATTGATGAATTTGAAGGTGCGCTGCTGTTTGTTTCCCACGACCGCTATTTTATCGAGAAGTTTGCCCAGCGGATCTGGGTGCTGGAGGATGGCACGATCAAGGATTATCCTTGCGGTTATCAAAAATATCGCAGCATTTTGGAAAAGGAAACGATCCACAAAGCGCCTGCTTCTGTACAGGATAAACCGAAAAAGGAAAAACCTAAGGGCGGCACGAAAGAGGTTGATAAACTTGTCCGTCGTTTAGAGCGTGAGATCGAGAAACAGGAACTGTTGATTTCTGAATTAGATGATAAGATCAGTAAAAGCGGAGCGGATTATCAGGAGCTTACCAGGCTTTTACAGGAAAAAGAAAAGGAAGAAGCGCGCCTGCTGGACCTGATGGAACAGTGGGAATCTGCGCAAAGCTGAAAGGGGTAAATGAAATGAGTAATTGCAGCGGCAACTGCTCTACCTGCGGTTCTAACTGTTCTGACCGCAAGGCAGAGAGCTTACTTGCCAAACTGAATGAAAGAGCCAGCGTTAAAAAGGTGATCGCGGTGGTATCCGGTAAGGGCGGTGTTGGTAAGTCCACGGTCACTTCTATGCTGGCTGTAGAAATGGCCCGTCAGGGCAAGCGAGTGGCTGTGCTGGATGCGGATATTACCGGTCCTTCTGCACCCACTGCATTTGGTGTTTCTGAATGCCAGGGCGCAAATGAGGACGGCTTATATCCTGCTTTGACCCGGGGCGGTATTCAGGTTATGTCCATCAATCTTTTGCTGGATAACAGCACTGATCCTGTTGTGTGGCGCGGTCCTGTGATTGCCGGCGCTGTTAAGCAATTCTGGACCGATGTGATCTGGGAAGATGTGGATTATATGTTTGTGGATATGCCTCCCGGTACTGGCGATGTGCCCCTGACAGTGTTCCAAAGCCTGCCGGTGGATGGCATCGTTATCATAACCAGTCCTCAAGATCTGGTGAGTATGATCGTCACCAAGGCTGTTAAGATGGCAAATATGATGCATATTCCTGTTTTGGGATTTGTTGAGAACTATAGCTATCTGGAATGCCCGGACTGCGGCAAGAAGATTAAGGTGTTTGGTGAAAGCCATTTGGATGCTACCGCTAAGGAATTTGATTTGCCTGTCCTGGCTCGTTTGCCTATTGATCCTAAGGTGGCAGAGGCCTATGATAACGGCCTTATGGAAACCGTTGATACCCAGGCGGTGAAACCTGTGATCGATCGGATCTTAAATATATAAAATATGCCTGCTGCACAATTTGCAGCAGGCATTTTTTATATTAGTTGGTGGTATAATTATCAAAATAGCCCTGGATATACACGATGGGAGTGCCTTTATCACCGGAGCCGGAGGTCAGGTCACACAAAGAACCGATCAGGTCGGTCAGGCGGCGGGGAGTCGTACCCTGAGCAGCCATATTGCCAACCAGGCTGGAGCCGTCCTTCTGCTGGATCTTCTCCTTAATAGCATCCTGCAGCGCCTTGCCGGACAGATCTGCAAAGTCGTTATCTGCCAGGTACTTCAGCTTCAGCTCGTTGGGCGTGCCCTCCAGACCGGGGGTGTAAGCAGGGGAGACCACAGGGTCAGCCAGCTCCCAGATTTTACCCACAGGGTCTTTAAATGCGCCATCACCGTAAACCATTACTTCGATGTGCTTGCCGGTGAGTTCTAAAAGCTTTGCCTGAATGTCCAGGACCAGATCCTGACAATCCTGGGGGAAGAGCTTGATGGTGGTTTCGGTTGCTTTGTTGGGGCCCAGCAGGCCGTAGCGACTATTGAAACCACTGCCGTCGATGGACTCGGTCATGATCTCATCCAAGCCAAAGATGCGCTCAGCGCCGGCTGCCTTCAGCAGCCGCTTGGTGCGGGCTCTGGTGTGGATATCACAGTTAAGCACATTTTTGGTGTACTTTACGATGGCTCTGGGATCGTTGGCAAAGATCACTTCTACTTCAGCACCGCATTCCTTGATCAGCTGGCTGTAGTATTCTACATAGTCAACACCGGTGAAGGGATGCTTTACATAACCGAACAGGGCGCGATAGCGCTCTTCGGTCAGAACATCGCGGTAAGGATCAATGCCGTTTTTATCCAGCATATCCATATCGATTAGGTGATTGCCCACCTCGTCAGCAGGGTAGCTGAGCATCAGAACGATCTTCTTACAGCCGGAGGCAATACCTTTTAAGCAAATGGAAAAACGGTTGCGGCTCAAAATAGGGAAGATGACGCCAACAGTCTCACCACCCAGCTTATTCCGCACATCCTTGGCAATTGCCTCAATAGATGCGTAGTTGCCTTGGGCACGGGCCACGATGGCTTCCGTCATTGCCACGATATCCCGGTCTCTGGGAGCCAGGCCGTCTTCTTTCATAGCTTCCATAACAGTGTCGGTTACGATCTTAACCATGTCGTCGCCTTCACGGATAATGGGGGCGCGGAGTCCGATGGATACTGTACCAAACATCCGACTCATAGTAACACTTCCAATCTCGTTAGAATAGGTTTTGTGAATTTCACTGGAATATTATAATACAAGAATGCGGATTTGTAAAATACAAATTGCAGGAAATTTCGATTTGATTTAGAAAATTTTTCTTAGTATGCGCCATAATATCAGAATTATCAGCAAACATGGAACAAAGATTACCAATGCGTCGGTGCTGAAGGGAATATAAGCGATGGCCAAAAAGTCCATAACATAAGCACATACCGTCATCAGGATGGTTGTAAAGACAGCTTTTGTAACCTGTTTGCCAATGATATTTGCAAAGAAAAAAGTGTACAGCGCTGCAATTAAGGGGTTTACTGTACTAATAATGACGCCGACAATTATCTTCAGAGCGCCGGTAGCAAGCATCAATATCAGAATGCCCAGCAGAATTGCCGGTGCATATAACATAAAATCTATGGGGAGGTAATGGTTTGCAAGATATATCACCCCAGCATAACACAGTGCAGAACCGCATATGCAAATCACGCGGAAGAAAAGAAAAGCGATCAAGGATTTTCCTTTCGGTAGCCAGCGATCCAATAGATTCATAATGAAGGAGAGGATCACCATGTTCAGCACCTGTGCGCTGATCACCCGGTAGTCCCATCCAGCAAAGGAAAATACAGAAGCGCCATCGTTGGATAATGTTAGGAAGGGCAGGGGAATCCAACCGAAATTTGCGCTGCTGCAACAAAGAACAAAGGCAACTAAATAGATCGATAAAATGCCCAGTGTGGATGATGCGGAATCAGCAAGTACAGAGTGTTTACCGAATACAAATCTGCCGATAGAGCCGAATACAAAGCTACCCAGCAGCAAAATTCCCGCTGTAATGCCAAGAGAGCCGTAATCCAGATCTAATGTTTGGAAGAATTCGATGATTTGTTCCATAACAGCCTCCAAAGAAAGTTAAAACAGCCGCCAGTGCTGGCGGCTGTTTTTTGTGTGTAGTGAAGTAAATTACTTCAGCTCGGCAGTAGCGCCAGCTTCCTTCAGCTCGGCAACCAGCTTCTCGGCATCTTCCTTGGAAATGCCTTCCTTCAGGGTCTTGGGGCAAGCATCAACCAGATCCTTAGCGTCCTTCAGGCCCAGGCCGGTAGCAGCGCGGACAACCTTGATAACGTTCAGCTTGGAAGCGCCGGCATCCTTCAGGATGACGTCGAACTCGGTCTTCTCCTCAACCTCAGCAGCAGCGGCAACAGCGGGGCCGGCAACAGCAGCAGCAGCGGCGGAAACGCCGAAAACTTCCTCCAGAGTGTGAACCAGCTCGGACAACTCCAGAACGGTCAGACCCTTAACTTCCTCTACGAGAGCAGTGACTTTTTCACTAGCCATTGTAATATCCTCCTAAAAATAAATGTTTGTTTTTGTTTGTTAGTTTACGAGTAAATTATGCTTCTGCAGCTTCTGCTGCGGGAGCGCCGCCTTCCTTCTGCTCCCGGATCTGATCCAGGACGAAAGCCAGGCTGGAGATAGGAGCCAGGAAAGTACCAAGCACCTGGGCCACCAGAGCGTTCTTGCTGGGCAGTTCGCCGAAACCATTGAGCTGGTCTGCGGACAGAACGCTGCCTTCAACAACGCCACCCTTAATGGACAGGGAGAGCTTGTTCTTCTTGGCGAACTCACATACGATGCGAGCGGGAGCAATGGGATCGCCGGTGGTGCTGGCCATAGCGGTAGTGCCGTTGAGAACCTCGTCGAAGTCGTAACCGTTTTCCTTGGTTGCGAAACGGGTCAGAGTGTTCTTAACAACGGAGTATTCCACGCCAGCCTCACGGAACTGCTTACGCAGCTCGGTATCCTGAGCAACAGTGATGCCTCTGTAGTCAACGAAAACCACGGAAGTAGCTTCCTTGATCTTGCCGGACAGAGCTTCAACAGCTGCCTTCTTGCTCTCAAGAACCTTTGCGTTGGGCATTGTGTTTTCACCTCCGAAAAAAATAAGTGTCTTCCTGCCAGAAGACAGAAAGACACGCAAATAATCCTATCAGCGCACCTCGGCAGGACTTACGGTCTAAACCACCTGCTGTCTTTGGCAACTCGTGTATTATAAAGTATTTTCCTGATTATGTCAAGCATTATTTTCAGTTTTTTTCTATTATATTTAAATATGTATTTGGGTATTGGCATATTGTACATATTTCGCCTTTAATATCACTCTTTGTTCGTCAGCGGTGCATAATTGTCCACACTTTGCGGAAAATCCGTTGACAAAATAGCGCTCTGGATGCTATAATTGCACAATAAATCACGGGAAACGTGATGAGAAGGGAAGAAGAAATATGAAAAAGATCGTAGCATTAATTTGCGCATTTGCCTTAATTGCAGGTCTGACCGCCTGTACCGCACCTGCTGCCGATGATGGTAAGTATGTGATCGGCATTTGCCAGTATACACCTCATCCGGCTCTGGATGCTGCCACGCAGGGCTTTATGGATGCTGTAAAGGCTGAACTGGGTGATAATGTTACTTTTGATCTTCAGGACGGCGCCGGCGAAGCTACCAACTGTTCCACCATTATCAACGGTTTTGTTTCTGCCAATGTTGATCTGATCATGGCTAATGCAACCCCCGCTGTTGCTGCAGCCTATAACGCAACGGATTCTATTCCGATCCTTGGCACTTCCGTTACTGAATACGGTGTGGCTTTGGGTCTTGAGAATTTTGCCGGTGGCATTAATGTGTCCGGCACTTCTGACCTGGCTGATCTGAATCAGCAGGCACAGATGGTTATTGATTGGGTACCTGATGCACAGAAGGTGGCTCTGCTTTACTGCAATGCTGAAGCAAACTCCAAGTATCAGGTTAATGTTGTGAAGACTTATCTGGAAGATAAGGGCCTGGAATGCCAGCTGTTTGGTTTCTCTGATACCAGCGATATGTCCTCCGTTACTACAGAAGCTGCCAACTATGCTGATGCAATTTATATTCCTACTGATAATACCGCAGCAAACTATGCCTCCGCAATCGGTAATATCTGCATTCCTGCAGGTGTTCCCATTATTGCAGGCGAGTCCGGTATCTGCTCCGGATGCGGTGTAGCCACCATGTCCATTGATTATTATGATCTTGGCCTTCTTACCGGCAAGATGGCTGTTGAGATTCTCCGCGACGGCGCTGACATTGCCAACATGCCAATTCGTTATGTTCAGGATGCTAAATACTTCTATAATGAGGAAGTGTGCAATGCCCTGGGCATTGACCCGCTGCCTGGCTACGAAAAGTTGAATTGATAACCGATACGGGCAAGATGTGCATCATCTTGCCCCGTTGGTTTATTATAATATTTAATTTTAATAAGGAAGCTTGTTTATGTCCGTGCTTTTAGAACGTTTACTGAATTTTGGCAGCGCGCTGCCCGGTGTGCTGTCCCTGGGTCTCATTTGGGGCATTATGGCCATTGGCCTTTACATTACATACAAGATCTTAAATCTTTCTGACTTGACCGTTGACGGCTCTTTCTGTACCGGCGGTGCGGTCTGCATCGTGATGATCGCTATGGGTCAGCCTGCGTGGCTCGCTATGGTATGTGCATTCCTTACAGGTATGCTGGCTGGCGCGGTAACCGGTTTTCTGCATACTGTTTGTAAGATTCCTGCCATCCTTGCCGGTATTCTTACCCAGCTTGCTCTGTGGACGGTGAATATGATCGTTATGGGTCTGCAGTCCGGTGAGTTGATCTCTACGCTGACCATTCCTGCCCGTAACAGTGAGCTTTTGGTGTCTGCAATGTACTTAAGCAAGGCGCTCAATGGCTCCAAGCCTATTTTCCTGTATCCGCCTATCATGGTTGGCGCCCTTACAGCGGTTATTATTGCAATGCTTTATTGGTTCTTCGGCACGGAGCGGGGCTCTTCCATCCGCGCTACCGGTGCTAATGAGCATATGGCCCGGTCGCAGGGTATCAACACAAATGCCAATAAGATGATCGGCCTGATGATCGCAAACGGTCTTGTGGCTGTTTCCGGCGCTTTGTTTGCGCAGTATAATGGTAATGCAGAAATCAATATGGGTCGCGGTGCCATCGTTATTGGCCTTGCTGCTATTATTATCGGCGATGTTATTTTTGGAAAGCTTTTCAAGAACTTTGCATTTAAGCTCCTTGCTGTGAGCTTTGGCGCGATTATTTACTATATCGTAATTCAGGCTGTGCTTACGCTGCTGAAGGTGGATTCTCAATACCTGAAGCTGATGTCCGCTGCCATTGTTGCGATCTTCCTGGCTGTGTCTAATTTAGGTGGCACACATCCCAAAAAGCATAAGAAGGAGGTGCCGGTATGCTCGAAATAAAGGATATTTACAAAACTTTTAATGCCGGCACGATCAACGAAAAGCGGGCGCTTCAAGGCGTGAGTCTGCACCTGAAGCCGGGCGATTTTGTTACGGTAATTGGCGGTAACGGTGCCGGCAAGAGTACGCTTATGAACTCTGTTTCCGGTGCATATGCTGTGGATGAGGGTAAAATCTATATTGATGGTAAGGATGTTACCCACTTGCCGGAGCATAAGCGGGCACAATATATCGGCCGTGTATTCCAGGACCCGATGATGGGCACTGCTGCAACCATGCAGATCGAAGAGAATATGGCTCTGGCTGCCCGTCGCGGTAAGGTGCGCACATTGCGTCCCGGCATTACAAAGGCTGAACGGGCTGAATATAAGGAAATGCTGAAGATTCTGGATCTCGGCCTTGAAGAACGCATGACCTCAAAGGTGGGTTTGCTCTCCGGCGGTCAGCGCCAGGCATTGACCCTTTTGATGGCAACCCTGAAGAAACCCAAGCTCCTGCTTTTGGACGAGCATACGGCTGCTCTTGACCCTAAGACGGCTGCTAAGGTTTTGGAAGTTACAGAAAAGATTGTTTCTAAAGAAAACCTGACAACGCTGATGATCACCCATAATATGCGTGATGCCATTGCTTATGGCAATCGGCTGATCATGATGTATGATGGTAGGATCGCTGTGGATGTTTCTGGCGAGGAAAAGAAAAACCTTACTGTAGAACAGTTGCTGAATTTGTTTAGTCAGGCCAGTGGTTCTGACGAAGCTGACGACAAGCTGCTGCTTGGTTAATGAAAAATCAAAACACCCGGAAGCCTTGGCTTCCGGGTGTTTTTGTATGATCAATTAGGCGTACTTGGAAGTGTTAACCTTAACGCCGGGGCCCATGGTGGAAACAACCACGCAGGAGCGGATATACTGACCCTTAGCTGCAGCGGGCTTAGCCTTAACAACAGCCTGCATCAGGGTATCCATGTTCTCGGTCAGCTTTTCAGCACCGAAGGAAACCTTGCCGATGGGGCAGTGGATGATGTTGGTCTTGTCCAGACGGTACTCAACCTTACC
>JAZOWK010000040.1:0-2712 GCA_045659205.1 Faecousia sp.
TCTCCCTTTCGTGTTTTGCTCTTAATAGGGAATGTAAATGCCGCGGGGAATACTGAATTAAGTATGGAATAATGATACCATATAGATCAGCTTCCTGCAAGAGAGAGTCTAACATACAAACAAAAGTCCCGGAACTGGTTCGTGATAATCACGCTTCCAATTCCGGGCTTTGTTTCGGTTGTAGGCTTTGCTGTTCTCGGGTTTCCGGGTGACGGGGTTCAGCTCGCCCCAGGTCTGCCGCTTGGCCAGGTCCATCTTGCGCTTTTCCTTCTTGGAAAGCTTCTCGTAAGGAATGAATTTTTCCATACTGATTTCCTCCTCATTTGGTTTCTGAAATCAGTATACCATAACTACGCACGGAGTGAATGAAGGGATTGTAAATTGTCACATCCATGGTATAATAAAAGAAAAGGGGATTTTGCCCATGAAACATCTTTTTGCGTGCGCTGACCGTTACATCCAGTCCCGGGACTGGAAGATGCTTGCCGGTCTTAAATTCTGCCTCTGCGCCATTGGTGTCCTGTTGGGCCTTTCCGTTCCCGAAAAGCATAAAAAGATAACCACCGGCTTTGCTCTAGGCGTATTCCTGGGAACCTACATCCCGCTGATGGCGGATTTCCTGACCTTTGGAATGGAATTTTTCAAACCCAAGGCTGAGGAATAGGAGGACTATGATGGAATCGAAATTCTTTCAGACTGACCTTGGAACGATCCGCTACTGGGTCAGCAGGATGCAGCCGCAGATGCCATGGCTAGTTTTTCTCCCGGGACTTAGTGCAGATCATACCCTTTTTGAAAAACAGCTGGCGTATTTTTCTTCGCGGTATAACTGCTTTGTATGGGATGCCCCTGCCCATGGACTGTCCCGGCCCTTCCAGTTGTCCTTTACAATGTGGGATCTGGCGGACTATCTGCATGAAATTTTTGAAGCGGAGGGGATTGTATCCCCGGTTCTGATCGGTCAGTCTCTGGGCGGCTATATTTCCCAGGTATATATGGACAAATATCCCGGAGCAGTTTCCGGCTTTGTGTCCATTGATTCCTGCCCTATGAGCCGGAAATATTATTCTTCCTGGGAACTGGCTTTGCTGAAGAAAACCAAAGGGATGTACATGAGCATTCCCTGGAAGCTGCTGCTGGAATGGGGCATCGCGGGAACCTCTACCACCCCATACGGCCGGGAGATTATGCGAAAGACCTGGTCTGTGTACGGCAAAGAAGAATACTGTGATCTGGCAGATCATGGCTACCGGATCTTGGCCGAGGCCGTGGAGGCGAAAACGGAGTATCCAATTTTCTGCCCTGTGCTGCTTCTTTGCGGAGAAAAAGATGCGGCAGGCTCTGCCAAAAGCTATAACCGCCGCTGGACCAAACAGGACGGTTATCCGCTGGTCTGGCTAAAAGGTGCAGGACATAATTCCAATATGGATGCAGCCGACCATGTGAATCAGTTAATCGAAGAATTTGTCAGGAACCTGGTGTAAACAATGATCGGCCCTTCCCAACAATTGGGAGGGGCCGATTATGTTATACCTTATGATGGCCTGTTGCAATATAGTATCCTTCCTGAATTGCCGCTATTGTTGCAATGATGCACACCACAGGAACTGTATACCGCAGTTCCACAAAGGACATCGTCAGTGGCAATAGAAACAGGCATAGCCCTGTAGCCTTATTGGCTATGGTGTGAAGAGAAGGCATCTGCTTCATTTGTGTGGATCCCCAAACCAGATTGACCAGTTTCACCACCGCAATGACAGCAGCCCAGCCCCATATCCATACCGGAATCCGAATCACCGGTACCAGCTTCACAAAAGAAGCGATCACAAAGAGAAAATCGGCAACGGTATCCAGCCTTGCACCAAAGGAACTGACAGCACCCGTCTTTCTTGCAATGGTTCCATCCACCATATCGGTCAGTCCGCAGAATATGTACAACCCATAAAAGCAGGCAGAATACACTGGACAAAACAATAGTCCGATACTGCCAAGGAGGCGGCAGGAAGTTATGATATTTGCGATCTGTTTTTTCATTTTATAACTTAAAACTGATCAATATAGCTTTGAAGCTTCTCCACAAACACACCGACATGATACCCGTCACAGACTGCGTGATGTACCTGGATTGCCAGCGGCAGCAGCCGTTTACCGTCTCGTTCAAAGAACTTGCCCATAGTGAAAATCGGCAGCAGGAATTTGCCTTCATCAAAGACATTGATGTTGAAACCTGTAAACTCTACCCAGGGCACCATGGAGATGTTGAAAGAGTTGGCAGGGGTTCCCTCCTTGGGGGTGTAACGGGTGGATGTGCTGTAGCGCGCAACATCGTCCTCATAGTCTTTTAAGAAAGTCTCATAGTCCTCTGAAAAGTAGGCCCAGATGCCGGAGAAGTTCTTGTTCTCTTTGTTAAACACCGTGTACATGGGGTGCATATCGTCATAGATGCCAAGGCCTTCCGGAGTCAGAGAAGTGCGAAATTCCGGCATATTGTTGACGGTCTTGGTCAGGAGCCAGATCATGGCGGGATACAGTTTCTGCCCCTTCAGATTGGTGATATGGAGGTTGACCACCACAGAATAGGTGCAGACCACCTGACTGATAAAATGCTCATAGAATTCTCTTCGTTCCCAGTTTTCCAAATCAATTAGCTGCAATGCCATAATTTTACCTCTCACAAATAAAGGGTTCCATATATTCCCGAATGAAATCAAC
>JAZOWK010000041.1:0-2016 GCA_045659205.1 Faecousia sp.
TGGCGACGATGTGATAGCTGGCGCCGCACTTGGTGCATACGCGTCTGCCGGTCATACGACCCTCGATCACAGCATCATCCACTTCTATCGAAACAACATAGTCGATCTTTATGCCCTTTGCATCCATCGCCTCCGCCTGAACCAGGGTGCGAGGCACCCCGTCCAGGATGAAACCGTTGGCGCAATCGGGCTGGGAAATGCGCTCGGCGACGATCGCCAGGATCAGCTCGTCCGAGACAAGCACTCCGGCGTCCATGCTGTTTTTCACTTGTTTGCCCAGCTCAGTGCCATTACGCATGGCCTCGCGGAGCATATTCCCGGTGGAGACGGAAGGGATGTCAAGCTGCTTCACAAGAAGCTCCGCCTGTGTTCCCTTGCCGGCGCCGGGGGCGCCTAACAGGATCAGATTCATTTGCTCCTCCGATTAGTCCAGGAAGCCCTTGTAATGCCGCATGAGCATCTGCGCTTCCAGTGCCTTCACCGTCTCCAGGGCAACGCCCACGACGATGATAACGGAGGTACCGCCGATCGCCAGATGGGCTACATCTGTTACCAGATTGCCTGCCACGATGGGCAGCAACGCAACCACAGCCAGATAAACCGCACCGAAGATAACGATCTTGTTGATCACCTTGTGGATGAAGTCAGCGGTAGGCTTGCCCGGACGGAAGCCGGGGATAAAGCCGCCGTTCTTCTTCAGGTTGTTGGATACTTCCACAGGATCATACTGGATCGTGGAGTAGAACCAGCTGAAGAAGAAGATCATCAGGCCATACATCACTGCATAAGCCCAGCTCTTGGAGCTCCACAGGTTATCGTACCACCAGTTCTTGCTTGCATCGGTGATGCCCATAAAGGCACAGATGGTTGCAGGAATGGAGCAAATGGACTGTGCGAAGATGACAGGCATAACACCGCTCATTGCCACCTTGATGGGCAGGTTGGTGCTCTGACCGCCGTACATCTTCCGACCGACCACCCGCTTTGCGTACTGGATGGGGATGCGGCGCTCTGCATCGTTAACAAACACGATGAATACGATCAGTGCAGCCATAGCCGCAGTGACGATCAGCGCTACCCACCACTTCATACCCAGCAGGGTACCCAGTGCACCGGGCAGTCCGGAGATAATGTTGGCAAACAGGATCATAGAGATGCCGTTGCCGATACCGAATTCGGTGATCTGCTCACCCATCCACATAACCACAGAAGAGCCGGCTGCGAATGCCAGAATGATGACGATAGCAGAAATGGTGCTGTTATCGGTCAGAATGGTCAAACCGCTGGAGCTGTAGTTCCGGAGCATGGTGTAGTAGGCAAAGCCCAACAGCAGGCCCAGAGCAACTGTGGTGTACCGGGTGATGCGCTCAATCTTCTTCTTACCTGCCTCGCCCTCTTCCTTTGCCATCCGCTCAAGCGCGGGGATGGCAACGGTGAGAAGCTGGATGATAATGGAAGAGTTGATGTGGGGCTGAATGCCCAGTGCAAGCACGGATGCCGTAGAGAAGGCAGAGCCGGACATTGCATTGTACAAGCCCAGGATTGTCTGAGACAGCGTGGTATCAAAGTACTGCTGCAGCTGGAATGCGTCAATGAACGGAACGGGAATCACATTGCCGATCCGGTAGATGAGCAGCATCATCAGCGTGAACATCAGCTTCTTACGAAGCTCGGGGATCTTCCAAGCATTCGCCAGTGTGTTAAACACTTAAACCACCTCGGCCTTTCCGCCTGCCTGCTCGATTTTTTCCTTTGCAGACTCAGAGAAAGCCGCTGCCTTAACAGTAATCTTCTTGGTCAGGGTACCGTTGGACAGGACCTTCAGACCGTAAGGGCAAGCAGAGAGGATGCCCTTCTCAATCAGTGCAGCAGCATCAACCACTGCGCCATCCTCAAAGCGGTTCAGAACTGCAACATTGATGGCAGTCAGAGGCTTTGCATAGATGTTTGTGAAACCACGCTTCGGGATCCGACGAACCAGAGGCATCTGGCCGCCTTCGAAGCCTACGCGGGTCT
>JAZOWK010000042.1:0-45791 GCA_045659205.1 Faecousia sp.
ACCAACCTGCGCAGGATCAGAGCAAAGGTTACCTTGAACTCTGCGTCAAAACCCTAGGTAGGCTCGTCCAGCAGCAGAATGTCCGGTGCGGTCAGCAACACCTTTGCCAAGGCGGTGCGCTGCTGCTCACCACCGGAAATATCATAGGGATGGCGGTCAAGAAATTCCCGCAGTCCGCACAGTTCCACAATCCGGGCAACCTCTGCATCCTGATGCTCCTTGGGGATCTTCTCCCCCCGGAACACTTCGTACAAATCTTCCCGGACAGTGCGCTTTACAAAGAGGGTTTGGGGATTCTGGGGCAGATGTCCCAGCTTACCTTGCAGGCGAACATCACCACGATAGGCAGAGCGCAGACCGGAAACCACCTTCAGCGTGGTGGATTTACCGGCGCCGTTGCCACCCAAAATGGCATAGAACTCTCCCTTGCGGAGCTGGAGTGAAAAGCCTTTGACCACATCCGGGGAGTCCTTCTCATAGCGGAACCACAGGTCATCACATTCCAAAGTGACTTCGTCCGGGTACGCTGGAGGTTCTTCTTCCGCCAACGGCAGAAGCACCTGCTCATCCACTCGCTGAGAAAGAAAACTGCTGCCATCACGGATGGTCATAGGGCAGTTAAGCTTTGTTTCTACCGCTGCCCAAACACGCATAGCGGTGGGCATCGCCAAAAACATACCGCTGCCCTTATCCTTTAATTGCAGGCCTACATTCTCCGATTTATCGTCGCAGATGATCGTGCCCTCGTCCATAACAATAACCCGTGTAGCAAAGGGAAAAGCCTCCTCCAAACGATGCTCCGTCAGAATAATCGTCGTTCCCAGCTCCCGGTTGATCTTGCCCAGCAGCGCCAAAAAGTCCGCTGCGGCAATGGGGTCAAGCTGGGCGGTGGGCTCATCCAGCACCAAAACACTGGGCTGCATAGCCATCACGGATGCAAGACTCAAAAGTTGCTTTTGGCCGCCGGAAAGCTCTGTTACATTCTTATAAAACCAATTCTCAATACCAAAAAATGCGGCGATCTCTGCCACACGGCGGCGGATCGTTGGGGTATCGTATCCCAGGCTCTCCAGGCCGAAGGCCAGCTCGTGCCACACCTTGTCCGTAACAACTTGATTTTCCGGGGATTGCAGAACATAACCAATCTGCTGCGCCTGCTCCCGTTGAGAGATTTCGGACAGTAACTTTCCCTGGTAGCGGATCTCACCGGAGAACAGACCGTGGGGTGTTAGGCAAGATTTCAAATGCCTCAGAAGGGTGGATTTGCCGCAGCCTGACGGGCCACAGAGGACCACGAACTGGCCCTGCTGCAGAATAAAAGAGATATTCCGGAGGGCCTTCTTCTCCCCTTCCGGATATGTAAAATCTACATTTTTGAATGAATAGCTTTCCATTTTCTCTCCTCTGCCCCATTGAGTGCTACAGGCATCATGCATAAAATCAAAAATACAAACTGAAAAGAAAGGGTCACGGCATTTAAGCCAACATAACGAATACTGGGAAAATACCGGAAGCCAAAAGCCGATATTATATTGCCTGAGGCCAAATAAAAGCCGCAGAAGCCCAGGTACAGCAGCGCCATTTTATCCCGGTCCTCCAACCGATAAATAGAAAAAGCGGTGCGCCCCTTTAGACCGTAACCCCGACTTTTCATGCTGTCTGCCGTTTCGATGGCATTTTCCAAGGACCAGGTAACCATAATAGACAACACCGTTATGGCGATTTTTGTACGGCGCCAAAGGCTGCCTTCTGAAACATCTCTGCCGATACTTTTCTGCGCATCTACCACTGCATGCATTTGTGCTTTGAACTTGGGGATAAACCGCAATGTCATACTCAGCACCAGCGACATCGCCGGGATGATGCGCCCAAAAAGATAGATAAACTTATCAGCAGTAATGACCCGGCTGAAATTCAAAAACCAGAGCATCACCGTAGCAAGCATCACTCCGGAAGAAAAACCATAGAGAATGCTCTCCAGGGTCAAAGGATTTCCCGTGGGGAAATACAGCAAGATTGTCACGCCCTCGTGGCTGAAAGCGGGATTCATAAACGCCGTCAGCAGCATAACAGGCAAGCACCATTTAAGGGTGAACAGTACAGCCTTCTTCCCCTCTGCCTGCACAGCATAAAGACAGGCGCAGGCAAGAGAAATGCCCTGTGCCAAAGGGTGGGTCAATACCATGGAAAACCCTATCACCAGGGTAAAATACAGAAAATTTACCAAGGGATGGTATTTCCCAAAACCATCGTTCTTAACACCCTGCTGCATAGCCGCCACCAATATCGTTACCTAAGTCGCAGGTATAACGCCACTCCACTACATCTGCATTTTGCAACTGATAACGGGAGCAGCCGTAATTGGGATACCAGCCGTTGACCTTATACATCCAACCGGACAGACTTCCGCAATCGAACTCGTACAAATTATGAATACCCTCAATATAGGCGCTGTTATAAATAGGCGTCCAGGAGGATTCCAGGTGAATACCATTTTCCCGGCATACCCGCTGCAGCACATCAAACACCGATTCTCCTTCATAGAAGGTAACCGCCGTTTTTGCCAAAATCACACCGCCGGCGGGAACAAGCTCCAGCTTGGCAGGATCTAACTGATCCAGGTTATTGAGGATCGTGGAGCACTCAATGGAAAAATAACAGGTATAGGCCTGCCCCTTATCCACATCCTGATCCTCAGGCTCTACCGGCTTGGGCTTGCCCTCCGGGATGGGATCGGTAAAATATTTATCCTTTTCGGTGGAAACTTCTGTAGGCGCTTGCGTGGGAGGCTCCGTCGGGGCTGCCGTAGGCGCCTGGGTAGGCGCTTCCGTGGGCGCTTGGGTGGGTGCTTCCGTAGGCGCTTGGGTGGGCACTTCCGTAGGAGCTTCCTCATCCTGAAGCACATCCGGCCGGATCACAATTTCACCAACCGTTCCATCCAGGGATATATTCAGTATGGTCGCCTTACTGCCGGTAACAGATACGTCGGTCAAAACCTGATTCTCTGCATAAGCTGTGGCACTTTGGGCATCCCAACGCTCTGTCAAATAAACAGACAGCATAGCGGAAAAGCCAAATGCCCCCTGCTGATCCAGCGTGATCTGAAGCCCGCCCTCAGCATTTTGGCGCAGCCCAACCCCAAGATTTACGGCTCTTACCTCTGTGATCTGGCTACCAAAAACCTTCCATTCATATTTCAGCTCACCGGAAGTACCGGTAAAAACAGCGATGGCCTTTTCATCCCGAATCTGCCGGATGGTGCTTTCTTCAACGAGCCCATCCTCAGCAATTTCTATGGGATCTTTCAGGTTCACACTTTCCCAATTGCCCTCACAGGCGCACAAAGGCAGCAGTAACGCAAATATAAGCAACAAGCTGAATAATCGTTTCATACCCATTCTCCAATCACACAGGTGGCAGGCATGGCCCGCCACCCGGAGGAAATTACTTCACAAATCTCTTTTTATATTCTGCCGTCAAAACCACAAGCCCTGCGGCAAAAATAACCATAACCGTCACAATCAGCCCAGGGGCGAAGTCATCGCCGGTCTGCGGGTTCGTCGGCCCTACCTGTTCACCGGGCAGGTCTACATCGGTCATATCGTACAAAGAAGTCTTACCTTCCTTGAAGCGGAAATAAGCAGCCAGGGCATACTGGCCTTGCTCCGTTGCCATACCGCTCCGGCTATCACCGGGGATATGGGCAAAGCCGCCGCCATCTACAGCAAACAGACACATTGCATCCAGAACAGAGATGCCATTTTTAATGAAGCGGCTATCGGTTTCCGGGTCAATACCCAAGGCAGTCAACCCAACCACTACCTGGGCGCAGGATTCGGTACATACACCATCAATCGAGCCATAGCCGCCGTTATCGTGCTGGATCTCACTCAAACATACCAGTGCTTTATCAACAGCAGCCTTTACCTGCGCATTGGTCTTATAGTAGGGGGCAAGTGCCTGAATCGCCATACCGGTCATATCCGGGTCAGCTGCCCGGTTGGCAAGGTCCCAGCCACCATCATCCAGCTGCTTTTCCAGAATGTAGGCAATCAGCTTTTCACGGGTAGCCTGTTCTGCTGCGTCGGGGTTAGTGGGAATCTCATAGTTATGGGAATCCAAAGCGATCAGCGCCCAGATAGGACCGTTAACGCCCTGCTTGGAGATGTAGGTCATATCCGTCAGTCCCATCAGCAGATTGTGGCTGTCAACATTGGTCACATCGTACCCGGCGGCGGTCAGCGCCAGGATCACACGGGCGTTTTCCGTACTCTTGACTCTATGGAGTTGCTCCTTGTCATTGATATTGACTTTGACAAAGTCAACTACATTCTGATAATAGCCCTCCGGGCAGGTCTGACCGGCACGGGTCAGAGCGATTACCATCCACTCGCCGCCGGTAGAACCAACGATAGGTGTGCTCAGGCCAGCAAGATATTTGCCGGTTGCCTCATAAATTGCCCCATGATCTGCCTGAGCTGCCTGCTTATAAATTTCTGCCAATGCGTTTTCGGCAGCAGTCAAGGTATTTGCGTTTTCCACAAGGGCCTTTTGGGTATCGGTCAAGGCATCATAGGCCTCACGGGCAGCCTTGATCTTCTTATCGGAGAAAGCGGTTACAGTGCCAATAGCAGCAATCTGTTCTTCCACGGCGTCTGCTGCGGCTTGGTCTGCAGCTGCTTGGGCTGCCTCATCCTTAAGCTGCTGCAATTTTTCTTCTGCTGCGGTCAGGGTAGCATAATTGCTCACCATTGCTTTGCGGCTATCGCTCAGCGCATCGTAAGCCGCTCTTGCAGATACAATGACATCTTCTTTCGTCAGTTCCACTGTGCCGATAGCGGCAATCAATGCCTCCACCGTATCGGCGGCCTCCCGGTCGCCCAACAAGGCATTGTAGGTGTCCTGAGCAGCTTCCAGCAAATCCGTGATTTCTAAATAAGCGGCCACCTCTTTTTCCATATCAGACAGCGCATTGTACAGCCCTGTAGCGTTGCCAATGGCCTCACCACTATCCAGAGTGATCTGCGCGCCATCAGCATACAGATCATCCACCGCAATCAGCAGCTCCAGCACCTGGTCTGTCAGCAGCAACGGCTTAATATCCCAGCTGCCGGGGGTGTTATAGGATTCCTCAACGCCCAGCTGCAGATAGAATTCAATATATTCTCTGTCAGCTTCATCTTTGTAGCCAAATGCATAGCCTGCCCAAATGTCATTACCAAGATCCCAGTCCACATATCCATCACCGGGATCTTCTGCAAAATAATTCACACCGTTCACATTCCAGCCGATTACATTGCTATCGTTATAAAAATCTATAAAGAGGATGTACTGGTCATAGTCAGCCACAGAAAAACCAAAATTGACCTTGTTGCCGGCTGCAGCGGTATCGTCCAAAAACACAGTATCAGGGTCATCCAATTTACAGGCAAGAATGCCGCCGCTGTAAATGGGATCTGTCGTGTCGCTCAAATCCAGAGCGAATTCCAGATCCGGAACTTTTACCGTTGCAAGGGCCGGAGCAGAAACAACGTCCATAGGATTCTCGTTGCCCTTTCCGCCATTGGCCCACACATACCAGGTACCGGCAGAGGGGAAGGTGATTTCCAGCATTCCGTTTTCATTGGAGGCTACTCTTCCCTCCGGCTCTCCGTAAGCTCTGCCGTAGTAAACTTCATAGCCGATCTCCGGGTCGAAAGCAGGCAGGCCACCATTATTCCAGTCCGAATAGCTACGGACAAAACCCAGCTCCAAAGGCTCTCCCGCCAGGGCCTGATAGGTGTGCTGCAAATTGCCCTGGGCATCTGTAAAATAGTGGAAACCGGTGGCGCTGTCACCCCAGAAGGCCCAACTGGTATAGTGGGCAACATTCAAAAAGTCGCCGTCATTGAGTACGATCCGGTCTGCGGTCAAACCCCAACCGTCAACGGCGGGATAGGCGCCGTTGAGGTCATAACGAAGGTTTTCATCTGCAAAACCAAACAATCCACCCGCCAGATAAATGCTGCCGGGGCCGCCGGTGACATAAACATCCGTCCAATCCAATCCTAAAAGGAATTCGTGGACGTAAATGTACAAATGCAATGCGGTAATTTCCGGGATGTTATCACCATCCGCATCATAAATATAGTCTTCCAAATAATAATCCGCCAGGTCGATGAATAACAGTTCTTCCATAGGAACGGCTACAAAACCCACCGGATTCCCGTCTGTATCTGTGATGAATTTTTGATCGTCACTGATGGAGATATATACCTTGCCTTCCAATAATGCTTCTAAATCTGTTGCAAAGACAATCGTAGGCAACAGCCCCAGTACCATTACAAGCACCAGGAGCATACTAATTACTTTTTTCGTCATTTTCATATACGTCCTTTCTGAAAATCATTTCTTTTCCTTCGGCTGCTTCAAGCCTGCAGCCTCCAGCGCCCGGGGCCACGGCCCAAGGTATGCCTTGATACGGGCGCAAGCAGCATTATCGAAGTCTTTTTTTGTAGGCATCCGCCCAAGTTCGGCATATTTCTGTCGCAGAAGTTCCTCCGCCCAGGCCTTCTTTTCTTCGGGTGTCACTTGCATCCCTCCTTTACATTTTTGTGGTTCTCCCGCAGGCATCACAAAAAAAGTGCAACCCATTTATCCGCAAGTACGGATAAAGTAGGCTGCACTCTCCTGTCAAAGCGTGATCGACCCAATGGATGCCGCAGGCTCTCTGACTAAAACACAGCAATGGACGGTTGTTCCGGATTCTCACCGGATCACCATACGGTATCCATAAGCAATATTCAGTTGGTCTACGAAAAATGCAAAAGCTGCAGCACCCCCAAAAAGGACGCTGCAGCCGTTTTTCCGCAACAAAAAAGCACAGGTTCCGTACTTGCAGACCCATGTGTTCCCCACATTTGAGCAGTTCTTCTGACTTGCGAATCTTCAGCGCCCACACAGCCTTCTCAGGACTAACCCAATGACCGACTTTCGTCAAGTGTGGCGCCTCCACGCATACAGCGGCGGTACCGTCCGGGATTCTCACCCGGTTTTCTATTCTCCTACGGTGCTGTTACCACATCCGCAGGCACTCAAACGGAATATTTACTTGCGCCAATAGTATACACAAAGGCAGCATAAAAGTCAACCGCTTAGGCTTTTAATTTGTAATTTATAATTCCCATCTTTTGCCTTTTCTTGACATTTTTCTCCATAAGGAGTACAATTTGGGTATTGGAGGTGATCCGATATGGATCTGTTTTACCGCTGGCTGATTGGTGATATGGGTGTTCCCGGAGATTATATGTACGGAATAATGCACCTTATCTGCACCGTAATTGTAGTGCTTTTAACCGTAGTTTTGGCTGTTTGGGCTGCAAAAATGCGAGGAAAGATAGACGCCACCCGGAAAATGCTGGCGATCATTTGCACCGTGCAGGCAGTATTCGAAGTGGTTTGGCGGCTGGTATACTTCTTTATCAAGAACGCGCCCATCAATGAGCTGTGGCCTCACTATCCCTGCAATTTAGGCGGCGTGCTGCTGCCCATCATTGGCTTACTGAACTGGAAGACCGGCAAAAAGCTCTTTTACCTGTTCGGCTTTGTTGGCGGTGTGCTCACCTTTGCGCTGCCGGACGGCATCTTCTCCACCTCTGTTTTCGTGTTCCCCATCTTAAAGAGCGTTATGCAGCACACAGGTCTTTTGCTGATCCCGGTGCTGGAACTGGCCAGCGGTACTTACCGCCCCAGCTTAAAGGACTTTGGCTGGGTGGTTGCCGGCTGCTGTATCCACGCTTTCAACTGCGAAGTCATCGACAGATGGTTTGGTCTGAACGAAGATTATATGTTCTTCCGCAGCGATATGCCCTTCGTCATTGAGGGTGTTCCCCAGTTTATCACCCTGTCTGTATTTGCCCTCTTGGTATTTGCCCTTTTGTGCTTCCTGTGCGATATCAAAGGCTCCATCAAGTGGCTCAAAGAAATGAAGAAACCGGCGGTTTGAAACCGCCGGTTTTTTTTAGTGTACAATTCACAATGGACAATGGACAATTGATGTATCGCGTTGCGATATATTTAAATCAGTCGGCTTTGCCGACTCCATAATTGTCAACTTTCAATTTTCAATTGTCAATTATAATTTACCAATGAGTCGAATATAGAACTCCACTGCCTTATGAACGGTTTCCAGGCGGATGCGCTCGTTGTTGCCGTGGATGGTGCGCCGTTCTTCGGCGGTCAAGTCCATAGCAGAAAAACGGTACACATGGTCGCTGAGATCCCGGTAATGGCGGCTGTCGGAGCACTGCACCATCAGGTAGGGAGTAACGATGCAGCCCCGCCAGGTCTCGGCTACAGAATCTGCCACCTTATACCAGGCATCGCACCCGGTTTGGGAAATGGGGCTGGGATCAAAGCTTTCCAGCACAGTAACTTCCACCGCCGGGTCATTTACCGTCTTTTTCAGATACGCAACTGCAGAAGCCACGCTGTCGGCAGGATTCAGCCGCATATTGCTCACCACCGTTGCACGGGTGGGGATCACATTCCGGGCAGAGCTGCCCTGGGCCTGGGTAAAGGCGGTGGTGGTCCGCACCAGGGCGTTCATTTCGCCGCCGCTGCCTTTGCAGATCATATCCAAAACCGGCTTAAACAGCCACAGGTTTGCAAAAATCAGCTTAAAAACAAAGGTGGAGTGACGGCCCAAAGTGTCGAACATCTCCGCAGCAGGCTTGGTCAGGTGCATCTTAAAGGGATTCTTCACGATGCGGCCGCAGGCATCAAAGAGCACCGTCAGGGGCGTTCTGGGCGGGGGCGAGGATGCGTGGCCGCCCTGGGAATCCACAGCGTACTCTACATTGATCATACCCTTTTCCGCAATGCCGATCATAGCGCTGGGCTTTTTCACACCGGGGAACACATTTTCCACCACTGCGCCGCCCTCGTCTACCACCAAAGCAGGCTGGATGTGATGGGAAACAAAGTAATTTACGATGTTCACCGCGCCCAAACCGTTAACCTCTTCGCCACCGGAGAAGGCAAAGTAAATGTCATTTTCCGGCACAAAGCCTTTTTCAATCAGGTAATTGGCAGCGCTGAGCGCGCCATTCATCGTCACCTTGGTATCCAGCGTGCCTCTGCCCCACAGGACACCGTCTTCAATAATGCCGGCAAAGGGGGGCTTTTCCCAATTTGCTTCGTCTACCGGCACTACATCGTAGTGGGCCATCAGCACCGTAGGGGCAGCATCCTTCTTGCCCGGCCACCGCAGCAGCACCGCCCGATCCGGCAGCTCCTGATAGGAGCAAACATCGAACACACGGGGGTACAGCGTGGGCAGCAAGGAAAGGAGCTTGCGAAATTCGGCTTCATCTTCTTCAGCCGGGTCGTTGGAAGAAACAGTCTTGCACCGCACCAGCTGGGCAAGATTGTCCACAGCCTTGTCCCGGTCAAAGGTCACTTCTTCCTGAGATACCTGCCGTTCCTTTTTGGGGTTAAACAGCAGTGCCCGGGTGATCAGCACCAAAAGCAGTAAGCCGATTGCGCCCAAAGCGATCCATAAGTAAATCATTACAGAACACCTCTTTTATAGAGAATGCGGGCAATCACGATGGTAAAGATGGCGCTCACCGGCACCATAATGCCCACCGTACCGGAGTTCAGGGCAGGAATGAAAATGAACAGACCCAGCATCAGGATCACAGGGGCAACAGCGATCTTCCAGTTTTTGGAAACGAAAGCCACACCCAGGCCGCCAAAGAGCGCAGGCAAAATCTGCTCAAAAGCAGGCTGCAGCACGGGAGCGCTCAAAATGGGAGTGAGCGGTACGATCAGCACCACGCCCAGGGCAACGATCAGGGTGGTAACGATGCTGGAGGTGGCGATGGCGATGGTGGAGATCACTTCGCCCTCTTCGCTGTTGGCGCTAAAGCCATTCTGCTCCATGGCATTTAAAGCGCAGGGCAGCTTCAGGTTGGAGATATTGCCGGTAACAAAGCTTAGGTAAGAGCCGCCGGCGCCCAGCATAGGCACAAAAGTAACGGTTTCAATCACACCCACCATCCAGTACATGGGGGCGGTGGCGATGAGACCCAGAAGCAGCGCGTTCCAATCGGGCATCACACCGAAAACAGCGGCAACCGCCACCGGGAACATAAACAGCAGCACCATTACGGTCAAGTTCCAAACCCGGCCGTAAAAATGGACGGAATCCATATAATTTCTCTTCATATCGCTACCTCCTTAACCCAGCCAAGCGGTGATGGGAATGGCAGCTGCCATACCCAGCACAAGGCTGATGGGCAGGGCATACTCGCTGAGCCACTTCATCTTGGGCTTTTTCATAAGAAGACCGCAAATCACCATCACCACAGCAGATACCAACATCACCAGCACGGGGATCAGGCCGGAAGTGGCGGTGTACTGCACCGTTTCTTTAATGCCGGTCTCCGGATTGGTCTGCACGACATTGACGATGCCGTTTTCTGCTGTCCACAGCCGGGAAACATCGCAGAATACAAAGCCTAAAAAGGCGGAGATCATACCGATAAACAGGGAGTTAGAGAAGGTGTCCGCCCACTTGGGGTCTTTTTTGCCCAGGGTAGCCATACCGCCCTGAAGCTTCTTGCCGATGGCAGGCACCAGCCAAATGCCCACCATAATGCTGATGGTCATTACCAGCAGGACATTGACAAACTGCTGGGCAGTGAGGGCCACATCAGAGCCTAAGGACTGACCCATAGCAGAAAGGGCATTGTTGGCAGCAATGGTCTCATAGCTCATAGAGCCCACCACGCTCAGCCGCAGCCAGGGCAGCGCCAAACCCAGCTTTTTGCTCAGGGTAATCACGCTGATGACAATGGCCACCGCCGGGGCTACCGTAAAAATAGCTGCCGTACGAATGGTCTTGCGGATCTTGGTCTGATCCATACCCAGTTCCTTGCTGCGCTTGAGAGCTTTGAGCAGGAAAAAAACAGACTGGGCAAGGACCACCGCTACCAAAATTCCCGCAAAGAGAAACAGGATGGGATGGTTAACACTAAATTCCATATTGCACCTCCAAAAAAATGGTTACCGCCATTATAGCACACAAAAAATGGTATAACAAGACAAAAACCGGGCATTGCCCGGTTTTCTTGTCATTTTATAATTTCCTTGATCACTTCACCTGCTATGATCAGGCCCACTACGGAAGGCACCCAGGCGCAGGAGCCTGGCAGAGCGTTTCTGCCCTGGGGAAGTTCTGCCCAGGCCGGGTCATCCGGGGGCAGGGTGCAAACGATAGGCTCTTCCGGTGACCACACTACCTTTAAGCTTTCAATGCCCCGCTTGCGACATTCCTTACGCATAATTCTGGACAGGGGGTCTACGGTCGTTTTATAAATATCCGAGACCCGAAAAGCGGTGGCATCCAGCTTATTGCCTGCGCCCATAGAACTGATAATGGGGGTATTTGCTGCTTTACAGGCCATCACTAAAGCCAGCTTACCGGTAACGGTATCGATGGCATCCACCACATAATCGTACTTGGTAAAGTCAAAGCTGTCCTTGGTATCCGGGCCGAAAAAGCCGCAGATAGCATTTACCTTAATGGCAGGGTCAATGCTTTCCACCCGTTTTTGGGCGGCCAAAGCCTTTTCCATACCAATGGTATCGTGGGTAGCTAAAATCTGCCGGTTTAAGTTAGTCAGGCTCACCTGATCGTGATCTACCAAGGTCAGCTCCCCTACTCCGCTGCGCGCCAAAGCCTCTACCGCGTAGCCGCCAACACCGCCCAAACCGAATACCGCCACGTGGGCATTTTTTAACTTTTCCATATTCTCTTTTCCCAGCAAAAATCCGGTACGGGTATACTGTTCCATAAATGCCTCCAAAGGGGAAAACTATAATTTAATTGACAGTTGACAATTTTCAATTCACAACGCAGTGTTCTTTTATGGTAACACGAAAAAAAGCCTGTGTCAAATAGCAAGCCGCCCTGCCGGAAGGCAGGGCGGTAAAGATCATTCGGCAGGCGCTTGCGTGGGAGCCTCTGTAGGCGCTTCTGTAGGTTCTTCCTCAGGGGCTTCTGTAGGAGCCTCTGTAGGAGCCTCTGTAGGTTCTTCCTCAGGGGCTTCTGTAGGAGCCTCTGTAGGAGCCTCTGTGGATTCTTCCTCAGGGGCATCCGTGGGAGCCTCTGTAGGAGCCTCTGCGGGAGCTTCTGTGGGCTCTTCCGCAGGGGCGTCTGTAGGCGCTTCCGTGGGCGCTTCTGTGGGGGCATCCGTAGGATCAGGCTCTGCAGGCTCGCTCACTTCCGGCACTTCCCCACCCAGCTGCAGCACCGCGCCATCGGTAAGATAAGGCGCAGCTGCCGGATCGGCGCTGTCAAAGTTGGCATATGTACCCCAGCGGGCGCTGACGGTCATCTGCAAGTCTTCTGTAAGCTGCAGCGTAAAGGTCAGAGCGGGATCACCGGCATCAAACTGCCGGGTGAAATACTCGCTGCCGCCCACGGTGATCTTGCAATAACCGGTGCTGGCTGTACTCTGCCCGCTCCGGGCCACAGTGACCGTATAATCGCCGGGAGCGAAAGAAAGATTATGGGTATAGGCATCCACCGGAACGCAGCTATAGGCGCTGCTGTCGTCTTCAGCAGTAACCGTAAGGGCAACGGTGAAGGTTGCGCTCTGGATCTGATTGGAGGAGGAGATCACAGAGCTGGAAAAATACGCATACACCGTAAAGACCATAGATGCCAGGCAAACGGCTACCGTTGCCGCGGCAGTAAAAGCCCGCAGCAGCAGCGCTTTATTGGGATTTTTAAAAAGCTTGCAAAACAGGCTCTTCATGATCGCTCCTCCTTTCTGAATGATTTTCTAAAGCTTAATTTTCCAGCTGATTTGCTTTAAAGATAATGCCCAGCTCCACGGTGGGTACGGTGTTGCCACGGTAATTGGCCTCGTTACCCACAGTTTCCGGCATATACACGATGAGCGCCATATAGCAGCTCTTTCCTTCTTTCAAGGCGTCAGGCGACTGGCTGGAATAATTGTTCAGCGGCTCTACCGCCAGGGCCTTGGCCTGCGCCCGGCTGGATAGCTGGGCCAGCAGCTCAGCTTCCGTATCGGCAGTAATCATACCAAACCGCAGGTATTTTTGCAAGACCAGGGGCTGGCCGAAATAATCGATGCCCACGGTATAATCGGTGACATTTACTGCGGTGTTGTAGGTAAAATCACAGGTGCCTGTGTTATCCAGCCGCAGGTACACCACCTGCACATAGCCCGGCTCGTAAAGGGCATCGTCATCAAAGATCGCCTCCTGCCCGTCTACAGGGGCATAGGTGCCGTCCGGCTGGCGGATGTTAAGCGTCAGGGACAGGCTGCCAAAGTGGAATATGTTCCGGATATCCTCAGAGGTATCCGCAAACCAGGCAAGGGACGCGCCTGTACCCAGGAGCGACCACAGGATGAGCATACACAGGCTCAGCGCCAGGGCGATCTTTTTATACATGGTTTTTCGTTTCGGTGCGGCCATTTGTATGCCCCTCCTTTCTTAAAATTCTTTACGATACAGCGCCAGAGCGGTGATCATACCTGCGCCGGCAATGAGCATTCCCAGCAGCCAAAGGGTCAGGTCTGCCGGGTCACCGGTCTGGGGTGAATCCGGGTCGTCATCATCGATGGGATATTCTTCTACCTTGAAGGCCCAATCCACCATACCCACAGCATCCTGATACTCGTTACCCAGGGTAACAGGCACATGGAGCGTTACATCAAGATCCACCTGACCACCGGAATACAGCGTGCCTAAAGACACCCAATCAGTCAGCTGGGCGGTTTGGTCAGCAGTGGCATCAAACATATAGCTGCCTGGGCCATCGGACTTGAGCACCGTAAGCTTGAGCTGGCTGAGAAAATCCGCTCCCTGGGGATGGACGCTGACCGCCCGGATATAAAGCTGCACCCGCACCTGATTGGATGCGTCATTTTTCACGGTGATCCGCTGGGTAATGGTGTCACCGGGCATAACGCTTTTTAAATCCGGAAACAGGTCCGTAGGAGAATGGTCGCTGCCCGGAGCAAAGATAAATTCCTGGGCATTGCCATCGTAGGTAACCTGACCGTCTTCTGCCATTACAGGAAGGGCAGCGCCAAGCACCAGCAAAAGTAGCGTAAGTAAAGAAATCAGCTTTTTCATACCCTACCCCCCCCCTTATTCTGCAGGCCAGCCGGAGGCCGTATAGGTCTGACCGGCGGTGATGGGGTTATTTTCACTTTGCACCGCCTGGGCATCCACAGTCAGGGTCAGGGTCTTGCCCAGATAGCGGTTATCCACCGTATCGCCTACGATCTCCACCTGGGAGAATACGCAGGGGGTGGTCTGCCCCGGCTCAACGATGCCGGTATAGTAATACCAGCCGTCGTGAAGCTGCCAAAGGCTTTCGTCGATATTCAGCTTAAAACATTCCTCCGCGCCCAGCGCCTGGGAATCGATGCCGTAAAGGATCTTTACCCGCAAATAGAAGGGATGATCGCAATCGTTTTCCACGGTGACCTGCTTACTTACCACATCACCGGGCATCACATAAACACCGGCATCCGGAAAATCTGTGCCCTGATCGGTCTTTTCGTGGATCTGCAGCCGGATATTACCGGAGGTAACAATATTGGTAGCCGTACCGGTAGTGCTGAAATAAGCAACCGTACCTTGCACAGAAAAGGTTAAAATAATGACCAAAAGAGCAATACAAAGCCACTTTACCTTAACTTTCCAAAGCATAAAGTTACCTCCTTTTTTATATTTTACAGCGATTAAATTGGTTTTAATTTAATTATAGGTACGTGGATACCAAGAAGGTGTAGAATTCGCATTCCATGACCATACAATATCAGTTTTACCGCCATTCCACATTGTCGGATTAGTACCTGTTTGCTCATAATAACCTATTGGATTCTCTTTAGTACATATAATTACACTATGTGTGCCAATGTTATCATGCCAACCAGAATCTTTTGGTATAGCATCCCATTGTGCCCTTGTACCTTCAAAGATTATTTGGATTTGCGGATATTCGCCCGGATTAAAAATCGAAGAATAGTTTTTATCTGCACAAAATGCATTTGCGCCAATATACGTAATAGATTTAGGAATTATAACGTCTCTTAAATCACCATCTGCAAATGCACCAGTGCGAATTTCTTCTACCTTTATTCCGTTAACAATTTCCGGAATCACAAAGTCTGGACTTTGTGATAGATCCGATCCGGCAACTGCATAATGATTAGCAATACCATCACCATCAGTATCTACAGCAATCAAATCCAAGCTTCCGTTATATTCATAAATCGGATATAAAGAAATATCCCTTGTTATTGGATAATTACTTGTAATTTTTTCAGACGTTACCTTTCCGTTCCCATCAACTTTTCTAACTTCCCAATGAGAGAATTTCATTACCTCACCGTATTTAGATGCAGTATTAGTGGGCTCAGAGCCGCTTATAGAACTATATCTCGGATCATCGCCCGAAGTTTGCACGGAATTAAGAACAGCACCATCCTCGTTAAGCCAAGTAACTGTATACTTTTTACTATACGTAGGGCGCAAAACAATATCCTTTGAATTGCCAGCATCAATACTATCAACCTTCTCGGATGCAGCGTTTACCCAACCGCCGAAATCACCTGTATAACTACTGTCTAAATTTTCACATGCAGTACCATCAATATTGTCAACAGTTACCGGATCTGTATTCGACATAATATATTGTGTATCCAACTCTTTCGTGCCGTCCGAATTCATAAAGATAACCTTATATGCATAAGTCGGTACAACCTTATACCAATTATGATTAAAATCTTCATCGCCTATCTTTATAGTTTTGTTTACAGTAGTTTCTGAAATTTTACTATACTGTGACAACACAACCGAATAATCATCAAAGGATGGATTTGTTTGAGGGTTACGATAAGGATTTTGACGATATTCCTTATTACTAAGATATACATCCTTGTGGATTGTAATAAGGGCACCATCTTCATAATAATCCTTCGCATTGAAAGCACCGTTATTGCGGTTAGAACCATCATTTAGGGTATTATTGTAAAGGAAGTAACCACCATAAACGTTTATATTACCACCGCGACCTGCGTATATAAGAGCGCGGTTGGCGTTTTCTTGTTCATTAGACATTGTGCCATTTACACTATCGGCTTTACCATTACCATCAACAGGTGTACCGATGGGGTCACCTGCGTAGGAGTCGGCAATGAAAATACCGCCATAAATATCTACGTAAGAGGGGTCGGCGTGGGGGGCCCAAACCGCATAGATGGAGCTTTTCATTTTGATAAAGCCGGTTCCAACACTATCGTTAATATTTAAGCTTCCCTTCTCTGCAACATAGAATAAAGCGCCAACGTCATCGTTGTCATTGAGGAGGCCCTCTCCGCAAGAAACGGTAATGCCGTAGCCGTTCAGGTCAAGCGAAACGTTTCTACCTTGAACCTTAACGCCGTTATAATACTTTGCGTTTTCTGCATTGGGATATGCATGTTCTTTATCACGAAGGGCGCTATCCTTGGATAAATCGACTGTGAGATGAGCGCCCAAAGCAATATTCGCGCCATCGCTTTGCATTGCATCACGAAGATCTTCAAACCTTTCAACTGTAACAACATCTGCAGTAACCTCAAAGGGGCTGAAGCTTGCAGTTTTAAAGGTTATAGTGCCTGCAACCTCGTCATAAGCGGCGTCTTGTACAATTTCGTTTTTGTGGTAAACCTTCATTGATGCAAGACCTTTCGGTGCGCTGATAACAACAGTTACAAGCTGGTCTCCCTTAAGGTCTGACTTAAGGTTTGTAACGTCAATATCGTATGCATAGGCCTGTGTGTTTTGTGAAACAGCAACGTAAGGGTCAATTGCACGGATAGTAACGGTTATGGGCTTATCCTTATTGGCAATTGCGTCCTCGGGAACGCTGAAACCAACAATTTTTACGCCCTTGTGGTAAACTGCAAAATCGACAGAATCAGCGCCGTCGTTTAAACATTTACTCTGCGAGGTCAAGATGCTTTTATCTGCCAACATATCAAACATAGCATTTTTATCATATTGGTTGTCAAAGCTGTCAGACTCGGATGTGTACTGGGTTGCATAAATACGGATATCGAAAGCACCGCCGAGGGAAAGATCCTGATACTCGTTGCCTGCGTCTTCACGCATTTTGAGCGCAAGTCCAAGATAAGAAGCTTCCTTGGCCTCTAATGCGCCATAGGTAGTTTCCTCAATGGAATTGATGAAGGTTCTCAAGTTGCCAACGCAAGTGTAACCTTCGAGATTACGGTCTGTAGGATAACCAATTTCGCTTTCGCTGGGACGAACATAAACATCAATCACATCAGTAAGAATAGAAAGCTGGTATTCAGAGCAGAACTTAGCAACCCACTTAAGTGCGAGGTTCCCTTCATTCTCCACCTTCAAGACCTTAATATCAACATATCCCGGTTCCCATTTGTCATAGTTAAAAATGGGTGCCTGAGATTCTTTCAGTGAGTTCCATACACCGGTTTCTTTGTCAAGCAGCTCAAGATCGACTTTCAGTGTACCGGATTGGATTTTGTTGCTTACGCTGCTAACAGAGTCAGTAAACCAGGCAAACGTACTACCAATCAACATACTGATGCAAAGGAGCAGAGATATGGCACTCATTAACAAAGATTTTTTTGTCTTATTCATGTCATATCCTCCTTATCCTGCAATCTGAGAAACAGTCCACCAGCCGTCTGCACCCTTAACTGCCTCATAGCCTTCAGCTACAAAAGCGGAAGGATCGAACTCAAATGTACCACCATAAATGGTAATAGTGCCTGCAGGAACATCGTCGCTCGTGTTGCTGTCGTATTCCCAAAGCCATTTTGATTGGTTTGTACCGCCACCTTTACTAAAGGTGCCGCCATTTACAATAACCGTTGCGCCGTCCTGCGCACAAATAATACGTTGCTTTTTATTATTAGTATTCGGTTTATAGGTAAAGTCGCCACCGTTAATAACAACTTCTGCATCCTCACTAGCGGCATAAACAACATAACCGTTATTCCATTCTTTTTCGGCATTGTCGTAGTAGCCGGAAAACTCAATGTCGGCGCTGTTGATAGTACATTTACCACCCTGAACATTTACACCGCCACGCTCAGCCTTTAAAACAAGGTTGTTAATTTCAACCTCGCCGGCTTTAACATGGAAGCCGTATTTGTATCCCTTTACATCGATTTTTAAACTGTTAATGTAAAGATTGCCCCAGTTTTCGATAGAGCCGTACATATTAGAAAGAATAGTGCCCTCACCGGTAATAGAAAGATCACCGTAGTTAACTATTGCGTATTCACTATCGTCTTTTTTCTCAAGTGTAGATGTGTTCATATTTAGCGCAAGTGCTTTGTCTTGCTCAAGCTCTACGTCAACGTCCTTAATGTGCATATTTATAATTCTGCCCTTGCCGCCCTCTTCAAATGCTTTTTGAAGGGTTTCAAGGTCGTGAATATCATGCACCTTTCCTAAGAATGCGTCGGCGTCGTACTGATTATTAAAGCTGTCATACTCGTGAGTGTACTGAGTTGCGAGGAGACTTACGCCAAGCTCGATAGAGGGCGCTTCCACACCGGGCATTGTATTGGCTTCGTTGCCAACAGTTTCAGGCATAGTAAGCACGATTGCTACCACCTGTGCAGTATCCTCGCCGGGAAGAATAGGCGCATTTTTACGGATGATAGACGCAGCATCCTTAAGCTTGGTAAGTGTTACGTTATTCAACGCACTCTTGCGATCTCCAAACATAGCGGGCATACGAATGTCCGCATCGTTGAAACCGTCGTGATATTCATCTTGAACGTAAGTACCAACGTAAAGGTAATCAGAAATTCTGAACTCTTCACCGTACACGTTTGTTGATTTTTTATCGTTTTCAATATTGAAGGAAAGCAAATACTTAAGTGCAAGAGAACCGGCATTAGATACTCTCAAATATACAACCTCGGTATAACCGGGTTCATAAAACGCACCGTCTTTGAAAATCTTAGTGTTTTCATCAACGGGAGCCCACTCATCAGACCAATTGGTTTTGTATTCGAGAACAACATCCAAGGTACCGGACTGGATCTTGTTAACGCCGGTAGTGGCAGTGTCGGTGAACCAGGCGAAGGTACTGCCAACGAGCATAGAAACGCACAGCACCAGGGCTAGCGCGCTCATGAGCAAAGAATACTTGGTGGGATGTTTCTTTTTCATTTTCAATAGCCTCCTAAAGAATTTGGGTCAACGTTGGGGGTGGTGGAAGTCTTCTTGCGCTAACCGTTGACCTAACACGTAAGATGGCTTATTGGACGTATACAGAAGCAAATCGCTCCGGCAATCAAAAGGCACAAAAACTTTGCTTATGCCCTTTGATCGCCGCCTATCCCCGGTCGGGGATAGGACGGACTTTAACCAGTAGTTATACTATTATTTATTAACAGTCGCACCAGTGGCATTGTTTACAATATCAGGAGTACCAACAATGGTTGTGTTCTGAATTGTAAGAGTAGAATTATCAGCAGTACCACGGAGAATAATGGTTGCATCACCATCATCGTTTGCGGACTTCAAAGAGCAAGCCTTGATAAGATAGGTTTCTGCTGCGCCGGTATTACCGGAGCTTGCGCCAAAGCGAGCTGCGTAACCCTGAGTATCAAAGGTACAACCGCTGATCGTTACGTTATCACTCTGGTTGAAGTTTGCACCGTTCTTGGAGTTAACAGTACATCCCTCGATGAGAACGCCATCAATACCCGCGAGCTGAACCAAGGAGTGCATAGCAGAGGTTGCGGTGCAATCGATGACCCTAAGGTTCTTGTCGCCGCCGGTATAGGACTTCACGCCCACAGCACCGGGAACATCAAAGGTACAACCATCGACGGTTACGTTGCAGGTATAGCGAGTGGCATTGTTGCCGTTGCCCAAATTGATGCAAGCATCAGCGGAGATGCTATCGGCCTTAAAATTGACGTTCTTAATGGTCAGACCGGCAGTGGTGTATGTGCCGGACTTACCGTCAACGGTGATAACACCAGCATAGGTCATGCCGTTACCTTCGATGGTAACCTTAATATCAGGCTTCTGGGTAGCGGTTACATCACCGGTGATACCGGCAACAAGATGGATAACCGTGCCGTCAACCGCAGTATCGAGAGCAGCCTGAAGCTCTGTTGCGTTTTTAACTACAACAACTTCAACCAGATTGTTAGTGATACCGCTTACAGCAACGCCGGTAACATCAAAGTTGGGAGTAGTTGCACCGCCATAATTACTACCGTACAGTGCGTTGTATGCGGAATATGCAACGTGAGTGCCGTTCAATGTAACATTAGAAACCACACCTGTAAGCTTGGTTTCTTCAGTGCCGCTATAACAACCAACTAAAGCACCAATAGAGGGGTTACCATCTACACGAGACTTATTAAGTACAATGTTTTCAACAGTGTTATTGGTAAAAGCGAAGTTGGGACCGGTCTGGATGATACCAGCAATACCACCTATTGCACCGTAACCGGTAATAGTAAGATTAGCAACCTTACAATCGGCGATCATCTTTTGGTTATTGCACTGGTAGCCTACGATACCACCTGCAAAAGAACCTGCAGAGGTGATCTTGCTGCCGGCGTTAGCAATTACAGAGCAGTTGTTGAAATCTGCATTGTAACCGCAGCCTGCAATACCACCCGCATATCCGTCATTTACAGTAGCAACGACGGAAACATCACCGGTAACGTGAATGTTTTCGAAGGTACCGTTGGTAGCATAACCAACAATGATACCGGCACAGTCAGTAGCAACAACGTTTGCGTTATGAATGTTAACGTTCTTTACGGTTGCATTGGTATTTATATCCATGTAACCGAAGAGACCCTTACCCCAAGAAGCGGAGTTGATCGTAAGGTTGCTGATTGTGAAATTCTGACCGTCAAATGTGCCCTTGAAGCCTACGAACTCATCTGCATCAGCATTACCAATAGGTATCCAATTGATACCTGCAAGATCGATGTCGTTTGTAAGAACAACTGTCTCGCCTGCATAGCTGTTGCCTTCATTTACAGACTTAGCAAAATAAATGAGCTGGCCAAGATTGTCAATTTCCCACTCACCGTCAGCGTTCTTGTTCATATAAGTTGCCAGTGCATCATACTGGTTATCGTAGCTGTCGAACTCAGCGGTCATCTGGGTAGCGACCACGGTGATGGAGATGGCATCCAGGGTCAGGCCCTGATAATCGTTGTTTGCATCCTTGGACATGCTGCCGATCAGGGTGATGGCAGCGGTCTCAGCCTCGGGAGCCAGGGTGCCAGACAGGCTGCCCTCGTTTTCGATGGTGAAATCGATGACTTCCAAAAGCTTTGCGTCGCCCTCGATACCGGTGATGTGGATCTGGTACTTAAGACTCAGATTGCCGTTGTTGACAACCTTCAGAGCAGGCAGCTCATAGGTGCAGCCGGGCTCCCAAAGGATGTTCTGATTGCCGTTTGCAGAAATGAAGTTCAGGGTCTGATTTTCTGCATTGACCCAGTTAGCGCCATCATACATCAGCAGCTCGATATCCAGCGTACCGGACTGAATGGTGTTCACACCGGTGGTTGCGGTGTCAGTAAACCAGGCGAAGGTGCTGCCTACCAGCATAGAAACGCACAGCACGATTGCCAGCGCGCTCATCAGCAGAGAACGCTTGGTGTTCTTGGAATTGAACATGATTTTTTACCTCCTAAATATTTATGCGGATCATTGGATCGGCATTTTTACGGTATCAAAAGCGGTATAGGCGTCATCACCTACATTTTCGGTCTGAACAGCCTGTGCCTTGATATCCACGGTAAAGCCGCCTGCAAAGGCAGCAGCCTGAGCCTGAGTCAGGCTCTCGGGAATGTGCAGGTGGGTGAACAGAGTGATATCCTTGCCGCTTTCCAGAATGCCATTGTAGTACAGCACATAGGTAGCGGTATCATTCTCCACGGACTTAGTGATATCCGTCCACATGGCTGCATCATAGCCTACCAGAAGAGCAGTCAGATCCTCACCAACAACAGCCTTCCATGCTTCATAATCAGAGAATGTCAGGATCACACGGACATACTGGCTATAGTAGCCGGTGTTTTCAATGTGAGGCTCCTTTACCAGCTTTGCGTTGGGCAGGATATCCTTATAGGTATGGTTATCGGTGTTCTTGTCGTTGCCGGGAACCTTCTCCCATACCTTCACGGAGAAAATAGCCTCCTCAGTTCCGTGTTCGGAATCAGCGATCAGAAATTCGTTGGTCACAGAATCAGATGCGCTGAACCAGGCCAGAGAGCCCACAGACAGGATGGCCAGCAGGCAAACTGCCAATGCTACCGCAAATACCTTCTTTTTATTAAGCTTCATTTCGGTTTCCTCCTTTCCGAAAAGATATATTTCAAGCCGCATCCGTAAATGGGCTTTACAGACACGAATTAAAAACAGTTTATTCTTCCGGGGTCTGGTCTTTCTTCTTAGGAAGCAGATCCGGCAGGAACACAGCGCCGATCAGCACAAGACCCACTGCTACAGTAATATAAGTACCCGGGGGATTTTGCACAAAGTTGGACACATAGCCCAAAAGGGGGATGGAAAAACGGGGAATGCCGATCAGGTTATTGAAATGCACCGGCTCGGTATCTTCCGTGCCGTTGGCATCGCCCTTGGTATAAAAGCATTGCTTCTGCTGGTCGATACGCACCACCCGGTGGGTAGCCACCACCAGCTTTTCGTTCAGCACGAAGGTGATGGGGTCGTTTACCTGGACCTGGGAGGGCTTTACCGGCTCTACATATAAAAGGTCGCCTTCATTAAAGGCAGGCCGCATACTGCCGGAAAGCACGGTATAAACCTGGTAGCCCATAAGCCGGGAGCCCATAAGAAACACCGCGCAAAGCACGAAAAGCACCACCAGCACCGTAGAAGAAATGCTCCAAAGCTTTTTCAGCTTATCAGGCATCTTCATCTGTCTTTTCCTCCACTTTCACCTGGGCATCCAGCTGGGCCTTCAGCGCCTGCAGCTCTTCTAACAGTTTGGCGTTGGCCTCCCGCTCCTGAGCGATCTGCTCCCGCTCAGCCTGCAGCTGCTCCGCCTGGGCCTTTTTGTAGCTACGGAACAAGGCGAAGAACCTAATGCCCTCGTGAATGATGATCAGCATAAAGGGCAAGAAGATGCACAAAAAGTAACCGAGGGGCGTCTTCAGGAAATTGAAGAATTTGCCCAGGCCGGGAATGCTGCTCACATACTTGCCCAGCACATAAGGATAAGTAACAACGGTCTCGTCATCCGTATCGGTGGTAGTACCGTAGGTGACAAAGCCGGGCTTGCCGGTAGAATCCTCCGTCAGACGGCGGATCTTGTGGGTCAGGGTCTGACCGAAGCTATCCACATTCTGGGACATAAAACTGATAATATCCCCTTCCTGCAACGTGGAGGGGTCTACATTCTGAACAAAGATCAGGTCACCGGCATCAAAGTCCGTTGCGGCCATGGAATCGGAGTTGACGATGTAGAGCTTGTAGCCGAACAGATTGCGATCGTTTCGGTTCAGGGTGGTCACGGAAAATACCGTGAAGATCATCATTAAGACCGCCAGCGCAATTAGCAGCACCACCAGAGCATTTTTAATGATATGTAACGCTTTTTTCATAGCAAAAGCGACCTCCGTTTTAAGCAGATGTTGTTACAACATAACTTCAAGCTGTATGCAAATGCTGTCGAAATCCCAAACCTTGGTAAAAATATTTTTCAACAGTCATGCCCGGAAAAAGGGCAGCAACGAAAGCCACAGTCGCCGTCTGCGGCGCTTCCAAAGCTTGCGCTCTGCGCCCTGGGTTCTGCGGATCTCTCTGTTTAAATACCGTAGCTGCTGGGAAAACTGAAAATACCAGCGGATCACCCAGACGGCGATCATCAAAAACAGGCATATAAAAAGCAAATAGCCATCCACAGCATCTATGACCTGGAGCAGCCGCTGTCTCATTTTTTTCGCTCACCGCGGCCTTTCTTTTTGGGCGGGTCTGCTACGAGGATAAAGAACAGGCAAAAGCCTGCCAGCGCGCCTACAGCAACGCCAATAATAAAGGGAATCATACCAATTTTTCTTTCTGCGCAAAAGCACTGCCGAAACCATTTTCTTGCCTTTCGCAGAGTTCATCACTCTGCGACGAAAATATTTTATCAAACTATAAAGGCAGATGCAAGTCGTAATCCAAATTTAGGCATTTTTTCTAAATATCTGTTTATTTTTCAATGGATCTATTCTGTATTTTTGTTCAATTTATCGGTGAATAACCATATACAATAGTTACGGGTGAAAGAAAATACAAATATATAGGAGGCAAATATGTTTCATCTTGATCTGACACAAGCCAACACACAGGCATATGCAGCCCATTCCTTTGGGGAATGTTGCGATGAATGGTTGCAGCTTAATCGCAGCCGCATCAAAGCATCCACCTATGTTAAATACTGGACGGTTATGGAAAAGCATATCAAGCCCCATTTGGGGGCAGAGCCTATCGGTAAAATTGATGCGGTGGGCATCGAAGCATTCAGCCATTTTCTGCTTTGTCAAAAAGGGCTTTCCCCCAAGACGGTGCGGGATATTCTGGCAGTTTTACGCAGCGTTTTGCGCTATGCTTACAAGCGGCACGCTTTTGTATTGCCGCCGGCAGAGATCATTTATCCAAAGCTGAATAAAAGCCGGATGCGTATTCTTTCCAGGGAAGAGCAGGTGCGCTTTACTCAGTGTCTGCTGGAAGATATAGACCCTTGTAAGTTCGGCATTATGCTCTCTTTGCTTACAGGCCTTAGAATCGGGGAGATCTGCGCCCTGAAATGGGGCAATATTTCCCTGGAAAGCTGCGCCCTTTCAGTAGAACACACTATGCAGCGGCTGCAAGACCCCGGCAACAATGCCCAAAAAACCAAAGTGCTCATCACATCACCCAAAAGCGACACATCCTGCCGTACTATCCCCCTGACCCGCTTTGCAACGGATTTGTGCAGAAAAATGCACTGTGCTGAGCCGGATGCCTATGTGCTTACCGGAACACCCGGGCATTATATGGAGCCCCGGCTTTTGCAATATAAATTAGATCGTTATACCCGTATTTGCAGCCTGGAAGGGGTGCATTTTCACACTTTGCGGCATACCTTCGCCACCCGCTGTATCGAGGTGGATTTTGAGATCAAATCTTTAAGCGAGATATTAGGTCACAGCAGTCCCCGCATTACTTTGGAGCGGTATGTTCATCCTTCTATGGATACCAAACGCAGCAATATGAATAAGCTTACAGCCATCGGCTTTTAAAGTATTCATAGAGTGATGAACTCTGCGAAAAAATATATCCCGGTCCACAGGCAAAAAGCCTGGTGAACCGGGTTTTTTATTTGGACACAGCCTTATTCTTTTTCTTGACCTATGATTTATTCTATATCTTTTTCTTATTCTTTTTCTTATTCTTGCCAGGGCATTTTGCAGGCGGTATCATTAACAGCCGGCAGAGGCTCGGTGAGCTTTTTGGCTAAGCTTGCCCGCTTGTGGGCGGTGTCCAGTATGGGCCTTGAAATGCGAAAAACCGTTGCTGCGCCTTGCTTTACCGACTCCAAGTCCGGCTCTTTTTGCGTCAGGGCGTAATCGCAAATCAGCTGGTAGGCCTGGAGCTTTTCTTTGTTTGTGGGAAGTTTTTCGATACTTTCGTAAAATGATTTGTAAAATGTAAACTGCTTTCTTTCCATAGTTTTCTCCTTTCTTTTGCCCCTTATATAGGTGGCTCACCTCAAACATAGCGCAAACAGGGGCAAAATACTTCCCGTTTTTTTCTCACCTTTTGAAAAACGGTCAAATTGGGGAAAAGGTTGTGGAATACTTGTGAAATGCTGTGAAATGCTTTTCCGGTTGCTTTTTTCACCGCTTTGGATTATGATAGGCAGAAGAAAGGTCGTGAAGAAGTGAAAGGAAAAACCCTGTGGCAGGTATTTGCCACCTTTTTTAAGATCGGCGCTTTTACCTTTGGCGGCGGCATCGCAATGATCCCCCTAATCCAAAAGGAAGCGTCAGAAAAGAATAAATGGGTCACCGATGAGGATATTTTGGAAATTGTGGCCATCGCTGAATCCACCCCCGGCCCTATCGCCATCAACTCCGCCACCTTCGTAGGCTACCGGGCGGCAGGTCTTTTGGGCTCGATAGCGGCTACCTTAGGCGTGGTGCTGCCCTCTTTTGTCATCATTTTGGCTTTAAGCTTTGTTTTGACCCAATTCCAGCAGCTTACCGCGGTGCAGTATGCCTTTGCCGGTATCCGGGCAGGTGTGCTGGCGCTGCTGTGCAAAAGCCTTTGGACTATGTATAAAAAGAGCCCCAAGGGCTGGCCGGCTTATGTAGCGATGGCCGCAGCCTTTGTCCTCACCTCTTTTGTAGGGGTCAATATCCTTTTGGTCATCGCCGGATGCGGCATATTCGGTATCGTTACTTCCCTTTCTATGGAAAGGAGGGCGAAGAAATGATCTACTTGGAGCTGTTTCTTACCTTTTTGATGATCGGCGCCTTCACCTTTGGCGGCGGCTATGCTATGCTGCCCATGATCCAGGAGCAGGTGGCCCTGCGCTGGGGTCATATCATTTCCCAGGAGGCGATGGTGGACTTTGTAGCGGTAAGCGAATCCACCCCCGGCCCCTTTGCCATCAATATGGCCACCTTTGTAGGCAATCAGGTAGGCGGTGTATTCGGCGCTGTCCTGGCCACCCTGGGTGTGGTGCTGCCCTCCTTTGTCATCATCCTCATCGTGGTGAAGATCTACGATCAGTTCCGCAAAAGCAAGCTGGTCAAAGGCGCAATGTCCGGCCTGAAGCCGGCGGTGGTTGGCCTGATCGCCAATGCGGTTTTGGGTGTGTTTATCACCGTGTTCTTCCCTGCCGGCTGGAGCGTAAGCGTCTTCAGTTCCCCCGCTTTCTATGTAAGCGCAGGCATCTTTTTAGTAATGCTGCTGCTTGCTTTTAAAAAGCTGCACCCCATCTTAGTGATTTGTATTTCAGCAATACTTGGCATCGCTTTCGGTTATGCCGGACTACTAAATTAATTGACAATTTTCAATTGACAATTGACAATTAAAAAATGAAGAAGGAGAGTTTTTCCTCTCCTTCTTCATTTTTTCTATACCTCTTGCAAAATCCGGCAAAATGGTTATAATAATGTATATTTAATGTATAATGGCAGGGAGTTTGCTGAAGGAGGGGTGATGGAAATATGGGTTGGAAAAGCATCCGCCAAAAGAAATGGCAGAGGTCTTTTAGTCCGGCAAAGCTCATTGCCCTGAGCTTTTTAGCCATCATCGCCATGGGCACTGCCCTGCTGTGTTTACCGGCTGCCTCCCGCACCGGCCAGAGCCGGGGCTTTCTGGATGCCCTCTTCACCGCCACCTCCGCCACCTGTGTCACCGGCCTGATCCCCGGTGATACCTACACCCTTTGGAGCGGCTTCGGTCAGACGGTGATCCTTTGCCTGATCGAGATCGGCGGCTTAGGCTTTATGAGCGCGGCATCCCTGGTCATTATGGTGCTGCGGGGCAAAGTGGGTCTTAAGCAGCGCCTGGTCATTGCCCAGGCTTTGAGTATGGATGATATGCAAAGCGTGTGGAAGCTGCAAAAGATCGTGCTTTTCGGCAGCTTATCCATCCAGGCCGTAGGCGCTACGATTCTGTTTTTCCGTTTCCTGCCGGATTTCGGCCCGGCAACTGCCTTAAAGTGGGGCGTGTTCCACGCCATATCCGCCTTCTGCAACGCAGGCTTTGATATCTTTGGCAAGATCGCCCCGGGCAAGAGCATCATCCCCTTCAACACCGACCCGGTGGTGTGCATCACCCTGATGCTACTCGTGGTCATTGGCGGCTTGGGCTTCTTTGTATGGGATGAGCTGGTGCGGCTGCACAGCTGGAAAAAGTTCAGCGTCTACACCAAGCTGGTGCTGCTGACAAGCGGTGTGCTGCTCTTAGGCGGCGCGGTGCTGTTCCTCATTTTAGAATGGGATAACCCCGCCACCTTAGGGGCGATGGAGCCGGGTAGCAAAGTATTAAATGCCTTCTTCCAATCCGTCACCCTGCGTACTGCCGGCTTTGCCGCCATCGATCAGGGCGCGCTTACAGACGCCGGCAAGGCGGTGAGCCTTGTGTTTATGCTCATCGGCGGCTCTTCCGGCTCTACCGCCGGCGGTATGAAGACCGTGACCTTCATCGTCCTGATCCTGTTCCTCATCAGCCGCCTGCGGGGCTTAAACACCGTTACGGTATTTCGCAGACGGATCTTGCCGGAAAAGGTGCTGGACGCTATGACCATCTTCGGCATTATGGTAGCCCTCGGCCTGTTTGGCGGTATTTTCATCAGCGCCACCTCCCCCATAACCTTTACAGACAGCCTGTTTGAATCTGTTTCCGCACTGGGTACTGTGGGCCTGACCGCCAATGTAACCAGCTTGCTGAGTATTCCGGCAAAGCTGCTGATCATCCTGTTTATGTACTTTGGCAGAGTGGGTATTCTCACCTTGAGCTTAGGCTTTTTATCCGGCGGCAAATCCGCTGACCGGTATCAGTATGCCCACACAAATCTACTGATTGGATAGAGGTAAAACACTATGAAAACTTATATGGTTATCGGTTTGGGCCGGTTTGGCTCTGAAGTGGCCCGGCGGCTGTGTCAGCTGGGCTGCGAGGTGCTGGTCATTGACCGCAGCGAAGACCTGGTGCAGCAATTATCCCCGGAGGTGACCCACGCAGTGGTGGGCGATGCCCGGGACAAGAGCGTGCTGCAGGCTCTGGGCGCGCAGGATTTTGACTGCGCCATCGTTGCCATCGGCGGCAGCCTGGCAGACTCCGTTCTTGCCACTATGAACTTAAAAGAGCTGGGCGTAGGCCGGGTGGTATGCAAGGCCCACGATGAGACCCACCGGCAGGTACTGAAAAAGCTGGGTGCGGATCAGGTGATCATTCCGGAGCAGGAAAACGCTTTCCGTCTGGCAAGAAGCCTTAGCAGCCTGAATGTTTTGGATTACATTGAGCTTTCTGACGATTACGGCATCATCGATGTAGCCGCTCCCCGCGCCTGGCAGGGTAAGACCCTTAAAGAGCTGAATGTCCGGGCAAAGTTAGGCGTGAATATCCTGGCCATCAAGCGTGCCGGACAGATCAATGTTTCTCCCAATCCCGACGAGCCTTTGCAGGAAAGTGACATTTTGGTAGTACTGGGCGACACAAATGCCCTAAATGCGGTGCAGAAATTATGACAGAGCATATTACTTCCCGGAAAAATCCCCTGATCCAGCGAATCCGCCGGCTACTCAGCTCCCGGAAAGAGCGGCAAAACGCAGGTCTTTTCGTATCTGACGGCACAAAGCTTTTGGAAGAAGCAGTGCGCTGGTGGCCGGGCCTGCAGACAGTGGTCTGCACAGAAGATATGCGTATTTCTCTTCCTGAGTATGTACGCAAGGTTACCGTTCCTCAGGACATTATGGAATACATCTCCCCTATGCAAGCCCCCCAGGGCGCGCTGTTTATCTGTAAGCTGCCGGAAGAAAAGCCTTTACAGGTAGCACCCGGAATGCTGCTGCTGGACGGTATTCAAGACCCAGGCAATTTAGGCACGATTTTAAGAACTGCCGATGCCTTTTCCGTGCCGGTGGTTTTGCTGGAAGGCTGCGCTGACCCCTATAGCCATAAGGTAGTCCGCTCCTCTATGGGCGCGGTGCTGCGCTCTGTGCCCGCGGTTTCTACCTGGCAGCAGGTTAAAGAGGCCTGCGAAGAAAAGGGCATCCCGGTGGCTGTAACGGCTTTAAGCGACACATCCAAAGACATTCGGGAAGCTTCCCTTAAAGATATGGCGGTGGTCATCGGCAGCGAAGGCCAGGGCGTCCGTCCGGAAATTATTTCCTGCGCCGGCACAAAGCTGATCATCCCTATGAACGAAAACTGCGAATCTTTAAACGCGGCGGTGGCAGCGGCCATCACCCTTTGGGAAATGAAAAAATAACAAGGAGGGATCTTCATGCGTGTATATTGGGTCTGGCTTGCCCAGATGCAAGGTGTATCTGCCAAGCGGAAAATGGCTCTGCTGCGGGAATATGTCAATCCCAAAGAGCTTTACGATTCCGGCAAGCACGCTATCCGCATTTTTGACGATCCCACCCAAAAGGAAATCGATGCCTTTGAATACCGCAGTTTAGATAGAGCCAAAAAAATCGTAGAGCTGTGCGACGAATACGGTATCGGCATCCTGCCCATTACCAGCTCTGCCTACCCCAAAAACCTTTTGAAAATAGCAGATCCCCCCATCATCCTATATTTTAAAGGGCAGATCCCCCGGTGGGAGACCTTCCCCTCGGTGGGCATCGTAGGCACGCGGAAAGCCAGCGCCTACGGCCTGCAGTGCGCTTACAATATGGGCGCGGAGATTGGCGCTTGCGGCGGCCTTGTGATCTCCGGCGGCGCGTTGGGTGTGGATGCAGCGGCTATGGAAGGCGCGCTACGGCAGGGCTTCCTCTCTGTGGGCATTTTAGGCTGCGGTGTGGATGTTCTGTATCCCCAGGCCAACAAGCCTTTATTTGCTATGACCATTCAAAATGGCTGCGTGATGTCGGAATATCCCCCCGGCACACCGGCTTACCCCAGTAATCTTGCAAGGCGCAACCGGCTCATCAGCGGCATCAGCGATGCCCTTTTGGTAGTGGAAGCGCCGGCAAAGAGCGGCGCGCTGATCACCGCCAAATATGCCCAGGAGCAGAAAAAGGATCTGTTCGTCATCCCCGGAAATTTAGATAACCCCGCCTGCGCCGGCAGCAACGAATTGTTGCGTAAAGGCGCAAAGGCGGCCCTTTGCGGCTACGATATCGTAGGCATTTATCACGACCGTTTCCCCAATCGGGTACGGAAAATGACGCAAACCCCATCCCCCGCCCCGATACCTGCCGACAAAAAACCCATTGACAAAAAAGTTTCCGGTGCGTATAGTGGCAAAGAACCCTTAAAAGAACTCACCGGAGATGAAAAGCTGGTCTACGATGCGCTATCGGATAAGCCCATCCATGTGGATCAGATCGTGGCAAAGACCGGCTTGAACGTATCCCGCGTCCTGGTGGCCATCACCATGCTGACGGTGGGCAAGCGGATCAACAATCTTCCCGGAAAATACTTTACGAAACGCTGACGGAGGAAATATGGCAGCAAATCATCTTGTTATTGTGGAGTCCCCCTCAAAGGCCAAGACCATTGGCAAATATTTAGGGCCGGACTATACCGTTAAGGCCAGTATGGGCCACCTGCGGGATCTGCCCAAGAGCACTATGGGCGTGGATATTGAAGCAGGCTTTATCCCCAAATATCTTCCTCTGGAAAATAAGAAGGATCTCATTGACGAACTGAAAAAGGCAGCCAAAAAGGCAGACTTTGTCTACCTGGCAACTGACCCGGACCGGGAGGGCGAAGCCATCTCCTGGCACTTGAAGGAGCTTTTGGAGCTGCCTCAGGAAAAGGCACGACGGGTGACCTTTAACGAAATTACCCAAAAGGTAGTTTGTCAGGCCATCGAAAATCCCCGTGATATCGACCTGAATTTAGTGGATGCCCAGCAGGCCCGCAGACTTCTGGACCGGATCGTGGGCTACCAGCTTTCTCCCCTGCTGTGGAAAAAGGTGCGTCGGGGTCTTTCTGCCGGCCGTGTCCAGTCCGTTGCCACCCGTCTGGTGGTGGATCGGGAAAACGAGATCCGGGCCTTCGTTCCCAAGGAATACTGGACTTTGGATGCCAAATTGGCCCTTTCTGCCGGTGGCGATTTTACCGCCCGGTATTATGGCAAGGATAAGAAAATTGAGCTGGGCAGCGAGGAGATGACCGACAAGGTTATTGGCGATGTGCAGGGCAAGACCTTTACCATCGAAAATGTAAAGCGGGCAGACAAAAAGCGCTCCGCCGCCCCTCCTTTTACCACCTCTACTTTGCAGCAGGAGGCTTCCCGCAAATTGAATATGACCCCCAAGCGCACCATGACCATCGCCCAGCAGCTGTATGAAGGCGTGGATGTGGCAGGCCAAGGCACTTTGGGTCTTATTACCTATATGCGTACCGACTCTCTGCGACTCAGTAACGAAGCCATGGACGACGCTGCCAAGTTTATCTGCGGCCGCTACGGCAAGGCTTATTACTACGGCAAGCACCATGTATTTAAGACCAAAACCTCCGCCCAGGATGCCCACGAAGCCATCCGCCCCACCCATGTGGAGTTAGACCCGGATGCCATTCAGGGCAGCCTTACCAGAGAGCAGTACCGGCTTTATAAGCTGATTTGGAGTAGATTTTTGGCCAGCCAGATGGCAAACGCGGTGTATGATACCGTGTCCATTGACGCTGTATGCGAAGGCCATATCTTCCGCGCGGCGCATCAGAGCGTGAAGTTTGCAGGCTTTTTGGCCCTGTACGAAGAAAGCCGGGACGACGAGACCCAGGCGGTCAGCTCTCCCCTGCCCCAAATCGCAGCCGGTGATACCGCTGCCTGCAAAGAGCTTGTAAAGGAGCAGCATTTCACCCAGCCTCCCGCCCGGTACACCGAAGCATCTTTGGTGAAGGCTATGGAAGAAAAGGGCGTTGGCCGCCCCTCCACCTATGCGGGCATCGTGTCCACCATTCAGGACAGAGAATATGTCAACAAAGTAGAAAAGCACCTGATGCCCACCCCCTTGGGCGAAGTGGTCACCAGCCTGATGCTGGATAAATTTACCGACATCATCGATGTGGAATTTACCGCCAATATGGAAAACGAACTGGACCGGGTGGAAGCCGGCCAGCGGCACTGGAAAGAGCTGCTTGCAGACTTCTACAAGGATTTCCATGCACAGATGGAAAACGCAGAGGAGGCTCTGTCCGGCACACGGCTGAAAGTGCCGGATGAAGTGAGCACCGAGGTTTGCGATGTGTGCGGACGGAATATGGTGGTAAAAATTGGCCGTTTCGGCAAGTTCCTGGCCTGCCCCGGTTTCCCGGAGTGCAAGAACACCAAGCCCATCGTAGAAAAGATGCCCGGCCGCTGCCCCAAGTGCGGCGCTACGCTTTTAAAGCGCAAGTCCAAGCGTGGCTTTGCCTACTATGGCTGCGAAAGTGGCGCAAAATGCGGCTTTATGAGCTGGGATGTGCCTACCGCGGAAGATTGCCCCAAGTGCGGCAACACCATGTTCAAAAAGGCGGGCAAGGGTCGCAACAAGCCTTTCTGCATCAACGAAAGCTGCGAAAACTTCCTGCCGGAAGACAAGCGGGGCTACTATAAAAAGGCAGACAAAACAGAAGAAAAGCCTGCCAAGAAAACCTCTCGTAAGAAAGGCTAAAAAATGGAAACTGTAAAAGTAATAGGCGCAGGCCTTGCCGGCAGCGAAGCTGCCTGGCAACTGGCCCAGCGGGGACTAAAGGTAACCCTTTACGAAATGAAGCCTCACAAGAAGAGTCCCGCCCACCATACCGATACCTTTGCAGAATTGGTCTGCTCCAATTCTCTGCGGGGCGACCGGCTGGAAAACGCGGTAGGCCTTTTAAAAGAAGAGCTGCGCCGGTTAGATAGCCTGATCATCTCCTGCGCGGATGCTACCCGTGTGGAAGCCGGCGGCTGCCTGGCGGTGGACCGGGAAGGCTTTTCCTGCTTAGTAACAGAGCGCCTGCGCAACCATCCCAATGTTACGGTGGTAGATGAAGAAGTCACCGCTGTTCCCGATGGCCCGGTGATCGTGGCCACCGGCCCGCTGACCTCTGATGCTATGTCCGAGGCCATCGGTGCGTATTTTGGCGAGGGGTATCTGCACTTTTTCGATGCTGCCGCTCCCCTGGTCACCAGCGATTCCATCGATATGGACAAGGCCTGGTGGCAGAGCCGCTATGACCGGGGCACACCGGATTACATCAACTGCGCTATGGACAAAGAAGAATATTTGGCTTTCCTGCAGGAGCTGATCAATGCCGAAGAAGCAGAAGTCCACGGCTTTGAGGATAAAAATGTCTTTGAAGGCTGTATGCCTGTGGAAGTGATGGCCCGCAGAGGTATCGATACTTTGCGCTTTGGCCCACTGAAGCCTGTTGGCCTTACCGACCCCAAAACCGGCAAAGAGCCCTACGCGGTGGTGCAGCTGCGGCAGGATAACGCAGCAAAGAGCGTGTTTAATTTAGTGGGCTTCCAAACCCACCTGAAATTCCCGGAGCAAAAGCGGGTGTTTTCTATGATCCCGGCGCTAAAAAATGCCGAGTTCGTCCGCTACGGCGTGATGCACAGAAACACCTTCCTGCAATCTCCCAAGCTGCTGGATAAATACTATGCTGACCGCCGTAACCCCCTGGTTGCCTTTGCCGGACAGATGACCGGTGTGGAAGGCTATGTGGAAAGCGCAGCCTCCGGCTACCTGGCAGCGGTGGCTATGGCCGCCAAGGTTATGGGTAAGGAGCTTCCGGAGTTTCCCAAGGAAACTGCCATTGGCGCCCTGGGTCTGTATATCAGCGATGAGCGCATCGAGCATTTCCAGCCTATGAATGTGAATTTCAGCATCATTGCTCCGCTACAGCAGCGCATCCGCAAAAAGGCGGAAAAGAATTTGGCAATCGCCAACCGTTCTTTGGAGATCATTGATCGTCTGAAAGAAACGGTATAAAGAAAGAAGGAAACAAAGATGAAGATCATTTTGGATGCCATGGGCGGCGACAATGCCCCCCTCGCCCCTGTAATGGGCGCTATCGAGGCAAATAAGCTTTATGGCGCGCAGATCACCTTAGTCGGTCAGGGAGAAAAGATCCTGGAAGTGCTGCGCAGTCAGGGCATTGAGACCTTGCCGGAGGGTGTGGAAGTGATGCACGCCGACGATGTGGTGGATATGCACGATGACCCGGCGCAGGCAGTACGCACCCGGAAGAATTCTTCTATGATGGTGGGTCTTAAGATGCTCTCCGACGGTTTAGGCGACGGCTTTATTTCTGCCGGCTCTACCGGCGCGCTCCTTTCCGGCGCAACGTTGATCGTGAAACGGGTCAAGGGCATCCGTCGGGCAGCTATGGGCCCCGCTATGCCCAATAAGGCCGGCGGCAAGACGCTGCTGCTGGACTGCGGCGCCAATGCAGAATGCACCCCGGAATTTTTGCTCCAATTTGGTCTTATTGGCTCTTTGTACGCAAAAAAGACCTTGGGTCTTGAAAATCCCAGAGTGGGCCTGCTGAACATCGGCACAGAAGATACCAAGGGTACGCCTTTGCAGAAGGAAGCCTACGGTCTTTTGCAAAACGCTCACGAGCAGGGCATCCTGAACTTCATCGGCAATGTAGAAGGCAGAGATGTGCTGCTGGGCGGTGTGGATGTAGTGGTCTGCGACGGTTTTTCCGGCAATGTGCTTTTAAAGTCCATCGAAGGCACGGCTATGTTTATGGGTAGCTTAATGAAGCACAAGATCTTCAAGCGTAATATTTTGAGTATGATCGGTTACCTCTTCTGCAAGAAGGGTGTAAACGATGTGATGAAGATGATGGACTACCGGGAAATCGGTGGCACCCAGTTCTTGGGCATCCGCAAACCGGTAATCAAGGCCCACGGCTCTTCCGATCAGCTGGCCTTCCGCAACGCGGTCAAGCAGGCTATGGATGCCTCCAAGGCCGATATATCCCAAGAACTGGAACAGGGCTTAAAGGCTCTTGCTCCCAAGGAGAGTAACGATGATTAAGGATCTGGAAGCAGCCATCGGCTACCGTTTTCATAACATCACCCTGCTGCAAAATGCCCTGACCCATTCTTCCTATGCCAACGAGCATTGGCACAATAGCCTGATGAGCAACGAACGGCTGGAATTTTTGGGCGATTCCATTTTGGGTATGGTGGTGGCTGACTATCTGTACCGCAATTTCCCCAACCGCCCAGAAGGCGAGCTGACCCGTATGCGGGCAGATATGGTGTGCGAGACCTCTCTTGCCAAGGCAGCGGAAACTCTAAGCCTGGGGCAGCACCTGCTTTTAGGCCACGGTGAAATGCAAGGCGGCGGCAGAAACCGCTCATCCATTTTGGCGGACGCTGTAGAATCGGTGATCGCAGCCTGCTATTTAGATGGCGGTATGGATGCTGCCAAGGCGCTAATCGAAAAGCTGATTTTGACCAATGTGCCCACGCAGCAGCTGCAAAACCGGGATTTTAAAACCGCTTTGCAGGAAAAGGTGCAGCAAAAGAAAAATCAGGTCATTTCCTACCGCCTTGTTTCCGAGGAAGGCCCTGACCACGATAAGCATTTTACTGTGGAAGTGCTGCTTAATGGCGCTCCCATCGGCGCAGGCACAGGCTCCAGCAAAAAGCGTGCCGAACAAGCCGCCGCCCAAAATGCCCTGCAAAATATGTAACAAAAAGCGAGCGGTCACCCGCTCGCTTTTATTTTTCCATTTGTAATTCTGATAAAAACTGCTGCAAAAAGCCGTTTAAATAGGCCTGTCGAACTTCTGCGATCTGCTTGCCCCGTTCCGTAGTCAAGCTCTTGGATAAATGGCACAGCTTTTCTTCAAAGTGGGCCACGGCAGAATGGGCATCCGCCCCGTAAAAGGGGCGCTTTTTTGCGCCGCTGTAGGCAAAGGTGCGGGCAACGCCCATGGCGCCCAGTGCATCCAGGCGGTCAGCATCCTGCACGATGCGGGCTTCCTGTGGGATAGAAAGATCCGGCTTGGGGTACTTGGTGTAAGAAACATAGCCGGTATAACCCAAAATCTTCTCTTTTACATCCTGCGTTAAGCCCAGCGTGTCCAAAAAATCAGTCAGGGCATTTTCATCGGTGCAAAGCTTATGATCGTTAATATCGTGAAGCAGCGCCACCATTTCTGTCAAAAACGGGTCGCTCCCCCGCTCGTATCCGGCAATATCCTTGGAAAGGGCTAACACCCGCTCCACGTGAAGATAGTCATGCCCCACATCGTTACCCGCCATTTGCTTTTTTACAAATTCCCGGGTAAGCTCCAAAATCTTTTCTTTATCCATATTATTCTGCACCCTGCTTATCCAGCACATCCAGCACATCCTGTCCCCGCTTTGTCAGGGCCATACTGCCCAAAATGGGGAAATTTTTATACTTTTCTCCGCCACAGCCGGCAAGGGGCATATCAAAGTCCAAACTGATCAGACCCTTCTTTTCCAAACAGGTAAGGATCAGGCTATATTGCTCCAGGGTCTCATCGTCATCTTCCAAATACACCGGCTTGGGGTCAGATGCGCTCCTGGCGATGGGCAGGAAAGGAATTTGCGCCAGCTTGTTCAGAAGGTCCACTTCCGGCTGGCTCAGCACCAGCTGCCCGGCGCAGCCGCCACAGTTTTCGCAATTTCCGCAGCACTTACTCATAAACGCGCTCCTTTTTGTTTTTTCATATTATACCCCACCGCGCAAGCCGGCGCAACAATATTTTTGATGGATAAGCCGGGGTCTATGCCGATACAATAGGATAAGGAGGGATGTACAATGAAAACCGATTGGAAAAAACTCGCCCTATTTTTAGCAATTCCCCTTGCCGTAGGCGGCCTTGCCACCCTTATTTCCGGCGGTATGTCGGAATACCCCCAGCTGGTGCAGCCGCCCCTTTCCCCACCGGTTTGGGTGTTTCCCATCGTGTGGACGATCCTGTATCTGCTGATGGGTTATGCCAGCTACCGGGTATACAATTCCGGTCGCAGCAAACAGTCCATACAAAAGGCGCTGATCCTTTACGGAATTCAGCTATTTCTTAATTTCCTTTGGCCCATTTTGTTCTTTGGCCTGCAGTGGCGGCTCACCGCCTTTTTCCTGCTCATCGCCCTGTGGATTATGATTCTTTTAACCATCCGCGCCTTCAGCAATATCGATGAGCGGGCCGGAGATCTGCTGCTGCCCTATCTGCTGTGGGTCACCTTTGCCGGCTATTTGAATTTGGGTGTGTTTCTGTTAAATTAGCACTTCCCTTTTCCGGAAAAAATGGTATACTAACTTTAGAAACCCATACTAAAGGAGGCTATTATCATGGCAAACAAATACGCTGGCACACAAACCGAAAAGAATCTGATGGCTGCCTTCGCAGGCGAAAGTGAAGCCAGAAACAAGTACACCTATTTTGCTTCCAAGGCCAAGAAGGAAGGCTATGAGCAGATCGCTGCGCTGTTCCTGGCTACTGCCGATAACGAAAAGGAACACGCAAAGCTGTGGTTCAAGGAGCTGGGCGGCATTGGCAGCACTGCCGAAAACCTGGTCGCAGCCGCAGCCGGTGGGAACTACGAGTGGACCGATATGTACGCAGGCTTTGCCGAAACCGCTGAAAAAGAAGGCTTCCCCGAGCTGGCCGCCCGTTTCCGTCTGGTAGCCGCCATTGAAAAGAGCCACGAAGAACGCTACCGCGCTCTGCTGAAGAATGTGGAGACCGCCGAAGTGTTCAAGAAGAGTTCCGTAAAGGTTTGGGAATGCCGCAACTGCGGTCACCTGATGGTTGGCACTGAGGCTCCCGAAGTCTGCCCCACCTGCGACCATCCCCGTAGCTTCTTCCAAATCCACGCAGAAAATTATTAAGCTATTTAAAAACCGCCTTGGATTTTACCAAGGCGGTTTTTCTTATTTATACCACAAATCAAAGTATCCACGGGCAATGCGCTTCATTTCCTCAAAAATGATAGCATTGCGGGCGGTGGCGGTGAAATAATCCAAATGGCTGCGGTCACCGGTTTTGCTCTTTTCAGTGAGGTAACCCTCGTCAATAAGCTTTTGCTCCATTTTAGGGCCGGCGCACTTGGCGGCATTTTTCACCATAAACTCCGTCAGGGCAGGGCTGGCATCCCGCTCCAGAGCGGTCCAGATATTGACCTTGCAGATACCATCTTCAAAGAGCTTGCCGATCTGATCGTTGGACACGGAAGATGTGCCGTGGAGGCAAATTTTGTGACCGATCCGCTGACAGATCGCCCTTGCCGCATCGCCATAGTAATGCAGATCCTGTCCGGATGCCCGGTGTTCTGTACCTAAATTGGCAACCACCACATCCACACCGGTCTGCGCTTTATACCGGGCGCACTTTTCTGCATCTGTGATCTCGCATCTTGCCTGTCCGGTGGCATCCACGATCTCGTCGCAAGCGCCCTCCACCAAAAGCTGGTGGCCCTTACGGGTCATAAAGTCCCGTGTCTTGCGGATGTTCTCTTCCATGGGCAAAGTGGATGCGTCATACATCACAGAAGAATACATGCTCAAATCGCTTTCCAGCAGCTCTGCGTCTGTATCGTGCTGGGCGTGATCCAGGTGGATCAGGATATCCACATGGGGAAAAGCCTCTGATAAGATCTCGATGCTGCTGCGAAACAGCTTAAGACCGATATCCCAGCGGCGGGTATGGGTATAAAAGATGGACTGATTGCGATGATCATACTGATTGGTAATGGCCAGCGTGACCGGCACCCGATCATAGCCTTTCTCCAATGCAAACTCGTTGGCAGCGGTCAAAATCGCCTCGGTGGTAGTGAGGTTTTCGCTGCAAAGGCAGGGAATGACCCAGCCGCGGCGGGCCGCTTCCTCATAAACTGCCAGGACATTTTCCCGGCCTGTAATAATAGACATACCGTTTTACTCCTTAATCTTTCTTTGCGCCATATAAAGCCCCCGGAGGGTCTTATATACCTGATATTTTTCGTTGTAAATTGCCTGATGGGCCGCATTGGGCGTAAGCGGCTGGCCGTACTTCCAAAAACGCTGACCCACAGTAAAGGGATCTTCCCCGGTAACGGCAGCGATACCCAGGATCGCGCTGCCCATAGCGCCGGTTTCTTCGGCCTGCACAGGAATAATGGGGCAGCCAAGGATATCTGCCTTGATCTGCAGCCAAACCGGACTCTTCGCACCGCCACCGCAGGCATAAAACCGCTGGATGGAAACACCGTTTTCCGTAAGTTTCTCCTGATTATACCGCATTTCAAAGGTAATACCCTCTAAAATGGCCCGGTAAATATCCGGAAGTCTGGTCTGTGTGGTCAGGCCTGCGATAAGGCCTGTAGCACCGGCATCCACATCCGGTGTACCGCCCATACCCTGCAGGAAGGGCAGCACCATCAGATCGGTAGGTGCTTCCGGACACGCTTCGTTCATCAGGTCATAAACGCTGACATCCTTTTCCCGGGCCAGCTGCCGCAAATCGCCAGCCAGCGCATCCCGATACCAGCGCACCACGCTGCCGGCGGAAATGTTGTAAGCATAGGTCACATAACCGCCGCTGCCCAGGTAAGGCACACAGGCAAAGTTATTCTCCTGAAAACTTAAGTTTTGGGGAATTTTCCCGTACAGGGGTGTTACGCACTCGCAAGTACCGGAAGAATCCACCGCATCGCCCACCTTGTGCACACCTGCGCCCAACGCATTGACGATCTGATCGTGGCTGCCGATAACTACCTGCACATCCGTGCCAAGGCCCAGTTTTTCCGCAGCTTCCGGCAGCAGCGAGCCAACCTTGCCGCCGGTAGGCAAAACCTCCGGCAAAGTGTCCATATCAATACCGCAAAGCTCTGATAGTTCATTAGACCAGGCTTGCTTTTCCACATCGTAAAGCAGGCTGCGGCAAGCAAGGGAAACATCAGCGCAAGCCCGACCGGTAAGCTGATAGCAAATAAAGCTGGCAATGAATAAATACTTCCAAACAGGACGATCGGCCACCTTTTGGGTGTAAAGCATTTTGGCCAGAGAATAGCTGGCATCCGGCAGGATCTTGGCGATGCCCATAAACCGCTGGCGCCCCACCCGCTCCACAAGCCGGTCAAATTCCTCACTTTCAGCATTTGCGAAATACATAATGATATCTGTCAGCGAACGGCCGTACTCATCGATTGCCACAAAGCTCTCACCAAAAGAAGATACCGTAATAACTTTTATGTCGCTCTTATCCCGGATCTGACCGCAGCAATCGGCAATGACCATATATACGCACATAGAAAGGATTTCAGCAGGCAGATCCGCATTGCCGGCAACTAAAGGGTATTCTGTATAGGCAACGGCCAGCTGCGCTCCGTCATCCCGGAAGGCCACGCATTTGCAGCCGGTTCCGCCAATATCAACGCCAAGACTGATCATAGTCTGTTCCTCCTATCGATGTCTACCCACTCGTAGCCCAGGCAAGTAGTGAAAGCTTCCTTCAGAACATCCTTATAATGGCCCTCGCAGATGGCGGTATGGTGCTTAAAGCCGCCACGAGCCAGCTTGATGAGCTTATTCTGCAGATCAGGAATTTCCGCCTCACAGGCGCCGTAAATCCGTTCACCGGGCATAAAACCCCGGTTACAGAAGCAAAGGGCAAATGTCATTTTTTGTATAAAAAACAGCTCCTTTAATTTTATAGTTATCCATTACAAGCATAATCCCATCAAACCATATTAAAAAGGCTGATTCATCCATAAACATTGTAAATTTGTTCACGACAAGAGATTTCGTTAAAATATGCAAAAATCACCTGTAAAATTTGACCATTTCGCACAAAAGCGAGCCGTTGCATATTAAAAAAAGACACCACCCAATCGGGTGGTGTCTTTTTGTTTGCTTTATTTAACCCCTTCATCAGCTGTGTTCTCACAAGTGATCACGCCATGCTCGTTTTCAAATTCCCGGATACACTGACGCACCAAAAACAGCATTTGGCCGTTTCCAGACCGCCCCTCATATTTTGCAATATAATGCAGCTTATAGTGCAGTTCCGGATCAATTTCAATACCGAGATGCTTATTCTTCTTATTTCGCATAATTCACCTCAAAGTAAACTTAAAAGGCATAGTGCAATAAAATCAAGGCTTCAAATCCTCTAACGCTGCGCGAACAGCAGCAATCACAAATGCAGAAAAGGTACATTCCTTTCCTTTGATTGCCTGTTCCACATCTTCCACAATATCATTGGGAAAACGGATTGTTTTATTGACCGTGGGTGGGTTCTCCGGAATTTTAAATTTAGCCATACAGCATCCCTCCGTTAGCATTGCATTTGTCTTGCTTTTAGCTTACGGCATAGTTGAAAGAAAATATGCATTGCAATTGCAATGCATATTTGTTATGATGGAACAAGGGGTGTATATATGGCTGAATTTTGCCTAGATTGTTGGAACAAGCTTAACGGAACGAACGACAGGAAATGGAGATATGTGATTTCTTTTGAAAAGGACTTGTGCGAAGGCTGCGAACAATATAAGCGAGTGATCGTTACAGAAAGGTATGTATCAAGAGTGCAGAGATACTTTGCCGAAAAAGCAGGAAATCGAAAGAAATAATATGCCGTCCTTTCGAGTCCCCATCCGAGGCTAAAAAGATATTTTTGCTGAATTGTAGTATAGTTTTGAACTCTTGCAGTTTTAAGACTATATTCTATCACCGTATGGCAATGCTCTCATATACTTTTCCATGAATTTAAAATCGGGTTTTCCTTCTTTTGACGGTAGCTTAACTGTAGTTGTTCGCATACTTTCAAGAACCCATTTTCTGCCATAAGAATATCTGTACTTTTCCTGCCGTAGAACAGCGCAGAAGAACAATGCAATATACTTATTAAAGGAAACATTGTTTTCTGGGCGAAAATACAAAACATTGACATCATCTGTTGCCCAAAAAGGCTTTGGTTGATAAAACGCCTCTCCAACTGAACCATTATAACTTAGCGTAATGGTATTTCCTTCATGAATTGCTTCCTGACCGATATAGTTTGCTACACCATTATTAGAATCAATTGCACCTATATATGGAGTCTCTCCATCGGTTTGATCATCTGAGGTTAAACGCTTGCCTTTCCTTATATCAAAAATATCGCTCAAACAAAATTCTTCCCATAAATTCACGTCAAAGGCATGTAATTCAATAGTCTTTTTGTTGGAGGTTACTATTGGCTTGTGTTGTAACGTATCTATGAACTGTTCCATAAACGCCCAATCTATGTTACCTTCTCGAGTGATAGGAAGTTTAATAATAGATCTACCAAACTTTTTAACATCGTGTGGTTTTCTACCATAACTCCAACGATATTTTTCTTTTATAATAATGGTACAGATAAACAATGCTTGTTTTTGCGTTAATTCGTGATTTATAGGATATAGTACCGTAATATCATGACTACAAGTAAAATTATCACGTTGATAAAAAGCGTTACAAACTGAACCATTTACTGTAACAGCAATACAATTACCTTTGTATATTTTTTTGTCAAGTGTATTGTCAGTATTCCCCACCTTGTCCCATGATTTAATATCTTCTAAAGAATAGTATTCAGTAACCCCATTATTAGATTCAGTTGAAGCAAGAAAAGGAATTCGACCATCAATTGAGTGTTCTGGTTTTTTATTGTAGAAGCCACCTTTTACAACAAAAACATCTGTCAAATGAAACTCTTTCCATGCCTCTACGTTAAGCTTCATATATATTTCCCTCCTTGACGAGGTAAGCGAGATAATCGTTTATGGTTTGTTGAAAATCTTGCACTGTTAATTTTGAGTAATCTGTTTTCATATACGCCTCGCAAAGCCACTCATCTTCCCCTGAAACCTTATGCTTAGCAGAAAGCCCATCAACAGGTGTTCTGTTACGATACAATTCTATCCATTGGTGTTCAATTTCAACCCATTTGCTCTTTCCGGTAGTGATATCAATCTGCTCAACACGACCAAGATTCTTCTTTTTCTTAAATCCGTCATCTTTGTAATACCCAAAGAAGGTGTCGGGGTTGGAGATGTCATTGTGTTTTGTACCTATTTTAAACACCATACAACAAGCTGAAGCGCTCGCACCGGGATAAAAAATTTCATTAGGAAGCGTAAACACAGCATCAAGAGTATTTTCTTCAAGGATTTCCTTTTTCAATTTCGAAATCTCGCCACTTGTTCCAATGGCACAGGCGACAGGCAGCAATACAGCCAATTTCGCTTGATGGTTAATGGAGTTTAACGTGTCAGCAATAAATTTTACGAAGTAAAGACCTTTAGAGGGGTCTTCTTTTTTATCTTTAGGCCAAGTAGATACATATGACTGAGGCAAATGAATACGTTGACCATTGTATGGCGGGTTCATAAGGATTACATTTGGCTTTGCTTCTTTAATCCAATCAGCCAACGCAAAACAACTACCTTGACGGATATTAGAGTTTCCGTCAGAATGAATCAGCATATTGGTTGTAGCCAACCCATATACATTTTCATCAAACTCAATACCGAAGATTTGATGCTTCTTAACTTTGTCCTGCTCTGCTGCAGTAGCACAATCATCAAGCGCCTGTGTCATTGCGCGAACGAGAAACGAGCCACTACCACAACATGGGTCAAGCACAACGGAACGCTTGTTAATTCCCGTGATTTTCGACATGAAGTCTGTAATATGGTCGGGAGTAAATGCCTGATTCTTATCTGATTTACCTACATACTTATTGAACGTAACAAAAAATAGATTCAACAAATCCTGACCGGAAGTACTTTTATCATTGATGAACGGTAAAATGTTGTCCTCAATAAATGTAAGAATCTCTCTAAACGCCGCAATACTGAGTTGACGAACATACTGATCTCCCAAAACATTCCGATTTAATAATGCAAGTTTTTCAGCTTTGTTAATATCAGAGTTCAGCAGATCTTCTAAGACTTCTTTTATGCGGGTGCGAATTTGGGCGGCAGTTAATGATGGGGTGGAATAATCAAGTCCGTTCTTTAACGCCAATAAGCAAGTACCGACAAATTGACTGCGCAGTTTTTCAGGAATACTATGGCGATGCAACATCTCATTAAGTTTGTAAGTGTTTTGCATCACTTTTTCTTTGTCGTTGATTTTAGAAGTGTAAAAATCAGCATATTCGTCCATTGTGCGAAGCGCGGTTTCCTTTGTCATAAAATCGCCATCAGAAACAACACCACGCCAAACCTTTATGTTGTCGTTTGTGGTGTTAGCTAAAATAGCAATAGTTTTATTTCCGGTAAGCGCTTTTTCGTACTCAACATATGCGGATAACTGTTCCTCATCTGCTTTTGTAAAATTTTGCTTTGTTTCAATAAGCACAGTTATACCTTCTTTTACAAAGCGGATATCCAGTTTTTCAAATTTTCTTCCGTTTGCATTTGTTATGGGAACAAACGTTAAAGATGCAACAGAAAAAGCCTTGGGATAACTATATTCGTCATTTTCAATATTGCTGGTTAAATACTCTCGACCAACAACGGAAATTATATCTGCTCTAATCATTTCTTTTTCCCCTTCAAATCCTTTTCTAAAATTTCTGTCAAATACTGATTAACGCTATATCCTCGTTCATTCTTCTTCTTTTTGTGCACCTCGTCCATCAGCTGACTATATATCTCCGGCGGCAAACGCAAAGGGATCATTATTTTTTCATATGTTGGGGTATCTGATTTATTCACAATCCCACCTCCAATTTGATATCATAATATCTTGATATCAAGATAGCAGAATAAGGGAGGAAAGTCAATCCTTTTTGAAAAAGAAAAAGGAGCATAGTATGTTCTATGCTCCTTAAATATAGCGATGTTGTGAGGGTTGAAATCAAGTCTAAGCAAAATATCTTTTTTAGCCTTTTAATGGCAGAGGATTCAGGATTCGTTTGCATTTTCGCTAAGAGCGAAAATTAAGGATCGCCGCCATCCAGCTGGCGGCGGGAACGCTCGTCCGCGTTGCATTTGATTTTTCGAATCCCGAATCCGAGGCCAAAAAAGAACACACCCGCTGGGTGGGGGCTTTTTTGGCAGAGGATGGGGG
>JAZOWK010000043.1:0-9450 GCA_045659205.1 Faecousia sp.
ATGCGGGTGGCTGAAAACTGCCAAGCACCTCTCAGCAAGTAATATTTGATAGATTTTTGGCGCAGATGACGCCGCCTTGCTGGCGCAAGGCAAGGAAGATAAGGCAAAAAGCAGCAAATAGGGCTGCTGAGAGGCTACTTGCGTTCAAGTCCTCTCTGCCTAAAAACGGAAATACAGGAACGGGCTGAACGCGCCGTCCACCAAATAGCCGGTGCAGATGAGCAAAATACCCAGCATCACGATGACTTCCACCACGGTGGTCACTGCGCCAAACCGACGGCTGTTTGACAGACGGTTGGCGGTGTCCCGCACCAAAGAGGTAGAGCCGATGATACCCAGCACCAGCACCAGGGCAAAGGAACGCAGGTAATAGATGGTTTCTACGCTGATAAGGGGCAGGCCGTTCAAGCCAAACAGGCCGGCAAGGTCTGCGCCCAGCTGGCTCAAGTCGGTGGCATTAAACAGCACCCAGCCGAAGGCCACCACCAAAAGGGTATACAGATGCCGGAAGAAGTCGGGCAGCTTTTGCAAAGCAGGTACCCACTTTTCCACCATCAGGCACACCGCATAAAGAAGTCCCCACAAAATGAAGTTCCAGCTTGCGCCATGCCAGAAACCGGTGAGCATCCAGACAACCAGGGTATTGAACACCCAGCGCAGCTTGCTGACCCGGTTGCCGCCCAGGGGGATATAGATATAATCCCGGAACCAGCTGCCCAGGCTCATATGCCAGCGGCGCCAGAACTCTGCCACGGACTTGGACATATAGGGATAATTGAAGTTCTCGATGAAGTTAAAGCCGAACATTCTGCCAAGACCGATGGCCATATCGGAATAACCGGAGAAGTCAAAGTAAATGTTGAAGGCAAAGGCCAACACATATACCCAGTAGAACACCACGGACTGATCATTAGACTGGCGGAACATTTCCATCAGCAGAGCAAAATTATCAGCCAGGATGATCTTCTTGCCAAGACCCACCAAAAATCTGCGCAGACCCAGGGCGATATTCTCCCAGGTGTGCTGCCGGTCTTTCAGTTCCCGGGCAACATCCACATACCGGACGATAGGGCCGGCGATGAGCTGAGGGAACAAGGTCACATAAGCGCCAAAGCTGACCGGGTCTTTTTGTACCTGAGTGTCACCCCGGTACACATCGATGGTGTAGCTAAGCGCCTGGAAGGTATAAAAGCTGATACCCACCGGCAGCGCCAGCTTTAGTAAAGTCATATTCAGGCCGGTAAGGGCATTGACATTTTCAATAAAGAAATCGGCATACTTAAATACCGCCAAAATGCCGATGCTGCTAACAATGGCAAAAATCAGCCAAAACCGCTTCCAGAACGCATTTTTGGCTTCGCCAATGGCCCAGCCAGTGCCCCAGAACATGAGGATCGTGGCGATCATCAAAAATACATACAGCGGCTCGCCCCAGGCATAGAACACCAGGCTGAAGGCCAGCAGGATCAGGTTCTTAGTGAAAAGACCTGCCTTTTTCGCCTTGGCAGCATCCACACCAAAGCATTTCAGGCCGCCTTCCACCGCCCAGGAGATCAGAAAATAGCTGATCACCACAGCCGGCAGGAAGTAGTAAAGAAAAGGAATACTGGAAAATAGCATTCTTTTGTCCTCCTATATGTTTGTCATATGCATACCGGGCAGGACGAGCCTTCATCCGGTCCGGTATGCACACGCTAAAAGTTATTATAACATATTTTTCAGCTTCTGTACAGAAAGAAAAATGCGGAGGGGTGTGCCCTCCGCATTTTGCTTTTCATTAAGCAATAGGCTCGTTAATAGCAATAACTGCATCAGGGTAAGCAGCAGTCAGCTTAGCCTGGAAGTTAGCGATCAGCTCACCGTTACCAAAAGCAACAACAGCGAACTCGTTGCCGAAGGTGAAGATCACCAGCTGCTCGGGGAAGCCGCACATCCACATATTGCCCTGCACAGCGCTCTGCATAGCGGTAGCAAAAGCAGCAGCGTCGTTGACCTTGAAAGCACCGGCGGTGAAGGTGTTGGCGTTCATAGCGTGCAGCAAAGATGCAGCCTCGGTCACACCGGCCAGCTCTGCTTCGGGAACCAGCAGCATGTACTGGATGCTGTCGGTATCGGTAGCAGCGATGGCGCCGGGCTTACCGTCGGTCATGGACTCATAACCGCCGCCCATAGCGAAGAACATCTCTTCTTCACCGTAAGATGCCCAAACGGTCTCCAGAACTTCCAGAGCAGAGCCGGGCAGCTTAACTGCAGGCTCGTTGCTGCCGCAAGCAGCAAAGCTGCAGACAACGCACAGAGCCAATGCGATAGCAATTAACTTTTTCATTGTTTTGTTTCCTCCAAAAATTTAATTTGTTTTCCTAAATTTATCAGCACGATTGAAAGGGTACATCCCAACATATCGATACCTACATCAGTAATCATTCCGGCTCTGCCGGGGATAAAAAGCTGGATGGTCTCATCGGCGCAGGCCACAAAAAAGCCGGCAGCCAGCGGCAGCAAAAAGGGTTGCCATTTGCCGTTTTTTAGCATATTGACAAGCCAGGTCAGAAGACCGCCCAATGTGAAAAACTCAGTAAAATGGCCCAGCTTTCTAAGAAATCCGTGGCCTGTCCCCCCTTGGGACGCGTCCGCGCCAGGGAAAAGCCAGTTCACGATGTTGCCTACAAAGCCGCTGAATGCGGAAGATGCTTCTGCATCCATCAGGGAGCTGCCCCAGATCACCGCCAAATTCACGACGATCAGGCAGATGCACAGCTTAATTCTGCCGGGAGTAGTTTTCACAGAAGGAACTCCTCCACCAGCATTTTTACGCCTAACAGGATCAATATCACACCACCGGCGATCTGGGCTTTCTTTTCAAAGCGGCTGCCGAAATGGCTGCCCACCTTAACGCCCAAGGCTGCCATAGAGAAGGTGATCACACCGATGAGAGCAACGGCCAGCAGGATATTTACATTGCCGGACATAGCAAGGGAAATGCCCACCGCCAACGCATCGATGGAAGTGGCCACCGCCATAACGAACATGGTCTTTACCGAAAGGTCGCTGTTTGCATCCTCGCAGCAATCGCATTTACTGAATGCTTCCTTCAGCATATTGATGCCGATAATGGTCAGCAGGCCAAAAGCCACCCAATGATCAAAGGCTTCGATCTTATCGGCAAACATACTGCCCAGATAAAAACCAACGAGGGGCATAAATGCCTGAAATCCACCGAACCAGATGCCGCAGGTGGCGCACGCTTTCAGGGACGCTTTCTTCATGGCAAGGCCCTTGCAGATGGAAACCGCAAAAGCATCCATACTCAGGCTCAGTGCCAAAAGCACCAGCTCGGGAATACCCATAAAAATCCTCCGTATATTGCCTTTTCTCATCAGCCTGGGGCATTATATCAGCCACCGGGCTAAATGTCAATGGATGTTACATAAAATTAACAAATGCTTTTTTATCACAAAATACCGGCTGCCTCGCGGCTGAGCTTTTCAAAGGTATCGTCCTTTCGGCCCTCTTCCTCCGGGTGATAAGTGGTGACCATTTCTGCCACCAGGCGGATGATCTCATCATCATTGTGATAGGCTGCATCCATCAGCTTTTTCAGCTGCAGCAGGAAGGTTTCCACATCAAAGGGAATGGGATTGCCAATATGGATCAACGCATTGGGTGTCTTCTGCAGACCCTCTTCCGCCATCAGCTTTTCTTCATAAAGCTTTTCGCCGGGCCGCAGACCGGTATACACAATGGGAATATCCACATCCGGTTTGAAGCCGGAAAGCTTGATAAGGTTTCTTGCCAGCTCATCGATTTTTACCGGCGCGCCCATATCCAGCACGAAGATCTCACCGCCCTTGGCATAGACACCCGCCTGCATCACCAGGCTCACCGCCTCAGGGATGGTCATAAAGTAACGGATAATGTCCGGGTGAGTTACCCGCACCGGGCCGCCCTTGGCGATCTGCTTTTTAAACAGCGGGATCACAGAGCCGTTAGAGCCCAAAACATTACCGAAACGCACCGCCACAAACTGGGTACGCAGCGTCTTTCCTGTCAAAGACTTGGGCGCATCGGAATACTCCGACTGATGGGTATACAGCTCCGGGAGCTTTTCCGCATCCCCGGTCTGCACTGCGTAGGCAAAGCTCTGAATGACCATTTCGCACAGCCGCTTGCTGGCGCCCATAATATTGGTGGGATTTACCGCCTTATCGGTGCTGATAAGCACAAACCGGTCACAGCCGTGGCACAAAGCCGCATAGGCGGTTTTATAAGTACCAATTACATTATTCTTAACAGACTCGCAGGGGCTATCTTCCATCAGCGGCACATGCTTGTGGGCCGCTGCGTGGTAAACGATATCCGGGTGATAGGCAGCAAAGATGCTGTCCAACCGACGGCTGTCCCGCACAGAGCCGATGAGCACCAAAAGCTTCAGCTCCGGATGCTTCTCCTTCAGCTCCTGCTGGATATCGTAGGCATTATTTTCGTATACATCCAAAATGATCAGCAGCTTAGGATCACGCTGGGCGATCTGCCGGCAAAGCTCGCTGCCGATAGAGCCGCCACCACCGGTGACCAGCACGGTCTTGCCGTTTATCTGCTGATTCATTTCGTCCATATTGACGGTGATAGGCTTTCTGCCCAGCAGATCCTCCACCGCCACATCCTTCATATCCCCAACAGCCACCTGGCCGCTGACGATCTGATACATACCCGGCAGGTTCTTGATTTCACAGCCGGTCTCTTTACAAATGTTCAGTATATCAGCTTTATCCTCTTCAGAGGCGCTGGGAACAGCCACAAATATCTTGCGAACGCCAAATTCTTTGACCTTCTGCTCGATCACATCCCGGCCGCCTACCACAGGCACACCCTGGATATATCTGCCCCATTTGTTGGGGTTGTCGTCAATGATACACACCACACGAAGCTTTTGGTCGTTCATATGGTTGATATCCTGCAGGATCATCTGTCCTGCGTTGCCTGCACCGATGAGCATTACCCGGTTGACCGCAGCATCCTCCACGAACTTGCGGTGATGCCGGCGGAGCATCAGTACAAGGCGGTAAGAAAAACGCACGCCCAGCACCAGCACGGTCTGCAGCGCCACGCCGATAATATAATAAGAAACAGGCATTCTCACAAAGAACACCAGCGTAGTGATCACATGGCAGACACCGGTGATCACAGACGACAGGAGCGAGCGCAGCATCTCATTGTAGCTGGCAAAACGCCAGATGCTGTTATACATCCGCAGGCCATAAAAGGTCAGCATACAAATGGCTGCATGAACCGGCAGATTTTGCCAGTATCCCTGCAAAAAGACGGGTGCGATCTCATTGAACGCGCAATCGAAACGCAGCCACAGAGCCAAAAAATAGGATATGCTTACCGCGATCAGATCAAACAGGATCAAAAGCGCCGTGATTATATGCCAATGCTCAATACGAAATCCGCGTTTTTTCATAAAACGTCTCCTAACAGTTATTAAACAGCCGGCAGCTGAGGTCCGCCATTTCTTCAAAATGGCGCTCCATCCGGTGTGCGATCATCCAATCGGATGCTAAATGCAGGTTCGGCTTTCTTGACCCCATATTATGACAGTCAGAACCCAAAAGCTGCACCACACCTTTGCGGATCAGCCGACGGCAGCGTAAATTGCCGGGGAATTTCAAAAGCGCCCCTGCATTCATCTGCACCAGGCCATCTGTTTCCAGCAGCCGGGAAAGCATTTGCCTGCTCTGCAGGGAAATATATCGCTCAATATGGGCAAAAACAGGGGTAATGCCCCGGGCGCAGCAAATATTGCTCACATCCCGGAGCAAGGTGTTGCTCCATTTTTCAAAAGGAAGCTCCAAAAGCAGATACCGGGAAGACCCCAGGCAGAGCTTTTCCAGCTCCTCTAAGTTGCCGATCCCGTGCCGGTAAGCCACTTCTGCGCCCAACAGGATCTGAGGGACATCCGTAATGCCGTTGGCCTGCAAATATTCCTGAAGGCTGGCAAAAGATGCCTCACGGCGGCGCAAAAATTCCTCCACGCTCTCCACAGGATAATAATGGGGCGTGGCAAACATCATCCGGATGCCCTTGCTATAGCTGTAACGCAACAGCTCAGCCGCCTCCTGCACATCCTTGCAGCCATCGTCCATACCGGGCAGAAAATGCCCGTGCATATCACAGATTCCCACCAACAGTTTCGTTCCTTCCGGTTTTATTTGGAATAATAATAGCCGCCATTTTTGATCTCTGTGCCGGTATTAACAAAGCCCAGCACCCGCACATCTGCCAAATGGATCTGGCGGAGCATCTGATCGATCTCCCGGTGCTTGGTCTTATTTTCCCGAACTGCGACCAGGAAACCGTCCATATACTTGGAAAGGATCATCGCATCCGGCACGGTATTGACAGGAGGCAGATCCACAATGATATAATCAAAAATCTTTTTCAGAGCAGAAAACAGGCTGTCCAGCTGCTTATCTTCCAAAAGGCCCGTAGCATCAGGAGGCAGATTGCCGGAGGGCAGGATGCTGATGCCGTAGGTATTGCTGCGACGCACTGCATCTTCGATCTTAGCCTGACCTACCAAAAAATCACTCAAGCCGGGCGCTGCCGGGATGTAGAAGGTGGCGGCTACCGTGGGCAGACGCATATCGCAGTCCACCAAAATGACCTTTTTGCCGATCTGGCCAAGTGCGATGGCCAAATTGGCAGCGGTAGTGCTCTTGCCGTCACCGGGGGCGGGGCTGGTCACACCCACGCACTTGCAGCCTGCACCGGGCAGGGAGAACATCACATTGGTACGCAGAGCCCGGTAGCCTTCCTGCACCGCAAAGGGGATTTCCTTGTTCAGTAAATTGCGGCTGCGCTCTTCTGCTGCAAAGGAAGTATTGTTATGAATGCTCATCTTTTGTTACCTCCCACGCTGGTATTCGCTCTGCGTCCGGCAGCCTTTCTGGCCTGATCCATATTCGGGATCGTTCCCAAAACAGGAACATCATAACGCTTTTCCAAATCCTCTGTGCCCTGCACCTTATCCAGGAAGAATTCCAGGCCGATCAGCACCAGACAGGAAAGCACAAAGCCGATCAAACCACCCAGCAGGGCATTCCGGCTATCGCTGGGAGCGCTGGGGGATTTGGGCAAGGTAGCATCATCAATGATCCGCATAGAGCTTCCCTCGACTACCCGCTCCACATGGTTAGGCGCAACCTGAGCAATGGCAACTGCCAAATCTCTGGCGAATTCCGGATTCGGTGCTTCCACATATACGCTGATGACAGGTGCCTTCTCCGCAACGGAGGTACTGACCTTATAGGCCACATTTCCTCTGAGAGGATAAGTGCCGTTTTCCTTGCACAGGGCCACTGCCTCCGTGATTACGGAACGGCTGGTAATAATGGATTCATATGTATAAGCCAGTGCATAAGAAGCATTCAGGTCAGACACCGTGGTGCTGCCCATATTGTCGATCTCCATTTTATTGTTCACATAGGTAGTAAAACCGCTGCGGTAAGTGGGGGTGATCATGGTTCTGGAGTAAATAAATGCGCCGGTTGCAATCAGCACCGTAGACAACAGCACAATCCAAGCCTGTCTCCACAGCGCTTTGGCATATCGCCAAATATCCACCTGTTCTTCCCGATTCTGTTTTTTTGTATACTGCTTATTTTGCATGGTGTATCTCCTTCATTGCTCTTTCTTTTAAGAGCATACAATGCTACTGTATATAGTAACATATTTTTTTGTCAGATGCAACACAAATGTGGGCCGTTTTCCTTTTCTCTACGGGAAAAATGTTGAATTTTACAGCCCTATCTTGCCATTTCTCCCGGCGTAACTTATAATAGTCACAAAGAAGAAAGGCGGTGTTCTTTATGGGCATTTTTAAGAGTGCAGACATCCTGCTGCCCCGTTGTGATAATATGGAAAGCTGGGCAGTAATTGCCGTTGACCAGTTCGTTTCTCAGCCGGAATATTGGGAAGAAGTCAGCCGCATTGCTTTCAATGCGCCTTCTGCCCTGAACCTGGTGCTGCCGGAAGCATTTTTGGAAGAAGATGACTCTGTCGCCATCAGCCGCATCAACAGCACCATGGAGCATTATCTGCACCAAAAGTTATTTACACAATATCCGGACAGCTATATCTATGTGGAGCGCACCTTGCAAAACGGATGTATCCGTGAAGGTATCGTCGGCGCGCTGGATTTGGAAAACTACGATTACCGCCCCGGCAGCACCACCCCTATCCGTGCCACGGAGCAAACCGTTCCGGAGCGGATTCCGCCCCGGGTGCAGATCCGCAAGGATGCACCTTTGGAGCTGCCCCACGTGCTGCTTTTGTGTGACGACAGTGAGCAAAAGCTCATCGAAGCTGCTGCTTCCCGCAAGGCACAGCTGCCCTGCCTTTACGATTTCGACCTGATGGCCGGTGGCGGCCATATCCGGGGCTACCTGCTCACAGGCAGCGATGCCGCTGCCATTGACCAGGCTCTTGCAGATTATGAAAAATCTGCCCGCGACCGGCTGGGAGAAAAGGCTGTGCTTTATGCCATCGGTGACGGCAACCATTCCATTGCCGCTGCCAAAGCCTGCTACGAAAACCTGAAAAAGGAAAACCCGGGCAAGGATCTAAGCAGCCATCCGGCACGCTACGCCCTTGCCGAGCTGGAAAATATCCACCATGCCGCCCAGGTCTTTGAGCCCATCCACCGGCTGGTGAAAAACACCGACCCGGAAAAGCTGCTATCAGCCCTGCAGCCCTTTACCTGCGAAAATGGTCAAAAGGTCATCTGGATCGCAGGAAACAAGTCCGGCACGATGTACTTAGATTGTTCTGACGGCCAGCTGCCGGTTGGCGTGCTGCAGCAATTTTTGGATGCCTATAAAAAGGATTCGCCCCAGGATGTGGACTACATCCACGGTGAAAAAGACCTGCAGGAATTATCCTGTAAGGAAAATACCGTTGGCTTCCTGTTGCCTGCCATTGACAAAAGTTCCTTCTTTGCCGGTATCGTCGCCGGCGGAACTTTACCCCGAAAAACCTTCTCCATGGGTCACGCAAGAGAAAAACGGTATTATCTGGAAGCTAGACAGATTCGTTAATTCCGGCAAACACCGCCGTCTTTCATATCCGCCTCCCTAAATAAGGAAGCATAAGTTGTTACATAAGCAAAAAGCTGAAGTCCTGAGGGTTTCAGCTTTTTTGCTGTATAGACGGTCTTCAGTCATTTTTTGAATAAACAGGAAAAATATATTGCAAAATAAAAATTGCCGTGTTATAATACGCCGTGTGTCCGTAACCGGGCAGCATTTCATTGGGATGTCGCCAAGCGGTAAGGCACCAGACTTTGACTCTGGCATTCGTAGGTTCAAATCCTGCCATCCCAGCCAACGACCCGCTAGCTCAGTTGGCAGAGCAATTGCCTTTTAAGCAATGGGTCTGGAGTTCGAATCT
>JAZOWK010000044.1:0-4431 GCA_045659205.1 Faecousia sp.
GCATTTGCTCTGAAGCTGCGTCATACTCCCAAGGACGAGATCGACAAGGCTGTCAAGCAGGCTGCTGAGATCCTGGACATCACCCAGTACCTGGGCCGTAAGCCCAAGGCTCTGTCCGGCGGTCAGCGTCAGCGTGTTGCCATCGGCCGTGCTATCGTTCGTGAGCCTTCCGTCATGCTGATGGACGAGCCTCTGTCCAACCTGGACGCCAAGCTGCGTAACCAGATGCGTGCTGAGATTATCAAGCTGCGTCAGCGTATCAATACCACCTTCGTATATGTTACCCACGACCAGACCGAAGCTATGACTCTGGGCGACCGTATCGTCATCATGAAGGACGGCTTCATCCAGCAGATCGGCACTCCTCAGGAAGTGTTCAATCATCCCTACAACCTGTTCGTAGCTACTTTCATTGGTGCTCCCCAGATGAACCTGTTCGACGCCAAGCTGGTTAAGGTAGACGGCAAGTACGCTGTTGACCTGGATGGCCACGTTGTGGTTCTGTCTGAGGAAAAGCAGGCTGCTCTGGCTGCTAACAATGTTGCTGAGCAGGATGTTGTCTTCGGTATCCGTCCCGAGCACATCACTCTGGAGGATAATGGCGTTGCAGGTACTATCGAGGTGCACGAGCTGATGGGCTCTTCTGTCCACCTGCACGTGAACGCTGTTGGTAAGGACGTGATCATCGTGGTTTCCACCATGAACATGACCGGCGCCGAAGTTGCTGCTCTGAAGGGCGGCACCAAGGTTTGCTTCACCTACGGCGGCAACAACTGCCACGTCTTCAACAAGGAGACCGGCATCAACCTGGAAGCCTAATTACTTAAATAAAAAGTGTGTCGCGAAAGCGGCACACTTTTTTATGCAAAAAAGATGTGCTGCATTGCAGCACATCTTTTTGTTTATTTGTTCAGGTTTTCCACATCGATGGCTTCGGTATGTTCGATAGGAGTCCACTCGAATTTGCGGAACATGGCAGTGGCGCTGATGGGCGCCCAGGTCAGGATATACAGGGGGAAGCAGAAGGCACAGAATATCTTTTGCCAGGTAGTTGCCCGGATGCGTTTCCATTCGGTAACCAGCGTCCAGGCAGCCAGCAGGAAGGTGGAGCCGAAAGTGCCTGCCAGCAGGGAAAGAATCAGGAAGCCTGCAGCACCGATACCGCCTTGCATGAATGCGGTGACCAGGCTTAACAACGCGCACAGGATGCCCAGCATATAGCCGTACAGGGAGAGGGTCAGGGTTTCGATGGTGGAGTAGGTGGTACGGCCACCGGCAATCAGGCCTTTGGCATAGTCCTTGGTATAGCCATAGGTGACCTGGATGCCGCCCTGACTCCAGCGGGTGCGTTGCCGCCAGGATTGGCGGAAGGTCTTGGGCTGCTCATCAAAGAGGATGGCATCGTGGCAGTAGCCGATGCGAATGCCCCGCACGGCACACCAGGTGCTGAACTCGATATCCTCGGTGAGGGTGAAGTAATTCCAGTTGTTCATTTCCTTCAGCAGCTCCGAGGTGAAGCCGAAGCCGGTACCGGTGACGGCGCAGGTAAGACCCAGGCGGTTACGGGACTGGTTTAAGTGGCAGGAATCGTGCAAGTACCAGATGGTATAACCGGCGCTGACCCAGGAGGATGCCACATTCTTTGTGTTCCGGTAGCCGGTGAAGGCTTTGTAGCCGTCGGCACAGACCTTGTTCATCTGGGTGAAATAATCCGGCAGCAGAATATTGTCTGCATCAAAGATCATATAGCAATCGAAATGATCCCAGCCGTAATCTTCGTTGATCTTCTCCAGCAGGAAGTTAAGAGCATAGCCTTTGCCTACCTGCTCGGTATTGAATCGGGGGTAGACCACAGCGCCGTTTTCCCGAGCCACCTGGGCGGTTGCGTCGGTGCAGTTATCGGCTACCACGAAGGGCGTGATCAGATCTGTGGGGTAATCCTGGTTTTGGATGCTGCGCAGCAGGTGGGGGATCACGCTCTGCTCGTTACGGGCAGCGATCAGCACGGCAAAGCGGTGCTTTTTTTCACCACCCGGAGCGCGTTTGCGCTTACGCTTGGGAATGATATAGGGCACGAACAGATATGCTATCTGATAGAAGAAAACGATGCCCATAATTGCAATGAGAACTGCGCTGATAGTTTGCAAAATCTCCAGCATATTGGCTTCTCCTTTATATATTTTAGGCAGAGGCTACTTGGGTTCGAGTCCTCTCTGCCTTTAGCCTTCGGCTACGACGATCTCCTGTAGTTCCAGACCGGGATTTCTGCGAATGGTAAAATCGATGGCCCAGTAGCTGGAGAACACCAGCAGGTTGCGGCCGCGATAATCTTCCAGCAGCTCTGCATCCGAGCCTAAATTCAGGTCGGAAAGGTCGCAGGGCGCTTTGGTGATGAGCCGGATCTCCTCATAGGGGAGCATTTCCATACGCAGGTCTACACCGTATTCGTTTTTCATACGGTACTGGAAGACATCGAACTGCAGCGTACCCACAACGCCGACGATCACTTCTTCCATACCGGAGTTGGGTACTTTGAAGATCTGGATGGCACCTTCCTGGGCGATCTGCTCGGTGCCTTTGACGAACTGCTTACGCTTCATGGAATCCTTGGCGCTGACCCGGCAGAAATGCTCGGGAGCGAAGGTGGGGATGCCGGAATAAAGGAACTTTTTGCCGGGTACGGTAATGGTATCGCCAATGGCGAAGATGCCCGGGTCGAATACACCGATAACGTCACCGGCATAGGCTTCTTCCACGATCTCACGCTCGGCTGCCATCAGCTGCTGGGGCTGGGAAAGACGCATCTTCCGTCCGCCCTGCATATGGTAGTATTCCGTGTCCCGCTGGAACTTACCGGAGCAGATACGCATAAATGCCAGCCGGTCCCGGTGTGCCTTGTTCATATTTGCCTGGATCTTAAAGACAAAGGCGGAAAAATCCGGGCTGAAGGTATCGATGGTGCCACAGTCTGCCACGCGGGGCAGGGGAGCGGGGGTCAGCTTCAAAAAGGCCTCCAGGAAAGGCTCAATGCCGAAGTTGGTCAGTGCAGAGCCGAAGAACACGGGGCTTAAGTTGCCGCAGCGCACTTCTTCCAAGTCCAGCTCCCGGCCGGCGGAAAGCAGCTCCACATCGTCGATGAGCTTTTGGTGCTTATCTTCAGAATCCAAAAGCTGGGCGACTTGCGGATCGTACAGGTCAACGGACTGCTTGTCTGCCCGATTCTTGCCGGAAACACCGGAGAAGAACACCAGCTCTGCCTTTTCCCGGTCGTAAACGCCCTGGAAATCCTTGCCGGAGCCGATGGGCCAGTTCATAGCGTAGGTTTCGATACCCAGCTCCCGCTCTACTTCGTCCAAAAGATCGAAGGGATCCCGGGTCTCCCGGTCCATTTTGTTGATGAAGGTAAAGATGGGGATGTGCCGCATGGCACAGACCTTGAAAAGCTTCCGGGTCTGGGGCTCAACGCCCTTTGCGCCGTCGATCACCATCACCGCAGAGTCCGCAGCCATCAGGGTGCGGTAGGTATCTTCGGAGAAGTCCTGGTGACCGGGGGTGTCCAGAATGTTGATACAGAAACCGCCATACTGGAACTGCATCACAGAAGAGGTAACAGAAATACCACGCTGCTTTTCGATCTCCATCCAGTCAGATGTGGCGGCGCGGGAATTTTTCTTGCCCTTGACAACACCGGCCTGGGCGATAGCGCCGCCGTAGAGCAGGAATTTTTCCGTTAAGGTGGTTTTACCGGCGTCGGGGTGGGAGATAATAGCAAAGGTCCGGCGGCGGTTGATCTCTTGTATTAAGGTTGACATAACATTCGCTCCGTAATCGTGATAGGAAGCCTTGGCGGTTAAGCCCGGCCGAAGGCATAATATTACATAATAATTCAATTTATTCTACCACAAAAATGCGGAATTTACAAGAGCCAGTTTACGGGCGCATAGTTTTTGGGATTCGGGAGAAGATAGCTGCGGAGGGATGTATATGACCGAAAAGCAATATGCAAAGCTGGTAGGCGAGATATCTCCCAAATCGCCCTGCCTTAAAAACTGTATTTGGGCCTTTGTGGTGGGCGGTTTGATCTGCACATTGGGGCAGGTATTTTTAGAATTTTACAAGTATTTGGGCCTTGATGAAACAGATGCAGGTACGGCTTGCTCCATGTCTTTGGTAGCGCTGTCTGCCCTGTTTACCGGCTTGAGTTTATATGATAATCTGGCAAAGCACGCAGGCGCAGGCACTTTAGTGCCCATCACCGGATTTGCCAACTCCATCACCGCCCCGGCGGTAGAATTCAAAACCGATGAGTGTGCTATAATAGGACCCAGTCGGAAAGCCTTACAATTCATGGCGAGTATGATGATTTAGTCCAAAAATACTTATACGATAAGGGGGTGATATCCATAAGGTATCAAGGAGTACTCGACATGC
>JAZOWK010000045.1:0-5720 GCA_045659205.1 Faecousia sp.
CCTTGGTCCCCCGCCCAAAAATTCCTCGTTGCTTCCCCGGCGGGGTTTTTTTGGCAGCACTAGGACTTGAAAGCCCGACCCCAGTGCTAACACTGGGGTAAACAAGTGTCCGGCGGACACTTGTTTAGGGCGTGGGGAGCGAGGGGAGCGCCGCCGGTGGCGGGAGGAGCGACCTGAGCGAGTGGCAGCGGTCGATAAAATCGAGGATCAGCATAAGCCCGAAGATTTTATCGGGCACCGCAACAGGGAAAGTCCATTGGCAACTGACGGCAATCCGTAGGATTGTTGGCAGTTGTTGATCTTGCCCCTGCCAAAAAAGTACAACACCTTTTGGTGTTGGACTTTTTTTATTCTTTCACTCTGCTTCTTCTGCGGCGGGTGGTGGAACGGGGGGCTTCCGGCTCGGCCTTCTCTGCCCGCTTGGCATAGGCCTGGGCGGCTTCAGAAGTAGCTTCATAGGTAAGCCTACTGACCCGCACCGTGCCATCCGGCTGCTGGGAAAGCCGCACACGGATCAAAAATGCACCGTGTTCCGGGCATTTGGCAAGATCCATATACCGTCTACCCGGCTGGGCAAACCAGCGAGAACCAAGCATTTGTCTGCCGCAGGTAGGACACTTATTTTCAGCGCCTGCCATGGCAGAAAGGGCGGCACGCTTGTCCGCATAATCGTAAAACACCTTGCGGCTGATGCAGCCGGGCAGCTCTGCGCCGTGGAAGCCGTTTACATGGCTTTTCAGAGCGTCCTCATATTCCGTAATACCCCGCTGCAGATCCAGCCTTGCGCAGATCAGGGCGGTGTGGTAAGCATCGCCCAAAGCATCGTGAGCCGGGCGGCTGGGCTCGATCTCAAACATCTCCATAGCGGTCTTCAATGCCTTTTGGGCATTAGATCCGTCGGTCTGGGCATTGAAGATCATCTGGGCGTTGTACCAGCGGCTGACCCAGTTTTCATCCAGGCCGTAAAGCCGCAGGTTTTCCCGCAGAATGGTAATATCGTCAAAGCCCCAGGTCAGGAAGATCACGTCGCTGCCGCACCATGTTCTAAAAGCGGCAATGGCATCTTCCATAGCCACACCCTCATCCCGCAGCTGGCTTTCCTTAATACCGGTAAGCTTGCTGACACGACGGTTCAGCCTTTTATAAAACTTGGGGCGGATCAGCACCTGAAATTCATCGGCCACTTCCCGATCCTCCGTCACCCGCACCGCGCCGATCTGCAAAATCTCACCACGGATCTGCACCGGCAGCACTTTACGGGCGGAAGGAGAGCCGGGCCAAGGCTGATTCCACTCCATATCCAAAACAATGTAATCCATTTCATAACCTCACAATGGTTCTTTCCGTTACTATACCATACAAGGGCAATAATTGCAAACAAAATACATCTGCATCGGACGTGATTCTTCCCAACACTCGTTTGGATATATTGTAATGTCGATATGCCTCACAGGCTCGGCTCGATATATCTGCCATAGCAAATTCGATATAACCTTTCTTTCGATCGGTTTCGATATGATACCGATCCCCTCTCGCCCGCAGGCATATCGAACCGCATAGCGGTATATCGAGTGCAGAGCACATATCGACGATCCTGCAAGGGATCGATATCGATGCGTTGCGTCCTTTGGGCCGCAACGCAAAACTTCCCAAAAATTTCCCATTCATAAGGTTTGTAAAAAATGTCTAAATTTGTCGGCTTGTACTTGTGCAAGTACATAAACTTCTCCAAAATAGGTTTCAAAGCCTTGACAAGTACTTGTTCAAGTACTATTATGGCCTTAAAGCCACCCCATAATCACTATGGAGGTAACCTTTGAAAGGATATATTCAGTACTTACAATCCCATAACCGAAGGCCCGTTTACCACGGTCTGCTCCCCCCAAGTCAGCGCCACGACCCCTACCCTACCGGTTGGTGCGCTTTCTGCGGACTTCCGGTATACAGCCTTTCCAAATACTGTCTGCGATGCGAAGAAGGAGGATTAAAACATGAGAATGAATTTACAGCAGACCAGCCCTTGCCTGCGGTGCAACCGGGTGAAAGATCCCCGCAACTGCGAAAATAAGAACTGCCAGATCTGGCGGCGATGGTTTATAAACCGTTGGGATTCTCTGCGAGGTCAGCCACGGCAAGCTAAGGAACAAGAAGTTTTAATGCCCGTTGGCATATCTGTTGGCGGCACGCGCTATGCCCACCCCAGCCAAACCCGCGCCTATCTGCAAAACGATCCCTGTGCGGCCTGCCGCTGTCCCAAAGATCTGTGTACAAGCCCATGTCCTTCCCGGAGAGCCTGGGATGAGAGCCGAAAGGATGTGTTTGTATGAACTGGAAGGAAGAAGCCGTTGAAAAGCTGCGAAAATATGACGCAATGCGCCTGGCAGAGCAAAATCTGCCCCAGGAGATCACCCGGCTGGAAGAAGCTGCCGGTGCGTTACGTTCTGCCGGCTTTGACGCACCTGTTACCACCGGTAACCGTCGTGGGCAGGAAGATGCCCTTTTAAACAATATGGTAAAGCGGCAGGAGCTGCAGCTGGCGCTGCACCAGGCACAGCAATGGCTCACCATTACCAACAGGGCGCTAGGTGCCCTGACACCGGAGGAAAAGCTGGTGCTACACAGACTTTATATTTACCCGGAACGGGGCGCTGTGGAGCGCCTGTGCGTTGAGCTGGGCTCTGAACAATCCACCGTCTACCGCAAGCGGGACAAGGCCCTCCACCGCTTTACTTTGGCTCTGTACGGAACAGCATAAATAACAGGCGTGCCGATCGGCACGCCTGTTTGCTTGTTTAATAAGTGATAGCCTGCAATATCCAGTGGTCGCCCGTCCAACGGAAATAAGCCACCGGCATGCTTTCAGTATAGTCCTCGTGCATTTCTACCATACAGGTCACATCATCCACCATCACGGGTGTTTGGTCAAAGTAATAGCCGCCATAGCCCATAGGTGCTGCCACAGAATACAGAGCGCCGTTATATTCAATGGGCGCTGCTTCGCATCTGCTCACATCGGGCAGCATCTGGGGATTCACATAGTATTCTGCATGGGTACGGGCCTGGACCTGGGTCGTACAGCAGGGCACTTTACTCACAGCGTACAGCTGTAGTATTTCCTCATCATAGCCAGCGGAAAGCAGAACGGCATTCCTTGTGTCTTCGTCCACATAATCATATCCGGTTTCGCATACACCAAAGGCACAATAAGTGTGGTACGTGCCTACTATCATTTGGGCAGCATACATATCCAAGGGCTCTACGCTGGGCGGGTCTGTAGGAGGATCTGTAGGAGGGTCCGTGGGAGCCTGTGTAGGGGCTTCTGTGGGAGCCTCCGTAGGTGCTTCTGTAGGTGCCTGTGTAGGGGCTTCTGTGGGAGCCTCGGTAGGAGCTTCCGTAGGTGCTTCTGTAGGTGCGTCCGTAGGAGCTTCCGTGGGGGCTTCCGTAGGTGCGTCCGTAGATGCGTCCGTGGGTTTTGCAGAAGGTGCGCCGCAGCCGGCCATACTAAACAGCAAGCACAACGCCAGCAACAGCGCAAGGACTTTGGAAAGCTTATTCATATTGCCATCCTCCAAATGTTTTTTATTATTGTACCTGCATTTTCCAGCTTTTGCAAGAAAAAAGGCGTATCGCATATGCGATACGCCTTTTAATCAATTAAACCAGCTCGATGACAGCCATCTCAGCAGCGTCACCGCGGCGGGGACCGGTGCGGGTCACTCTGGTGTAGCCACCGTTACGGTCAGCATACTTGGGAGCGATCTCCTTGAACAGCTTCTGCACCACATCTTCCTTGGTCACATAGGCCATAGCCCGACGGTAAGCAGCCAGATTACCCTTCTTGCCCAGGGTGATCATCTTCTCAACCACAGGCTGCACTTCCTTTGCACGATAGAAGGTGGTCTCGATCTTGCCATTCTCCAGCAGATCGGTAACCTGCTGACGCAGCATAGCTTTTCTCTGTGCGCTGGTCTTGCCCAGCTTACGAGTACCGAACATAATCTTTTCCTCCTTCTAGATTAGTTGTTAGCAGAATCTTCGCTGGCCAGGGACAGGCCCATCATTTCCAGCTTCTTCTGAACTTCGTCCAAAGACTTCTTGCCCATGTTACGCACCTTCATCATATCCTCACCGGTCTTGCTGATCAGGTCAGCCACGGTGTTGATGTTAGCGCGCTTCAGGCAGTTGAAGCTGCGGACAGACAGATCCAGCTCATCAATGGTCATAGCCAGCTTGGTGTCGGGAGCGTTGGAAGACTTCTCAACCACGGTAGAACCGGCGCTCACGGAGTCAGAAAGACCGGTGAACACAGTCAGGTGGTCAGAGAGGATCTTAGCGCCCAGGGACACAGCGTCCTTGGCAGAGATGGTGGAATCGGTCCAGACCTCTAAGGTCAGCTTGTCAAAGTCGGTCTTGTCGCCGACACGAGTGGGCTCCACAGAATAATTCACCTTTTTAACAGGGGAATAGATGGAGTCGATGGGAATCACACCGATCACAGTTTGAGCGGTCTTGTTCCGGTCAGAAGGCACATAGCCACGACCCTGGGACAAAGTGATCTCCATATTAAATGTTGCGCCTTCACCCAGAGTGCAGATGTGCAGCTCGGGGTTCAGGATCTCAACCTCGCCATCAGCCTTGATATCGCCGGCAGTGACCTCACAGGGGCCAACAGCGTCGATATACACAGTCTTGATGCCCTGGCTGTGCAGCTTCAGAATCAGCTGCTTCACATTCAGGACGATCTCGGTCACATCCTCGGTAACACCGGGGATGGTGGAAAACTCGTGCTGCACGCCGGCGATCTTCACAGAAGTAGCAGCGTAGCCGGGCAGGCTGCTCAGCAGAATGCGGCGCAGGGAGTTGCCCAGAGTCATACCGTAACCGCGCTCCAGAGGCTCTACAACATACTTGCCGTAGGATACATCCTCCAGGTCATCAAAACAATTAATGCGAGGCTTTTCAATTTCAACCATGAATTATACCCTCCTTTTTAGTGTGGGCGGAATAGAATGTTCCGCCTATCCAAATAAGCGATCAACAGGGGGTCAATTACTTGGAGTACAACTCGACGATCAGGTGGACTGCGATGTCGAAGTCGATATCCGCCTGAGTAGGCATAGCAACGACCTTACCGGTGAGGGTATTCTTATCGCGATCCAGCCACTTGGGAGCAGCAACGAAAGCATCGTCTTCCTTCAGCTTCTTGAAGAAGTTGTTGGAAGCGGCCTTCTCGCTGACAGCAACAACATCGCCAACCTTCACCAGGTAGCTGGGGATGTTTACGCGGTTGCCGTTAACGGTGAAATGACCGTGGTTCACCAGCTGGCGAGCCTGACGGCGGGAGTTGGCAAAGCCCAGACGGTAAACTACGTTGTCCAGTCTGCGCTCCACGAAGGTCAGCAGCACCTCACCGGTGTTGCCTTCTGCGCGGGAGGCCTTCTCGTAGTAGTTCCGGAACTGCTTCTCCTGAATGCCGTAAACAAACTTAACCTTCTGCTTCTCGGTCAGCTGAGTAGCGTACTCAGACTTCTTAGCTCTTCTCTGGCCGCCGGGGTTCTTGTTGGAAGTCTTGGAATAACCCATTGCGGCAGGAGAAACACCCAGCGTTCTGCAACGCTTCAGCACAGGCTGCATATTCTTAGCCATATCTTAATTCCTCCTATTGCAAATTAAACGCGACGGCGCTTGGGGGGACGGCAACCATTGTGAGGAATGGGAGT
>JAZOWK010000046.1:0-52439 GCA_045659205.1 Faecousia sp.
TTACCAGCAGATTGGGGAAACGGCTGGGCAGAACGCGGGGTTCTTTCCGGGATTCATCAAAGTTAGGGTCCCAATTTACCGTATCCCGGTCAATATCCCGCAGCATTTCGTTGGACATTTTGGAAAGCCGGGCCTCGGTATAACGGTAAGCTGCAGGGGGGTCACCGTCCACAGAACCGAAGTTACCGTGGCCGTCCACCAGCATATAACGCATAGAGAAGTTCTGAGCAAGACGCACCATAGCATCGTACACAGAGGCGTCGCCGTGGGGGTGATATTTACCCAGCACATCACCGACGCAGGTAGCGGACTTCTTAAAAGGCTTATCAGAAGTCAGACCGCTTTCATACATGGTATAAAGAATACGACGATGTACCGGCTTTAAGCCGTCCCGCACGTCCGGCAGGGCGCGGCCAACGATGACGCTCATGGCGTATTCAATATAGGATTTTTCCATTTCTTCCACAAGGTTGGAAGAAGTAATGGTCTGACCCGGGAAGCGGGTTTCTTCCGGTTTATAATCTCGATTATGCTTTGCCAATTTGCGTCACCTCCTTAGATATCGATGTTAACCGCATAGCGGGCATTGCGCTCGATCCATTCCTTACGGGGTTCAACCTGCTCACCCATAAGAATGGTAAAAATTTCGTCTGCCTGACGGGCATCCTCCAAAGTGATCCGCCGCAGGGTGCGGGTCTGGGGGTCCATAGTGGTCTCCCACAGTTCGTGGGGGTCCATTTCACCAAGGCCCTTGAAGCGGGAAATTTCTACCTTTGCGTTGCTTTCGCCACGCAGCTCGGCAGATACCTGATCCCGCTGCTCATCAGAATAGGCCACCCGCTCGGTCTTGCCCCGCTTCAGCTTATAAAGGGGCGGCACAGCGGAATACACATAGCCATTTTCGATAAGAGGACGCATATAACGGAAGAAGAAGGTTAAAAGCAGGGTACGGATATGAGCGCCGTCCACGTCCGCATCGGACATAATCACGATCTTATGATAACGGAGCTTTTCTACATCAAAATCTTCACCGATACCGCCGCCCAAAGCGCAGATCAGGGGATAAAGCTTGTCGTTATTATAGATCTTATCGGCTCTTGCCTTTTCCACGTTGAGCATCTTACCCCACATGGCCAAAATTGCCTGGAAACGAGAGTCTCTGCCCTGAATGGCAGAGCCGGCAGCAGAGTCACCCTCGACGATGTAAATTTCGCAAAGTTCCGGGTCACGCTCGTTACAATCCTGCAGCTTATCAGGCATACCACCGGATTCCAAACCGGTCTTCCGGCGGGCATTTTCTCTTGCTTTCCGGGCAGCTTCTCTTGCCCGGTTGGCAAGCATTGCCTTTTCCAGAATCACACGGGCAGTAGCCGGATGCTCTTCAAAATAGGTGGTCAGCTGGTCACCCATAATCTGTTCCACCAGGGTACGGATATAAGCGTTACCAAGCTTGGCTTTGGTCTGGCCTTCAAACTGGGCATCGGTGAGCTTTACAGAGATAATGGCAGTGATACCTTCCCGGCAATCTTCACCGGAAACCTTGTCATCACCTTTAATAAGGCCATTTTTCACACCGTAGTTATTCAGAACACGAGTCAGCGCCGTCTTAAAGCCGGTTTCGTGCATACCGCCTTCCGGAGTGCGCACATCGTTGGCAAAGGACTGGATGGACTCGTTATAGCCGTCATTATACTGCACAGCGATTTCTGCAGAAGCATCATCCTTGCTGCCGCTGATATAAATCACATCTTCGTGCAGCGCGGTCTTATGCCGGTTTGTCCAGGTGACAAACTCCCGGATACCGCCCTGATAGCACATCGTCTCGGTCTTAACTTCCTCTTCCCGATTATCGGTAATGGTAATGGAAAGACCGGCATTCAGGAAGGCTTCCTCACGCATACGGTCGTGAAGCACATCATAGGAATAAATCACATCGTCAAACATCTCCGGATCGGGCTGGAAGGTAACTTCCGTACCGGTTTTATCGGTAGTTCCTACGATTTTCATTTCCTGGGTGATGTGACCACGGGCAAACTTCATTTCATAAATATTGCCGTTTTTATGCACCCGCACCTGCAGCCACTGAGAAAGGGCATTTACAACAGACGCACCAACACCGTGCAAACCGCCGGAGACCTTATAGCCGCCACCGCCAAACTTACCGCCTGCGTGCAGCACGGTAAATACAACTTCCAAAGCCGGACGGCCGGTTTGTGCCTGCACATCTACAGGGATACCACGGCCATCATCGGTGACGGTGATGGAATCGCCCTTATTGATGGTAACAGTAATATGCTTACAGTAACCGGCAAGGGCCTCGTCGATGGAGTTATCCACGATCTCATATACCAGATGGTGCAAGCCGGAAGAGGATGTAGAACCGATGTACATACCGGGGCGCTTACGCACCGCCTCCAGGCCTTCCAAAACCTGAATTTGTTCTGCACCGTATTGGGTCGTTACCTTTGTTTCCTCAGACATGTAAGGTCCTCCTAAATAACACTGCCTTGTTCAATATGAATGGTTTGTCCTAATTTCGTAAACCGGTCCGGTTCGCAACAAGTGATAAATACCTGACCGGAAGTAATTTGATTGAGTACAAAATCCTGCCGCTTGGGATCTAATTCAGAAAGCACATCATCTAATAGCAGCACCGGTATTTCACCGGCCTGATTTGCCATCAGCTCCCGCAGGGCAAGCTTCAGGCTAATTGCTGCCGTCCGGGTCTGCCCTTGTGAGCCAAAGGCTTTTAAATCCATATCATTTAAAAATACGGAAAAATCGTCCTTATGAGGGCCGGTCAGGCATTGGGTGCTTTCCAGTTCTGCAAAATAATGGCTGTCCAAATGGGCACGAAGATCGTTTATCAACGTTTCCACGGTCGCAAAAGGATCTTTCACCGTAGAAACCGTATGATAAACCAAAGAAAATTCTTCTTTATTACCGGAAAAGCTTTCGTGATAAGCCTTTGCCGCCTTACCAAGACCTTCATAAAACCGGGCGCGGTAAGAAATCAGCAGCGCACCTACCTGACACAAACGGGCATTATATTCCGGTAGAATTTCCAAAAGACCGGGGTTTTCAAAGCGATCTTTCAAAATACGGCTTTTTTGCTCCAAGATTCGGTTATATTCCGTCAGCGCCGCTTCATAATTAGGCCGCAGCTGACAAAGGGCATTATCTCCTAACCGCCTTCTGGAAGACGCACCGGATTTTAAAACCATTAAGTCTTCCGGGCAGAAAAGCACCGTATTTAAAACACCGGAAATTTGAGAAGAAGCTTTCTTTTTTACACCGTTCAGGAAAAGCTGACGGGGTTTTGCTCCGGGAAACAGCAGCCAACGCAAAGTTTGCTGCCGCTCCTGAGAAAATACACCGCCGGAAACTTCACCAAACTCTTCTTTCAGTTTTACAAGCTCTGCATTTTTCTGGGTACGAAAGCTTTTTCCGCTGCCTAAAAACGCAATGGCTTCCAAAAGATTGGTTTTTCCCTGAGCGTTACTGCCTACCAGCAGATTCACACCCGGCTCAAATTTAAGATCAAGCTCTTCATAATTACGGAAATTCCGTAAATAGATATCACAAAGTCTCATGGATCGTAATCAGGTAAAGATTTCCCTGAAAAAGAAATTTATCACCGGGATAAAGCTTTTTGCCCCGCATGGTGCAAACATCACCGTTGACTTGAACAAAGCCATCCTGAATGAGATTTTTGGCTTCACCGCCGGATGCCACTGCATTAGAAAGCTTCAGCGCGCTTTCCAGCTTGATAAATTCCGTAGAGATCACCACAGGAATGTGATTTTCCTTTTTGTGTACCGTAACCTTCATAGAAACACCTTAATTTTTAATTCTTACAGGCAGAACCATATAAGCATAATCCTGCTTATCGTCCACCGGAGTAAATACGATGGGGCTTAAGCCATTGGTCAGCTCGATCACCACTTCTTCACTGGGAACAGCCCGCAGAGCATCGGCAAGATAACGAACATTGAAGCCAATCTCCAGCTCCTTGCCGTCACCGGCAAAGCTGCACTTATCTTCTGCTGCACCAATGGTGGTATTGGTCTTCAGGTAAAGCTCCTGATTAGAGAACAGGCAGCGTACCGGGCTCTTATACTTTTCAGAAACGATCAGACCTACACGCTCGATTGCACCGGCCAGGTCGCTCACATTGGCAACCAGCTTAATGGGGCAATCGGTAGGCACGACCCGGCGCCAATCCAAAAAGTCACCTTCCAACAGACGGCAGATCAAAGTTGCGCTGCCCATAGAGAACATAATATGGCGGTTACCCAAAATGAAAGCCACATCTTCGTCTTCTGTCAGGATCTTTTCCACTTCCTTCAGGCCCTGAGCAGGCACTACAAAGGAGAGCTTTCTGCCAATGGCTTCCTGGGTGTGGTAAGTTCTTCTTGCCAAACGGAAGCCGTCTACAGCGATGGCAGACACGGTATCGTCCTCTACTTCAAACTTTACACCGGTGTGAATGGGTCTGCCCTGATTTTCAGAGACCGCAAAGATCGTACCGGAGATCAGCTCTTTCATAGCAGACTGGGGAATAAAGATTTTTCTGCCTTCGCCCACATCGGGAAGTTCCGGATAATCCTCTGCATTTTCTGCAGAAATGGTAAAGGATGCGTAACCGGAGCGGATGGACACTTTATACTGCTCATCCACTACAACGGTAACAGGGCCTTCCGGCAGACGGCGGATAATATCGCCAAAAAGTTTTGCAGGCAGGATGCAGGAGCCGGTATCGGTGATCTCTGCATCAATTTCATAAGTAATAGCGGTTTCCATATTGTAACCGGTCAGGCTCAGGTTATGACCAACCTTGCATAAAATGCCTTCAATGGCGCTTAAAGCGCTTTTCTGCGCTACGGTACGACCGGTAATATTAAGACCTGTCACGAGCATGCTTTTTTCACAAGTAAAACGCATAATTTTGTAACCTCGTTTCTTAATAATATAAAATATATATATTTATTAATCTTTATTGTAGTAATCGTAGTAGGGAATGTGATTTTGTGGAAAAGAGGGAAAAACTGTTGGGAATCCTTATTTTTTATTTCACAAGGGGTTGTGAAATAAAAATCAGTATTTCACAAAGAAAAGTGAATAAAAGAAAAACAGAAAAAATTCAACAGAATTTCTTTTCACATTTCACAAACCTTGGGGAAAACTTTTACAGGCAGGAATTAATATTTGCCGTAATATCCCGCACATGGTTTTGCAGCTGCGTGTCGCCCCGCTTCAAAGCTTGCTCCATTTTGTTCAGAGAATAAAGCACCGTGGTATGATCCTTGCCCAACTCTTCACCAATTTGGGTGGAGGAGAACTTGGTCAGCTGGCGGATCAGGTAGATGGCCATATGGCGGGCTTCCACCGCGCTTTTATTCTTTTGTGTGCCGCGGATCACGCTGTCATCCACAGAATAGAACTTACATACCTGGCTGATGATCAGGCTGGGCGTAGGCAGAGCGCTGCCTTCACTTTTGAACATATCCTCAATGGCACGGGAAACATTGGGAAGATCCAGAGGCATATTGTTGATGTTTCGGTAAGCCATGATTTTTTTGACCGTGCCTTCAATTTGACGAACATTGTTGGTTACATTGATGGCAATGTAATTACATACATCATCAGGAAGATCCAAACCCAGGGAAATTGCTTTTGTTTTAATAATAGCCATTCTGGTTTCATAGTCCGGCGCGGCAATGCTGCTGAGCAGGCCAGATTCAAAACGGGAGCGCAGGCGCATTTCCAAAGTAGGCATATCACTGGGCTTCCGGTCAGAAGTAAGAACGATCTGCTTATTATTTTGATGCAGCTCGTTAAAGGTATGGACAAATTCTTCCTGGGTGGAATCCTTGCCGGCAATGAACTGAATATCATCCACTAAAAAGAGGTCTGCTTCCCGGTACTTGGTACGGAATGCAATATTGTTACCGGACTTAATGGCATCGATCAGCTCATTGATAAACTGATCGCCCTTAATGTAAACAATGCTGGCATTGGGATTATTTTTTCTTACCTGGTTGGCAATGGCATACAGCAGGTGGGTCTTACCCACACCGGGAGGGCCGTAAATAAACAGAGGGTTATAAACAAAACCCGGATTTTCAGCTACTGCGCAAGCTGCATTGTAAGAAAAGTTATTGGAAGGACCAACAACAAAGTTATCAAAAGTAAACTGGGGATTGAATTCCAGAACACCGGTCTTATCTTTTGTCTCTTTTTTGGTTTTCAGTTGGTTATCATCCAGCACCACTAATTTTGCGTCAGAATTAAAAATTTCTTTCAGACCGTCCTGAATATATTCGGCGCAGCGGCGGCGGATCCAATCTCTGCGAAAATCGCTGGGAGAATAGATGACTAGCTGTTCTTCCGTCAGTTCCACCACTTCTGCATCGTCAAACCAACCGGATACGGTGACAGCAGAAAGCCGGTCTTCCAGATAGCTCAGGATCTTGGCCCATACATAGGCTGAAGAGTACATAATAAGACTCCTTTCTGTAAAAATCCACCAGTTTTTGGCAAAACCAAAGGCCAAAAGGGGACTATTTTCTCACAGTAAATTTTATCACATTTTTCAATAAAAAACAAGCATTTTTTCCCCAACACAATATAATAAAAGAATAACCAAAAAGCATAGAAAACAAACGGTTTTTTATAGGGCAAAAGAACCATTTTCCGGTGTCTTTTTTTGGATAATATTGCGCCTTGACGAACGGTAAAATAAAGGCTAAAGTATTAGTAGAAAGAAGGTGGCAAAATGAAGCATAAAATTATGGAATTTGATCCCCTTTTAAAACACTTTGAAAAGGATCTTGATTACCGCAAACGGTGTTTCCGCGCCAAGAAAAAGGAGCTTTTGCCCCAGGGCGGTAAGCTGAAAGATTTTGCCAACGGACATCTGTTTTATGGTTTTCATAAAGAAAACGGTAAGTGGATTTACAGAGAGTGGGCCCCGGCTGCAGAAAAATTATATTTGACCGGTGATTTTTGTAACTGGGATCGTTTTTCTTATCCTATGGAAAAGGGAAAAAACGGTGTTTTCACTTTGGAATTGCCGGAAGATGCTTTGTATGACGGTTGCCGGGTGATGACTTTGGTACATCATGCCGGGCAGGTTTTGGAGCGTATTCCTTTATATATCAACCGGGTGATCCAGGAGAAAGACGGCAGCTGGAATGGCGTGATCTACGATCCCAAGGAAGAATTTATTTGGGATGACAAGGGCTTTAAGCCTAAAAAAGAACTGTTCATTTATGAGTGCCACATCGGTATGGCTCAGGAAGATGGCAAGGTGGGTACTTACGATGAGTTCAGACAGTATGTGCTGCCTCGGGTAAAAGAATTGGGCTACAATACCCTGCAGATCATGGCCATTATGGAGCATCCTTACTATGCCAGCTTTGGCTATCAGGTGACCAATTTCTTTGCTGCCTCTTCCCGCTTTGGCAGACCGGAGGATCTGAAAAAGCTTATTAATGAAGCCCATAAAATGGGCATTGCGGTGCTTTTGGATGTGGTCCATTCCCACGCCTGCACCAATACCCGGGAGGGCATCAACGAATTTGATGGTACTTCCTATCAGTTCTTCCATGAGGGCGCAAAGGGCGATCATCCTGCCTGGGGTACAAAGTGCTTTAATTACGATAAAAACGAGGTTATCCATTTCCTGCTCAGTAATTTAAAATACTGGCAAACAGAATACCATTTTGACGGTTTCCGCTTTGATGGAGTTACCTCTATGCTTTATCACGATCACGGCTTGGGCACGGCCTTTACCGGCTACGATCAGTATTTTTCCATGAATACAGATACCCAGGCGGTGACTTATCTGCAGCTTGCCAATGAAATGGTACGGCAGGTAAATAAACATGCCATTACCATCGCAGAAGATACCTCTGCCCTGCCCGGTTTGGCATTGCCCATCAATCAGGGAGGTATCGGTTTTGATTATCGCCTTGCTATGGGTGAGCCGGATATGTGGATCCGTCTTTTGAAGGAAACACCGGATGAATATTGGGACTTAAACAGTATCTATTATGAGCTTGCTTCCAGAAGACCCGGTGAGCCGGTAATCGGCTACTGCGAGTCCCACGATCAGGCCTTGGTGGGTGATAAGACCATTATGTTCCGCCTTTGCGATCAGGAAATGTACTGGGGTATGGGCGCGGACAATCAAAATATGGTCATCGACCGGGGTATGGCGCTGCATAAAATGATCCGCCTGCTCACCATGAGTTTGGGCGGAAACGGCTATCTTACCTTTATGGGCAACGAATTTGGTCACCCGGAATGGATCGATTTTCCCCGGGAAGGCAACGGCTGGAGCTATCATTATTGCCGCCGCCAGTGGAGTCTAAAAGACAATGAAACGCTTAAATACCGGTATTTGAATGAATTTGAAAAGCAGATGGTAAGTCTTGCCCAAAATACAAAGCTGCTTACCCACTGGGATAAGCAGCTGCTGCTGGATAACAGTAAAAAGTTATTGGCTTACAGTAAGGGTGATGCAGTGTTTGCCTATAATTTCAACCCCACGGAATCCTTTACCGATTGTGTGATCCCCGTTGAGAAAGAAGGCGGTTACAGTGTTGTTATGTCAACCGATGATTTTAATGTAGGCGGTTATGGACGGATCTATCATCAAAGCTATGAAGCGATTTTAGATGATACCGGCAAGCCCTATATTCAGCTGTACCTGCCCAGCAGAACGGCAGTCGTAATGATAAAAAATAACCGTTGAGCGAAAGCTCAACGGTTATTTTTAATAAACCATAGAAATGGGACGCAGGACGCTATAGGGGTCAAAACGGGTGTCGTGAACCTGGGTGATGAATACCGCTTTTACATCCGGGTTTTCAAAACCGGTCTGCAGGGCAACATTTGCTGCATCGGTGGCAACGATATTTTCCAGATACAAACGGCTTCTGCCTTCCGGCAGCTTAAAGCTGGCGCTTTGGGTGAAGGATACGGCAAAGGAATCGGTGGCGCAGGTTTTAACCAGCGTATTAGCGGTATCTTCCAATGCTTTTTGCTTATCTCCGTTAAACACGATCCGTCCGCCGGAGTCGGGGAAGTAATAATCATAAAACATGACTTCGTTAAAGCCTAAGCCCCGCAGCTCCAATGCGATTTGGGCAAGGAATGTGATAGTGCCTTCCTTGGTGGGGTCAAGCCAGTAGAAGCCTCTGTCTTCCCAAAGCCAGCCGCCGGCTTCCGCCAAACCGCAGGAGGTGTTGGCAAGGCCGAAGTTTTTATCCCGCAAAGCAGGCACTCTGGCAATGGTATAATAGCCAAGCTTATTGATCTCTGCAATAAAGGCGTCCATCGCTTCTGTATCCAGGTCGGGGTTGCGATGCTCGCTGACGGTGGAAGAATAGAAGAAATTACCGTAGGCGCTTTTTACATCCACCATAACAGCTGCGCCCTTGGGCAGCTGCCGTACCTGGGCAAGGATGCCATCCAGATCATCTTCCAGTTCTGCGCCGGAGATGTAATAACCGGAAATGCGGGTCATCTCTGTAGAGGTATTGATCTGGTTATCGCCCTCGTTATAATACACGGTGATGTGATTTTCAATAATGGGTTTTTGCGCCAATTCTCCTGCAAGATTGGTTGCAGGCCGGTCAAAGTCCAGCCGGACGCCTTCATCCCGGGTATATACCACAAACCTACCCAGCCATAAAAGCCATAGGATAAGCAGCAAAGCGGCTACAGCCAGCAGGATCAAAAGGGCGGTTGAAAACCGCTTAATAGCGCAGCGGGTGCGGTAAGGAATGCTCATAGGCACCTCCTTTTGGCATATACGCAGCGCCAATCGTCCTGAGAATATACCTTTTCGGCGGTAAGACCTGCCTGTTCCAAAGCCGCCAGCACTTCGTTCAGGCGGGTGTGCAGAATGCCGGAAAGGAGCAGATGGCTGTCCTCTTTCAAAAACCGGGGCAAAACAGGGCAAAGAGAAATGATTACATCTGCAACGATGTTTACAAGAACCAAATCATAGTCTTTTTCCTGCAAAGTGGCCATCAGCTTTTTGTCGGTGGTCACATTGCCGGTGGTGGCTGTAAATTTTTCGCTGCCGTAGCCGTTGTAGGCGGCATTTTCCCGGGCGATGACCTCTGCCTTTGGATCAATATCCACACCGGTAGCCTGCTTTGCGCCAAGGCGCAGCGCGGCAATAGAGAGAATACCGCTGCCGCTTCCTAAATCAAGGCAGGATGCGCCCTTTAGATTTAATTTTTCCATTGCGGCCATAACCATTTGGGTGGAAGCATGAGCGCCTGTACCAAAAGTAAGACCGGGGTCTAAAATTACCGGTAAACGGTCGTCTTCATAGGTATCTGCCAGCCAGTAAGGCAGCACCACCAGTTTTTCACCCACCGGCTGGGGAGGATAATTTTCCTTCCAGCTTTCTTCGTAATTGGTATCCTGCAAGGCGGTGACCGTCAGCTCCAAAGAGCCTCGGATCTGCTCCGGGCAGCTATCCTTAAAGCCATCCAAAATACTTTGGATGCGCTCTAAACCTGCCTGGTCTCCTGCTTCCAAATAAAGCTTTACTTGGGAAAGCCCCTGAAGCTTCTCCTGGAGGGCTTCATCAATATAATCCCAGTAGGCCCGGTTTTGATCCAAAAAGCCTTCCAGCTCCTGCTGGTCTTCCAAAACAAGATCTTCAAAGCCGCCGCTTGTCAGCTTTTCAGCTAAAAGCTCGATGCCGGCAGATGCGGTCTTTATTGTGATCTCCCAATAGGACATACTGCGCCCTCCTTTCTGTTTTTTATATTCTATCGCACAAACGCAAAAATAACAAGGGGATTTATAAAATCCCCTTGTTCATTATTTTGCCATTGTAATATGTTTAAGCATCTGCAGGAACAAATCACCAAAGGTGAGCCGTGGAACGGCTTCTTTTGCCACCATAGGAATTTGCGCCAGCACCTGCTCCCCGGCTTTAATGGTCAGCGTTCCCAACCGCTGCCCCTGGCTTACAGGTGCGGTGACCATTTCTTCCAGTTCTATATGGGTACTTACCTGATTTTTCTGCCCCTTTTCAATGAGCAGGCAGCTTTGCCCCGATGGCGCTGCCTCCACCGCGCTGTTCGTACCTAATTTTACAGATACAGAAGGCAGCTGCTCTAAAGATGGCTGGATCAGGGCAAAGTTGGCAAAGCCGTAATCCAGCAAGCTTTTGCAGGCGTTAAACCGGTCCTGGGTGGTTTTTGCCCCCATAACCACAGCAACCAGCTCCATACCGTCTCTTTGGGCAGAAGCGGAAAGACAGTAGCCTGCCTGGGAGGTAAAGCCGGTCTTCAGGCCCGTTGCGCCGGGGTAAAAGCGGATGAGCTTATTGGTGTTGGAAAGGCCGAAAGTACCGTTTCGCAGGGTATCCATCCAAATGGTGGTGTATTTTTTAATATCCGGGTGGTTTTTCAGAAGCTCTGCGGACATCAGGGCAATATCGTGGGCAGAGGTTTTGTGCTGGGCGGCATTCTCACCGTCATCTAAACCGGTGCAGTTGACAAAATGGGTGTCGTTCATTCCCAGTTCTTTAGCCCGTTCGTTCATTTTATCCACAAAGGCGCTTTCGCTGCCGCATAGATGCTCTGCCATGGCGCAGGCGCAATCGTTGGCAGAGGAAACGGCAATGGCCTTTACCATATCGGAAACGCTCATAGTCTCCCCGGCTTTCAGGTAGACCTGGCTGCCCCCTTTGGCAGCAGCTGTTTCTGATGCGGTGACCATATCGTTCCAGCCAATCGCTCCGCTGTCGATGGCTTCCATAATTAAAAGCAGCGTCATAACCTTGGTAACGCTGGCGGGGGCAAGGGCCTCGTGGGCATTTTGCTCAAAAAGCACCGTACCGGTGGTTACATCCATTAAAAGCGCGCTTTTTGCTTTGATTTCCATAGGGGCAGCCTGGGCAGGCATAGGATGCCAAAGAAAAATTAAGGAAAACAGCAAAACAGCGCAAAGCATTCGCTTCATAAAAAACCCCTCCTTCGTGCTAAAGCCTATGCACAAAGGAGGGCTTGTATACTAAAATTCCGGAATAAAGCTTTTGTCAGCGGCGGTTTCTTCCTGGGTAAAGCCTTCTAAGTCATTTAAGAACATCCAGCTGAGCACCGCCTGATATTCTTCTTCCGTTACAGCGCGGTCAAAGGGCGCTACCGAACCGGGCATAGGGGTATACTGGCGCATCAGGCTGACCAAAACTTCGCCTTTGGAGAAAGATTGTCCGATCCAGTCCAGTATTTTCAGGCTGTTTTCCACCTGTCCCGGCAGGATCAAATGGCGGATGATCACGCCTTTTTTCACCTTATCCCCTTCCCATTGTACCGGGCCAACCTGCTGCACCATTTTTTCGATGGCGGCAGTGGCAACAGAAAAATAATCCGGTGCGTGGGAAAGGGCTTTGGCAAGGGCGCTGTCAGCATATTTTAAGTCCGGCAGATAAATATCCACCTTGCCTGCCAGGGCATCGATGGCAGCTGCGGATTCGTAGCCGCCGGTGTTATACACCACCGGAACGGGCAACGGCTCGCTTAAAGCCTCCAGCACCGTAGGAAGATAGGGCGCGGCAGTAACCAGGTCGATGTTTTCTGCGCCCTGGGCGATCAAATCTTCCATTAATTTACGAAGCGCTTTTCCATCGGTGGGTGTTCCCACGGCTTTTTGGCTGATGGCCCGGTTTTGGCAATAGGTGCAGCCTAAATTGCAGCCGCCAAAGAAGATAGCGCCGCTGCCGCCTTGACCGGCTAAAACAGGCTCTTCCCACTTGTGGAGCATAGTTTTGGCAATGAGCGCAGTACCCGGTGCGCCGCAAAAGCCGGTTTCACCGGTTGAGCGGTCAACACCACAGGCTCTGGGGCAAAATTTGCAGTTTACATAATTCATAAAAACTCTCTTAATATAGGTGTGCCCCCTCTTAATAGAGGGGGCAAAAATTTTATTCCATAATCGTGCCGTCGGGGTTAAACAGGGGCAGCTTTTCCAGGTAGATCAGGTCCTTGCGGTCCTGTGCGTCGCCCTCAGCCAGCACAGCCATACGGCCGGCAATGATGCCGCCAGCCTTTTCTACCAGGGCTTCCAGCGCCAGCAGGCTTTCACCGGTGGAGATCACATCGTCCACAATTAAGATGCGCTTGCCCTTCATCAGCTCTGCATCAGCGGTATCCAGGAACAGCTTTTGCTCCTTGGCGGTGGTGATGGACTTAACGGAGGCTTCAAAAACACCGGTCATATACAGCTTGGGGCCTTTGCGGGCCAGGAAATACTTCTTTGCGCCGCTCTGACGAGCCATTTCGTGGGCAAGGGGGATGCCCTTTGCTTCAGCGGTGATGATGTAATCGTACTGGGGGGCTCTTGCCAGCAGTTCTTTAGCGCAGGCAACGGTCAGCTCCTGATCACCAAAGATCACAAAGCCGGCAATATACAGGCTGTCAGTAACTTTACAGATGGGAAGATCTCTCTCAAGACCTGCAACATTCATACGGTAATACATAAATAACACTCCTTAAAGCATTAAGAATTTGCTTTTTTAGCCAGAGAATCGGCTTTGCAGAACAGGATGTAGCCGATGACGAACAGCACCACCAGAGAGCCGACGGCAATACCGGTGTTGGGGATCACGGCAAAACCAAGATCCAAAGACCAGCCATCGGTAAGCTGGCTGATGGCGGCAACCAAAGTCAGGCCCACAAAGCTTGCGCCCTTGCCAAAAATGTCCATCAGGCCATAGAACTTGCCGCTTTCTTCAGCAGGCACGATCTTACCCAGGTAGGAACGGCTGAGCGCCTGAATGCCACCCTGGAACATACCTACCATAACTGCCAGCATCCAGAACTGCCACTGGGTGGACAGGAAGATGGCAAAAAGGGTAATACCGGTGTAGCAAATGATGCAGACCTTAATGAGCAATGCAGTATCGTACTTGCCGGAAAGTCTGCCAAAAATGATGGAACAGGGGAAGGCTACGATCTGAGTCACCAACAGCGCCAGCAGCAGGCCGGTGGTATCCAGACCCAAAGAAGTGCCGTAAGCGGTGGCCATATCGATGATGGTGTAAACGCCATCAATAAAGAAGAAAAATGCGATCAGATATAAAAATACGTGCTTTTTGCTCTTGGCTTCCTTTACGGTGTTTGCCAGCTGACGGAATGTCTGGGCAATGGCGTTCTTTACAGGGGGCTGGAAAGCGGTCTGTTTATAGCTGCGCAGCAGAGGAACGGTGCAAAGGATCCACCAAACAGCGGTGATGGCAAAGGCAATAATCAGGGCAGTGCCTTGGGAAATGCCAAAAGCTGTGTTTGCCAACACCAGCACAAGGCATACTAAGAACGGAATAACAGAGCCGATGTAGCCGAAGGCATAACCCATAGAGGAAACATTGTCCATCCGGTCTTCGGTGGTGACTTCTGTGAGCATAGAATCATAGAACACCAAGCTGGAGGAGAAGCCTACCTTTGCCACAACGAAAATGGCAAGGAAGGAAAGCCAGCTCCAGGCGCCGCCCAGAGCAAGGCAGCCAAAAGCGCCCAAAAGCATAGTGATAATGAACAGCGGCTTTTTGAAACCCTTCCGGTCGGCCATCGTGCCGCAGATCGGGCCGATGATAGCCACCAGCAAGGTAGCAATAGAGCCTGCATAACCCCAGTATGCCAGATAATCTGCCTCAGAAAGGCCGGCGGAGCTGGCAAGGTTATTAAAATAGATGGGCAAAAGCGTTGCTACCAGCAGGACAAATGCGGAGTTACCCACATCGTACAAGATCCAGTTCTTTTCCAGTTTTGTAAGCTTGAATTTATTCATAGGCATTCACTTCTTTCTTTTGGAAGCGGCAAAACACCGCTGGCTTTATTTTACAATAAAACCAGCGGAAAAGAAAGTATTTTTTTCGGTATATTGTAAAAAGGGCAAGCCGCAGCTTGCCCTTTTTGTTTTATTAGTTCAGCTTGGGAGCGTTGGCCAGCAGATACTTTTCTGCTTCCGGATTCCACAGGCCGTTGTTTGCCTTGCACATACGGTCCAGCTCAGCAAACATGGGATCGGTCTTGCCCTTCTCCTCAAACTCGGAGATAGCCACCAGAGGCAGGTCGATCTGGGTGTAGATCAGCTTCTTGCCACCGGGGATCTTGGGCAGGTTTAGAGTGGTGTCGATAACAGCATTCAGGCCGCCGATATGGGTGACCAGAGCGGAGGGATTCAGCTTGCCGGCATTCATCATTTCGATGGCTTCCATCATATCGTTGGTGTTGCCGCCGGAAGTGCCAACCACGTGGGTGTACAGGTAGTGGACATTGAACCAGTTGAAGTTGGCCTTGAAGTTGGGATCGGTGGGGCCTGCAGAGAAGTTCAGGCAGCCGTCGAAGCCCAGGATGGCGTCAGCCTGCTCGATAACGGGCTTGACGGGGGCAAAGCAAACCACATCGTCGTAACCGGTGCCGCCGGTGAGCTCACGCAGGTATGCGGTAGCGTTCTCCATACGGGTGTTAACATAGTGCAGCTCGATGCCGTTCTTTGCAGCTTCTTCCACAGTGTAGATAGAAGCGGCACGCTCCAGACGGGCTTCGTCAATATCGGTAACTACCAGCAGGCTGGGACGACGGTCGCAGTGCAGCGCATAGTCGATAGCAGCCAGACCCATGGGGCCAACGGAGGCAAGCAATGCCATCTTGCCGCCTTCCTTAATGCCCATTTCGTGGACATAAGAACCGGCCTTGGTGTGGTACATAGCGTGGAAAGTACCGATAACGCAGCTCAAAGGTTCAGCCAGAGAGCCGTAGTAGTAAGTATCAGAGTTGTAGGGCAGCAGGCAGTTCATCAACAGAGTCTCGATGGGCACATTGCAGTACTGGGAGTTGCCGCCGCAGTAGGAATAAGAGTAACCAGGAGCTTCCTGAGAACCCTTATAGTAGTGAGCAGGCTGAATAACGAACTTGTCGCCAACCTTATACTTATTCTTCCAGTTTTCACCGACCTCTACGATATCACCGCAGAACTCGTGGCCTACGATGGTGGGATTCTCAGCGCAGTTGTTGGGAACGCGCTTGTGATCGCCGCCCTCGATGGCTGCCTTGTAGGTAGACATACACAGGCTGTCGGATACCACCCGGATGCGAACATCATCAGGGCCGATCTCCGGCAAATTCACTTCTTCAAGACGCAGATCCATCTTGCCGTGAATACGAACAGCTTTTGTTTTCATAGCGGATACTCCTTTAATACAAAATATGGGTCTTACCCATTCAATTCCAAGTATATATTACAATGGAAAAGCTTTCTTTGCAAGCATAAGTTTATAAAAAAGCCTGTTGCTTTTCGCAACAGGCTTTTTTGTTAACGAACATATTCAATAACGACGCGACGGTTGGGCTCTGTGCCAACAGAGTAGGTGGTGATCCGGTCCATATCCTGCAGGCTGGCGTGGATCACGTGACGCTCATAAGCGTTCATAGGCTCTAATGTGGTGCGGCGGTGAGCCTTGAGCACCTGCTGAGCCTTCTTAACGGCATAACGGCGCAGGCTGTCCTCCCGCTTTTCCCGGTAGCATTCAGCATCCACATTGATGCGGATGTGACCCTCAACACCCCGGTTTACGGAGTAGTTGCACAGGTGCTGGATGGCATCCAGGGTATCGCCACGACGGCCGATCAGGTAACCCAGATCTTCACCTACCAGTTCAGCAAAATAAGTATTGCCCTCCTGCTTGACTGCGTGGGCAACAGCGGTAGAGCCCATACCGGCCAGCAGACCGTTCAGGAAGATTTCGATCTTTTCTTCCACGCTGCCCGGCTCGGCGGGGGTGTAGACTTTAGGCTCTGCCTTGGGCTTTTCCACCTTGGGAGCAACAGGCTTTTCAGCCTTGGGAGCAACGGGTTTTTCAGCTTTGGGTGCTTCGGGCTTGGGCGGCTCAGGCTGCTTTACAACGGGAGCAGCCTTGGGCTTGGAGCGGGATGCAGCGCCAAGAGCGCTTTTGGGAGCTTCCGGCTTCAGGTCGGGTGCTTCATAGGTCACCTCTACCTTGGCAGGGGTAGCACCGAAGCCCAGGAAACCGGGCTTTGCCTGGCAGAGGACCTGAACGGAAACACTGTCCCGGTCCAGACCCAGCTGCGCCAGAGCAGCTTCAATGGCAAGGTCAATGGTCTTGCCGGTAGTAATAATGGTCTTTTCCATATTATTCCTCCGTATTCTCGCTGTAGCGGTTGGGATTGTAGGCGCGGCCCTTGCAGTTGGGGCGGCCTTCTACGCCGGACAGAGGGGCTTTCTTTTCGGCTTCCTCAAAGGAAATGCCCTTCTTTTCCGCATATTCCCGGGCAGCGGCAGCCTTGGCGGCTTCCTGCTCCTTCTGCTTGTTCTGCTGCAGCTTCTTCTTGCTGGTGTTTTGGGTGATGCCGTCGGGGTTGGCGGCGCGGCGCTCTGCGCGGATACGCTCCTTTTCCATCTGGCGCTCTTCTTCTTCCAGAGCGGCACGGAACTTAGAAGCATCCTCTGCGTCATAAACCTTGCGGTAATGGGTGGTCAGGATCACATCGATAGCAGTACCGATCAGACCCTGCGCCAGCCAGTAAAGGCTCATTGCTGCAGGCATACCGAAGCCGATGAGCAAAGACATGATGGGCATGATATACATCATGGTCTTGGTGGAGCTGTTCTTCTGGGCTTCCTTGGCGGTCTTTTCGTCGTGAACGCCCTTTTCGTTGGTAACAACAGAGTTGTTCATCTTCTGAGAGATGAACATGGTCAAAATCTGGCTACCGGCAGAGAGCACAGGCAGCAGGAACAGACCGATGTGGGCCCAGTCCCAGGCCCAAACAGAGCTGTCAAAAATGTTATACTGGGGAGTGGCGGACAGGTCTATGCCCAGGAAGGCAAAGTTCACACCTTCTGCGCCGCCGGAGTTGATAAACATATTGCTTGCGGCAACCATTTCCCGGTAATAGTTGTTGCCGTCCAAGCCAAAGTTTCTGCAGACAGTATCGATGGCTTCCCAGCCCATGTCCAGCATGTAGTACAGAGGCTGACGGACAACGGCATAAATGGGGAATAAAAGCAGCATGGGCACCAGGCTCCAAAGGCAGCCGCCGCCCATAGAAACGCCTTCTGCTTTGTACAGAGCCTGGGTGGCTTCTGCCTGCTTCTGGCGGTCATTTTCATACTTTTTCTGGATGAACTGGATCTGGGGAGACAGCCGGCTCATCTTCATCATGCTGCGCTTGCTGCGCATAGTGGGGTACAGCAGTACCAGCTTCAGCACCACGGTGAACAACAGCAGAGCGCCACCGTAGCTGTGGGTCAGTTGGTAGAGCACACCCATGATCCAACCAAAGGGTACTTGGATCAAGTCCCAAATACTGGAAATTTGTGCGAAAATCATAGTAAATACTCCTTAAGCTGAGGGAAGTCGAACTCCGACAGCCCCACAGCAGTTCTTTTGTTTGTATTTTTCTTTATCTTCCTTGCTTTGCGTCAGCAAAGCTGCGTCATCTGCATAAAAATCCAAAGCAAAACTCCTTGCTGTGGGGTGCTGTGCAGTTTTGGCAGAGCTGTTTTTTGGCAAGATAAGAAAAATTCCGAAGGGAATACCCATTGGTATTGTCAAGGAATTTTCCGCAATATTGGCGGAAAACAGCCTGTCAAAACCTATCGGGGGTCAACTCCCCTCAGCTTAATTACGGCACAGGATCAATAGGATCGTGTTTGCTAAAGGGATGGCAGCGCAATATTCTGCGTAGTGCCAGCCAGCCACCTTTGGCCGCGCCGTATTTGGTGATAGCCTCTCGGGCGTATTGCGAGCAGGTAGGGGTATATCGGCAGCTTGGGGGAGTCAGGGGTGAGATGTGTTTTTGATAAAAGGTAATGAGCGCTAAAAAAATGCGTTTCATTGATGGTTTTCTGCCAGGATCCCGGCGCTTTTTGCCAGGGAAATATAGGCATCCGTCAAAGCCTGAAAGCTTGCCTTGATACACCGGCTTCTGGCTACCACAACGATATCGTAGCCGGCAGCAAACAGACTTTCATTCAGCCGGTAAACTTCACGCAGCCTGCGGCGCACCCGGTTACGGATCACCGCTTTTCCCAACTTTTTACTTACGGTAATGCCCACCCGGTTTTGCTCGGTATGGTTGGGCCTACAGTACAGCACAAGATAGGAATTTGCCTGCGCAGCAGATTTATAAAGCCGCCTGAATATATGATTAAGCTTTAGGCTGCAGGAAAATTTCATAACACATCTCCAAACCAAAGAAGGTTTCTCCAAATTAAGACTTCTTCTTTGCAAAACGGAAAACAAAATCTCGCAAACTAATTATTCAACGAGAAAACCAGGCACGCTCGAAGAGATAGAACATCGAAGATCTTTCTTATCAAGAACACCAAAAGACATTCTCGCAAAAACAGATTTTTTAATTGGTGGCGAGGGATTTCATTTCATACAGACAAAAATGGCCCGCAGACATACTTTGTGTATTTCAAGGGACATTTTTGGCGGTATGGGGTGAAAGACCCGACACCAAGAGAAAAGATGTTTTAAGAGATTGTCCAGATAAAAAAGGGAGCAGGGCAAATCGCCCTGCTTTCACTCCCATTTATGCGCTTATGCGCACGCTGCGGATCTACCAATGGCGATCATGCTCAGGCAGACAGAACCTTGCGGCCCTTGGCACGGCGACGGGCAAGAACCTTGCGGCCGTTGGAAGTAGCCATTCTCATACGGAAACCGTGGACCTTGGAACGATGACGACGGCTGGGCTGATAGGTACGCTTCATGTGGGGACACCTCCTCAAAATTCACATATGCTCGGCAGCCAAAATGTGGCCGCAGCAACACAAAATATCTGACCATAGATAGTCATACTACGATAGTATAACCGAAAAAGCTATACCCGTCAACCATTTTTTATGAAGTTTTGGAAATTTAACCTGTGGAAAATCATAATTTTACCCTCTGCGCGTATATTTAAGTAACGAATTGGGGGTGTCAGAATGATAACCAAATTTTCTGACCTTTACTGCAAAGAGGTCATTTGCGTTGCCGACGGACGGCGGCTGGGCTTTGTCAGCGATGCCCGCGTGGAATTGCCGGAGGGGCGTTTAACTGCCATCATCGTGCCCGGGCCCAGCCGGTATTTAGGGCTTATGGGCTGCCGGGACGATTATGTGATCCCCTGGCACTGCATTTGCCGCATCGGTCCGGATGTGATTTTGGTGGATATTAAGCCGGAGGAATTTCGCTGTCCCCGGTCAAAGGGCGGCTTTTTACGGTGAATTCCCCAAAGTTATGCACATTTTCCGGGGAAAGAGGGAAAAAAGATGGAAAAAATCGGAATAAATCCTGAAAAATTTGAAAAAAATACTTGCAAAATCAGGATCACTTTATTATAATAATTCGGCACGGGCAAAAAGTCCGTAGTATTTCTAAACCACACACCCGGGGATTGCCCGGTCAAGTGCCGTAGCCTGACCAATTAGGCTAGGGCGGCTTGGGCAAGATGATCGGGGTGGAGGACAAAACAAAAGGAGAAAGCAAAAATGTCTGTTGTATCTATGAAGCAACTGCTGGAGGCCGGCGTACACTTCGGTCACCAGACCCGTCGGTGGAACCCCAAGATGGCCACCTACATCTACACCGAGCGTAACGGTATCTACATCATCGACCTGCAGAAGACCGTTAAGAAGTTGGAAGAGGCTTACAACTTCATCCGTGAGACCGCTGCTAACGGCGGCAACATCCTGTTTGTTGGCACCAAGAAGCAGGCTCAGGACGCTATCAAGGAAGAGGCTATTCGCTGCGGCGGTTACTATGTGAACGCTCGCTGGCTGGGCGGTATGCTCACCAACTTCCGCACCATGCGTACCCGTATCGACCGTTTGGCTCAGCTGCGTAAGATGGAAGCTGACGGCACCTTCGCTATGCTGCCTAAGAAGGAAGTTATCAAGCACCAGGGCGAGATTGAGAAGCTGGAGAAGTACCTGGGCGGCGTTAAGGAAATGAAGAAGATCCCCGCTGCTCTGTTTATCGTTGACCCCCGCAAGGAGCGCAACGCTATCGCTGAGGCTAAGAAGCTGAACATTCCCATCGTGGCTATCGTTGACACCAACTGTGATCCCGATGAGATCGATTACGTGATCCCCGGCAACGATGACGCTATCCGCGCCATCCGCCTGATCGCTGCTGCTATGGCCAGCGGTGTGATCGAAGGCCGTCAGGGTGAGGATGCACCCGTTGTTGAGGCTGAGGCTGCAGAAGTCGAAGCTCCTGAGGCTGAGTAAGAAATCCAACATGGCTCCCGGAACCCGGGGGCCATTACAAAAGGTTATAGGAGGAAACCAAAATGGCTTTTACTGCTCTTGATGTTAAGAAACTGCGTGAAATGACCAACGTTGGCATGATGGACTGCAAGAAGGCTCTTGAAGCTACCGATGGTGATATGGATAAGGCTGTAGACTGGCTCCGTGAGAAGGGCTTGGCTAAGGCTGCCAAGAAGGCTGACCGCATCGCTGCTGAAGGCGTTGCTTATGCTACTGTTGTTAATGGCGTGGGTGTTGTGATCGAAGTTAACTCTGAGACCGACTTCGCTGCCAAGACCGATTCCTTCCTGGATCTGGTTAAGAACCTGGCGATTGCTGTTGCCGAGCAGAACCCCGCTGATGTGGACGCTCTGAAGGCTTGCACCTACCCCGGCTCCAACCTGACCGTGACCGAGATCATGCAGGAGAAGGTTATGTCCATCGGCGAAAATATGCAGATCCGCCGTTTCGTTCGTTACGCTGATAACACCAACGTGGCTTATGTCCACGCAGGCGGCACCCACGGCGTTCTGGTAAACCTGGCTGTTGAAGGCGGCATTGATGCTACCGAGATCGGCAAGAACGTTGCTATGCAGATCGCTGCTATGGGCGCTAAGTACTGGGACAAGGCTCTTGTTCCCCAGGATGTTGTTGACCACGAGCTGCAGGTTCAGGTTGCTCTGATGGACAACGATCCCAAGATGGCTAACAAGCCCGCTGCCGTTAAGGAGAAGATCGCTGCCGGTAAGATCGCTGCTTTCTACAAGGAGATCTGCCTGCTGCAGCAGGATTTCGTCCGTGGCGACCTGTTCCAGGGTTCTGTTGAAGGCTATATCGCTGACGCTGCCAAGAAGCTGGGTGGCTCTGTGAAGTTCATCGACGCTGTTCACTATATTAAGGGTGAGGGCATCGAGAAGAAGGAAGAGAACTTCGCTGACGAAGTAGCCGCTCAAATTGCGAATGCAGGTAAGTAAGAAGTGAATAAAAGCCAGCGGGGATACCGCTGGCTTTTATAATAGGCAGTTTACAATTTTCAATTTTCAATTTTCAATTTGTGTTTTGCGCCTTCTGAGCGAAAAATGCACCGCTGGAAGCGGTGCATTTTTGTATTGCATTAAATGAATGAGCAAAGAATGGGCATTAGAATTGCTGTTAAAACACCGGCAACGACCAAAGACAGGGTGCTGACCGCGCCGCTTAAAGAGCTGAATTCCATGACCCGGCTGGTGCCGATGACATGGGAGGCTGTGCCGTAGGCAACGCCTTGAGAGATGGGGTCTTTAAAGCGGAACAGTTTACATAACATAGGGCCGAACAGGCTGCCCACCAGGCCGGTAATGGCAACACCGCCGGCGGCCAAAGCGTTGATACCGCCGCTTTGCTCGGCAAGCACCATTGCCATAGCGGTGGTGATACTCTTGGGCAGTAAAGAAACGGTGATTTCTCTGGGTAAAGCAAACAGCAAGCAAGCAGCGGCAATCAAAACCAGGCTGCTGACAGCACCGGCAATCACGCCTGCGAAAATAGCGGCAAGCTGACCCTTCAGTTTTTTCAGCTGCTCATACAGGGGAAGTGCCAAAGCTACGGTGGCAGGGGTGATGAGCCAGGTCATCTTCTCTGTACCTGCTAAGTAGGTGCTCATAGGCATTTTGCTGAATACTAAAAATGCGCCGGTGAGGATCACACCAATGAAGAAGGGATTGCACAAAGGGTGTTTGATTTTCTTTTTAAGCCAAAGGCCGATCATAAATGCGCCAATGGTGACCATCAGCGGGAATAAGGAGAGGTTAAAGATCATTTCAGGCATCTTTTTCTCCTCCTTTATGCAAAGCGCGGGTAATCGCACCGCTGATAAAGAAGACCAGTACCGTACTTGCCACCAGGATCACCAGGATCGGCCCAATGTGGGGAGCGATGAGACCCCAGTATTCCAGGATCTTCACAGCCGGGGCAATAAAAAGCACCGGGAAGATACTAATGAGGAAATCTGCGGTCTCTTTAATGGCCTCTGTTTTTAAGAATCCGGTGCAAAGGGCAATGAACAACAGCACCAAGCCGTATACTGCTGCCGGGATAGGCAGCGGGATCAAAGCATTCAGCGCTTCACCGATGAAGGTGAAGGCCAGTATCCAAAGAAATTGTTTGATGTATTTCATTTTACACACCTTTTTATAGGGGAGAGCGCGGCTCTCCCCTTTATAAATCGTATTCCTTTAAATTTTCCGCAGGGCCTTCCAGATAAAGGCCGGTGACGGTATCATCGGAAGCTTCCACAGTAACGGTCAGCTGCCCGCCTTTGTTTTCACAGATAAGGCGCTTGCCGGGGAGCTTGCCTTGATAAAACAAGGTGACCGCAGTGCTGCCGCAGCCTGTGCCGCAGGCTAAGGTATAATCTTCTACACCACGCTCATAAGTAAGCACGCGGATTTTGCCTTCTTCCAGCTGCCGATAGAAATTCACATTGATTCCCTTGGGAAAAACCGGATCATATCGTAAAGAAACTGCATATTTCCGCAGGTTTTCTGCTTGTTCCCAGGTAAGCTGGGGAATTTCTGTAACACCGTGGGGGATTCCCGGATTACCCAATTCCACATAAGTAACATCCGGCTTTCGGCAGGCATCAAAAATTCCGGGGTTGTTCAGCTTGACTTTATAACTGCTTTCCTCTAAACGCCAACCGTAGACCAGGCCTGCGTCGGTTTCTACCGTCATACTTTCCTTTGCTATCCCATTATCGTAGGCAAATTTACAGATACACCGGCTGCCGTTGCCGCACATTTCGCCACGGGAGCCATCGGAATTGTAAAAATGCAGCTTAAAATCTGCAATTTGGGAATGATCCAAAGCCATAAAGCCGTCTGCGCCGGTTAAAGCACAAAGTTTTTTGGCAAGGTCAGAAAAATCCAGGCTCTGGTCACGGGCATCGATCACCATAAAATCATTGCCCGCGCCGCTCATATGGATGCAGCGCATATTAAGCACCCAAAAGATCGTTCATGGTGTAAAGGCCGGCGGCCTTGCCTTCCATAAACTTGGCTGCTCTTACAGCGCCGTCTGCCAGCATACCCCGGTCGCCGGCATCGTGGCGCAGGGAAAGGGACTGATTTTCTGTGGTGATGATCACCTCGTGGATGCCCACTACATTACCCCGGCGCAGGGAAGAAATGCCGATCTCGTCCTTTGTCCGCTTGCCCTCCCCTGCTCTGCCACAATTGGCAGTAGCTTGGGGGCGCACCTGACGGATGGCTTCAAACAGCATCCAGGCTGTGCCGCTGGGGGCATCTACCTTCCGGTTGTGATGGGTTTCCACAATTTCAATATCGGCATCCGGGAAACAGGCGGCGGCCTCTTTTGCCAAACGGCAAAGCACCGCAATACCCAGGCTCATATTACCGGAGTAAAATACGGGGATCTCTTTTGCAGCTTCATAAATAGCGGCCTTTTCTTCCTCTGTGTGGCCGGTCGTACCGATCACAGCAGCGCAATGATTGGCTTTTGCGTAGTTAAGTACATCTTGCACAGCGCTGTGATGGGAAAAATCCACAACCACATCCGCATTTACAAAACCCAGCTCGGCAAAGCTCTTGGGAACACCGTTTTCACCGTCAATGCTTACCAAACCGGCAATATTACCGGCAAGGCGGCTTTGAATCAGCTTACCCATAGCGCCGTTGGCGCCGCAGATGACTGCTCTCATAATTTTACCCCCCAGGCCCGCAGCCGATCAAAAAGAACAGCCCGGTTGCCATCTTCCATAGGTGTCAGGGGCAGGCGCAGATGCTCTGTGCCAAAGCCCATAGCGGAAACCGCTGCCTTGGCGGGAATGGGGTTGACCTCACAGAACAGGCTATGTACCACCGGCAGGAATTTGCATTGCAGCTCTGCCGCACCGGCAAAGTCACCGGCAAAGACAAGATCGGTCATTTTTACAGCTTCCTTGGGCAGCACATTGGAAAGAACGCTGATGCAGCCAAGGCCGCCCATAGCCATCATAGGCACGGTCAGGCCGTCCTCACCGGAATAGACGTGGAGCTTATCGCCGCACATCTGGAAAATATCCATAACCTGGGCCATATTGCCGCTGGCTTCCTTGATGGCATAAATGTTTTCGTGGTCAGCCAGTTTGGCAACTGTCTCCGGAAGCAAATTGCAGCCGGTACGGCTGGGAACATTGTACATAATTACAGGCTTGGTGGCAGCATCGGCTACGGCAGTATAATGGGCGATCAGACCCTTTTGGGTAGCCTTATTATAATAAGGAGTAACTACCAGCACTGCGTCTGCACCGTTATCGCAGGCAGAGCGGGTGTATTCCAGCACATGCTCGGTGTTGTTAGTACCGGTGCCAGCGATAACAGGAACACGGCCGTCTACCCGGTTTACGGTGAAACGGATCACTTCCTTCCGCTCCTCCGGAGTCAAAGTAGCGCTTTCACCGGTGGTGCCAACGGCAACCAATGCGTTGATACCGCTCTCCAGCTGAAAATCGATAAAACGGGCCAATGCGTCATAGTCCACCCCGGTAGTTGTCATAGGGGTGACTATAGCGGTAGCCATACCTTTAAAAATAGGAGTTTTCATAAAAATACCCTCCTTTTAGTTTCTTCTCGTATTTTAACACATAAAGCAGAAAAAGGGAATAGGGAAATCAATTACCAAAGGGCAAACAATTGACAATTGACAATTGACAATTATGGTATCGCAACGCGATAGATTTAAATAAGTCGGCTTTGCCGACACCTTAATTGTCCATTGTCCATTGTTAACTGTAAATTATCAATTTAAAAGCTCCAAACCGTTTAGCGGTTTGGAGCTTTTGGGATTATCTCGAGCCTTTGTCGTAAGGGATGCCTTCCGCCTTGGGGGCGCGGGAGTTCTTGGAAGTGAATGCCAGCACGATCAGCGTGACCAAATAAGGCAGCATCCGGTACAGATGAGAGCTGATACCGATATTTGCCAGCATAAACACGCCGTCACCGTTGATATCAATGGTGGAGTATGCGGCAGCGATACACTTAAACAGGCCGAAGAGCAAAGAGGACAGGGCAATGTTTAAGGGCTTCCAGTTACCGAAGATCATAACTGCCAAAGCCAGGAAGCCGAAGCCGGCCACGTCACCGTTGGCAGAGCAGTTGGCGGTGGTTAAGGAGTAGACAAAACCGCCCATACCGGCCAAAGCACCGGAAATGGTAGTACCTGCATAACGCATCTTGTAAACGTTGATGCCCAAAGAGTCAGCCGCCTGGGGATTTTCACCGCAGGCCCGCATCCGCAGACCAAAACGGGTCTTATAAAGAAGGATGGCGAGCACAACGAATACGATCAGGCAAATATAGGTGGCAGGGTATACCTTGTTCAGGAAGGTCTCACCAAAGAAGCCCCAATCTGTAGTCCGGGAAACACCGAAGGTGGACTTTTTGATCATAAACCAGGAGGCTGCGTCACCGGTCTGCATCAGCAGAGTGTTCTGGTTTGCCAGCACACGGACTAAGAACAGCACCAGGGCGGGAGCCAGCAGGTTCAGGGCAGTACCGCCGATGGTCTGGTCAGCCTTCAGGTGAACGGATGCGAAGCTGAGCAGTAAGGAGAATACTGCGCCCAGGGCAGCGGTGACCACCATAGCCATCAGGCACAAGCCTTGTAAGGTCAGCCAATCACCGGCGCGCGCGGCATTCACAAAAGCGGGGATGCCTTGCATAATGTTGATGAAGTAAACACCTACGAAAGCACCGAAGATCATAATACCTTCCAGCGCCAGGTTGATGATACCGCTTCGTTCGGCGAATACACCGGCCAAGGCTACGATCATCAGGGGAACGGCGTAAAGCAGGGTCTGTTGAATCAGAAAACTCATACTTCCTCGCCTCCTTCCTGGTTATCAGCCGGTATAATAGGCGTTTCGGCAGTATTGATGGGTTCAGGCTCGGCATTGGCATTGGGCGCGTTGCGCTTTTTCTGCTTGCCGTCCAGCCACATACGGATCACCAGAGCAAATGCGCTCAAATAAACGATGACCGCAATGATCACATCGGTGATATATTCGTTGTAGGCAGTGTAGCCGGTGAGCTTTGCGCCTACGATGTCCAGCATTGCCATAAAGATACCGGTGAACACCACGCCAATGGGGTTGTTGGTAGCCAACAGAGCAACGGGGATGCCGTTAAAGCCGGTAGCAGGCAGGGACTGATAGGTGGACCAGTAGACCTCGGTGTTGCCGGAAAGCCAGTAAAGGGCAGCGCCGCCGCCGGCCAAAGCACCGGCAATAGCCATGGACAGAACGATGTTCCGCTTGTCGTTGATACCGGCATACCGGGCAGCGTGACGGTTTGCACCGCAAGCCTTCAGCTCATAGCCCAGAGTTGTCTTATTCAGCAGGATATATACCAAAATGGCAAATACCACTGCAATCAGGATACCGCCGTTGACCTGAGAGCCGGGGAAGATCTGGTTCAGGCCCATTTTTGCGGTTTCCACACCGTTGAAAGTGGTCTTATAAATATAAGCGCTCTTGGTGTTTTCCACCATATTTTTGAAGGCGCTCACATCGAAGGACCAGGTAACGATATTGGCAGCCAGCCAGTTGGTCATAATACAGGCCAACACTTCATTGATATTCAGAAGCGCCTTCAGCAGGCCGGGAATTGCGCCCCACAGAGCGCCGGCCAGCATACCTCCCACAAAAGCAATGATCCAAATCAGCCAGGTGGGAACAACGCTGGAAGGGATGCCCAGGGCCAGCATCAGGGTGGCCAGTGTACCCATCAGGTACTGACCGGGTGCGCCGATGTTGAACAGGCCCGTTTTGAAAGCTACCGCTACGGAAAGACCGGTCATAATTACCGGGGTGGCACGGAAGAGCATATTACCCAGGCTTTGCGCGTCGTAACCCCAGGTAAGCACACCGTCCTGCCGTCCGGTATTGAGAATACCGGCAAAGATCAGCTGCACACCGTCCCAAATGGTTTTAACAGGCATACCCTTGGCAAGGCCAACGATAACAACCACAAGAGCACCTACCGCAAGACCGATCAGAATAGAAAGCAGAGATGCCAGCAGCTTTTTCGTGCCGTCTTTATGATAAAAATTCACCAGCGTGTTTTTCATACCTTGGCATCTCCTTTCCCATCCCGACGGGCGCCGGCCATATAAAGACCCAGCTCCTGAACGGTGGTGTTTTTAGGATCCAGTTCGCCTACGATCTCACCTTCGTACATAACCAAGATGCGGTCGGAAAGGTTCATAACTTCGTCCAGCTCCAGGCTCACCAGCAGAACAGCCTTACCGGCATCCCGCTGAGCCACCAGCTGACCGTGGATATACTCAATCGCGCCTACGTCCAGACCACGGGTGGGCTGCACGGCTACGATCAGATCCTTATTCCGGTCCATTTCACGGGCAATGATGGCCTTTTGCTGGTTACCGCCGGACATAGACCGGGCGGTGGTGATAGCACCCTGACCGCTGCGCACGTCAAAACGCTCGATCAGCTCGTTGGCATAGGCCCGGATGGCAGGGCCGTTGATGAAGCCCATCTTCTGGAAACGGGGCTCCTTGTAGGTCTGCAGAACGATGTTCTGTTCCAGGGAGAAATCCAGCACCAAGCCGTGCTTATGCCGGTCTTCAGGGATGTGGCTCATACCTGCAGCGCTGCGGCGGCGGATATTCTGCTTGGAAATGTTGGCGCCGCAAAGGTTAATGCTGCCCTTGCTCATCTTTTCCAAACCGGTCAGGCCGTAAATCAGCTCGCTTTGACCGTTGCCGTCAATACCGGCGATACATACGATCTCGCCTTTGCGTACCTGGAAGGAAACATCTTTAACAGCGTTTTTCTTGCTGGTCTTGGAAGGCACAGTCATATGCTGCACATCCAGCACCACATCGCCGGGCTTTGCCTCGTCTTTCTGCACCTGCAGCTGCACGGGGCGGCCAACCATCATATTGGAAAGCTCCTGCTTATTGGTATCCTTAATATCGACCGTGCCGATATACTTACCCTTACGCAGAACGGAGCAGCGGTCAGCAACAGCCATAATCTCGTTGAGCTTGTGGGTGATGAACAGGATGGACTTGCCTTCCTTGGCAAAGCCACGCATAATCTCCATCAGCTCGTCGATCTCCTGGGGCGTGAGCACAGCGGTAGGCTCGTCGAAGATCAGCACTTCGTTATCCCGGTAAAGCATTTTCAGGATCTCGGTACGCTGCTGCATACCAACGGTGATGTCCTCGATTTTGGCATCCAGGTCTACCTGCAGGCCGTACTTGTCAGACAGAGCCTGCACCTTTTTCCGGGCTTCCTTTTTCTGCAAGAAGCCCAGCTTGGTATCCTCTGCGCCCAGGATGATATTATCCAGGACAGTGAATACATCCACCAGCTTGAAGTGCTGATGCACCATACCGATGTTCAGAGCGGTGGCATCGTTGGGGTTATTGATTTTAACCACTTCGCCATTTTTCTTGATAATACCGGCTTCCGGCTGATAAAGGCCAAACAGAACGGACATCAAGGTGGACTTGCCGGCACCGTTTTCACCCAGCAGCGCGTGGATCTCGCCACGGCGCAGCTGCAGGGTAATATCGTCGTTGGCCACAATGCCGGGGAATTCTTTTCTAATGTTGAGCATTTCAATTATATAATCGGATTGCATAATGAAATTGCCCCCTCTCCCGTGTGTTTTTTGCAGTTTTTCACCTAATTATTATAATATGCAATAAATATAAAAGCAAGTAAAAACATAAAAAAAGAGGAAGGCCGAAGCCTTCCTCTTAATGTTGTTGTAAAGAATTACTTTACGATGTTAACGGTAACGTTAGCAGTGCTTGCGGGCTCGGGAACGTCAGAGCCGTCGATCACAACAGTGCCGTCAACGATCTTAGCCAGCATAGCTTCGTAGTCAGCAACGCTCCAGCCGGTCAGAGACCAGGTAGCGGTGGGCAGGCCAACAGCATTGTCCTTAGCGCCCAGCACAACACCGGTGTTGTCGCCAATGAACTCAGCCCAGCCAGCTTCGGTCTCAGCAGCCTTCAGAGCCTGGTAAGCAGCCTCGCCGATACCCTTCATAGCGGAGGTGATAACGGTGGGGGACTCGAAGGACTGGTCAACGTCAACACCGATGACCTTAGCGTCGTTAGCGGAAGCAGCAGCAGCAACGGACTGGAACATAGAACCACCGCAAGCGAAGATAACTTCGGTGCCGTTGGTGTACCAGCCAGCAGCCATGGTCTGCAGCTCGGTGGAAGCGGAGAAGGAAGCGCCGTACAGCCAGGAGTAGTTGATCTCAACCTTTACGCCCTTGGCAGCAGCAGCAGCCTCAGCGCCCTGTACGAAGCCGTAGCCGTAACGGTTACAAGCAGCGTTTGCGCCGTCACCACCGCCGGTGAAGCCCAGCTTGGTGTAGCCGTCCATAACTGCAGCGTAGCCAGCCAGGTAGCCGCACTGCTCTTCCTTGAAGCTGATGCCAGCCAGGTTGTCCATACCCAGGCTCCAGCCGTCGATGAACACGAACTTAACATCGGTGAACTCAGCAGCAGCCACTGCCAGAGCGTTGCCCTGCATAAAGCCGGCAGCTACGATGACCTTAGCGCCGTTGTCGGCAGCCAGCTTCATAGCATTGTAACGGTCGTCGTCAGTAGCTTCGTTGCCACCTTCGGGCTGATAGTACTTGTAGGACTTGCCAGCCTCAGCAGCGTACTTCTTAACGCCTTCCCAGGTGCCCTGGTTGAAGGACTTGTCCAGCAGCTGACCCACGTCAGTAACGAAAGCGATTTCGTACTTGCCGTCTTCAGAGGTCATTTCGTTGGGGATCTCGTTGTTGCCAGCCTCGGGAGCGGCGCCGCAGCCTGCGAACAGAGCGGTAACCATCAGAACAGCCAGCACAAGTGCAAGGATCTTCTTCATTTGTCTTTCCTCCATATAAATATGAATAATAAGTGCGGTATCAAAATACCGCACTTATTATCGCATATCTTCCATAAAAAAGCAATAGATTTTCCAAAGTTTTGTAAAAAATGCAAGGCTATTTAGTCTGTCATATGGGTCTTGGGGTGAAAACTGTGGGGCAGAATTTCGCTAAAAGGAACGGCCTCGTAGCTGCCCTCCGCGCCTACCAAGTACAGCATAAAATCATCTTCAACAAATTCCCGCATTACCTGGCGGCATACGCCGCAAGGGGGGAATTGACCGGTGATCTTGCCATCTTTTCCGCCACAGACGGCGATGGCTTTAAATTCCCGGTGACCGTCATAAACAGCTTTGAAAAATGCGTTGCGCTCAGCGCAAATGGTGGGGGTGAAGGATGCGTTTTCGATATTGCAGCCCTGGTATACCGTGCCATCATTGCATAAAAGAGCAGCGCCCACGCTATAGCCGGAATAAGGACAGTAGGCCTTTTCCATCGCTTCCTGAGCCAAAGCCACTAATTTTTCAGGTGTCATAAGGGCCTCCTTACAGAATTTCTTTGGCAAAGCTTTCACCGGGGGTGTCCAGCGAAACATCTAAAAGCCCTGCCACGGTGGCGGCAATGTCTGCAAAACTTGCCCGCGTGCCTAAATTCACAGGCTTGACCTTTTTACCAAGCACCAGCAGAGGGACATATTCCCGGGTGTGGTCGGTGGTGGCGGTGTAAGCCGGGTCGCAGCCGTGGTCAGCGGTGATGAGAACGATATCATCTTCTTTTAGCTTGGGCAGGAAATTCCCCAACCAGCTGTCAAATTCGTTGAGGGCAGCGGCATAGCCATCGATATCTCTGCGGTGACCGAAGAGCATATCAAAGTCCACCAGATTGACAAAGCACAGGCCGTTAAAATCGGCAGCAGCGTAATGATCTGCGTGGGCCATGCCGTCAGCATTGGACTTATTGTATACGTGCTCCGTAGTGCCGATGCCGGCAAAAATATCGTAGATCTTGCCAATAGCAATAGAATCCTTGCCTGCGTCCTTTACCGCATCCAGTAGTGTCTTTGCCGGGGGCTCTAAAGAATAATCGTGGCGGTTGGATGTGCGCTTATAGGCACCGGAAGTGCCAACAAAGGGGCGGGCGATGACCCGGCCGACGCCGTGTTTGCCCTTTAACTGCTGACGGGCGATACGGCAATATTCGTACAGTTGCTCCAGGGGAACCACCTCTTCGTGGGCAGCGATCTGGAACACAGAGTCAGCAGAGGTATACACGATCAGGTCACCGGTGGCAACATGCTCATCGCCGTATTCTTCAATTACTGCTGTGCCGGACCAGGGGGCATTGGCCAAAACGCCTCTGCCGGTGGCCTTACGGAAAGGCTCTAATACTTCTTCGGGGAAGCCATCCGGATAGGTGGGCAGCGGATCGGGGGAGACGATGCCGGCGATCTCCCAGTGGCCGATGGTGGTATCCTTGCCCATGGATTTTTCCGCAAGCCGGGCAACCGCGCCGGCGGGGGCATCCACCTTGGGCAGGCAGGAAACACCGTCGATGTTACCCAAACCGGCTTTAACCAGGTTGGGGATATGCAGCTTTTTGGATGTGGCGCAGGCAGCCAAAGTGTTTACGCCCACATCACCAAAGCTTTCTGCATCCGGCATTGCGCCGATACCGCAGGAATCCAGTACAATTAAGAATATGCGTTTCATAAAAACTCCTTAACAATGCACAATGCATAATGCATAATGCATAATGATGGTATTCTCTTCGAGGATGAAAACAAATTATTTGTTTGTGGCGGTTTTGCAAATGGCAGTTAGCAGTCTGAGAATTTCCTTTAAGTCGTTGCAAAGGCTTTCATATTGCATATTTGTTAAATAATTTGTTTTGTGCAAAAGAGTTAACCAATATAGGGTTTCATTACTTTCCTTTAAGGAAATGGCCATTTTTGCGGCAAAATCGGCGGTGGACTGACCGTGCTGTGCTTCCGCTACATTTGCGCCAATACTTGTACCGCTGCGTAGGATCTGTTTAGAAAGGACGTATTCTTTCTTTTTGTTACGTAAGTATTTTGAAAGATTAACGATTCTTACCGCAAAATTTAAACTTTTTTCAACAATCGCATTATTTTCCATATAAATATAATTGTGCATTATGCATTGTGCATTGTGCATTTAACTTTACTTGTTTTCCATTGCCACTGCTACATCCAGAGCGATTTTCATCATCTGGGTGAAGGAATTTTGACGCTGCTCAGCGGTGGTTTCCTCGTGACGCAGCACGTGGTCAGAAATGGTGCAGATGCACAGGGCCCGCTTGCCGTAACGGGCAGCGTTCATATACAGAGCGGCAGCCTCCATTTCCAAAGCCATAACGCCCATCTTCTTCAGGCCGTATACGCTGTCCAGACCTGCGGGCACATCCACGTGGTCGCCATAGAACACATCGGAAGAATTTACATTACCAACGTGGTAGGTAGCACCGCTTTCTTCGCAAGCCTTTACTGCTTCACTGAGCAGTTCGTAAGATGCGATGGGGGCGAAAGTGCCGGGCAGATGGAACTGGGCGGCAAAGTTGGAATCGGTGCAAGCGCCCTGACCCAGCACGATATCATACAGGTTGATATGATCCTGAATAGAGCCGGCAGAGCCAACGCGGATAATGTTTTCCACACCGAAGAAATTGAAAAGCTCGTGGGAATAGATACCGATGGCGGGCATACCCATACCGGAAGCCATAACGGATACCTTTACACCCTTATAGTAGCCGGTGTAGCCGTTGACACCACGGACATTGTTCACAGGAACGGGGTTTTCGAAAAAGTTTTCGGCAATAAACTTGGCCCGCAGAGGGTCACCGGGCATCAGCACGGTCTTGCCAAAGCCGATCTCGTTGCAAACATTAATATGGGGGGTTACTGCAAAATCAGACATTTTGTTTTCCTCCTAAGAAATAAACTTGACGAAGTCAATTATAACTTGCGAAGCAATTATAACTTGCAGTGCAATGATAACGCATCAGGGATGCTCATAACTTGATTCTTTGGCTTTCAGCTTTGTAACAGAATGGACGAGCATCCTGCGCAGGTCGTTACTGGCACGAATATATGGTGCGGCATCTTCCGACGAGAGACATCCACTATCACGCAATAACTCTAACCAATATGCACTTTCTGCACATTCCTTCAAAGCAATTTCTAACTTAGATATAAAGTCTTTGGTGCTTTGTGCGTACTGTGCTTCAGCAACATTCGCGCCAATACTTGTCCCGCAGCGCAAAAGCTGATTTACAAGCGTAGCTTCGGCTTTGTTTTCCTTCAGGGTTCTGCAAAGCATTAAAACATCAAGTGCAAATTGGCGGCTGCTGGTTCTGATAATACTCTCTTTCATAAAATGTTCCTTAATAACTTAGTTATTACATGCCGTTCCGGCACGGTTATTAACAAGCATTCGCTTGTGTTATAACGGCGCTGCCGGTTATTAGCAGCTTTTATAAAGCTGCGTTTTAATATGTGCCGTCATTCTCCAAACCTTTTGCGATCTTAACAACGCGGCTGGTACCCAGGCGGTCAGCGCCCAGAGCGATGAACTTTTCAGCATCTTCCAGGCTGGAAATGCCGCCGGCGGCCTTGATCTTTACGTGGGGAGCAACGTGCTTTGCAAACAATTCCACATCGTGGAAGGTTGCGCCGGCAGTACTAAAGCCGGTAGAGGTCTTGATATAATCTGCGCCGGAATCGGAAACAGCCTTGCACAGGGCGATTTTTTCATCGTCGGTCAGCAGGCAGGTCTCGATAATGACCTTCAGGAGCTTGCCCTTGCAGGCAGCCTTGATAGCGGCAATTTCATCCCGGATGGCATCGAACTTGCCTTCCTTTGCCCAGCCGATGTTGATGACCATATCCACTTCGTCCGCGCCGTTATCCACGGCATCGCTGGCCATAAAGCACTTGGCTGCGGTGGTAGCATAACCGTTGGGGAAACCGATGACGGTGCAGATAGCTAATTTTTCACCCACATATTCCTTGGCCTGCTTTACAAAGCTGGCGGGAATGCAAACAGAGGCGGTGGAATACTTAATGCCGTCATCGCAGATGGCCTTGATATCTGCCCAAGTGGCGGTCTGACCCAGCAGGGTGTGGTCGCATTTAGAAAGAATCTGAGAAATTTCCATGATCTATACTCCTTTTAATTTTGTCCGTGTAATTTAATTACTTTACGCTCCCGGATGCCCCGGATATAACATTTGTGGCACATAGCGATATAAGCATCGTTGCCGCCTAAGAAAACCTGTGCGCCCTGGGTGACGATATAGCCGTCAGAATCGATACGGGCATTGACGGTGGCTTTTGAGCCGCAGTCGCAAATGGTTTTGATCTCCTGAATGGTGTCCGCCACTTCCATCAGCCGCATAGAGCCGGGGAACAGCTTGGTCTGGAAGTCGGTACGCAGGCCAAAGCACATTACCGGAATATTAAAATCATTGACGATATACCGCAGCTGATCGATCTGCTTTTCGGTCAAAAACTGGCACTCGTCCACGATGATCACGTTGCAGGTGTCCTTTTGCTCTGCGCAGAAGACGGCATAAATGTCCGTATCCGGGGCGATGATCTGCACCTGCGCCTCCAGGCCGATGCGGCTGCGGAGAATATGCACACCGTCCCGGGTATCTGCACTGGGCTTGATGAGCCATACATTCAGGTCGTTTTCCTCGTAATTGTACTTGGTGATCAGGGCCTGGGCGGTCTTGCTGGAGCCCATAGCGCCGTACTTAAAATATAATTTAGCCATACCGTGCCTCCTGCTTTCTTTCTGTGAAAACATTATACTAAAAAAATAGCCAATATGCAAGACGAAACCGGTTGCAAAAAATTGACGGATGGGTTTCGTCGTGGTATAATGCCCAAAGAAATCCAAGCAGAGGGGAGTCGAACCCCGTTAGGTTTTTGCAGGCATCTTGCCGCCAATGCTGCGTAAAATCCCTTGAAAATACCAATGGGTATTTCCTTCGGAATTTTACTTGCCTTGACATCAAGCTGCTCTGCAAAAACTGCTGCGCACCCCTCGGCCTGGAATTTCTTAGGAATTTTGGGCGCAGAGGACGCAGCCTTGCTGACGCAAGGCAAGGACGATAAACACAAAATTACAAGGAAGAGCAGCCGAGGGGCTGACGCGGTTTGACTCCCCTCTGCTTGTGGAGGAATTGTTATGAGAATGCGTAAAAAACATAATTTAGAGCCGCGCCTGGCTGCCTGCAGTGCCTTTCAGGTAGCTGCGCCGGAAGAAAAGAAGGGCGCTTGGCGCAGCCTAAAGCCGGATTGCACGGCCCTTTGGGTGGAAGTTGGCTGCGGTAAGGGTAAATTTACCGTAGAAACCGCCCAGGCTAACCCCGATGTACTGATGATCGGTGTGGAGCGTTGCCGGGAGGCTATGGTGATGGCTATGGAAAAGGCCCGGGATATGGGTCTTACCAATGTGTTTTTCGTGGATATGGATGTGGCGCTGATGGAAGGCTGCTTTACACCCGGTGAGATCGATCGGCTGTTCATCAATTTCCCCGATCCCTGGCCCAGAAGCAAGAATGCCAAGCGGCGGCTGACTTATCGCACCTTCCTGCGGCTTTATTCCCGTGTAATCAAAGACGGCGGCGAGATCCATTTTAAGACGGATAATGCCAAGCTCTTTGAGTTTAGCCTGGAAGAGCTGGAGCTGGTGGGCCTACCCACCAAGAATGTGACCCGGGATCTGCACGCAAACGGCCCTGTGGGTATTATGACCGGTTACGAAGAAAAGTTCCACGCTCTGGGTACGCCCATCAATCGTTGTGAAGTTATCAGCCATCCCATTTTGGAGGAAGAAAAATGACCACCTATCAAGCAGGAAGCTGCGATATCGCGGTGATCGGTGCCGGTCACGCAGGTATTGAGGCGGCTTTGGCGGCAGCCCGTATGGGATGCAAGGTGATCCTGTTTACCATCAACCTGGACGCAGTGGGCAATATGCCCTGTAATCCCGCCATTGGCGGCACAGGCAAGGGCCATTTGGTCCGGGAGCTGGATGCTCTGGGCGGTGAAATGGGTCTGGCGGCGGATGCGGCCTGTATCCAGTACCGGATGCTTAACCGGGGCAAAGGTCCGGCTGTCCATTCCTTGAGAGCTCAGGCAGACCGCCGCCGGTATCAGGAGTATATGAAGCATACCCTGGAAAAGCAGGAAAATCTGCAATTAAAGCAGGCGATGATCACCAAGGTGCTGACGGAAGCTGGTAAGGTCACCGGTGTGCAGACTCAGTTAGGCGCGATTTATGCGGCAGAAGCGGTGATTCTTGCCACCGGCACATATTTGGATAGCACCGTCATTACCGGCGAATGTGTCAATGCCTCCGGCCCGGACGGAATGCACCCCTCCCAGGGTCTTGCGGATAATTTGCGGGAACTGGGTTTATCCTTGCGCCGGTTTAAAACCGGTACACCGCCCCGCATTAACCGCCGCAGCATCGATTTTTCCAAAATGGAGCTGCAGCCGGGTGACAGTGACCCGGAGCCGTTTTCTTTCCGCACGGAGGGCGAGCTGTATAATCAGGCGGTGTGTTACCTGACCTATACCAATGAGGAAACCCACCGGATCATCCGGGAAAACTTGCACCGCAGCCCCATGTACGATGGCACCATTTCCGGTGTAGGCCCCCGGTACTGCCCCAGCATTGAAACCAAGAACGTTCGCTTTGCGGAGAAAAACCGGCATCAGCTGTTCATTGAGCCTTGCGGTTTGGATACAGAGGAAATGTACATTCAGGGTTTTTCTTCTTCTCTGCCGGAAGATGTGCAGCTGCAGATGCTCCGTACTGTGCCGGGCTTGGAAAACGCGGAAATGATGCGCCCGGCTTATGCCATTGAATATGAATGTGTAGATCCTACCCAGCTGCTGCCCACCTTGGAGCATAAAAAAGTGCCCGGCCTTTACGGCGCGGGACAGTTCAACGGCTCCAGCGGCTATGAAGAGGCGGCGGTGCAGGGCTTTGTGGCCGGTGTAAATGCAGCTTTAAAATTACAGGGAAAAGAGCCGTTGGTGCTTACCCGGGATACCAGCTATATCGGTACACTTGTGGATGATTTGGTGACGAAAGGCACAGAAGAGCCTTATCGGATTATGACCAGCCGCAGTGAATACCGGCTTTTGCACCGGCAGGATAACGCGGACAAGCGGCTTTGCGCCATTGGCGCCCGGCTTGGCCTGGTAAGCAAAGAGCGGCTGGCTGCTGTGGAAGAAAAGTATGCGCAAGTTGACCGGGAGATCGCCAGGTTAGAAAGCTGCGGTGTGCCGGCAAGTGAAAAGCTGAATGAAATGCTTGCCAGCCGGGATTCTGCCCCGGTAAATGGCTCTGCAAGGCTTGCCGATCTTTTGCGTCGCCCTCAGGTGACTTACGAAGACCTTGCCCCCTTTGATGCAGGCAGACAAGCGCTTTCCCGTGAGGTAACGGAACAGGTGCAGATCCAGCTGAAATATGCAGGTTATCTTGCCCGCCAGGAAAAGCAGGTGCAGGACTTCCGCAAGGAAGAGCAGCGGCTGCTGCCGAAAGACCTGGATTATCTTTCCATCTCCGGTCTGCGGCTGGAAGCAAGACAGAAGCTGCAGGAGATTAAACCGGTGTCCATTGGACAGGCGGGGCGTATCTCCGGTGTCAGCCCTGCGGATATTGCGGTGCTGCTGATTTATTTGGAACAAAATGGATAAAAGTAACCGCCTTGGATCACCAAGGCGGGTGTTTTTTATTTCTTCTTCAGAGGATTTTCCAGGTGGAGAATGGGCAGGGGGTTCTTCGTTCTTGCGCTGGTCTTGCCCTCCGGCTTGATCTCTCCTGCTCTGGTCAGAGCCATTCTGGTAAGGGACGGGCCTACAAGCTCGTAGATCAGAACGGAGAACAGCACCACATTGCGGATCAGCGCGCCGCCCTGCAGCTGGGCGGCGGTAAGAGCCATACCCAAAGCAACACCTGCCTGGGGCAGTAAGGTAATGCCCAGATTGCTGGTGATACGCTTGTTGCAGCCGGTAATGCGGCAGCTGACATCAGAGCCTAAGATCTTACCTGCGGAGCGGAACAGGATATACACGCCGCCGCACAGCAGCACCATAGGATTGGTCAGGATATTTAAGTCCAGCTCTGCGCCGGAAATGACGAAGAACAAAATACTGATGGGGCCGGTCCAGCCGTCCACACGGCTCATAAGTTCTTCGGAGAAGTCACACACATTGCAGAAAATTGTGCCGGTCATCATACATACCAGCAACAGAGAAAATCCGCAATGGATGCCCATAACTTCGAATTTCAAAGCGGACATACCTACTGCCAGTAGCACGAAGGCCACGGAAATGGCAAGCCGCTTGCTGCGGGAATGGAAGAACCGTTCCACCCAGTAAAGCACAAGGCCGAAAAGACCGCCAAGACCCAGGGAAAGGACGATCTCCAAAACAGGCTCCAGCACCACAGCGGTCAGATTTACTGCGCCCTGCTCCAATGCCCGGGCAACACCGAAGGATACGGAGAACAGCGCAAGGCCTACCGCATCGTCGATGGCTACTACCAACAAAAGCAGCTTGGTCAGCGGGCCGTCAGCTTTATACTGCCGTACTACCATTAAGGTAGCGGCGGGGGCAGTGGCGGCGGCAATAGCGCCTAAAGTAATGGCAGCGGGCAGGCTCAGCGCCTCCGGGAAAAGCAGGTGCAGAGCGATGAGGCCGGCATCTACCAAAATGGTGGTGAGCACAGCCTGCAAAATGCCAATAACGATGGCCTGCTTGCCCATGGCTTTGAGCTGATGCAGCCGGAACTCGTTGCCGATGGCAAAGGCAATAAAACCCAGTGCTGCTTGAGACAGGATGCTGAAGCCTTCCACCTGCTCCAAAGAGCCGAAGCCTAAACCGGGCACCTGCAGCGCGCCGATGCAGAACGGGCCTAATAGCAGACCTGCCACCAGATAAGCGGTGACCGCAGGCAAATTAAGCTTTTTAGCCACGCGGGACATAAGTAAGCCCGCAATGATGCATACTGCAATACCAATTAAATAAATTTCCAAGAAAAGGACCTTCTTTCCAATTTTTCAAACGGCTATATAATAGCACTTTCTTTGCCTAATCACAACAGCAAAAATTAACAAAGAATGTTGGAAAATCACCTGCTTATGGGGAAATTTTCACAAGAAATGCATAATAAACCACTTGCGCCCACAGTCTGTTATATGCTATACTTGCCCCATTGTGATATGGAGGATACATATGAATCAGACAAAAACTCCCCAGGACAAGCTGCTTTGGGGAATAGGCATTGGTCTTGCTGCGGTGCTGCTGGCCATTGTGGTTGTTTCAGCGGTTATTATATATAATGTAGGCGCATCCATGATCGCGCCCTTTTTACCCGGTGAGCCGGAGGCTACCTTGCCACCTCAACCGGCAAACCTTTACAGCCCGGAAGATTTCGTTATGGAAGATGGCTATATGAGCTTGACAGCCGGAGAATATATGCTGGGCATCGATGTGAGCGAGTGGAACGGTAATATCGATTGGAAAGCGGTGAAGGATGCCGGCATCGAATTTGTATATATCCGCATCGGCGGACGGGGCTGGGGACAAGCCGGCGTGATGTATGGCGACGGTATGGCGCAGACCTATTATGAGGGGGCAAAAGAACAGGGCTTGCTCATAGGCGTTTACTTCTTCTCCCAGGCAACTACAGCAGAAGAAGCTGCGGAAGAAGCCCGTTACTGTTTGGATTATACCAAAGATTGGGAGCTGGATTTGCCTATTGCTATGGATTGGGAATATGTAAATAACGAGGCCCGTACCGCAGGCATCAGCCAGCGGGATCTGACAGATTGTGTGCTGTCTTTTTGCCGCACCATTAACCAAACCGGACGCAAAGCCGTTCTTTATACCGGCTGGGAGATCCGGCAGCGGTGGATGTATCCCCACGAAGTGAAGGATATCCCCTTCTGGCTGGCGATGTATACCACCAATATGGACTATCCCTATGAATTTGCTATGTGGCAGTATACCGGCAGCGGCCGCGTCCCCGGCATTTCCACCGATGTGGATATGAATATTATGCCCATTAAGTAGAATTATAAATTACAAATGATAAATGAAACCCCAGTGTCCACTCATGAGTGGACACTGGGGTTTTCGTCGAAATTTACAAATCGGCCTGCGCGGAATTGTGCAGGCCGATAAACTTTTTGTACGGTTTTAAAAATAAATAGACCTGAAAAATGAGTTGTGTTAAAATTAAGTTAGACAGAAAAAGATGTAGGACAAGAAATATCCCCTTGTCCCTTTTAGGAGAAGAAATGAAGAAATATTTAGGTTCAATAATGACAGGCTATGCAGCACTTGTGACACTATGCCTTATTATGTTTCCGATTGTTTTTGCTATCATTATTCTTGTGTCTACAAATGATAACGCTGCAACGTTTGTAGCCATCGGTTGTGGCTTGTGCTCGGCTATACTTGTTATGTACATTAAGGGCGTACTGAGAGAGCTATATTCATGGGGATACTTTGAAGAAAATCAGGTTGTTGTTCGCACATGGTTTTTACAGCCTATTCTTATATCATATTCAAAATGCAGATGTTGCGGGATTATGTATTACAATCACACAATTGGGTCTTCCTCAATTGGGACGAAGCATTTCTATATTTTTCTTTCATATGATTCTTTTGATGAAAAATATCGAACTAACGCTAATAAATATATGGTAACACCGACGCAAATAAAGGTGCGATTTAGTGTAGATATGTTAGAGTATCTTGCAGGAATACTCCCCCCGAAATTGAAAAATTCTTTGATTCGAGATTATTGCAAGTATATACAAAAGACAGGTGATGGTTTGCGTGAATCCTAACGAGGACAAGAGAACCGTTCCTTTATCTTTTTATGTCCGCTAAGTAGAATTATAAATTACAAATGATAAATGAAACCCCAGTGTCCACTCGTGAGTGGACACTGGGGTTTTCGTCGAAATTTACAAATCGGCATACGGGATTTTGTGTGAGGTGGAAAAATATATAAAGCATTTATAATTTCAATTGACAAAGATGTCTATTCACGATAGACTAAAAGTAGTCTATAGGTAATAGACAAAAATTTAAAGGAGGGCTGTGTATGTCTGAAATCAGACTTGGTCTTGTGGAGGCGCGTTTTGCGGATATTATTTGGGAAAATGAACCGATTACTATTAAAGAGTTGATTGCGCGTTGTGAAAAGGAATTGAACTGGAAAAGAACTACCACCTATACTGTTTTGAAGAAGCTGTGCGATCGGGGCATTTTTGTGGTGGAAGAACATACGATTACCGCGCAGATGTCTAAAGACGAATTTCACAGCCTGCAAAGCGAACAGTTTGTGGATCAAACCTTCCATGGCTCTTTGCCGGCATTTATTACGGCATTCACGAGACAGAAGAAACTGACACCGGAAGAGTTAAATGAGATAAAGGCTATGATGAAGGCGCTGGAGGAGCAGCAATGACAAATGTATTTATTCGGCTGCTGAATATGAGCATTTCTGCCGGATGGATTGTGCTGGCAGTGCTCTTGCTGCGGCCGTTTTTGAAAAAAGCACCCAAATGGGTTAATTGTGCTTTATGGGGAATCGTTGCTCTGCGGTTATTGATCCCGTTTGCGATCCAAAGCCCGGTAAGCTTGATCCCAAGCGCGGAAGTGTTTGTTAGGGATGAAGCGGTGATTATGCCTGCTATTCAAAGTGGTATTCCGGCACTGAATGGCGCGGTAAATCCTGTTCTTTCAGCAGCAAATACAGTATCGATGGATCAGATATTCTTTGTTGCTGCAATTATTTGGGCGGCAGGCGCAGCAGCTCTGTTTGTTTACAGCGCTATTACATATCTTATTTTGCGGATGAGGGTGCGTCCTTCTTTGAAATTGGAAGGCAATATCTATATTTGCGACGATTTGGACACGCCCTTTGTGCTGGGCATCTTCGCACCGAAGATCTATATGTCGTCAGGTCTTTCGGAAGAACAGCGAAAACATGTACTTGCTCACGAAAACGCACATATCAAGCGGCGGGATCATTGGTGGAAACCGTTGGGCTTTTTGCTCCTGAGCGTTTATTGGTTTAATCCTTTGCTTTGGATCGCCTATGTGCTGCTGTGCCGGGATATTGAACAGGCCTGCGATGAGAAAGTAATTGCCCAAATGGATGGAGCCGGAAAGAAAAGCTATATGGAGACTTTGGTCGCCTGCAGTGTGCATCGCCGGCTGATCATGGCCTGCCCTGTGGCTTTTGGTGAAATGAGCGTAAAGGCCCGCATTAAGGGAATTTTCCATTATAAAAAGCCGACTTTATGGATCGTAATAGCTTGCTCGGTAGTATTGGTGGTTACCGCGGTTTGTTTTCTTACCAGTCCTGCGCCTTGTGAGCATACTTATACAGCGCAGATAACGCAAGCGTCTACCTGCACACAGGAGGGCGTGCAAACCTACACCTGCGAGCATTGCCAGTATGCTTATACAGAGCCGGTGGAAGTGATCGCCCATACATATGATGACGGGGCGGTGACGGAAGCGGCCACTTGTACGCAGCAGGGAACAAAATTGTATGCCTGTGTGGATTGCGGTGAAACGAAGACGGAAAAGCTGGAAATGATCCCTCATTTTGGAGAGGAAACGTATATTACGGTAGAGCCGAACTGCAGCCAGCAGGGAGAACTGTCGGCGACCTGCGCCGCCTGCGGCGCAGTGTATGTGGCCCAGGTGCTGGAAACCAACGATGTTCACGATTTTTCTGAAAAGGTCCTGCAGGCAGCTACCTGCTCTGCAGAGGGAACGGGAATCAAGGAGTGCAGCCGTTGTGATTATACGGAAGACTGCGCCTATGAAAAACTGGCACATAGTTTTTATGATGGTGTGACGATTCCCGGAACCTGTACGCTCAACGGCTATCAGCAGAAGATCTGTTCTGTTTGTGGATTTGATCACTTTGTGGAAACACCGAAAACAGGAGAGCATTCTTGGATGTATAATCCTTTTGGTGGAGAAACATGCCGCTACTGCTATATGGGAAGGTCTGGTCCGGAACGAAGCTACAGCAATTATGAAATAAATGATTATGGCTCTATTACGAGCCTTGTAAAAAAACCCAGCCAGGGCGGAGTGATGCCCAGTGTGCAGATTTGGCCTTAAGGGAAAGTATTGAAGTAAAGGAGAGGAAAAGATGAAACGATTATTGGCAATTTTACTGACGATCAGCCTGTTGTCAGGAATGTTGGTGTTCCAGGTTTCGGCAGCAGAAGAAACCGGAACCTGCGGTGATAATTTGACATGGAAGACGGACAAAAATATATTGACGATCTCCGGGACCGGACCGATGTATGATTTTTCAGAAGAAAACCCTGCTCCGTGGATGGTAAAAGGATCGTGGATCCGGTATATCGATATTCAGGAAGGTGTAACCAGGATTGGCAATTATGCGTTCGCTGGAAGCGTGGGACACACAAGGACCTATGTTCCCGCAAGTGTAACGGAAGTAGGTAGTAAGGCTTTTTACACAACAGGAAACAGCGGGGAGATCGTTTTCCTGGGTGATGCACCGATCTTTGCCGAGGATTCGTTTCTTGATAATTCTAAAACAGTCACATACTACCGGGACTGGGCGCCAACAGTGCTGCAGAATTACGGGGGCTCACCTGCTTGGAGAAAAGGCACACTGACCATAGATAAAACTAGCAAAATGCTTTTTGCACTCAACGATGAGATAACAGCGGCGGATTTCTCCATAAGTGCAGGAAGTCGCCTGGATAATACTACGAATTCATATACGGTAAAGAATTTTCTGATCGGAACATATGACACTTCAACCTATGGACAAAAAAAGGTGGAACTGAATATCGATGGACAGGAATTTACCTATTACTATTATGTGACAGATGGCCAGAATCATTTGGATTTGATCAATGTGGAGTTACCCACTTATGTGGAGTATGGATCTACCCCTACTCCTGTTGTGACAGCTGGAGATTTGACTCTGAAATTAGGTACAGATTATAGACAAAACTTTGCATATACAAACAGCATGGGATATACACCGCAGGTAACGATTACCGGAATTGGTATATATGAAGGGTTTGAAAAAACCTATCATTATGCAGTTACATTGAAGGATATTTCCAAAGCTACTGTGACGATTGATCCGATAGGATTTGTTGGCCTGCCAGTGACGCCCACAGTGAAGGTCGTCTTGAATGGCAAAACATTGAAAAAAGGGACGGATTATACCCTTATCTATGATAATAACGTGAATGTTGGTACAGGCACGGTTCGGATTATAGGAAAGGGCAATTACTACGGTTCGGTAGTGAAGGAATTCCCGATTGTGCTTGAAGAAAAGACCGTTTATTTACCTGGCGCTTATAACGGAACAACGACGGGAACATTGAACGAGCAGATATATTATCGGGAGGGTATATTAGGCCCCGGTAAGTTTACCGGAAGAATAGATTCCGGTTATCAACACACAGCGCATTTCGAGTTGTATCGGATAGATGGGGAAACATTGGTACCCATTACTTCTAAACAGAGTTATCAGGACTATGCTTCAAACACAAGCTTCTCCTACGATTTTTCCGACCTTTATTATAGCAACACAGAGGCCGGTGAAACGGTATATATGCTGGCATATGCTTGGGTAGATGTTTTTAATGAGGTTTATTCCGGTGTGTTGGTTATGCATATACCGTCAAGGGTTTCTAATGCCAAATCTATGACTATCTCTCAGGCAAAGGATCCTAGTAGTTACAATAAGGAATATTTGGACCTGTCAGGCGAGGATGGTAAAGTAGAAAATGCTTCGTGGACTACTTCAGATGCTTCTATCGCAACGGTTGAGGATGGCGTGGTTACTATTAAGACCCCTGGCACGGTTACGATCACGGCCCAGGCTGGTACTGCCAGCGCTTCTTATCAATTGGCAGTTGAAGAATTGGATTTAACCACAGCCTCTTTCTTTAAATATGATGCGGCTACGGAAACGGCTCATGTACTTTACAGGTATATGCCTTTGACAGCAGGTGTGGATTATGTGAGTTCTGCAGTGGTACAGGGGAATGTGGTAGAAGTTACCCTTACTGGAACAGGCTTATTCACTGGTCAGCTGGTCCGCCAGTTTGACGTGCAGACCGGAGAAGCTATCGGAGATGTTCATCGCTTCGATAATAGCTGCGATGAAACCTGCAATGTTTGCGTCTATACTCGAGTGGTAGAGCATAATCCGGCTGGCGCTTGGAAGAAAAATCAGACGCATCACTGGCATCCTTGTTCTGTTTGCGGACAAAGAGCGACGGAAGCAGAGGAACATATCATTTCTGATGAGGATGAAAACCTCTGTACAGTTTGCGGAACGATCTGTCTGACCGGCGATGCCGACGGTGACGGTGAAGTCACTGACTGGGATGGTGTTATGCTTGCCCGGTATCTGGCTGGTTGGAATGTAGAAGTGGAGCTCGCGGCGCTGGATGTGGACGGTGACGGTGAAGTGACGGACTGGGACGGTGTTGTTCTGGACCGTTACCTTGCCGGCTGGAATGTGACCATAGGATAAGGAGATATAACTATGAAGAAATTATTTGCAATTACCTTAACGCTGATTTTATTACTGTGCGTTTTTGCATTCCCGGCATCCGCCGCAGGCAGCGGCAGCTTGTCTGCCACTTCCGCCTCCGGTTACCGGGGCGATACGGTAACGGTGGATGTGAACTTAAATAGCAATCCGGGTTTGATCACCATGAAGTTCCAGGTTTCTTATAGCAGCAACCTGACTTTGGTGAGCGTCAGCAATTCCAGCCTTTTGGGTGGCTGGACGAACCCGTCTCCCACCATCAGCTCCCCTTATACTCTGCGTTGGGCAGATTCTTTGTCTACGGTAAATAATACTGCTATCGGCAAGGTGGCAACCTTGACCTTTAGGATCAATGATAATGCTGCTATCGGTACGGAAACGGTTACTATTACCTTTAATGAGTCCCGGGATGCAGAGGGCGGCAGAAACAGCTTTAACAGCACCTCTGCCAGCATTACCATCAAGTGCAGACACAATTACGGCGGCTGGACCAAGATCGATGACAATCAGCACGGAAAGACCTGCACCATCTGCAATGATGTGCAGAAGGAAAACCACGGCTGGGATGCTGGCAATCAGACCAAGAATCCTTCCTGCAAGGAAGAGGGCGAAAAGACCTTTAGCTGCTCCGTGTGTAACGGAACAAAGACCGAGCCGGTGGACAAGACCGATGACCATAACTACGGTGACTGGGTAAAGGTGGACGACAATGACCACACACATACCTGCTCTGTCTGCCAGGGTACGGAAACTGTGGCCCATACCTGGAATAACGGTGTAGAGACCAAGCCTGCCGACTGTAAGGAAACGGGCATTATGACCTACACCTGTACCGGCAAGGGCTGCGGCGCTACATACACAGAGGATATCCCCCTGTCTACCCAGCATACCTTTGGCAATCTGACCGCGGTGGATGATGTAGATCATAAGGATACCTGCTCGGTATGTAAGAAGGAGATCACCGAGGGTCATAGCTATGATAACGGTGTGGTGACCAAGCCTGCTGACTGTAAAGAAGAGGGTGTGATGACTTACACTTGTTCCGGCTGTAAGCATACTAAAACCGCTCCTATCGATAAGACCGAGGATCACAAATATGGCGATTGGGTAAAGGTAGATGACGATGAGCATACCCATACCTGTACGGTCTGTCAGAAGACAGAGACTGTGGCCCACACCTGGAACAGCGGCGCAGTTACCAAGCCTGCCAACTGTAAGGAAACCGGCATTAAGACCTTTACCTGTACTGCCAAGGGCTGCGGCGCTGCTTACACGGAAGACATTGATAAGACCGAGGACCATAAGTTTGGCGCTTGGACCAAGGTAGACGCAGATACCCACAGCCGCACCTGCTCTGTGTGTGAAAAGGTGGAGACCGGCAACCATGGGTATAAGACCAGCTGGAGTTCTGACCGGAACGGCCACTGGCACGAGTGTTCCGTATGTAAGGATAAGAAAGACAGCGCTGGTCATAACCCCGGTCCTGCCGCAACTGAACAGGCCCCTCAACGCTGTACCACTTGTTCTTACATCCTGAAGCCTGCATTAGCTCACACCCATAAGTGGGAAGAAAGCTGGACTACCGATGAAGAGATCCATTACTATGCCTGCCCCGGCTGTACGGAGCATAAGGATGAAGCGGCCCACGACTTTGAAAACGACTGCGATACTTTGTGTGAGACCTGCGGTTATACCAGAGAGATTGTCCACAATTTCAGCACAGAATGGACCTGTGATGAAACCGGCCATTGGAACGGCTGCACCGTATGCGGTGAGAAGGAGAATTTCGCCGAGCACACTGCCGGTGCAGAGGCTACTGAATTTATCGCACAGACCTGTACGGTCTGTGAATATGAGCTGGTAGCAGCTTTGGGTCACAGTTTCAGCGAAACTTGGAGCAATGACGCAGAGAACCACTGGAAGGATTGCGCCTGTGGCGAAAAGGGAGATGTAGCAGCCCATACTTATGAAGATGGCGCTTGCTCTGTATGCGGCGCAGAAGAGCCCAAGGACAACATCATCTGGATCGTTGTAGCCGTTGTTGCGGTAGCAGCAGTTGCCGCCGTAGTAGTGGTCGTAATCAAGAAAAAGAAGTAATAAGCATCCGCACAAAGCGAAAGGACAAGATAACCGTTCCCTTGTCCCGAAAGGAATGGTGAGTAAATTTGAAGAAACCTGCTGTAAAGAAAGCAATTAAAATTGTTGCGGGCATAGTAACTGTTTTATTCGTACTTGTTTTGATTCAGTTATTACTGGGTTATGGTCGAGTTTATGAGACAAATCGAATTGAAGATTACGGGAAAATTGTCGGCAATTTAGATAATGAAAAACCAGCAGCATTTATTCACTCGTTTTTTCCTGATGAGATAGAGGATTGCTTTTCAGATGTTACTTATCATTATAAAGCCAAAAAGGGTGATGTCTATGCATATGAATGCTATTTGGAGTTTGTGATTGAAGACCCAAAAGAGTATGCAGCTTTTGTGGCTGAATATATTTCACAAGACGATGTTTTGCCGTTTGCATATGATATGAAATTCCGCGAACAAACGATTTCGAACGTTCTGTGCCTAAACGAAATCCCGGAGGATAAGACATATTCAATCGGAACGGCAGAATTGGGGAAAATACTGTATTCAGATCAGGAACAGCGAATAATCTTTGTTGCGCTGGGAATGTTTGATGGCGGTGGTATGACAACAGAAGAGTTATGTCGTTTTTTCTCTCGATTTAATATTGATCCATGGGAATACGCAAAGACTGCGTTTGCATCTGGGTATTATCAAGATTTAGGAATTACAAATACTGAACTATTTGGATTGAATTGAGAATCAGGTTAAAGACAGGGGGACAAAGGGACAGTTTTGTTGTCTCCGTAGAAGAATAATTGACAAAGCGAAAGGGCAAGTGGAATTTTCCACTTGCCCTGTTTTATGATATTTGCCTGGCGGCACAATTATTTTGCCAGTTCCTGTGCCAGTGCGTCGATTTGGGCGCGGCTTTCGTCGTTTAGAGAAGACAACAGCTTTACGGAGTTTTCTGTAAAGGTGATGTTCTTGCTGCCTTCCAGCAGCTTGGTCATTACCTTGGCTGCCATAGGTGCCCAAGAGCCGTTTTCAATAAGCGCCACGGTGCGGTTTTGATAGTTCCGCTCCGTCAGATGATGGATAAAGGTCTTCATAAAGGGGAAGATGTCTGCGTTATAAGTGGTGGTGGCCAGCACCAGCTTGCCGTAACGGAAAGCATCCTCCACAGCTTCTGCCATATCGTCTCTTGCCAGGTCGTGAACGGAGACCTTGACACCCTGCGCCATAAGCTTTTCTTCCAGCAGCTTTACAGCCTCTTTGGTATGGCCGTAAACAGAGGTGTAAGCAATGACCACGCCTTCGCTTTCCACCTTGTAGGAAGACCAGATGTCATACAGATTCAGGTAGTAGCCCAAATTCTCCGTCAGCACCGGGCCGTGCAAGGGGCAAATGGTGGCGATATCCAGGGTGGCGGCCCTTTTCAGCAGGGCCTGCACCTGAGGACCATACTTGCCAACAATGCCGATGTAATAGCGCCGGGCTTCGCAGGCCCAGTCTTCTTCTGCGTCCAGTGCGCCAAATTTGCCGAAGCCGTCGGCGGAGAACAGCACCTTGTCATAAGCATCGTAGGTAACGATGACTTCCGGCCAGTGCACCATGGGGGCGGTGACGAAGGTCAGGGTATGTTTGCCCAAAGACAGGGTGTCCCCCTCGCCTACCACGATGCGGCGGTCAGCAAAATCGTTGCCAAAGAAATTTTTCATCATCACAAAAGCTTTGGCGGAGGAAACCACCGTAGCTTCCGGGTATGTACTGAGGAATGCGGCAATGCCGGAAGAGTGGTCCGGCTCCATATGCTGCACAATGAGATAATCCGGCGCTTTGCCCGCAGCATTATGTACATTTTCCAGCCACTGGTCTACAAAACGGGCGTCCACGGTATCCATAACCGCCAGCTTTTCATCCCGAATCAGGTAAGAATTGTAGGCCATTCCGTTGGGTACGACATACTGACCCTCAAACAGGTCTACCTCGTGATCGTTGACACCAATATAAAGAATATCTTTTGTAATTTCCATATTTTTTCTCCTTTGTTTGGTGCAGTAATTATAGCATAAAAGGCCCTTGCAGGCAAGGGCCTTTTATTGAATGACAGAGCTTATGGCGATGGCTTTTTCTTCGCAGCAGCATTCAGCTTTTTCCAGACGGGCCAGAGTACGCAGCAGCCGGGGGCGGTTATACCGCTGGATGGCTACAAACAGCAAATTGCCAAAGGCGCACAGACCAAAAAGGATCACACCGCCCCAGCCTCTATAGATCTGCAGCACCGGCAGGCTTAAAAGGATGAGCTGATAGTGGACGCACTCAGCAACGCAGGTCTCCTGGACAAGTCTGCGCAGATTTTCGGCATCTTTTTGCAGATCTACCTTTTTGGTGTAGATCTTTTTTACTTTTTTGCTCACATCCGGCAGCTTATCCTTCCACCTGCGGATGCCTAACTTTTTATAAAATTCCCCATTCTTTTCCCAGCTTTTGGGCCGGTAAATGATACTATCGGGGGAAAAACGCTGACGGTTATAGCAGCTGCCTACAAAGCGCATAATGTAGCCGATGATGGTCACATACAGCGCGCAGCCCCAAAAAGGTTTTCCCAGCATAGCAATTCCTTTCATACACAAGATGGATATGAGTATAAGGGTCGCCTGTGAAATAAGTATGAATAATTTGTTTAACTTTCTTTTTGGTTGCGAAAATTTTCTGCTATGGTATAATTTAAGAAGTTTACGACAGGAGGACCGTGCCATGCTGAATACCACCTTATGTTATATCACCCGGGGCGATCAGGTGCTGATGCTCCACAGGATCAAAAAGGAAAAGGATATCAATAAAGATAAGTGGATCGGTGTGGGCGGCAAGTTTTTGGAGGGGGAGACCCCGGATGAGTGCCTGCTGCGGGAGGCAAAGGAAGAGACCGGCCTTACTTTGACGGATTATAAGCTGCGGGGCATCGTTACCTTCCTGACAGAAGACCCTGCCCAGGGAGAATATATGTATCTGTTTACCGCCAACGGCTTTACAGGCGAGCTTTCCGAGTGTGACGAAGGAGAGCTTCGGTGGGTAGACCGGCGCTTTTTAAATGAGCTTCCTAAGTGGGAGGGAGATCAGATCTTTTTGGATCTTCTGTGGCAGGATGCCCCCTTTTTCCTGCTGAAGCTGCGGTATGAAAAGGGCGCGCTGAAAGAGGCGGTGCTGGACGGACAGCGTATCCGCTGACGGTCTACCGCCATAATAGCAAAATATGGCGGCATAATCTGTAAAAAAACCGCATAAACCCCTGTGGAGTTATTGCATTTTTATATGCGTGTGCTATAATTGCGTGTATGTAGGTAGAGAGGACTCGAACCCAAGTAGGTTTTCAGGCGCCTGCATTCCCCAATACATCAGAGAATCCCTTGATAATACACAAAGTATTGTCTGCGTGATTTTCTTCGTCTTGGAAAATGCAGGCGGCTGAAAACTGCGAAGCACCTCTCAGCAAGTAATATTTGATAGATTTTTGGCGCAGATGACGCCGCCTTGCTGGCGCA
>JAZOWK010000047.1:0-8946 GCA_045659205.1 Faecousia sp.
TGTGAGATGCACTCCATCAAGGGCGGCATGATGAACTGCCAGGCCGAGATGAAGAAGGCTGTTGACTGTGGCTACTGGAACCTGTTCCGCTTCGATCCTTCCAAGGAGACCGGCAAGTTCCAGCTGGACAGCAAGGCTCCCAAGGATGGCTATCAGGAGTTCCTGATGAACGAGGCTCGTTACAGCCGTCTGACCCGTGAGTTCCCCGAGCGTGCAACGGAACTGTTCGCTAAGAACGAAGCTGCCGCTAAGGAGCGCTGGGAGCATCTGAACAAGCTCGTTGAGATGTACAAGGACTAATCCCTATACAATTCCCGCCCCTGGCAACAGGGGCGGGTTTTTCAAAAGGAGGTATAACAATGCAATATATAACCTCTACTCGATCTAAAAAGGATTACATTGCTACTGTAAAAGCGCAGTTAGATCCCCTTTGCCATTTCAGGCAAGAGCGTTTTACCGGCTTTTTTATCGGCGGTTTTTTCTCTGTCACGCATCACTGTGAATACAGTTGGTTTCACCGTATTACCAGCCAAATGAATTCTGCCATAGGCTTTGTAAGCCGCAGTGAAGACGGCTGCAAGATCCGCTTTATAAAAACCAAGGGAATCCTACATCCAATCCGTTTTCTGGCGTTTCTTGCTTGTGTGATCTGGATGCCAATTACCGCAAATTTTCACTGGTGGATCACCGCATTATTTGCCCTTACAACACTTGTTATTGCATTAATTAGCACCTTTATTGAATCACTCACCGATGGAAGCATCGAAGGTGAAAATGCCCTTTGGGCACTTCTTCTGCACCCTGAAAATCCCTATGCCCATTTATATGGACATGACCAATAATAACAGGAGAACATATGCTCTGTACTGTAATTGACATTCGCGGTGACTATGCCTATGTAAAGTATGATGATACCGGTGTGGTCTCCGAGGTAGCCATCGCCCTGCTGCCCTTTGGTGTGGATATAGGCGACCGGCTAAAATTTGAAAACTACGAATTTACCGCAATATAAAAGTGGCTATGCAATGCATAGCCACTTTTGTTATTTCTGTTCTTCGTTAATCGGCTCATCCAGATCCGGTTGTTCGTCCATCTTCTGAACTTTCTTTTTATGCCTTTTAAATCTTTCCTTTAAGGACATACTTTCAGGCGGCTGGGGTTCCAGCTTCACCGCATCCACGCCCCGGTTATCCAGCCTGTGCTGGGTTGCCTCACTAAGAAGCGTATAGATCACAGCAGCTGCCGGGATCATAATTACCATACCAAACACACCCAGTAAATCACCGCCGATAGAGATAGCCAACAGCACCCACATACCGGAAAGGCCAATGGAAGTACCCACCACTCTGGGGTAAACCAGATTATTTTCAATTTCCTGAACAACCAGGAACATTACAGAGAACCACAACCATTGCAAGGAATAAGGATCGGAAACAAAGATAAAGAATGCGCCAATAATACAGCCAACCCAGGCACCCACGATGGGTACAAAAGCCGTCACAGCAATTACCACACAAATAAGGGGGATGTAGGGGAAGCCAAGGATCGCCATAGCGACGGCAAACATACAGCCAAGAATACAGACCTCTACGCACTGACCGGAGAGGAAGTTGGAAAATGCCTTATTGGAAAGGCGCAAAATCCGCACAGTTTTATCAGCGAACTTCTCCGGGAAGAAAGCGTACATAATCCGTCTGCCCTGCCGAGCCAAAAGCTCCTTTTGCAGCAGCACATATGCGGAAAACACTACAGCAATAAACGCATCCATAAAGAACGCAGCAGTTTCCTTCACTGCGCCCACCGTCACAGAAAGGATCGCACCCAAGCTGCTGCCCACCCAGCTGAGGCCCATCTGCACAATAGAGGACAGATTCAGCTTGGAAAGGTCTATGTGCTGGTTGACCCACTCCATAATGTCAGGATGATCAGCAAGCCACCTGTTCAGATTCGCTTGCAGATCATAGAAGAACTTTTCAGCCTTGGGGATCAATTCCTGAATCGTTGCGAAGAGCTGCGGGATCAGCAATAGAAGAACACCGGCAAGAATCAGCACGATCAGCACATAACCACAAGCAAGCGCCAGGCCTCTGCGGAGTTTGTCGTTCTTGATCCCCTTCATCCAACGCTCAAACGCACGCATTGGAACATTCACGATAAATGCCAACACAGCGCCAACAATAAAGGGCGATAAAATACCGTAAATAACATCTGCAACAGAACGCAGCTTGGCAAAGTCGCTGAGTATCCAGTATAAAACGATACAGCCGACCACACCGAAGATGATTCGCTTCAGGGTCTTTTTATCAATTTTAAAATCCATAAGTACCTCCATTCTTAAGAATGATCCTACCAAAAGATTATGAGAATTTTATGAACAAATCCCAATTACCGGGAAAGTTTTTCAAGAGTTTGACAAAGCGTAAGCACATCTTCCTCTCTGGTGGCCCAGCTGGTGCAAAAACGCACCGCTCTGTGCTGCTCGTCCACGCGTGCCTGGCTGGAATAAGTGGCTACGCCATCCAGCTGCTCCAAAATCGAATCCGGAAGAATGGGGAAAAGCTGATTCGTAACTCCATCCATGTAAAAAGAATAACCAAGCTTTGTAAAACAGTCCCGCAAAATACAAGCCATACGGTTCGCGTGCTCTGCAATTTTAAAATACAGGCCGTCTTCAAACAGCGCTTCAAACTGCAGGCCCAACAGCCAGCCCTTTGCCAGCATACCACCGTGCTGCTTGATGAGATAACGGAAATCCGCAGCAATGGAAGGCTCGCTGATCACAACGGCTTCACCGAACATAGCGCCCACCTTTGTACCGCCAATATAAAACACATCCGTATAAGCTGCCACGTCCGCAATGGTCAGGTCATTACCGGGAGCAGTGAGGCCATAGCCAAGACGCGCGCCATCCATAAACAGGTAAAGACCGTGCTTTTGGCAGACATCATACAGCTCCATCAGTTCCTTTTTAGAATAGATCGTACCCAGCTCCGTAGGATTGGAAATGTACACAACCTTCGGCTGGACAATATGCTCTGCAGCTTCATCCCGATAATGGTCGATCACCATCCGGTCAACCGTTGCAGCATCCAGTTTTCCGTCCTCAGTAGGCACAGCAAGCACCTTATGTCCGGTAGCTTCCACCGCACCGGTTTCGTGCACATGGATATGGCCGGTATCAGCGCTGATCACGCCCTGATGGGGGCGCAGGCAGGCATCAATCACAGTTAAATTCGCCTGTGTTCCGCCTACCAAAAAATGAACAGCAAGAGAATCGTCCTCACAGGCTTTACGGATCAGATCGGCAGCATTTTTACAAATGTCATCCGTACCGTAACCACCGGTGGGATGACCCACATTATCCTGCATTTTCTTAAGGATCGCCGGGTGGCAGATCTCGTTATAATCATTATGGAATAAAAGCATAGTGGCACCTCATTTCTTTATATTATTTTAACCCTACTGCAAGCGTCTGTCAAGGATGCATACAAACACTTTTTTCATCATAGAGTTTTCTTGGCAAGCACACAGCAGGGAGGTAAAAATATGGCAGACACAATCGAGGAAAGAGCCTGCGCTCTGGCTGTGTACATGATAGAAAGCGGTGCTACCGTCCGGGCCGCTGCCCGGCAATTCGGCATCTCGAAATCCACCGTTCATAAGGATCTTACTGTAAGGCTTGCAAGATACAATCCGCTCCTTTATCAAAAAGTACGATGCGTGCTGGAAGAGAACAAAGCCCAGCGGCATATTCGCGGTGGTATCGCCACCAAACAAAAATACAAAGGCAAATAAAAATGGGCGCTATGCGCCCATTTTTCATAAATCATCTGCATCCTGAACAGGCTTATCATCCTTATCGGCAGGAATACCCGTGTAACTGCCAAAAGGATCTGTAACGATCTTCTTTTTAGGATCTTTCAACCTTATCACCTCATAGGTATCATTTGCATTTGCGGCAAAAATATGATATGCTTGACGCGAGGTGTTGGATATGTTTGATATAACTTTGATCTGCATGGGAAAACTAAAGGAAAAGTTTTATATATCCGCAGCCGACGAATACACAAAGCGTCTTGCTGCTTACTGTAAATTTCATCTTATAGAATTACCGGAAGTCCGTCTTCCTGACGACCCCTCCCCTGCCCAAATCGCTGCAGGATTAGATAAAGAAGCCGAATCCATCCGTGAAAAGATCCCGAAAGGCGCTTGGTTCTGCATCCTGACACCGGAAGGTAAAATGCTTTCCTCAGAACAATTAGCCGATAAGTTAAAGGATGTAAAGCTCTCCGGCAAGTCCAGCGCTTGTTTTCTAATTGGTTCGTCCTTTGGCATCAGCCCAGGCATCAAAGCTATGGCTGATTTTAAGCTGTCCATGAGTCCTATGACCTTCCCCCACCACCTGGCTCGGGTTATGGTGCTTGAGCAGCTATACAGAGCAGAAGCCATTCAAGCCGGAAGTAAATATCACAAATAAAGGCGGGCATTGCCCGCCTTTTTATTAAAACTCACCGCTTGCATACATGATAGCAGACAGAGCGCACAAAGGTGCGGTCTCACACCGCAGGATACGGCTTCCAAGGGTACAAATCCGGAAACCTGCATCTTTTGCCAGCTCCACTTCCCGCTCCTCCAGGCCGCCCTCAGGGCCTGTAAGGATGGCTACCGTTTCATATGCGCCATCTTCCAGCGCCATCTTGAGTGTGGTAGCTTTCTCATTTTCATAAAACAAAATGGGTAAATCAGCTTCTTTTCCCCGTTCCAACGCCTTTTGATAACTATTGAGTATTACCACCTGGGGAATCCGGCCTCTGCCGGACTGTTCAGCAGCAGATGCTGCGATTTTCTGCCACCGTTCCTGTTTCTTAATAAGGCTCTTTTCATCCGGCTTGGAAACACATCTGGCGGAAGGAAATGCAACGATCTCATAGGCGCCAAGCTCCGTTGCTTTCTGGATCACGTGCTCCAGTTTATCCGCCTTCGGAAAGGACATATACACGCTGACACGAACGCGAGGCTCAGTATGGCTATCGAGCATCTTGTCCGTCACAAGGCTAATTCTCCCGGCAGAAACATCACTGACGGTACAAAGGCATTCTCTACCCTCACCGTCACAGATGAGCACCTGTTCTCCCTGCTTCAGCCGCAGCACCTTTGCGTGAGCAGCATTTTCTCCTGTGAGCACAATAAACTGCTGGGATAGCTCATCAGGAGATACAAAAAACTTGGTCATAACCATAGCCTCCATCTTTTTCTGCAATAAATATAACATAGGAAATATCATCAGTCAATCACAACCAAGTTTACAGCCGAAACAGGCAAAAATAGGTTGACAAAAAGCATTGTCAACTGTATAATACTAAAGTCACTTGCGAGAGTGTTGGAATGGTAGACAAGCACGTTTGAGGTGCGTGTGGTTTCGCCGTGTGGGTTCGAGTCCCATCTCTCGCACCAATAAAGAGCTGCCCCTTTGGGGCAGCTCTTTTTTTGTGTTTGATGGAACTCGAAAGGAAAAGCACCGCTTTGCAGCGGTGCTTTCAGCTTATTACTTGTTTTCCTTTGCAGCCTTCTTGGCAGCCTTGGCCTTAGCCTTTTCTTCCTGCTTACGCAGAGCCTCTTCCTGTGCTCTGGCAGCTGCGGAATCGTTGGTGGACAGAGCCCACTTAGCAAACTCGATGCGAACCTGATCAGCGCTGGTCTCGATGACGAACTTGTCGTCCTTCACGCTGACAACAGTGCCGACAATGCCGCCGATGGTGGTGATATCATCACCAACCTTCAGGGAACTACGCATCTGTTCAGCTTCCTTCTTCCGCTTGTTTTCAGGACGGATCAGGATGAAATAGAAAACAACCAGGATCACGATCATGGGCAGGAACATACCCAGCATATCCAGGAAACCACCGCCTCCAGCGGGGGTAGAAGGATCAGTAGCAGTTAAGAAATTAAGCATATTAAAACTCCTTTGTGTAATATTTACCAAATTATTATACCATTATTTGCATAAATTGCAAGGCAATTTTAGATCTTACGGGACAATTTTTCAGAATATTCCGCCCGGAACGCATCAAATGTACCAGCATCCAAAGCATCACGGATTTTCTCCATAAGTTTATTGTAAAAATACAAATTATGCATTACCGCCAGGCGCATTGCCAGCATTTCCTCGGCAGCAAATAAATGACGGATATAGGCTCTGCTATAACGGCGGCAAACCGGGCAATCACACTGGGGATCAATAGGACTTTCATCCAAAATATATTTGGCATTTTTCAGATTGATCGCGCCCTCCCAGGTAAAGAGCCGGGCATGGCGGGCATTCCGCGCAGGCATAACGCAATCAAAGAAGTCAACGCCACGGGCAACCGCTTCAATGATATTGGTAGGTGTGCCTACACCCATCAGATAGCGGGTCTTGTCTGCCGGCATATGGGGCTCAACTGCTTCGATAATGTCGTACATCTCTTCTGCTGTTTCGCCCACTGCAAGGCCGCCAATGGCATAACCGGGCAGGTCCAAATCAGCGATCCGCTTCATATGATCCATACGGATATCCGCATAAGTGCCGCCCTGGTTGATACCCCAAAGCATCTGCTCCCGGTTAACGGTATCTTCCAGCGCATTCAGCCGAGCATTTTCATTCTTGCAGCGCACCAGCCAGCGATATGTGCGATCCACGCTTTGCTTCACATAATCACGAGGCGCAGGATTTTCAATGCACTCATCAAAGGCCATACAGATATCACTGCCCAAGTTGGACTGGATCTGCATACTCTCCTCCGGGCCCATAAAGATCTTATGGCCGTCAATATGAGAAGCAAAGGTGACGCCCTCTTCTTTGATCTTCCGCAAAGATGCCAGGCTGAACACCTGAAATCCGCCGGAATCCGTCAGAATCGGCCGATCCCAAGTCATAAACTTATGCAAACCGCCCATTTCCCGCACCACCTTATCCGTGGGGCGCAGGTGCAGATGGTAAGTATTGGAAAGCTCCACCTGGCAGCCAATATTCTGCAGGTCTTCCGCGCTTAAACCTCCTTTAATGGCGCCTTGGGTGCCTACATTCATAAATACAGGGGTCTGCACCGTGCCGTGAGCGCAAGTAAACTCGCCCCGTCGTGCCTTTCCCTGGGTCTTTTTCAGTTCAAACATAACTTCCTCCACTTGACAGGATTAACATTGCTATTCTACCAAAATTCTGTAGAAAGTCAAGAAACGGTTAAAAAGCGAGCACCACATCGGTGCTCGCTTACTCAATTATAACACTTTGACCCAGTTTTGGAAAATGAACACGAAGCTGACTTTCACCTGAAAGCGCAGTCCGCACACTATCCCAAATACCATAAGGATCGGGGTCAAATTCCGGCATATGCACAAGGATCAAATCCTTTGCACCGGTAGCAGCCGCAGCCTTTAGACCGGCAGCGCTATTGGCATAGGCAAAGGGAGCGATCAGTACATCTGCATGTAGATTTTTGATTGCATTAGGAGCAGCATCACCTGTAAACAGGATCGTCTTACTTCCTTTAATCAGGAAGCTGCTATGAAGAAGCCCTTCCTCTACCCTGCCCAGATGCCGTGTAGGAAAAGAATGCAACTTCACCGAACCAACAGTAACAGAAGTATCAGCAGAAATCAAAGCCTTTCTTCCCGTTACATTTTCATAATCGCAGACAAAGCCATTAAGAAAATGGTCCGGATGCCGGTGGGTAAAACCCACCGCATCCGGATAGTTATTTGACAATTCTTCCAAAATTACCTTGGGTGTAACTTCATAAGGCTCAACCTTACTGCACACACCGTCCAGCAGAATGGATATGCCGTCCATTTTCAGTAAGCCGCCTGCGTTCGCTGTACGCAGGAACTCCATACTTACACGCCCAGCTTGGAGCGACGGATAGCCTCGTCCTCGTTGCAGGTGCTCTCTGCCTTGTAACCGGGCAGGGGTACCAGCTTCTCGTCGATGGCATCCAGGATCCAGGTATCCTGGGGGAAGAAGTACTTGTCGAACTCGAAGGGAGGCGTGATCCAGTTACGGGCGCCAACCACAACGGGAGGTGCATCCAGATCGTCGAAGCACAGCTCGGTGATGGTCTTGGCAACGTCGTTCAGGTAAGAACCACGGGCGCAAGCATCAGATACCAGCAGGACCTTACCGGTCTTGCGGACGGACTCCAGGATCTTGGTGTAATCCAGAGGCACCAGAGAATGGATGTTGATGATATCAGCTTCCATGCCGTACTTTTCGCTCAGGGTCTTGGCAGCGTCGACAGCGCGGTACAAAGCAGCGCCGATGGTCAGGATAGTGATATCCTTACCGTCGCGGACCTTATTGGTATCGCCAATCTCGATCTCATAACGCTCAGCGGGAACACCGCCTTCGTGGAACTGCTCGCCCACGTCGTAAATGCGCTGGCTTTCGAAGAACACCACAGGGTCAGTGCCGCGCAAAGCGGTCTCCATCAGACCCTTAGCTTCCCAAGGAGTTGCGGGGAAGCAAACCTTCAGGCCGGGGATGTGAGCGCAAAGTGCAGTCCAGTCCTGAGAGTGCTGTGCGCCGTACTTAGAGCCGACGGAAACACGCAGCACCAGAGGCATCTTCAGGATGCCGGCAGACATTGCCTGCCACTTGGACATCTGGTTGAAGATCTCGTCACCGGCGCAGCCGATGAAGTCAGCATACATCAGTTCCACCAGAGCACGGCCGCCGGACAGGGCGTAACCAACAGCAGTACCGACGATAGCACCTTCAGCCAGAGGAGAGTTAAACAGACGGCAGTGAGGCAGAGCGTCCATCATGCCACGATACACGGCAAATGCGCCACCCCAGTCACGGCAGTCTTCACCGTAGGCGATCAGGGTAGGATCTTCATAGAAACGATCCCAGATAACCTCGGACAGGCCGTCACGGAGGTTATACAGCTTCATCTTGGAAACAGGCTTGCC
>JAZOWK010000048.1:0-7622 GCA_045659205.1 Faecousia sp.
CGCAACACCACCATCCCCACCCACAAGAGCCAGATCTTCTCCACCGCTGCTGACGGCCAGACTTCTGTTGATGTCCACGTGCTGCAGGGCGAGCGTGAGATGGCTGCTTACAATAAGACCCTGGGCCGCTTCCAGCTCAGCGGTATTGCTCCCGCTCCCCGTGGCGTACCTCAGATCGAAGTTACCTTCGATATCGATGCCAACGGCATCGTAAAGGTCTCCGCCAAGGACCTGGGTACCGGTAAGGAGCAGCAGATCTCCATCACTGCTTCCACCAACCTGAGCCAGGAGGATATCGACAAGGCTGTTCGTGAGGCTGAGCAGTATGCTGCCGAGGATAAGGCCCGCAGAGAAGAAGTGGATACCCACAATGCTGCCGATCAGGTCATTTACCAGACTGAAAAGACCCTGGGCGAGCTGGGCGACAAGATCTCTGACGATGAGAAGGCTTCCATCCAGGCTGCTGTTGATAAGCTGAAGGAAGTAAACAAGGGCACCGATGTGCAGGCCATTAAGGATGCCACCGAGGAAGTGCAGAAGGCTTTCTACGCAGTATCTGAAAAGCTGTATAAGAATGCCGCTCCTCAGGAGGGCGCACCCGAGGGTGACAATGTAGTCGATGCTGACTACGAAACTGTAGATTGATTATAAATTAGGCAGGGGCGGCTATTTTGCCGCCCCGCGCCGTGATTTTCGCAGGAGAACACTATGGCGGAAAATAAACGGGATTATTATGAGGTGCTGGGCGTAGAAAAAGGCGCCAGCGCCGAGGACATAAAAAAGGCATACCGAAAAAATGCTATGAAATACCACCCGGATAGAAATCCGGGAGATAAGACCGCAGAAGAAAAGTTCAAAGAGCTGGGCGAGGCTTACGAAGTCCTTTCCGATGACGATAAGCGGGCCCGGTACGACCAGTACGGTCACGCAGGCGTTGATCCCAATTTCGGCGCAGGCGGCTTTGACGGTGGCTTCGGCGGTTTTGGCGGTTTTGACTTTGGCGATATTTTCGGTGATATTTTTGGCGGCGGCCGTCGGTCCAGCACCCAAAATGCCCCTATGCGGGGTGAAAATGTAGGCGCGCAGCTGGAGATCACCTTTGAAGAGGCCGCCTTCGGTACAGAAAAGGAAGTTACCGCCCAGCGGATCGAGAACTGTTCTGCATGCAGCGGCTCTGGCTCTGCCGATGGCGTGATTGAGACTTGTTCTGTTTGCCGCGGTGCAGGTCAGGTGCGTACTACCCGCAATGTAATGGGTATGACTATGCAAAGCACCACTGTGTGTCCCCAGTGTAGCGGCCGTGGCAGAATTGTTAAAACCCCCTGTAATACCTGCCGGGGCAAGGGCAAGGTGCGCCGCAGTCAGAAGATTAAGGTTAAGATCCCTGCCGGTGTGGATAATTCCCAAACCGTCCGTGTCCGTGGTGAAGGCTGCGTAGGCTCCAATGGAGGCCCTAGCGGTGATTTGCTGGTGGATATTTTCATCAAGCGCCACGCGGTGTTCCAGAGAGACCGTATGGATGTGCTTTGTGAGATTCCTATTACCTTTACCCAGGCAGCCTTGGGTGGTGAGATCGAAGTGCCTACGCTGGATGGCAAGACCAAATTCACTATCCCTGAGGGAACGCAGACCGGTCGGGAGTTTATCCTGTCGGGCGTAGGTATTCCCCAGGTGAATAACCCCCGTCGTCGGGGCAATCAGCGCATTACCGTGGTGGTGGAGACACCTACCAAGCTTTCCAAAGAGCAAAAAGAGCTGCTCCGGAAACTGGACGACAGCTTTGACAGCAAATCCAACCCCAAGCGCAAAAAGTTCTTTGATACCATAAAAGATTTCTTTGATTAACGGAGGCTGCGTATGAAAAGACAAGAATACATTACTTGGGACGAGTATTTCATGGGTATTGCTATGCTGGCTGCCCGCAGAAGTAAGGACCCCAGCACACAGGTAGGCGCTTGCATCGTTTCTCAGGACAACATCATCATTTCCACCGGCTATAACGGTATGCCCAAGGGCTGTTCCGATGATGTGTTCCCCTGGGATCGTACCGGTGAAGAGACCAAGTACCCTTATGTTGTTCACGCAGAGCTGAACGCTATTCTCAATGCCAACGGTCGTGACCTGCGGGGTAGCAAGCTGTATGTGGCATTGTTCCCCTGCAACGAGTGCGCCAAGGCCATCATCCAGAGCGGTGTGAAGGAAGTGTACTATCTGTCTGATAAGTATGCCGATACACCCACCACCAAGGCTTCCAAGCGGATGCTGGATGCTGCCGGTGTGCGTTATATCCGGCTGCGCCCGGATACCAAGTCCATCACCTTGGATCTGGTTGCTGAAGAAGACAAATAAAAAATCGAGCACCGAAAGGTGCTCGATTTTTATTATTGTAATTAGATGGTGATGCCGGCCTTATCCAGGATGATGGGAACATTCTTTTCTGCGCCGATGGCCATAATATGTACGCCGTCGCACAGGTTCTCTTCCTTGATCTTGGCGATCATTTCGGCAGCCATTTCGATACCCAGCTTGCCGGGCAGGCCCTTAACACCGGTGGCCTTGCCTTCCTCGGCAGCGGCAGCCAGACGGTCGATCATTTCCTGAGGCACGTCGATGCCGGGAACATTCTCATTCATGTACTTTGCCATACCGGCGGACTTCAGGGGGATGATACCGGCCATGATGTGGGTCTTGATGCCGGCCTTATCCACAAAGTCCAGGAAGTACTTGAACTGATCCAGGTTGAAGATACCCTGGGTCTGCACATACATAGCGCCGTTTTCCACCTTCTGGCGCAGCTTGTTGATCTGCAGGAACATAGGCTCGTAAACGGGAGTTACCGCTGCGCCCTTGTAGAACTTGGGTGCGCCGCCGGCCAGCTCATTGCCGCCGCAGTCGCAGCCGGTCTGCTCCATCTTGGTGAGCATCTTCAGGATGCCAACGGAGTCAAGGTCATAAACAGGCTTGGTGTCCTTGCAGTCGCCGACAACAGGGTGGTCACCGGTCAGTGCCAGCATAGTGTCGATGCCAAAGCTGGCAGCGGAGAGGATATCGCCCATAATGGCCATGCGGTTTCTGTCACGGCCGGTGATCTGCAAAATGGGATCGATGCCTGCCTGCTTCAGCTTCACGCACAGACCCAGGCCGGAGGCCTTCAGGCTGGCGGACTGCATGTCCGTAACGTTGACTGCGTGGACCTTGCCGGCCAGCAGCTCGGCTGCTTCCATCTGCTCGGCAAAGTCGTAACCCTTGGGAGGGGCCATTTCGGCGGTTACGCCGAACTTACCGGATTCCAGTGCGTCTTTTAAGATACTCATTATTTCTTCCCCCTCAAGCTGATGGTTCTGGGATAAGCGTGGGCAGCGTAGCCCTTGTCTTCCCGGGTCTGGCTTAACTTGTCCAGCTGGTTGTTGGCCTGCAGACGCTCATAGATCTTGATCCAGGCGCAGTCGTTTTCGGGGTTGACCTCGCACTTGCCATTCTTCTGGCCGCCGCAGGGGCCGTTCATCAGGCTCTTGGCGCACTGGGTAACAGGGCAGATAGCGCCGGTCTGACCCAGCACACACTCGCCGCAGAAACGGCAGGCTTCTTCCCAAACACCGAAGCGGACAGCTTCACCTAAGTACATAGTGTTGTTGGAGGGGTACACAGGAATGTTGGGGGCGTGCTTGGCAACGCACTGCACACCGTCACCGCAGGACATGCAGATGACGCATTCGGGGGTAGCGGCTACCAGCGGCTTCATCTTGGCCTTAACGCCCAGGCTCATGCAGCAGTAGTCAGCAATGGTAGTGCCAACAACGGTCTTGCCGGCAGCTTCCAAAGTGGCCTTCAGCTCAGCAATCTGAGGCTCGCCGCCGGTCTGGCAGGCGGTGGCGCAGCTGCCGCAGCCGACGATGGCTACGGTCTTGGCATCGCCAACCATGGCCATGACTTCTTCAATGGGTTTCTTCTGAGTAATGATCATAGAAATATGCTCCTTCCCTGATCTTAAAAAGATTATGCAGGAGGAAAACTCCTCCGGGTCATACGTATATACATTATAATTATATTGCTCCGGAAAATCAATAGGGAATATCACATTTCTTAACAGAAAAAAACATACTGTACCATCCCTTGATGGTACAGTATGCGCTTATTAAGGGGTGATACTTTCTGCGTAGAGTATTTGGGTGTTTGGGTAAAGTTCTGTTAGATTGTTTTTCAGAGTGCTGATCAGGTCATTGCGTCCAAAGGCGGATAATACCGTGCTGTCATCTACACGAGCAATCAGCAGCGCCTGAGGAAAGCCGCAGACCCATTGTGTGTTTTGAATGTTGTCCCGCAAGGCTTGTGCAAATGTATCGGGGTCTGTGTCGCTTACATAAAAGACACCGCAGGTAAAGGTGTTGGCATTCAGGGAGTGGAGCAAGGACGCGGCATAGCGTATATGCGCTACTTGATCTTCCGGCACTAATAGCATACCGCCCAGGATCTCCGGGTCAAGCTTGGTGCTGCCGGGTGCGCTGTCTACGAAATTTTCCCAATCACCGCCGGCACAGGGGAATTTCTCACCGGTACTGTAGCTGTCCCATAGGGCTTGCAATAATTGCAGGCACGGATTATTGGGATCTTGTATGGGTGGCTGTGTAGGGGGATCTGTGGCAGTGGCAGTTGGCGGATCTGTGATAAATGATGGGGGTTGTTCTGCGCTTTGACAAGCGGTAAGGAACAAAACACATAAAAAGAAACAGAATAATCTTTTCATAACGTATTTATTAAGGCTCATATACCGTGCCCATGAATAGGGGTAGGCCGTCTTTGCTTTCTACGATGAATAGGAACGGGCGGTCAAAAACCAGGTCGATCCGTTCGGTGAGGGGTTCGGCTACGCCATACACCGTAATGATGGTGTAGGCAGAGGCGCTGATGCCGTCTTCTTTCATGGTCAGCCGGGCAGCGTGTTGGATGTTTTTTACATGGGCAGTATCCTCTTCGGGGAGGATGGCGGTGAAATCGGCATCCTTGCCGAAGATATTTGCTACACCCAGTGCTTTCAGCGCATCTTTTAATTGCAGGTCAGAGGTGATGTCAAACTTGGGAACATCTATGCTCACTTGCATTTGTTTGTATTGCCGGTGGCTGCGGCTGTTCAGCACCATATCCATAGCATAGCCGCTTTTCAGAAGATCCTGAGGGGTTTTTCCCTCGTCCGGCAGGATCAGCCACATTTTGCTTCCGTCCCGCAGACCAATGCAGGTAGCACCGAAGTCCTCACCCCAGTAATAATGACCGTAAAGATCGTAGTCATGCAAAAATTCAATTTGCTGATCTCCGGAGGGTGCGTGGAATATGCCGGTGTGACCGCCGCTTAACGGATTGTTCCATTGTACCTGATAGAAAATGGTGGTAGCCAGGGCAAGCGCAGCATCCGGGGGAAAGCTTATATTGGACACTTGATCCTGCAGAAGGTCACCGGTGTTGTCGTTTAGCCACTGGCGCAGGGCATCATCCATAGCAGCGGTTCCCAAATCTCCCCGGAAGACGGAGGCATAATAGTAGTCTGCCAGGGATTTTACGGTGTCTTCGTTATAGGTGTAACTGTCATCCAACCATAAAGAGCTGCCTAAAATAGAAGTCGCCAGGCCGTCATTATAATAATGGGCGCGCCAAAGCTGTTCCGCCTGATGCCGAAGGGCATCCAGGTCTTCCGCATTCAAAAGGTTTAAGATCTGCTGCCGACTCTCACCACCGGCGGTTTCTGCCAGCATGGCAAGGGCCATATAAATGTTCAGGGGAGAGAATACCGCATTGCCGGATTGCTGGTTTAAAACAGTGGGGCAAATATCTTTAAAATAGGCATCCAAATTATTTGCATAACCTAAGTCGGTGTAATGGATCTGCCGTAACGAGTTGCTCCAGGCAGCATAGTTTTCCGTGGAGTAAGGGGCCATTTGGGGGTACACCGGAGCGCTGATCAGGGCGGAGGAAGTGCTTTGCTTAATGGTTGCCGGTGTCAAAGTGCCTTGGAAGTCTTTAGGAGGTGTGTATCCGTCGGGTATCTGGGGCTGGGTGGCGGTAGAAGTGGGGTCTGTGACAGAGGGGGTCTGCCCTTTGGGGGCAAACACGCTTAAAAGGATGGCGCACACCAGCATAGCGGCGATGGCGCTCATATAGGGCAGTACCCGGGGGCGCTTATAGTCGGCGGCTTCCCGGATGTGCTTGTCGCTTAATTGCGCAAAGGCATCTTCCAAATGCTTTTTATTCATTTAGGTAGCCCTCCTTAATTAAATATTGCTTTAATTGCCGGCGGATGCGGCTTAAGCGCACCGTGGCGGCATTTTGAGTTATGCCTACAACTTTGGCTAAGGTCTTTATTTCTTCGCCAAACCAGTAGCGGCGGACGAACAGCACCCGGCTCATCTTGGGCAGCGTATCCAAAAAGCGGTCGATGGCATTTCCCAGCTCCCGGGCGCTTATAGTCTGCTCCAAATCCTCACCGGGGAGAAAATCGGCAAGCTCGTCCAAAGAAAGGTCGTAATCGCTTTGCCGCTTTTGAGCGCTGCGGTGGCGCAGCTTTTTCAGGGCAAGATTTCGGCCTGTGCGGTAGGCATAGGCGGACAGGGGATCGGGGCGCTCCGGCGGGATGGCATTCCATAGCGCCAGATAAGTATCGCTGACCGCTTCTTCCGCATCCTGGGGATCCGCCAGGATGTTCAGAGCGATCTTATATAATGCAGGCCCATAGGCAGCGCGCAAATGCGTAATGGCAGTTTCAGATCTGTCCCACAGCAGCTTTATCAGCACTTTTTCTTCCATACCATCCCTCCTCACTTATGTACTACCCTTTTGGGTGCAACTTCTTACATTTATTATAATAAAGCCGGGTATATTTTCCAAGAGGACGGTGCATACTTTTTCCGAAAGGAGCGATTGTATGCAAGTGAAAGATATTATGACCCAAAAGGTCATTCCCATCAACGCATCGGAAACGGTGGAAGTAGCCGCCCGGTATTTGGCAAGACACAATATTGGCGCGTTGCCGGTTTGTGACGCAGCGGGTAAACTGTGCGGCATGATCACCGACCGGGATCTGGTGATCCGGTGTATGGCGGCGGCAAAGAATCCGGCGGTAACCACAGTGCGGGAAGTGATGACCGGTCAGGTGCTTTCCGTAAAACCGGATATGGATGCCTCCGTAGCAGCGCATTTAATGGGCTCACAGCAGGTCAGAAGGCTTCCTGTGACGGAAAACGGAAGGCTCTGCGGCATGTTATCCTTGGGGGATCTTGCCTGCAGAGAGGAAAATGTGATGGATGCAGCCGATGCTTTGGCTGACATCACAGACAATATTTCGTCCCGAAAATAAGGTAAAAACACAAGATGTAGCAAGGCTTTTTTACCCCTTAAAAAAAGTGAAAAAATTTAAGAAAAAAGCCTTGACAAAAGGCATCATAGGTGTTATTATATGCAAGCTGTCGCGATGAAGGGTATGCCTGGAGCGCAGCAAATGTACCTTGTAAATTGAATAACGCAAAGACGAAATGAACACCTTGGACAATTATAATGGATTGTTTTAAGCGTTTTATAGAACGAATAACAGCCAACGAAAATTCTTGAGTAAGATTGCTAAGAGCAAATTATTC
>JAZOWK010000049.1:0-16594 GCA_045659205.1 Faecousia sp.
GAGAACCCCATCTACATTGATCTTCCCATGCGTGGCGACTCCGAAGCCAACAAGAACCAGAAGCAGGCTATCAAGAAGTCCGTTGAGGAAGCTACCGGCGGTTGCATCAAGGTCAACCTGGTTGAGTACTCCACTCGTGACACCTACCTGGACTGCACCTACTGGTACACTGCAGGTAACGAAGCTAACTTCGACCTGAACGACGGTTCCGGTTGGGGCCCCGACTACGGTGATCCTCAGACCTACCTGGATACCTTCCTGCCCGACGGCGCAGGCTACATGGTCAAGTGCATCGGCGTATTCTAATTTAACGACCTGACATTCCTTTAATTGAGCAGGGGAGGATGGGCGAAAGTCCATCCTCCCGTTGTGCCGTTTCGGAGTCAGCCTGTTGTGGGTGCCGATGAGCACATCGGTGGACCGCGCCGTGGGTGCATCTGAGCTGAAAAAGGATTTTTTGGCTCTTTGATGCGGTTATCGGCTCCTACAACCGGTTAATCTAAGTATATGCCTATCCTAAACGAGATGAGAGATTGATTATGACGAAATATTTAATTAACAGAATATTGCGCAGCCTTCTTTCGGTGTTTGTTGTGGTTGCAGTGGTTATGGTGTTGATCTATACCTGCATGGATCGCGAGCTGATCTTCTTTGCCGACCCGCTGTATTCTAAGCAGCAGAATAACTCCAAGGAAGTTTATAAGCAGCAAAAATTTGAAGAGTACGGTTATATCGACTATATTTCCTATACCGATTACCTGATGGAGCTTATGAAGCAGGGCGAAATCGACGCTGAAACCCTGGCAGAAGCTTCCAAGTACGGCTATACTGCCGATAAGGACAGTGAGCTGGTTGCCAAGTATGTTGCTCAGTTTAAGGAGCATTACGAGGCGCAGGGTTATCAGTTTAAGCGCCTGGATGTGGTGCTGAAGTATAAGAGCAACAAGCCAGCTGCCGGCGGTGAGCCTCAGATCTATGTCTATAAGGATGTAGCTCTGGGCGATCGTCTGTGGACGTTCTTCACCGGTCTTATCAGCGTGGATAATATCCACAATGTAAAAGATGATGTGGGTGAGCGTGGCCTTTCTTTCACCTGGTATGACCCTGCCTATGGCGGAGATGTATTCTCTCCTGCTATTATGGGTAACGGTACTACCCATAAGTATCTGTTCTATTGTAACGATCAGTTCCCCTTCATTCATCAGAATCTGGTGAATATCAATCTGGGTAAGTCCTACAATATCCGTAAGGGTGTTGACGTATTCCAGATCCTGAATCAGACCCAGGGTTCTTTTGCTACCAGCACTGTGACCTATCCCACCGGCCTTGTGGAAGAGAGTGCTGATGATCTGCACTCTGCTACCTATGTTTCCGGCTCTTTGGATAACGGCACAATGGTAATTAAGGACCGCTTTGTGGATGACTACACCAATGTAGAAACCAACAAGTCAGGTCTGTCCAAGACCGGCTATTCCTTCACCATCGGTATTATCTCTGTTGCCATGTCTTACCTGCTGGGTATTCCTCTGGGTATTTTGATGGCAAAGCGGAAGGATACCCTGGTGGATAAGCTGGGTACGCTGTATATCGTGTTTATCATCGCTGTTCCCAGCCTGGCGTATATTTTCCTGTTCAAGGCTATCGGCGGCAATATTGGCCTGCCCACCACCTTCGATATGGAAAATCCCACTTGGATGATGTATGTGCTGCCGGTAGTATCTCTGGCGCTGCCCTCCGTTGCCAACCTGATGAAGTGGCTGCGTCGGTATATGATCGACCAGATGAATTCCGACTATGTTAAGTTCGCCCGCAGCGGCGGTCTTTCCGAAGGTGAGATCTTCTCCAAGCACGTGCTGAAGAATGCCATCATCCCCATTGTTCACGGCATCCCCGGCAGCGTTCTGTTTGCAATGACCGGCGCTATCATCACCGAGCGTGTGTATGTGGTTCCCGGTGCAGGTAATATGCTCACCACTGCTATCAACCGTTACGATAACGGTGTTATCGTGGGCCTGACTTTGTTCTATGCACTGCTGTCTGTCACAGCAATTATTATTGGTGACGTTCTTATGTCTGTTATGGACCCGAGAATTTCGTTCACTTCGAAAGCGAGGTAAAAAGCTATGGATCCTATGGTCAACCTGGACCAATTCAATATGTCCCAGGAAGAGCTTTTTGCCCCTGTGGATATCAATAATATCGAATCTGAGAAGATCACTGCGCCCCGCTATTCCTACTGGCAGAGCGTGTTCCGCGTGTTCTTCCGGAAGAAGATCAATTCCATCATCCTCATCCTGCTGGCTGTGCTGATCGCATTCACCTATATTTATCCTATGGTGATCGGTTATGACGCAAGCCCCGGCGGCGATCCCTATATCAACGTCAACAACCCCGAGGCCAAGCACCTGGATCCCCAGAAGGCCATCGAATTGTTTGGTTTTGAGATGAAGTGGATCCTGGGTTCCGGCTCTGCAGGTCAGTCCACCTTTGATGCTATTTGGTATGGCGCCAGCATTTCTGTGTCTATGGCACTGATTTGCGCCACCATCAATATGACCCTGGGCGTTGTGATCGGCGCAATTTGGGGCTTCAGCAAGAAAGTTGACCTGTTTATGACTGAGGTCTATAACATTGTTGCAAACGTTCCCTATGTGCTGCTGATCTCCGTTGTCGTTCTGATTATGTCTGCCAGCTTCTGGTCCATGGTATTTGCCTTGACCATTACCGGCTGGTTGAGTATTGCTTACTTCATCCGTACTCAGGTTATCATTATTCGTGACCGTGAGTACAACCTGGCTTCCCGTTGCCTGGGTACTTCTGTTTGGCGTATTGCCGGCAAGAATATCCTGCCCTTTATGACCTCTGTTATCGTGACTTTGGCTGCTACCGAGATCCCCTCCTACATCTCCTACGAGGTGTTCCTGAGCTTCATCGGTATGGGTCTGAGCGATATGTCTTTGGGTAAGCTGATTTCTGCCGCACAGCCTGCTATGACTACCCCCGGCTGGGGCTTTGAGTTCTGGAGCCCTGTTGCAGTGGCATCCATCATCACCGTGGTTCTTTACGTTGTCGGCCAGAACCTGGGCGACGCGTCTGACCCCCGGACCCACATGTGAGAGGTGCCAAAATGGAAGATAAAAAGATTTTATTGTCCGTTAAGGACCTGCATGTTAAGTTCAAGGTCCGTGGCCGTACTTTAAGTGCGATCCGCGGCATCTCTCTGGACTTCTATGAAAACGAGTCTGTGGCCATCGTTGGTGAGTCCGGCTCCGGTAAGTCTGTATTTACCAAGACTTTTGCCGGCATGCTGGATAGCAACGGCTATATTGACGAGGGCAGCATCATGTTCAACGATCCTGAGCTGTCCGATACCAAGGTTTACCTGAAGAATCTGGACAGAAGTCTGATCAAGAGCGCACACAATGCACTGAACAGATATGCTGCTTTGGAAAATGGCGCTGAAGTTTTTAAGACTATGGAAGCCATGAAGGCAGAGAAAAAGGCTAAGGAAGGCTTGAGTGAGGAAGAAAACGAGGCCCTCACCGATAAGCTGGCACAGATGCGTTTTGAGCGCACTGAGCTGTTTAATGCCAAGCAGACTCTGGATCCCAAGAAGGAAAAGGCCCAGATCAAGGAAGCTGCTGCAAAGCTGAAGGAAATGGACAAGCAGATCGAGGACCTGGAAAAGAAGCATCAAGCTACTGTCAAGGCCAGAAAGGCTGCTGCCCGGAAGGATACTGCATATCTGAATCAGTATAATACCAAGATGCTGCAGCTGCGTACTCAGTATGCAAAGCAGATCGCTCAGCCCATTACCCAGGAGCAGAGCGAGCGGAACCTGGTCATCGCCAAGGAAATTTACCTGTCTGTTGGCCGTTACCACCTGGCAAAGCGCCTGCAGCTGATCAATAAGCTGCTGAAGGTCTTTAAGAAGGCTATGCAGCTGGGTTTGGATCTGAACGATAACGAGCAGAGAAATCAGATGTTCGACCAGGTCGTATTCCGTGTGGAATACCTGGACGGCGATGATACCTATCTGCACGGCACCAGCCTGGTAAACCTGGCAAAGGTCAAGTACTCCAAAGACTGGACCAAGATCCGCGGCGGCAAGATCGCTACCGTGTTCCAGGATCCCATGACTTCTCTGAACCCCATCATTCCCATTGGTAAGCAGATCACTTCTGTGATCCTGAAGCATCAGAACTGCACCGAGGGCGAAGCTCGTCGCCGTGCTATGGTTATGATGCGTAAGGTGGGTATTCCCAATGCGGAAAACCGTTTTGACGATTATCCCTTCCAGTACTCCGGCGGTATGCGTCAGCGTATCGTTATCGCTATCGCCCTGTCCTGTCAGCCTAAGATTCTGATTTGTGACGAGCCTACCACTGCGTTGGACGTTACCATTCAGGCTCAGATCCTGAAGCTCATTAAGGATCTGCAGAAGGAATTCGGTTATACCGTTGTGTTCATTACCCACGACTTGGGTGTTGTTGCCAATGTTGCTGACCGTGTGGCTGTGCTTTACGGCGGTCAGATGGTGGAAGTTGGTACTGCTGAGGAAGTGTTCTACAATCCCCAGCATCCCTACACCTGGGCGCTGCTGTCCAGCTTGCCCCAGCTTGCACAGAGAAACACCACCCTGTATTCCATCACCGGTACGCCTCCTTCTTTGTATAACAAGATCGTTGGCGATGCCTTTGCTCCCCGTAACCCCTACTGCCTGAAGGTAGATACCCTGGCTGAGCCGCCTATGTTCAAGGTAAGTGAAACCCACTATGCCAAGACCTGGCTGCTGGATCCCAGAGCTCCCAAGGTAGAAAAGCCTGAGGCAATTCAGAATATCCACGAAAAACTTTTGGATGCGTTTAATATTTAAGGAGGTGCTGCTTAATGAAAAAGGAAAAGAATACAAATCAGCAGCAGCCTGAGAGCGTTAGCGCATCCCATCTGCCGGAGCACGGCCCCATTGTAAACGGTCGTGAAGTCCTGCTGAGCCTGAAGAATGTGGATATCACCTTCGGTAAGGGCGACAGCGCTGTTCGCGCCGTTAAGAATGCAACTTTTGATATTTATAAGGGTGAGACCTTCTCTCTGGTTGGCGAGTCCGGCTCCGGTAAGACCACCATTGGTCGTGCTGTGATCCGTGTAAACCCCTGCGCTGCCGGTGAGATCCAGTATAAGGGCGTCCGCATTTCCGGTAAGACCAAGAAGAGTCTGGACCGGGAAGTGATCCGTAACATCCAGATGGTGTTCCAGGATCCTGCTGCCTCCCTGAACGAGCGTGCAACTGTGGATTATATCGTGTCTGAGGGCCTGTATAACTTCCACCTGTACGAAAACGAGGCTGACCGGGTTGCAAAGGTAGAGCGCATCATCGAAGATGTGGGTCTGCTGCCTGAGCATATGACCCGTTATCCCCACGAGTTCTCCGGCGGTCAGCGTCAGAGAATCGGCCTGGCCCGTGCTATGGTTATGGAGCCGGAGCTGGTTATCGCTGACGAGCCTATTTCCGCTTTGGACGTGTCTATCCGCGCCCAGGTGCTGAACCTGATGAAAAAGTTCCAGAAGGAACGGGATATCACTTATCTGTTCATCGCCCACGACCTTTCTATCGTGCGCTTTATTTCCGACCGGATCGGTGTTATCTACAAGGGCGACATCGTAGAGATCGCCGATGCAGAGGAACTGTTCGACTTCCCCCTGCATCCTTACACCCGCAGCCTGATCTCTGCCATTCCCATCCCCGATCCCCAGCTGGAAAAGAACAAGGTTCTGTTTACCTACGATCCTTCTGTTCACGATTACAGCGAGGATAAGCCTGAGCTGGTGGACATTGGCCACAATCACTTGATCTTCGGTAATAAGAAGGAGATCGAGGAATATAAGGCGATCCGGGAAAGCGGCAAGAAGATGAAGTCCATTACCATTCTGGAGCCCGGTCAGGAAATGCCCAGCAGCGTGGATAACAACATGGCTGACCTGGACGAGATCAAGCTGCCTCCCCGGCACGATACCGGCAGCAAGTGGCTGACTTTCCTGTCCTTCATCCTGTCTGTGCCCGGTCTGATCGCAGGATCTATTTTCCGGAAGCACAATTATATTCGCAACTATAAGGCCCTGAAGAAGGGTGCAATCGCAGGCCTGGTCACTAAGTTCACCATCGTGGCATTCTTTGCCCTGATGCTGCTGTTGGCAGTCCTGTAATTTACGGAGAATTTTATATGTTCAACCTTTTCAAGCGGCGTAAGTATCGGGAGCCTAAACCCCAGCCGGCTGTAGAGGTGAGTGAAAAGCATGTCAGCTTGCGCTTTGTCTTGCTGATCATCTTCGTGGTAGTAGCCGTAGTGTCTTTGACCTACGGCTTTACCAGCCTTTTCGGCACAGATCCGGGTTGGCGGGCGGTTGAGGTGGAAGGCGGCGAGATCAGCTGCAGTCAGGATTTTGTTTTTAATTATAATGTGGGTGTTTCCGGTGTGGATGCCACCCAGGAATACCGCTCCCTGACCAGCCTTTACACCCAAGCCTGCCGGAATGCTTACCGCCTATTTCACAATGAAGTTACCGATGCTCCCGGCAATCTCTTTACCGTTAACAGCCATATAAATGAAGCGGTGGAAGTGGATCCGGTGCTTTATCAGGCCTTTGAAACTGTGCAGCGTTACGGAAGCCGGCTTCTGTATATGGCGCCTGTTTATGCCGAGCAGGAGCGGATGTTCAGCTATACCAATGAGCTGGATGCTATGCGTTATGACCCTGCGCAAAACCCGGAAATTATGGACTATATCCGCCAGCTGGTGGTCTTTACCAACGATCCTGCCCATGTTAGCCTGGAGCTTTTGGGCAATCAGCAGGTAAAGCTTACTGTCAGCGCAGAATACTTGGCATTTGCCGAGGAAAACGGCATCGATGCGTTCCTGGATTTCGGCTGGACAGAAAACGCTTTTATCATCGATTATCTTGCTCAGACTATGATGGATGGCGGCTATACCCGTGGCTGTATTTCCAGCTACGATGGCTTCAGCCGCAACCTGGATGCTTCCGGTGAAAGCTTTAGCTTCAATATTTTTGACCGGCTGGGCAATGAACTGCAGCTGCCTGCAAAGCTGGATTATTCCGGTGCGATGAGCATCGTTTATCTGCGTAATTACCCTATGAGCGGTCAAAGTATGGATAGATGGCATTATATGTCCTTCTCTAACGGCTCTATCGCTACGGTATTTTTGGACCCGGCAGACGGTGTGAGCAAGAGCGCCACGGATAATCTGGTGAGCTATAGTTCCCAGGCTTCCTGTAGTGAGATCTTGATGGAAAGTGCTGCCGTTTACCTGGCAGATACTTTGGATGAGGCAGCGATTGCCGCTATGCAGGAGCAGGGCATTTACAGTATCTGGTTTGAGGGCAATGTTTTGCGCTTTAATCAGACGGATATCCACCTGCGGCTGGATGAAAGCCTTGATTATACGGCTCAACTTGTTAAATAATCAAATCGTCCGATGATTTATCATCGGACGATTTTTATTGCAGTAAAAAAGATTATGTGATAAAATGAATATATAAAATGCGAAAGGTTGCAGAATTATGAGCGAATACGAGTATGATTTTGTAGAAGAGGATGAGGGCACTTACGGCAAAGGCTTTGCCGGCGCTTTTCTTGGCGCAGCTGCCGGCGCAGTGGTTTGGGCCATCGCCATGGGTATCGGTTACCTGAGCGGTCTTTTGGGTCTGGTTATCGGCTTTGCTGCCGGTAAAGGTTATGATTATTTAAAAGGCAAACAGGGCAAATGTAAGATACTGATCCAGCTTTTGGCGTCTGTGATCGGTGTGCTGGTGGGCAGCGTTGTGGGTTTGTGCCTGAGCGCTGTGGTTAATATGAATGAAACCGGTGTGGCTATGGAGCATTTTGCTGAGTATATGCAAATGATCCTGTCAGACAGCAATGTTGCTGTAATGATCGCTTTGGATGTTGCCCAGGGCCTGTTCTGCGCCGCCGGTGCGGTAGTAGTCCTCCGCCTGCTGGATAATAAAAGATAAGATAAGAGCCACTGTCAACGGACAGTGGCTCTTATAATGCACAATGGATAATTGACAATGGACAATTACGGTGTTTCACTATTTGCAAATTTAGCGCCGTAGTCAAACATTTTATAGGAAATCAACTCGCAAAGGGATAGTTAGTTGTTTATAATGATTTCTACATCTGCATCCGTTTCTCCTTCGCCAAGTCGTTTGCAGATTGCTGCATAGGCATCCAAGACTTCGGAATAGAGCGCGTATCCTTGTCCGTCCGGAGCGAAGAGATCTTCTACTCCCGGCAAGGCATATTTTTCTTTTAACAGACCATTTAAGGTGAGATATACCTGCTCTTTAAGTGGCATATGATAGCCTCCAGTATAAGTTAGGTATACATAGTATACAATGTATTCGTAGCGGTGTCAATGGGGATGGTATACAATGTATACGGGTGATATGTATGAAAAAGACAGAGAACATCTCTTTCCGGACAGATGCTGAAATCAAGAAGCAACTGGAAGAATACGCGGATGAAAAGAAGTGGAGCTTATCTCAACTGGTGGAGCTGATCGTGCGCCAATGGGCTGTCGAGCAGAAAGAAAAAGGTAATAAGTAAAAGAAGGGACGAAAGTCATTGACTTTCGTCCCTTGATTTATAATTTAGTTCAGCAGGAGATCCACAGTATGGCTGATTTGTCCGTTTGCAATATAGCAGCGGCCTACCCGGCGGCTGATACCGCAGACAAATTCATAGTTGAAAGAATACGCATCAGCAGAAATGGCTTCAGCGGTGATCACTTCGTTGCCGCTTTTGCCCATAAGCACTACGTCAGTACCTACTTGCACATCGGGGATGTCCGTCACATCTACCATCAGCTGATCCATACAGACCCGGCCTAAAATGGGGGCGCGGCAGCCTGCGATCAGCACATAGAATTTATTTGACAGGCATCTGGGATAGCCGTCGGCATAGCCTACCGGAATGGTGGCGACCCGGGTGGGTTTTGCGGTGGTATATGTACCCCCGTAACCGATCTGCCGACCGGCTTCCAGCCATTTGACATAGGCAATATGGCTGTGCCAGCTCATAGCAGGCTGCAAAGGCAGCAGGCTGGGGTCAACTTCGTCGCTGGGATACAGACCGTAGGTGACGATGCCGCAGCGGACCATATCGTAATGCGTGCCAAAATTCATAATGCCTGCAGAATTATCCAAATGGCGAAGCTTTACATTTACCCCACGGTTTTTCAGCATTTGGCAAAACCGGTCAAAAAGGGCAGCCTGCGCTTTCGTCCGGGAGAGGTCGTTGCAATCAGCGGTGGCAAAGTGGCTGAACAGACCCTCAACCTCCAGACCGGGGAGCTTTGCGATCCTGGCGCACAGGTCTGCGCTTTCTTCCGTTGCCTGAAAGCCAATGCGGCTCATACCGGTATCCACCGCGATGTGGAACGGAGCGGTCACATTCTGATGCACAGCTTCGGCAGACAGCGCTACCGCATCTTCCCAGGTAAAGATGGTGGGGCGAATGTGGCTGGCAATGGCTTCCGGGAAAGCAGAAACCGGGGTGTGACCCAGGATCAAAATGGGCGTGGAGATATTTGCCCGGCGCAGCTCTAAAGCCTCCGACAGGGAAGATACGCCGAAAAAGGCGCTCTTATCCGCAAGCAGCCGGGCCACCTGCACCGCGCCGTGTCCGTAAGCATCCGCTTTCACCACGGCCATAACCGGGACACCTGCTTTTTGGCATACGGCATCAAAGTTTGCCTGGATTGCATCCAGATCAATTTTCACATAGTTGTTAAAGCGATCCATATTGCAGCTCCTAAATCTTTATGAGTGTAGTATAGCATAATTTTTCCGCCTTGACAAGGTCTGCGCCCGGTGCTAAAATAACGAAGACAACTGAAACTGCTTTGCGTGGCAGGTAAGGCGTATGGCCTTTCTGCTGAACAAGACAATGGGGTGCGATTCCCCAACGGTACCGCCGCTGTATGTGCCAAGAGGTGTTCTTAGGGTGAAAACCGGTCACTGGATCATTCCGGGAAGGCTGAACATTTCGTAAAAGAGTATGCGACCCTCTTTTGAAGGCATAAGTCAGAAGACCTACGCATTGCATCCCTTCCTTCCTCTGCGTGTATTACAGAGGATGCGTTTGTCACGGAAAAACGGCCGTGGCGTCATTGTTGACGCCACGGTATTACTTTTTAGGAGGAAAATTATGAAAAACAAAAAGTCAGTGATCATCGCCCTTGTCGCATTAGTAGTGGCGGCAGCCGTGTTCGTCGGTGTGTATTTTGCATTCCGTCCCCAGGGAACGCCCGGTGATAAGAATATTACCGTTGTGGTGGTTCACAAGGACGGCAGCGAAAGAACCTTCCACTATAATACTTCCGAAGAGTTTTTGGCACCGGTGTTGGAGGCCAATGGTTTGGTAACCGGTGAGCATAGTGAAGAAACCGGCTTGTATATCCACTATGCCGACGGTGAGCGGGCAGTTTGGGAGTTGGATGCTGCCTGGTGGGGCTTATATGTAGGCGACGAGCAGTCTATGGTAGGTGCAAGTACACTTCCCATTGAAGACGGCGGCGTATATAAGCTGGTGTATAGCGTTGGATAAGAAACTGAATTTACGGCAAGTGGTGCTTTTTGGCATATTGGGGGCATTGACCTTCGCTGCCAAGGTCGCAATGAGTGCTTTGCCGAATATTGAGCCGGTTTCTTTGTTCGTGATTTTGTTTGCAGTGGTGTTCGGCTGGAAGGCTTTGTACCCAGTGTACCTGTATGTGGCTATGGAAATTCTCTTTTATGGCATTCAGGTGTGGAACATTTACTATTTATATGTATGGCTGGTGCTGCTTATTGCCGCGGTGCTGCTGCGGAAAATGGAAAGCCCCGTCCTTTGGGCCATTTTAAGCGGTTTCTTCGGCCTGATGTTTGGCGCGTTGTGCGCCATTACCGATGTGTTCATCGGCGGCTTCGGTTATGCTATCAGTAAATGGACGATGGGTGTGTATTTTGATCTGCTGCACTGCGGCGGCAATTTTGTTATGACGCTGGTGCTGTTTAAACCCCTGCGGACTTTAATGCAACGGCTTTACAAGCAAATACAGTAAAAGTTGACCCACGGAGATACTCCGTGGGTCATTTCTTGTATATATAGGAAGGACTTGGGAATGCTTATCTATGGGCCGACGATGGTGCCGGGTACGCAGGTGAAGGCAGACAGAACTTCCAGCCGAATGTTCCGTTCTTTTGCCAGCTCTACGCATCGGTCGTGGAGAACCTGAGCGCCGCAGTGGGCAAGTTTCAGCATATGGTCATAGCTGACCCGCCCAAATCGACGGGCATCGGGGTAAAGCCGGGGGTCTTTGTCATAGACTCCGTCCACATCCGTATAGATCTGGCACAGGTCTGCCTGCAGCCAGGCTGCCAGCGCCACGGCGGTGGTGTCAGAGCCGCCCCGGCCTAATGTGGTGATATTGCCCTTTTTGTCGTAGCCCTGAAAACCGGTAACCACAACTACATTGCCTTTTTCCAGTTCTTCTTCAATCCGTTTCGTATCGATATTTAAGATCCGTGCGTTGCCGTGAACGCTATCTGTTTGGATGCCGGCCTGGAAACCTGTCAGGCTTACGGCTGAAACACCCAATGCGCCGATGGCCATAGCCATCAGGCCTGCCGAAAGCTGCTCACCGGTAGCCAAATAAGCATCCAGCTCCCGGGCGCTGCCCCGGGGATTGATGGCGGCGGCGGTCCCCAGCAGCGTATCGGTAGTATCTGCCTGGGCGGATACCACCACCACTACCTGCGCGCCTTGCTGCGAAAGAGCGCCGATGCGCTGGGCAGCAGCGCGGATCTTATCTAAGTCCCCCAAGGACGTGCCGCCGTATTTTTGTACGATCCGCATAAAGATCACCTCCGCATAATACTATGCGGGAAATTGCTGCAGGGTGCAAAAATCCCACAATGCTGTCGCACTGTGGGATGTATTGTATTAACCTGCCAGAATTTCGGCCTTAATAATGCCGGAATTCTGCCGGAGCTGCCGGAGCATCTCTTCCAGGGGAACGGTCAGGTTCATAGTCTCTGCAGAGATGGTCACAACCGCTGTGCCGTTGGTAGGCACGATGGAATTGATGGTGATGATATTGGCCTTCAGCTCTGCAAAGGTCTGCAGCAGGCTGGACAGGATGCCGGGGGCATCGTGGAGCAACAGCTGGAAGGTGATGATCCGTCCGGTCATCATATTCTGGAAGGGCAGCACCGCATCCCGGTATTTATAAAAGGCGCTGCGGCTGATGCCGGTCATCTGGGTGGCTTCACCTACAGTAGAGGCTTCGCCCACGCTTAAAAGACGCTTGGCCTCTGCCACTTTGACGAATACTTCCGGCAGGGCAGATGCTTCTACGATATAATATTTCGTTTCCTTTGCCATAACAAAGCCTCCTGTTGTTTCCTTGAAAACAATTGTATCACACCGAAAGACAAAATGCAAGGCTGTAACCGCCATACAAGGAAAAATTTTCTACATATTACGGAAGGGCGGTATATTATGGGTAAGAACTTACTGTGGTTTGGCGCGGCGGGTTTGCTCCTTTGGTTTGGCGCAAGGTACATTTTGCCTTTGGCATTTCCCTTTATCATCGGTCTTGTTTTGGCGCTGCTGGCAAAGCCGGGTACAGCATTTTTGCACAAGCGGCTGCATTTGCCCGGAGCAGCGGCCAGCGCGGTAAGTGTGGGCCTGGTGATCCTTTTGTTTTTGACATTGGTGGTGGCTTTTGGGGCATATGCCTTAAAGCAGGCGGCCGCACTGGCTGCCTCCATACCGGATCTGCAGCAGACCCTTACGGATACGGCTTATCAGGCCAGGAGCTTTGTGACAGATGTGGTGTCAAGCGCGCCCAAAGGCTTGCAGCCCCTTTTACATCGGGTGGTGGAAAGCACCTTTCAAAGCGGACAAGGGCTTATAGACAGCGCAGTGCAGCGTGTGCCCGGCATCCTGGCAGACCTGGTCAGCCGTATTTCACAGGGAGCACTCACATTAGGTACAGGGATACTTGCCGGGGTGATGCTGTCGTCCCGGCTGCCGGGCATTCGCAAAAAGCTTTTAAGTTTGCTGCCGGATAAATGGCGGGAGACTTATGTGCCTGCTTTTAGCTCTGCGCGAAAGACCTTAAAAGGCTGGCTGAAGGCTCAGCTGAAGCTGATGAGCATTACCTGGCTCATTGTTAGTTTAGGTCTTGTGGGCGCAGGTGTTTCCTACGGCTTTTTGTGGGCGGCACTTGTGGCGGTGGTAGATGCCGTGCCGGTGCTGGGGACAGGCACAGTGCTGATCCCCTGGGCGCTGGTTTTGCTGCTGCAGGGGAGTACTGCCCAGGCGGTGATTTTGTTTGTTACCTTTGTGGCGGCAATATTGACCCGCACCGCTTTAGAGCCACGGCTGGTAGGCCGGCAGATCGGTCTTGACCCTCTGATCACTTTGGCGGCTTTTTATGTGGGATTTCGTCTTTGGGGAATTCCCGGTATGATCCTTTGTCCCCTTGTGGCGGCGGTGGGCAGGACTTTTTGGCAAAGCTTGGCTGTTCAAAAATAATTTATAATTTATGCCCTTGACAATTTTAGCACTCTATAGTATAGTGTGCTTAGCACTCAAGCATAAAGAGTGCTAACACTAAAAACGGAGGGGTCCTATGGAACTGACCGAACGGAAAAAGAGGGTCCTGCAAAGTGTGGTAGACCTGTATATTCGCACGGCAGAGCCTGTGGGCTCCAAGGCCATCACCGAGCTTCCGGGAATGGATTATTCCTCAGCTACCATCCGTAACGAGATGGCAGAGCTGACCGCGATGGGTTACCTGGAACAGCCCCACACCAGCGCCGGCCGCATTCCTTCCACTGCCGGTTACCGGCTGTATGTGGATGAGCTGATGCTGGATTACCGGCTGAGTATGGATGAGACCCGTTCCATCAACACCGCCATCGAAGAGAAGATGCAGCGGATGGATAAGCTGGTGGAAAAGGTGGCAAAGCTGGTATCACAGGCCACCGACCTGCCTGCCATTTCTATGGCGGCTCACCACCGGGGCATTACCGCCAAGCACTTTGAGCTCATCGGCACAGGGCCGGGCAGCGTGATCCTGGTGATGATGCTCTCTACCGATGAGGTGGTAAACAAGGTGATCAAGCTGCCTGTTCCCGTGCAGGAGCAGGAGCTGAAGGTCCTTTCCGCGGTGCTTAACGCCAGCATGACCGATCTTATGCCGGAGCAATTCGACCAGAGCCTTCTGGAACGGGTGATGCGCTCTGCCGGTCAGGCAGCCTGCTTAGTGCCGGTGATTTTGGACTTTGCGGTAGAGACGCTGAACCGGTATGTAAACCCCAATATTTCGGTTGCCGGTCAGATGCGGCTTTTGGGTCAGCCGGAATACCGGGATGTGGATAAGGCCCAGCGGCTGATGACTTCCTTAGACCCGGATGCCCTGGCAAATCTACCTGCCGTGATGCAAAATGCTAACGGAACACAGGTGCTGGTAGGCCCTGAGAATGTGGCTCAGGAGCTTAAAGACACCAGCGTGGTTATGACCAAGTTTGATATCGGTGACGGTATGCAGGGTATGATCGGTGTGGTCGGCCCTACCAGAATGGACTATGCAAAGGTCACCGCAAGGCTTTCCTATTTTGCCGAGAGCCTTTCGAAAATGTTTGCCAAACCTGAGCAGCCTCAGCTGCCTGAGAGCAAAGAAGAGGAGTAAACAACTGTGGCCAAGAAGGAAAAGAACATAAAGAAAGAGGAAACTCAGGAGCAGGAAGTAGCTCCCGAGGTAAATCCCTGGGAAGAAAAATACAACGCTGAGCACGATAGCTACCTGCGTCTTGCTGCGGATTACGATAATTTCCGCAAGCGCACCGTTAAGGAAAAGGAACAGTCCTACGGCAACGGCAAGGCCGATGCGGTGGAAAAGCTTCTGCCGGTGTACGACAATTTGGAACGGGCTTTGCAGCAGCCTACCGAAGATGCAGCTTATAAGAAGGGCGTGGAAATGACCATGACCCAGCTGGTGAGCATCTTAAACGGTCTGGGCGTGGAGATCTTCGGTGAAGTTGGTGAAGTTTTCGATCCCAACATTCACAATGCTGTGATGCACACCGAAAATGAGGAATTTGCAGAAAACACCATTTGCCAGGTGTTTCAAAAAGGCTTCAAGCTGGGCGATAAGATCGTCCGCTTCGCAATGGTCCAGGTGGCCAACTAAATTTGTATACTATTTTCAATATATAGGAGGAACTTATTATGGGTAAAATTATTGGTATTGACTTGGGCACTACGAACTCTTGCGTAGCTGTCCTGGAAGGCGGCGAGCCTGTTGTTATCGCCAACGCTGAGGGCGGCAGAACTACACCTTCCGTGGTGGCATTCTCCAAGACCGGCGAGCGTATGGTAGGTCAGGTGGCAAAGCGTCAGGCTGTTACCAATGCCGACCGCACCATCGCTTCCATCAAGCGTCACATGGGTGAAAACTATCACGTAGATATCGACGGCAAGGGCTATACTCCTCAGGAGATCAGCGCTATGGTGCTGCAGAAGCTGAAGGCTGACGCTGAGGCTTACCTGGGTCAGACCGTTTCTGAGGCGGTTATCACCGTTCCCGCATACTTCTCTGACGCTCAGCGTCAGGCTACCAAGGACGCAGGCAAGATCGCCGGTCTGGAAGTAAAGCGTATCATCAACGAGCCCACCGCAGCTGCTCTGGCTTACGGCCTGGATAAGGAAACCGAGCAGAAGATCATGGTTTATGACCTGGGCGGCGGTACTTTCGACGTATCCATCCTGGGGATCGGCGACGGCATCATCGAGGTGCTGTCCACTGCCGGTGACACCCGTCTGGGCGGTGACGACTTCGACCAGAGAGTGATGGATTACCTGGTTGCCGAGTTTAAGAAGGCTGAGGGCATCGACCTGTCTTACGACAAGGTTGCTATGCAGCGGCTGAAGGAAGCTGCCGAGAAGGCCAAGATCGAGCTGTCCGGCATGACCACCACCGCCATTAACCTGCCCTATATCACCGCTGACGCTACCGGCCCCAAGCACCTGGATGTGACCCTGACCCGGGCCAAGTTCAATGAGATGACTGCCGATCTGGTGGAGCGTACTCTGAAGCCTGTCCGTCAGGCTATGTCCGATGCAGGCCTGAAGGCCAGCGACCTGAACAAGGTGCTGCTGGTTGGCGGCTCTACCCGTATTCCTGCTGTCCAGGATGCAGTTAAGAGCATCACCGGCTCTGAAGGCTTCAAGGGCATCAACCCCGACGAGTGTGTTGCTCTGGGCGCTGCTATTCAGGGCGGCGTGCTCACCGGCGATGTGAAGGATATCCTGCTGCTGGACGTCACTCCTCTGTCCCTGGGTATTGAGACCATGGGCGGCGTGTTCACCAAGCTCATCGACCGCAACACCACCATCCCCACCCACAAGAGCCAGATCTTCTCCACCGCTGCTGACGGCCAGACTTCTGTTGATGTCCACGTGCTGCAGGGCGAGCGTGAGATGGCTGCTTACAATAAGACCCTGGGCCGCTTCCAGCTCAGC
>JAZOWK010000050.1:0-24601 GCA_045659205.1 Faecousia sp.
TACCACGGCCCCGCTCCCATTCCCGAAGAGGGCAAGTGGGTGCAGGTCAAGCAGATCAGCGATGTAAGCGGTTTTACCCACGGCATCGGCTGGTGCGCTCCCCAGCAGGGCTGCTGCAAGCTGACCCTGAATGTTAAGGAAGGTATCATCGAAGAAGCTCTGGTTGAGACCCTGGGCTGCTCCGGCATGACTCACTCCGCAGCTATGGCTTCCGAGATCTTAATCGGTAAGACTCTGCTGGAGGCTCTGAACACCGACCTGGTGTGTGACGCCATCAACACCGCTATGCGGGAACTGTTCCTGCAGATCGTTTACGGCCGTACCCAGTCCGCTTTCTCTGAGGACGGTCTGGCAGTAGGCGCTTCCCTGGAAGACCTGGGTAAGGGTCTGCGCAGCCAGGTTGGCACTATGTTTGCCACCAAGGCTAAGGGCCCCCGCTACCTGGAGATGGCAGAGGGCTATGTTACCCGCTGCGCTCTGGATGCAGACAACCTGATCATCGGTTACGAGTTCATCAATCTGGGCAAGATGATGGACTTCATCAAGAAGGGTGACGATGCTAACACCGCCATGGAAAAGGCCAAGGGTTCCTACGGCCGTTTCGCTGGCGCTGCCAAGTACATCGACCCCCGTCACGAATAATAGGAGGACACGAAAATGGCTTTGTTTGAAGGTTACGAAAGAAAGATCGAAAAGATCAACGGTGTCCTCGCTCAGTACGACCTGCCCTCTGTTGAGGCTTGCCGTGAGCTGTGCCAGGCTAAGGGCTTCGATCCCTATGAGATCGCAAAGGGCATCCAGCCCATCGCTTTTGAAGACGTGGCTTGGGCTTACTGCGTAGGCGCTGCCATCGCTATCAAGAAGGGTGTTAAGAACGCTGCTGAGGCTGCTGAGGCCATCGGCATCGGCCTGCAGGCTTTCTGCATCCCCGGCTCTGTTGCTGAGGATCGTAAGGTTGGTCTGGGTCACGGCAACCTGGGCGCTATGCTGCTGCGGGACGAGACCAAGTGCTTCGCTTTCCTGGCAGGTCACGAGTCCTTCGCTGCTGCTGAAGGCGCTATCGGCATCGCCCCCTCCGCCAATAAGGCCCGTAAGGAGCCCCTGCGTGTTATCCTGAACGGCCTGGGCAAGGACGCTGCTCAGATCATCTCCCGTATCAACGGCTTCACCTATGTGCAGACTCAGTTTGACTACTACACCGGTGAGCTGAAGATCGTCAATAAGATCGCTTATTCCGACGGCGAGCGCGCTGCCGTTAACTGCTACGGCTGTGACGACGTTCGTGAAGGTGTTGCTGTTATGCACCACGAGGGCGTGGACGTTTCCATCACCGGTAACTCCACCAACCCCACCCGCTTCCAGCACCCCGTTGCCGGCACTTACAAGAAAGAGTGCATCGAGCAGGGCAAGAAGTACTTCTCCGTTGCTTCCGGTGGTGGCACGGGCCGTACCCTGCACCCCGACAACATGGCAGCTGGCCCCGCTTCCTACGGCCTGACCGATACCATGGGTCGTATGCACGGTGATGCTCAGTTCGCTGGCTCTTCCTCCGTCCCCGCCCACGTGGAAATGATGGGCTTCCTGGGCGCAGGTAACAACCCCATGGTCGGCATGACTGTTTCTGTCGCAGTTGCTGTTGAGGAGTCCCTGAAGAAGTAAGGTAAAACCTTGATTTTCGTGTTCCAAAAGTTCACGAATTGACCTTTTCTTAAAAAACTATCCGGGAATCATGTTATTTCAGGAAAAATCCTGATGACATGATTCCCGGATTTCGTCGTTTCAGGCAAGAAAAGAGGTCAATACTATGGCAAAAAAGAAAATGAGAATGTGTGCATTAACAGAAAAAACCTTTTCGGAGGGCGTGGCGGAATATTTGCTTGATTGCAAAGCAAGGAATCTGCGGCAAGGCACGATTGCACACTACCAAGAGGCGGTCAAGCAGATATATAAAAGACTTCCGCCGGAAACACCTATTTCCGCAATTTCAGAAAAGACAATGCCTGAGTTTATTATCGCTCTGCGGGATGACCCTAATCTCAATGAGGTTTCTATGGGTACATACGCAAGAGACCTAAAGACGCTCATGCGGTTCTTTATGAAGTGCGAATACCTCCCACACTTTGAAATACAGATACCAAAAGCAGACCGCCATCCAATAGAAACATACACAGATAAGGAATTGCGGCTGTTGCTCAGAAAGCCGGATGTGCGGCGGTGCAACTTTGCCACATACCGCAGTTGGGCGGTGATTAACTTTCTGCTCTCTACTGGAATCCGGCAAAACAGCCTTGTAAATATCAAGATTAAAGACTTGGATTTTGATAATAACATTGTCTATGTGAATGTTACCAAAAACCGAAAGCCGCTGATTATCCCGCTGAATGAGGACATTGTTAAGGTTCTCCAAGAGTACCTGAAATACCGTGGCGGCGTATCGGATGATTGGCTGTTTTGCTCCACTTATGGAGAACAGTTGACCCGCAGCAGCAGTTACCACGCCATTTGGGATTACTGCCACTTGCGGGGGCTGGATAAAACGGGCGTTCACCGCTTCCGTCATACCTTTGCTAAGAAGTGGGTTATCATGGGTGGCTCGGTAGTTACACTCCAAAAGATACTCGGTCACAGCAGCCTTGCTATTACAGAAAACTATCTGAATGTGCTGACCTCTGACTTGAAAAAGGATTTGGAGGAAATCAACATTATTCGCAGTTTGAAACAAGAACACATAAAAGTTCACAAGGCGGTATAAAACAGATTAAGCCATCACAAGGTATCAACTTTTATTAACTTCTATAAACTTTTCGCCGGGAGTGCAATACTCCCGGCGTTCTGTTATCTTGGTTCGTACATATCCGATACTTTCTTTACAAATTCCCGCATACTTTCCACGACATGAGGCGGGTCTATGATTTTTGCCCGTCTGCCAAAGCCGCACACCCACGCATAAAACATATCGCTCAATTCTACTTCTGCTTGTGCGGTGAAGTGGGTATCATCCACTTTTTCATACTTCACGCCCTCGATACCAAATTGGTCTACAACGGTATCTAAGCGTTGGTCAATGAAGCGGATAGTTACCCGCTCCCGCTCTCCACCAAACATGGAGAACACCCGGCGGGTGTAGTTATCCATATTCACATTGGCCGCAAATTCTTCATCCCATTCCCTTGCAAGCGTCAGCTCCTTAACCTCTTTCATGCGGTCAATACGGTATGCAACCGTTTTGTTTCCCTTGCGATTTCCGTCATAGGTCAGCACATAGAAAAAGCCGTTATCAATCAGTAGCTTGTACGGGTGTGCAACATAGAACTTTCCAGCTCTGCGTTCCACTTGCGTACGGAGGTTGTTAAACGAATAGGAAAGATACTTAAACCGGATTTGATGGCCGTGGCGGATGGCTTTGTTGATTGTCGCAATATATTCAATAACAGATTGGTTTGCCGTTTTGGAGCGATTGACAACGCTGCTCTCTGTGTTGACTTCTTTGGCTTGCTGGACGCTGCATAAGCCGCTGATTGTCCGGCGTAGATTCCTTGCTTGATTCTCTGACAAAAACCGGGCAGCGTTGACACACTCAGCCAACAGCCGCAATTCCTTATAATCGTATGGGCGGGCGGTCACTAAGTAGCCTCCTGTGGGTGCGTCCTTATGGGGCTTGCGGGTAAAGGTTATGTCATATTTCAGACGGTCTCTTTCCGGAATCTCGTTAGCCTCGTTCTGTTCTATGTTTATCAGGTCAAGAAAATCATAAATATCCCGGTAGATGGAGTGGCGGTCTGCGTCAATGCCGTATTTATCCAAATGCTTTTGGATTGCGATTGTAGAGACCGGGGTTTCCTCGTCAGCGTGTTTCAGCAGATATTGAATTACCAATAGGGATTTATACTTTCTGCCGTACTGCTTTTCTTTCTTCTCTGCCATTGTTTCCCCTCCCGTGGCGGGTTTTCTACAAGTATATCATACCAAAAGCAAAGAGAAAAGCCGTAGTTTTCCGAAATATATTGAATTTTTTTAACGAGCGTGGTATCATATCTATGCCAAACTAACTGAATAGTTTATCCAAGAGCCATAGGGGTAGTATGCCCTTTTTGTCTTATACACTATGAATTTGATAAAAATGCAAATTCCTCTGTGTATAAGCAAGGCTCTTGCTATCTCAGTTAGTTTGGCGACTATCGGAGTCTGCGTTTTTTGTGCGGTTACTTCGGTAGCCGCACTTTTTTATTTTATACGGAAAAGAGGGATTCTTATGGACACGACACAAGCAGCCGAAAAGAGAAAGAAACAAGCTAGACGCACTATGAAGGGGTTTTTGTTCGGAGTAGTTATAATGCTTATCGGCCTCGCAATTACTCTAGGAGATATGGCGGTAGGTATGGCTGTAGCATTCGTAGGTGTGATTATCACAGCCTCGTCTTTTCTTCTTATGACAAAGCATAGCAAAAACGATATGAAACAAAGAGAAGAAGAACAGGCAGAAAAACTTAATTTAGAACGATTGTCGTGGGCAGACGGAACATGGGAAATGCCTTTGGATGAATTTGAACGAGAATGCGACAAATGCAAAATCACCAGCATTGCAAACGAAGCGAACTATCAAAAAGCTAAGTTGATTGCTGAAACACTTATGGATAGAATAGGCATCCCTAAGGAACACCAAATGCAGTATGCAACCAGAGAAAAACTTTCTCAGTATCTTGCTGAAATAAACAGAAAAAAGCAAACTGCTGCACAAATAGAAACAGAGAGAAAGATTGCTGCTTTACGAATTGAAGAAGCAGAAATGGAAAAAGAATTTAATCGCTATGCGGATTGTGTTGGGCGTGAAAAATCTATATGTTACTGTAATGAACAAATAGCCTATAACAGACATATTATTGCGCAATGCGATGCTGAGATAAGTCGTATTTGCGGGAATGCTGCAGATATTCATACAAAGGGAACGCAAAAAGAACACAGTTGGGCTATTTTAGGAGGCATTGCAAACGGGATTGCGGGCGGTGCTGCCGGATTAGCAGTAGCGATTGATGTTGAGAGACAAAATCAAGCAAAGCGGCAACATAACGCTCAATTAACAAGCGATGTTATTACGCTCGCCGCCCTTGAATCAAAAGACTTTCGTGCACGAAAAGCCTCTGCGCAAAGCAGCATTGGAAGATGGACACAGGAATTAGAATCCTCTAAGCTCTTACTTATAGACGATAGAAACGAAACAGATTTACTTTCCAAACTACATCTTAATGTGCTTAGCGTAGAAAATAGCATAACCGGTGCTGTGAAAATCCAAATTGAAGTTAATGCCACACCTGATTTGCATATTTATGATAATGTTCCCGCTGTAGTTGATGGCAGCATTGTAGTTATGCTAAAAATCGGAGAGAAAGTTGTTGGAACAACAGTTGCCTCTCTTGGATATGACGGTGCATACGAAAGACATAATATTGATTGTATCTGTACCAGTATATCGGAACAAACAGAAAACTACAAAATTGAATTTGCGCCGCATCATCTGTGGTTAGTGGAAACTAAGCATCAGGTTGTAGATACAAGGATAAAGGCCGAAATTGAGCGAACTATTACTAAAGCGCCACAAATATGCTATGATTTTGTTGCCCAGGCAGACAAGTTAACATTAAACGAAATTATTGAAAGAGCAAAAGCAGAATATCCTTGTTTAGCCACAGCAAATGCAACACTGGTCAGGCTTGAATTTCAACATGCGGTAGAAATGTTAATGATTGAGGAAAAACTAACAAAAATATTAGTAGGCACGGATTACTATTATAAAATCAAGTGACACACTTGCAAACAATTAACCGGGAGCAGATTTGCTCCCGGTATCTTTATGCCTCCAAAAGAGAAATGTATTTATAAACGGTTGTGCGGCTCATATTGCAGACCCTTGCAAACTCGCTGACATTCAGACCGCCGGATTTGTAGGCCGGATAGTGGCGGTAAAAGGAGGCGGGGATTTCCTCCTTGGTGACTTGCGGGCGGCCGATCGCCCGCCCTTTTGACCGGGCATTGGCCATCCCAGACCGCACACGCTCCCGTATCATAGCAAGCTCCAACTGACTAAATACACCCGCCATTTGCAAAAACGCCTCGCTCATAGGGTCTGCGTGGCCACTCCGGCAATCAAGAGTGATTGACCCCACAATGACAAGCCGCAAGTGCTTTTCCCGGATGGTATCAATTATCTGGCAAAGCTGCTGTGTGCTTCTGGCAAGACGGGGGACTTCCAGAACGATAACCGTATCGCCAGGTGCGGCTGCCGCAAACATAGCCTCCTGCTGCGGCTTCACCTTGCTGTCGCCGTGTTCGTATTCCAGATAGATTTCCTCCGCTCCGGCGGCTTTCAGTTCCCGCACTTGGCGGTTAATATCTTGCTTGCTCTCGTTCGTGGAGCAGCGGGCGTATCCGTATTTCATAATGCTACCTCCTATTGGGTGGCGGGGCTGTTGCCCCGCTCTTTATACACTGATGGTGAAACGGCGGCTTGCGGTCTGTTTGGTAAACTCCTTGTAAAGCTCACCGTATGCTCTCTTAAATCCAGTAGTGTCAAAGCGGTTGGAAAGAATAGAGGTAAAGCGGACGATGTACTGACCAACGCTCATTTCCTCGGTGTTGCGGCTCAGCATTTCGGCCTTGATTTCGTCCCGGAGGCTTTCGGCCTCGACCTTAGCTTCCTCGATAAGTTCTTCCAGTTCCCGCAGAGCTTCAATTTTGGTGGTGATTTCGTTTGCAGACATTTTTCATTTCTCCTTTTGGATAGTAGTTTTGGTGTGCCGTCTTTCCGTGCTGCCTTAGCCACTCTACCAATTTCGCAAGGCGGTTTGTTTGGGCTTCGTCAACTTGTCCGCTCTCATTTACAAGCATATTATAGCACGAATTATCGTGCAAGTCTATTGACATATTGCACGAAGAGTAGTGCTATTTATTGTGCATTTCTGCACTTGATTTCGTGCAACATTTCCAGTATAATATGGACAATGGGAAAGGAGGCGGTTATTCGTGCCGTTGCGTTATAAAAAAGATATTCTCAACGCCTTAAAAGAGAAAGGCTACAACACAAACAAAATCAGAACGGAGGGCTTGCTGAGCCAATCCACCTTGCAGAAGTTCCGCCAACAGCAAGGCGTATCTTGGGAAAACCTTGAAACACTTTGCAAGCTGTTGGAGTGTCAGCCGGGAGACCTGATTGAGTATGTGGAGGGTGTTCAATAAAACACTTGTTTCCGTGAACAATCCGGGTCAGCTCCAAAAGGCCGGAAAAAGCGGTCAAAACGCCCGGTTTCTGTTCAGGTAATTGCGGCCACCCTTTTGTGGACACTACCCCCCCGGGGGGTGGGTTTCGTGAAGTTCCGTTTTGGTTTCCGCTTTTGTGAAATGGGGTGGGCATTTTCCTTTCCAAACGGGATTTTTATTTTCCCTGACGGTTTTTATGGCCGTGTTCGTCCAGAAGAAAAACACACCGTCAGACGGGCAGTAACGAAAAATAGCGGCAGCCCGTTCCGGCGTTTCCCTTTATTGGGGTTAAATCGCACCGGAGCGGGCTGCCGCTCTTGTTATTTCCAATCCTTGAAAATATCGTCCATAGCCTTGTCTATGGCTGCCTTTAAGCTCTTTTCTACAATCCGGTTAAGCTCTGCCTAAACAATAGATTGCTGCTTCTTCTTTTTCTTCTTGCGCTCTTGCTCGGTCATTTCAATTTCACCTCGCTTGTAATGGTGAAAGTATAATCTTCCTCGGCTGCCGCCTCTGCCTTGGCTTTTGCGGCGGCTTCCTCTTGCTCGTAGTATTTGAGCAGGAATTGCTGCTTTGCGTCCTCGACCCTCCATATTGCCCGTGTTTCGTCTGACGGGTCGGCAATTCCTTTTCTAATCTGCTGTTGGTGATGTATCATATATCGCATTACATCGGCGTTTGTCATATTCTTTCTCTCCTTTTGCTATTGGTCGAAATAGCCGCTTGCGGCTATTTCGCCGGAGTTGTCTTGCGTGGAAGCCGCTGTTGCGGCATTCCAACGCAAGCAACGACGGATGTTTCTTTCATAGATATATCAGTTTTGGGCAAGGTAGATTAACTGAATTTGATTAAGAAAAAACAGTTACTTTTCCCTCAGTAATAGATACAATCTCTATTATTCAGGAAAAAGTAACTGTTTTAATTGCTCCACCATGCACTTGCCGCAAGTTCCTGTCCTATTGTACGGAAGAAATCATCACCTATTTTCTCCGATACCTTTCTGCGACGGATTGCTGCATACTCATATTGAAGCACATTTTTAGCATAGCCGATAGTTGAAACAGACACTTGCAAATCATCTGCAATCATCTGATTTTGAATCACGGGCTTTTTGTTATCGCACACCCAAAGAAGTACCTTTAGTACTTGCTCCCATGCTACATCTTCGGAGGAATAATCATGGGCTATCAGCCTTTGCAGCCACTCACGGGGAATTGTGATTGCTGTTGCTTTTGGAATAGCCGTAATGCGGTATGTGCGTCCCTCGGTTGTATAAGTAATATATCCGGTGGCGGCAAGTTGTTCAATCGCAGTACGCAAGGCGTTCCGGTTGTGTTGTTGGCGGGATAAGGAAAAGTAATCGCAGAGGGTTGATAGATTTCCGGTATACTCTCCCTTATCCGCAAGCATAGCCAAAATACGGAACTGCTTTTTCTCTAAGGGAAGCCACTCCCGGTACAAAGTAATTCGGTCATCCATAATTGCACCTCCTATGCTGCCTGAGCTGCCTTGTCCTTGCTGTTGTACAAGGCAGCGTCAGGGATGGGAGCTAACGGAACAGCGGGCTTGCTTTCCTCAAAGGTGGTGGAATCCTTATAGTCCGGAAATTGTGCCTGAAACCAATCCCGCACATACTTATAGGGACTTGCCAAAACCTTGGAACTCTGCTGCACGATGGCAAATCTATTCAACAGAGCGTCGGCGTTCTCAAAGCAGCCCATGTATGCCTCCATGTTGGGATAGGTCAGACGCTTTGTGGGGCGGGTAGTGGTAATTTCCCGGCCTGCCTTGACAACTACCGTCAGGTTAGGAAAGTCTGTCATAATGGCATGGTAGCGGTTATACTCAGGTGAGCCGTAGTCGCTCAATGCTTTGTGGAACTTGTAATTGATGGTCAGCGTATTGGTGGCAAAGTCAATCTTGTAGCCCTTAACATCATCAGTACGAACGGTTTTCATAAGTCAAAACTCCTTTCTTTTGGTGGCGGGTGTTTACGCTGCGGCGGAGGTATCGGCCTCCGCCTTGGCAGCCTTGTCTACGATAAAGGTTTCAAAATTTCCAAGCGGCTCAACATGGGTCTCAAACCAATCCAGTACATAGCCGTAAGGATGATTCTGAATCTTGGAACGCTGCTTGATAACCTCGAATTGCTCCATCAGCTTCTCACTATTGGGCAAGGTGCTGATAAACTCGACCATGTTATCATACTTCTTGTTCCGGTTGGTTTTCTTGTTAGGATTCTTGCTGATGGACTTAACAACCATCACGGCATTCGGAAATTCCTGCTTGTACTCTCTCCACAGCTTGAACTCGTCAGTGCCGAAAATGCAAGCCTGCTTCTTAAAAGCCTTAGTAACTCTTGCCTCGTCCTTGGAAATAAAAACAATCTGCTTCTTCATGGTAATACCTTTCTGGCTCAATGGCCTTGCGGATAGGTCGCAACCCTTATTTTTGTTTTGAGGTTTTGTGTTCACCTCTTGTTTACGCCCTTATTATACCATAACGAAAATTAGCTTGGGCGTGTTATTGTGCCTTTGCTATTTTCTTTGAAATAAATTTTGGATTGTTTTTATATCCACTTTGAGCTATTAAAATTGCCGGCGGCTCAAAGAATTGTAAATTGCAAAAATGTTGTAAAAATACCGCCTATTTTTGCAAACTGGCGGCCAAAGTTACCAAAAGTTGATACCTTGTGATGGTTTGTTGTCTGTTATTCAGGCTTGATTAAAGACGATAAGAAACGCCTTGACATACTCCAACATAAGCTATATAATAATCATGTCAAATATTTCTGAACGACATGAGTTCTATTTTAAGAAAAGACATGGTTCGTCCCGCCCAGCCGTAGGCAGAAAGACGCCGAAGGCGGCTTTCATGTTGAGATGATGGGCTTCCTGGGCGCTGGTAACAACCCCATGGTCGGTATGACCGTTTCCGTGGCTGTTGCTGTAGAAGAGGCTCTGAAGTAATCCTAAACCTGAAAGAGGCATCTGCGGAAAGCAGATGCCTCTTTTTGCGTATAAGCCGACCATCAATTGACAATTGATAATTGATAATTGACAATTAATGTGTCGGCAAAGCCGACTATATTAAAATAAATCGCAAAGCGATTCCATAATTGTCAACTGTCCACTGTCAATTGTCAATTCCAAACAGCAAAAAAGAGGTCTACAGACCTCTTTTTTGTTTGCAAAATGCCTGCCGGGTATTGATTTTTATTTTTTCAGTGCTAAAATATATATTATCCAAGCAAAATTTAAGGAGGAATCATATTATGAAAAAACTTAGTGTTCTGATTGCATTGATCCTGTGCGTAACCATCGGTGGTGTATACGCCGCCTGGTCCTACACCGGCTCTACCATGACCGCTGTTGACCGCACCCTCTCCCACGGCCTGACCGCTGCTGTCTCCGAAGGCGATGTGGGTGTTTTCGCCATCACCCATAACGATATTGACGTATCCATCGACCAAACCGCCAAGGGTGACTACACCGCCAAGCTGGTGATCTCCGGCTCCGTAACCGTCACCTTCACTCCCAACGACGGTGCTCCCGCTGATGTGATCGATAACGCCATCCCTGCAGAAGCTATTCTTTACACCAAGAATGCAGAAGATAATCAGTACCTCGGTTCTAATATCTATACTGTAAACGACGGCTCCATCGACTTGAGCTGGACAAAGGGCGCTGACGGTGTGTTCACCGCTACCATCACCGCTGCCCAAATCGACACCTTGCTGGACCTGGGCAACACCTTCGTTCTGGATACCCTTAGCGAGTACAATGCCTTCCACGCTCTTGAAGAGGGTGTGACCATTACCCTGGCTGTTCAGCAGAAAACCGCTTCCAACTAATACATATATAACAAAGACTTTATCCCATGTTCTGCATGGGATATTGTCTTAAGGAGATCTTTGCGATGTCTGGATATGACCTTTATGTATTCATCCTGTGCTTTATTGTTTTTACTGAGCTTACCTTGTTGTTCGGCTTTATGCTGCACTATATTATCAAGCAGGCTCTCAAAGCAATTGCCCACGGCCTTGAAGACGAGAGAATCAAAACTGAATACAGCAAGCAGATCAGTATCCCGACCTGGAAGAAAAAGGCAGCGCGGATCGTCTCTGTGGTGCTTGTTGCGCTGGTGCTTTCCCTGTTTGCCACATCCATCGGCATCCACCTGATGGACAATCTGGTCCCAGGGCAGCTTGCCGTTCCCAAGGTAGTGCTGTCTTCCTCCATGGCATATGCCCATGAGGATAATACCTATCTGCAGGAAAACGGGCTGAACAATCAGATCGCCACCTTTGACCTGATCTTTACCCACAAGCTGCCTGATGAATATGACCTGGAGCTATATGATATCGTGGTCTACGAGTATCGAGGCGAGCTGATCGTCCACCGTATCGTGGGCATTGAAGAGCCAAACGCCTCCCATCCGGACTGCCGGCATTTTCTGTTGCAGGGTGATGCGGTGAAATACACCGATGAATTCCCTGTGCTTTACTCCCAGATGCGGGCCATCTATCGGAATGCGAAGATCCCCTTTGTAGGAAGCTTCTTTACATTCATGCAGTCCCCTGCCGGATATCTTTGCATCCTGCTGGTCATATTCGCCGTGGTGGCAACACCCATTGCGGAAAAGAAGTTGTGGAACGCAAAGCTGGAAAGGCTCATCCAGATCGGTGTGATTACCCCGGACGATGCTGCCGCGGCAGCGAAAGGGCGGTGACACCTTGCGTAGAAACAGCCTTGTGATCTACCTGGTTGCTTTGCTTTTGGTGCTTGCAACCCTGACCGTTCCCGGTGTTTACGCTTTGTGGACCTATTTTACAGCGCCATCCCCCACAGATGCGGATATTTCCAACACCATCTCCCCTTTTGAGTATGGCCTGATTTATATTACGCAGATCAAACAGCTGGACTCTGCCGGCTCTTCCGCTATGGAGAAAACTGCCGCAACAGATGTCCATGCAGACATCAACCTGGGTGCATCAGGAAGCTCTGTAAGCTATCAGGTCACCTTTTATAACAGCACAGATGTCACCTATTATTATAACGAGGCGCAAACGATTTCTGCGAATCACAAAGCCATCGGCTACGAAGTAACCGGCATCGCCCAAAAGGATGCCGTGCCCTCCAAAACCTATAAGACGCTAACAATCACTTTTACCAAAACCGGCGCATCGGCTACACCTCTGTCTGCGGATATCCACTTCAGCTTTGTGGTGGATAAGGATTCCATCGGAATCGTGGTTGCCCAAACAGCGGTAGATCGGTTCCTGGATATCCTGAACAATAAAGTCGCCCCGGATTCCTACCATACGCTGGAATCGGCAATGAATGCCAACGGCGGCGGCTGGGGCGCTGACTCCAGAGTTACCTATATCGGTAACGTTTCCGGCTCCACCAGCGCCGATACGAGAGTGATTGAATCCCTGTTCGGTGAAGAATTTATGTCCATGGACCTGGATGGTAACGGCACAGCTGAGCCCATCACCATGATGATCAAACGGGAAAATCTGGATAATAATACCGCCACCGGCGCCGATTACACTTACTCCTCCTGGCTCAGCACCTCCACCGTCAGGGGCGTGGAAATGACGCTGTATATTACCGCCCAAAACCTTGACGATGTTGGTCGAGGAGATTCCGTCACCGTCTACGCAGCAACCTTCACCCTGTTCGACGGAGAAAGCCAGTGGGTAGAGCTTGTTCCTCTGACTATGGGTACAGCCTCTCCCAATAACTACTCCTCCGGTGCCTTGGGCAGCCTCAACTCCTTCAACACCGACACCTGGAAGTCCACCAACGGAAAAACTATGTCCCAGCTGGTACGGGAAGCCACCCAGTAAACCCATCACCTAAAAACGCTCTTCGTGGGCGGTCTGTCACTATGGCACACCGCCTGCGAAGGGTTTTTTATTGAAAAGGCCCCAGCAAAAGCGATACCTTAATTGTCAATTGTCCATTTTCAATTGTCAATTACCAAAGCCGCTTTATCATTTGTAATTTGTAATTTTTTGTGCTATAGTGTAGCTAAAAGACCGGAAAGAAGGTGACTCTATGATCAAAATTGCATTATGTGACGATGAATTAAACATTCTGAACCAGGTTTCTGCCCATCTGAATCAGTACTGTCAGTTGCGGCCTGATCAAAACTTAGAGATCACCTGTTTTGATTCTGCAAAGGCTTTGGAATTCGTTTTGGAGGAAAGCACCTTTGATATTTTCGTGCTGGATGTATACATCGGTGACGAAATTGGAACAGAGCTTGCCCGGAAGATCCGCAAAAAAGGCATTGAAAGTCCCATTATTTTCCTGACCACCTCTATAGAGCACGCGCCGGAAAGTTTTGAAACCGGCACTTTGCGCTACCTGATCAAGCCCCTTGACTCCCAAAAATTCATTGAGGCCATAGATGCGGCAATTGCCCAGGCAGAAAAGGCCAGCCAGCGGCTCATCAAGCTGAAAACGGAAAACGGTGTGGAAAGCATTAACGCCCAGCTTGTGCTGTATTCCGAGGCCCACGATCATTATCAGTATGTAACCTTAAACGACACAAGGCGCATCAAGGTCAGAATGACGGTCACCGAGCTTTACGGGCTGCTTATGAAAAGCGGCGGTTTTGTTCGTGTAGGCAGCGCATACATTGTCAATCTGCGGAACATTAAAAATGTGTCCACCTCTGAAGTGCGGCTGTATAACAACATCAGCATCCCCATTCCCAGAGGCAAGCACACCGAGATCAAAAAAGCCTTTTGGGATTACCAATATGACGGACAGGAGGAATGACCGGGTATGACCGAAACTATTGTAGAATTCATCATTTTGCTCATTGCCCACGCCGCTGCCGGTATCTATTCCTTCACCCTGAAATACAGCAAGAAAATCACCTTTCTGATTTGGGGCTGCTGGATCCTGCTCCAGACCGGGCTGATGTTCTGCGCGGAATTTTTGTTAAACGACTGGGTGCTGAAATTCTTGGCAGGCTTTGTCCTCTCTCTGGCAGGTCAGTATGTGATCTTCTTTGCCACCACCAAAGGAAGGCTTGCCCAGCGGATATTTACGATGCTCACTTATTCCATCTTTTTCTGCATCGTTATGACGGTCTTGACCATCATAAAGCAAACCTTCCCCCAGCTGCATCCGGCGCTGACCGCCCTGATGCTATCCGGTCTCCTTTGTGCTATGGTTGCCTATTTTCTTTGCTATGTATGCCCCCTGTGCCACGCCGCAGCCAAAAATATCACCGCCGGCTGGCAGCCTTTGATCGGTGTCAATATTGTCTTTCTCGTTGCCGTCATTTTGTCCTCCGTTTTCCCCACCCGGCTTACCAGCTTTCAAGATCCGGCATTTATAACCTTTATTTTCCTGAGTGTTTCCATTATGGCCGTGTACCCGGTTATTTTTTCCAACATCAACAGTATGTCCGCCGCCGCCACCAAACGGGAAGTCATCCGTCAAAACCGGCTCCTGCTTGCCCAGATCGAAGCGGAAAAGCGGCAGCTGGACGCTGCCAGCCAGGCTCGTCACGATCGGCGGCATCATAACCTGGTTATGATGGAACTGGCAAATAACAACGATTTGGAAGGCGTAAAGGCATACCTGCGTAACCTTATGGAAAACGAAGATGAAGTTTGGGGCGAAGTGCGGTACTGCGAGAATATAACGGTCAACACGATCCTGACGGTATATATGAAGCAGGCAGGTGAAAACGGCATTCCCGTTAAGGTCCTTGCCCACGTCAGCCGGGATGTTCCCGTGCTTTCTCAGGATCTGGTGATTGTGATTGCCAATCTGTTTGAAAATGCCGTTCATGCCACCGCCAAGCTGAAAAATAACGATCAGCCCATTGATATCATCATTAAGGAAAGCGCCCAGCGTCTGCTGGTCAAGATTGAAAACCCCTGCAAGGAAGATCTTTCTTTTAATGAAGCCGGCTATGGTGTGGGCATCCGTTCCGTGATCGCCGCCACCAATAAATATGACGGTATGTACGATTTTTCCGCAGAGGACGGCACCTTCTCCGCCAAGGTCAGCCTGAACTTAAAATAAAATTGCAATTTACGCCAAAAATCTGCAATCTGCGACAACCTCCCCTTTCAGGGGAGGTTTTTTATTATAATGATTTCGGAAGATTGTATCCAAAAATGCATTTTGCAAAAACCCTGGAGGAAAGAACTATGAAAAAACGAATTTTAAGTATTCTCATTGCAGCCTTAATGCTGGTAAGCTTGCTGCCCACCGCCGCTTTTGCGGCAGCCGGTGATTATGGCATTTACATCGGCGGCGTGCAGGTCACAAGCGCCAACAAGGGCGACCTTGTTACAGCCATCAATCAGGCGGCAAATGGCACCGTTGCAACGGGTACGGCAACCTATGACCCAATCACATATACACTTACCCTTGAAAACTTTGTTTACAGCGGCAAAGGTTCTTATGCTGATAAATCAGTTACTGGCAACATATATAATGCGGCTATTGTTGCCAAAGAAAATCTAAACATTGTGCTTAAAGGTACAAACAGCATCGATGCCAACCAAGGTAATGACAGCACTATCAAAAGCTGCTATGGTATATATGCAATAAAAGATGTAAACATCAGTGATGCGGATGGAAACACATCAGAAGATATGCTGACCACAAGTGCAACTTCATATGCTATATACTCCGAAGAAGGAAACCTGACTGTAAAAGATACAAAAATAGTGGTGCCGAAAGCCACTGATGGTTTATATTCATTTGTGGGCAGTGTATCAGTTGATAATGCTGAAATATCAATGACAGATGTAAGTAATGGCTTTGTTGTGGAAACTACACTTGAGATTTTAAACAATTCTGTAATAAATATTACAGCAAGTAGTAATGCGTTGTATCTCTATAATGGTACAGTTACAATTGAAAACAGCGAATTTATTAGTAATAAAGGCTTTCAGGGCCCTCCTGCCAATATAAATATCAAAAATTCCACTGTAGAAGCTTCTAACCTCCGAGGTACAAATAAAGTTTCAATTACAGATAATTCAACTGTAACTTGTAGTTCTGTTTATGAAACAGGTGCTCTTGATATTGAAAATTCTAAACTTAATACATCAGAAAATGGTAATATATCAGTTAGTGGTGATATAAGCATTACAAACTCCGATGTAAACTGTAAAGGTTCTATTTATGCAGCCGAATGGATTAACTGGACAGACTCTGTAGAAGCAGATATCACAATCACAGACTCCAATGTGACAGCAGAAACAACAGAAGCTATAGCCATTACGGGTAAAGTTACAATCGAAGGCGATTCTACAGTTACAGCCACAGGTGCAACAAGTGCATTCAGTACAGCACCGACACTTGAAGGCGCATATAAAGTTTCTGCAGGTGACGATGCCTCGGCAGGAAAGGTCGATGCTCCTACGGACGCCACCTACGAAAACAAGTATGTCAAAATCGTGCCTACTGTTAACGGTATTACCAAGATTGAAAAGACCAGTACCGAAGGTCTTGTAGATACCTACACCATCACCTACACCGACGGCACTACTACCACCTTTACCGTTACCAACGGTGAAAAGGGTGACAAGGGCGATCAGGGCATCCAGGGTATTCAGGGTGTTCCCGGTGCTGACGGTCACACTCCGGTCATCACCATTCAGAATGGCTACTGGTACATCGATGGCGTGAACACCAATCAGGCGGCACAGGGCATCAAGGGTGATACCGGTAACGGCATTTCCGACATTTCCAAGACCGGTACAAACGGTCTGGTAGATACCTACACCATCACCTACACCGACGGCACTACCACTACCTTTACCGTGACCAACGGTGAAAAGGGTGACAAGGGCGATCAGGGCATCCAGGGTATTCAGGGTGTTCCCGGTGCTGACGGTCATACTCCGGTCATCACCATTCAGAACGGCTACTGGTACATCGATGGCGTGAACACCAACATTCTGGCAGCCGGCACAAAAGGTGAAGACGGCAAAGATGGCATTACACCTATGCTGCGGATCAACAAAGATAATATCTGGGAAGTTTCCTACGATAATGGCGCAACCTGGGAATCCTTAGGCATCAGCGCTGTGGGTACCAACGGCAAGGACGGCGCCAACGGTAAGGACGGTGCTAACGGCAAGGACGGTGCTAACGGCAAGGATGGTGCTAACGGCAAGGATGGCGCTAACGGCAAAGACGGCGCTAACGGCGCTAACGGCAAAGACGGCATCACACCCAGACTGCAGATCAACAAAGACACCAATATGTGGGAAGTTTCCTATGATGAAGGTAAAACCTGGACTTCTCTGGGCGTTGTGGCAACAGGTGCAAATGGTAAGGACGGCAATTCCGCTCTACCCATCTTTGTTTCCTGCCTCAGCCTTTTAGGTGTAGCGGTTATGTTCGTTGTTCTGATGATCGACCGGAAAAACCGTATCTCCGCAGGCAAATTCTAAAATCCATTATTTAAAGGGGCATCTGCGATGCCCCTTTAATATTTCATAAGCCTTCCCCCGCCTTTGCCGACACCTTAATTGTCCATTGTCAATTGTCAATTCCAATAGCATCTTGCTTTAAGTTGTGCTATAATATATCCAACAACACACAAGGAGGCTGTTATGGAGCTTCGTTACGGAATTTTAAGCACTTCTTCCATCGCGCCCCGGTTTATTGCCGGTGTGCGGGAAAGCGGCAAAGGCAAGATCGTTGCCCTTTCTTCCCGGAGTTTAGAAAAGGCACGGGAAAAAGCCGCCCAGTGGGATATCCCCACCGCCTACGGCTCTCACGAAGAATTGTTGCAAGACGAAAGCGTAAATATCGTTTATATTTCCAATGTGAATACCGCCCACTACCCTGCCGCCAAGGCAGCCCTTCTTGCAGGCAAGCATGTGATCTGCGAAAAGCCCTGCACCACCACAACAGAGCAAACAGAAGAGCTGTACGACTTGGCGCAAAAACAGGGTCTGTTCTTTATGGAAGCCCAGAAAATGCTGTTTTTGCCCGCCGTTTTGGAAGCCAAAAAGCAAATGGAACGCCTTGGTAAAATTACTATGGTAGAAATGAGCCACAGTTTTCCCGGCAGCTATAATGGCTGGATGTTTGATAAAGCCGCCGGTGGCGGCCCGCTGCTGAGCAGCGGCATTTATGCGGTGCAACTGATCACCTGGCTCTTTGGCAACATCGCAAGCATCCGGGGCACGGCCTCCAAGGACGAAAACGGTGTGGAATGGCAGTACATTTTAACCGGTGAAACGGATACTGGTGTGCTGTTTTCTGCCAAAAATTCCACCCGTTCTGTGCTGGATAACACCTGCCGCATTTTTGGTGAAAATGGCTATCTGGAGCTGCCCAACTACTGGAAAGCGCAAACGCTCTGCATCCATTTAGGACAGGAAACCCAAACCCTTCCGTTCCCCTGTACCTGCGAGCTGGTATACGAAGCTGCCCATATCGCCCAATGTCTGGAACAGGGATTACTAAACAGCCCCGTCATCACCAAAGAATTCTCTGTAGCCGGCATCCGCGCCCTTGAGATAGTAAAAAGCAACTGGTAACAAAAAGCTCTCCGCAAACGCGGAGAGCTTTTTAATGTTGAATGCTAAATGCTGAATACAGAATGCTGAATGCAGAATGCTGAATGCAGAATGCTGAATGCAGAATGCAGAATGCAGAATGCAGAATGCAGAATGCAAAATGCTGAATGCTGACTGCTGACTGCCAGACTTTAAGCGCAAAACCAAGCCCGTATAACAAATTGTTATACGGAATATTTAATTCAACACTTAACGATATCTGCCGAGTATACCTGTCGCCCATTGATACAATACTCCAAGGGCTTTCATACACGCATCCGCACTACCAAAGATATCCTCCGCCGTATAACAAATTGTTATACGGCAAATTATACGGAGGATCCGCTTTTCTCAAACGCCGCTCCGGCTCATACACATTGCCAAACAAAAAAGCAAATGCAGCTCTTCTTCCGTATAACAAATTGTTATACACAAAGCTTAATTAAACGCTACCCCCCATCCCCCAGGAACGCTTACCATAAGGCGCTCATACGCACTTCACTACTAAGAGAATTATCCACGGTATAACTATTTGTTATACGGAATGCTTGACCCTATACTTATCTCTGCCTATCAGGAACGCTACCGCACATTGATACAACACTCCGGTGGTTAATGCACACATCCGTACTATCGCTGACGCCATCCCCCGTATAACAAATTGTTATACGGGGGGTTAATCCCATAGTTTTGCCACTCTCTCCCAATTTGCTTACTACGCGTCGACGCGTACTGAAAGATATACCGCGATTATCCGTATAACAAATTGTTATACGCAAAGCTTAATTAAACGCTACCGCCCATCCCCCAGGAACGCTTACCGTAAAGCGTTCATACACACTTCCCTACTACCAAAAGGATCGTCCGCCGTATAACAAATTGTTATACGGCAAATTATACAGAGGATCCGCTTTTCTCAAACGCCGCTCCAGCTCGCATATACCGCCAAACAAAAAAGCAAACACAGCTCTTCTTCCGTATAACAAATTGTTATACGGAAGATTTTGCTCCAATAGCCTTGCCATTCTCCCAATATACTTACCGCCCATTGACGCGCACAGAAAACTATGCTAAACTGTTCTCGGTATAACAATTTGTTATACAGGAGGTTTTTTATGATGAAATACGCTCTTGCTGCCGAACAGGAAACACTTCGCACACAGCTTGGAGAATTATTCAAGACCAAGCGTGAGGCGCTGAATTTATACCAAACAAGTGTTGCAGATCAGTTGGGTGTCTCCCAGGAATTCTACTGCATGATCGAACACGGAAAGCGGAATCTCGATTTTCTTTATGTTTGGAAAATATGCAAAATTCTCCGCATACCCCTTAATGAGGTTGAACAAGTCCTGCGTGCCGGAGAAAAAGGCTAAGCAAACCACTTTGGTCATACTTCCCTACAGAAAGGAAAAAATCATGTCAAAACATAAAATCATTGGCATTGTACTGATCCTGTTGGGGATCGTCTGCGTTGCCGCCCTGATTCTGTATTCACTGCACCACGCAGAATATATGTGGCACGCAGAAATGAAAAACAGGAATTTTGCATCCTTTGCTGATTACTATTTTACCTTTTCCAAAGGCGCGCTTCTCCTTTCCGGTGGTATAGGCGCGATCTTCATCAGTTCGGGCATCTGCTGCCTGATCAAACACCGTTCATAAGCCAAAAGCTCTCCCTCCCGGGAGAGCTTTTTAATGCTGAATGGTGAATTATAGTTTACAGCGCAACACTTCCAGTATAACAACTTGTTATGCGCAAGGGTACTTTATTTATCCGTTTGCAATTTTCTGAAAATTACACGCCACGGGCAGGAAGATCAATACAGATACTCCCAATAATCGCCGGCAACCTCCATATTTTCAAAGTAATTACCGAAGCAGCTTACTCTGCGCCCATTTTCATTAAAAACATACTCATCCACATATTCCGCTTTGACAAATACCAATTTTCCTTTTATTCTTCCAAACCGGGGCGTATAGCAAGTTTCGCCAAGGATCGGGCATCCCTCCCAGATGCCACCATCCAGCTCAACCACCACGTTCTCACCACTCAGGAAAACAAGCCCCTGTTCATAAACCTTGCTGACGATCAGGTAATGATCTGCCGGCACTTTATCGCCAAATGCATCCACTGCATAATCCAAATGCAAAAAGTCCACATAAGCGCTGATATCATCGGTGGCAAGATCCACGACCTCATAAACCTGCTCCAGCAGCTGATCATACTCCCCTTCCCTGACATATACATAACCACTTTCATCCTTCAGCACGGAAATGCCTGCTATTGTATCCCAGGACAAATCAAAAAGGTACGACCATATACCGTCTGCGGTAATTTGATATTCCAGCTCATTGGTATCTATATTCAGATACGTACACACGCCGTTCTCCCGGAATTCCAGCTCCATCGTATCCCAGAAAAAAGGAGACAGTACCAGCCACCTGCCCAAAAGGGCCTGTTCCTGCTGCAAATAGTCATACTGCCGCTTCGCTTCATGCAGCGTCTGAAGGTTACCCACGCTTCCTTTTTCCTCTTCTGGAAGGCTGTTATATGCCTTTTCCGCTGCATCAATATCGGCCTTGCTCTCCAGCGTAACTTCTCCAATGGCATTGATCATATCTTCCACATTCCTCACCGCCTCGCTTTTACTGCAGGCGCACAGAGAAAGGCACAATACAAATACAAGTATCAGGCAAAGCGTCTTTTTCATAATAAACCTTCTTTCTGTAAAGATCTGTAAAATTATGGTAGCACACCTGTTTCTAAAATGCAACGCGGATTCTTGCACACCAAATCCCGGAACAGCCTTCCGTATAACAGAATTTTGTAGCTTTTGTGCTTTATTCTTGCAATATAGCGAAAAAAAGCATATAATAGGAGCATCAACTTACCAAGGAGAACTGCTATGAAAAAGCTCGTTTCACTTTTACTGGTGCTGTGTCTGCTGATGGGCCTTATGGCCGGTTGTGCCGCAGGCAACGCACCCACCGAAGCGCCTACCAGCGCGCCTACTGATCCCCCTACGGACCCGCCTACGGATCCTCCCACTGATCCTCCCACCGACCCTCCCACAGATCCACCTACTGACCCTCCCACGGATCCCCCCACCGATCCGCCTACAAATCCGCCCGTGGTTGCATCCAGAGATCCGGTACGGGGCGCGCCCACCAGCTTTACAGTAGACGGCAGCTTCTTTGACGATGCTGTGTTCATCGGTGACTCCGTATCCCTGATGCTCTCCTACTACGCAAGAGATTACGGCGTATTGGGCGGTGCAAAGTTTCTGGTACAGGGCAGCTACGGTGTGGCAAACGCAGTATACGGCTACCTGAAGATGTATTATCAGGGTCAGGAAATGTCCATTGAGGATGCGGTGGCTGCCACCGGCGCAAAAAAGGTATTCATTATGCTGGGTATGAACGACATTGCCCTGTATGGCATTGACGCTACCATCGGCAACTGGACCACCCTGATAGGCCGCATCAAGGCCAAAACCCCGGATGCCCAGATCTACATTCAGTCCATGTCCCCTATCTGGACCGGCGGTGAGATCGGTGACCTGAACAACCGGCACGCCGATCTGTACAACGAGCGGCTCAAATCCTATGCCGCAGAAAACGGACACGGCTATATTGATGTGGCATCCTATATGAAGGATTCCACCGGCGGTCTTGCCGCCCCCTACTGTTCTGACAACTATGTTCACCTGACCTATGCCGCTACCGAACGCTGGGTATTGGTGCTGAAGGCCTTTGACGGCTATATGGGGTAAGGCTATGAAAAAACTGTTTGCCCTTCTCTTAACCGCCTGTTGCCTGCTCACCGCCTGCTCCCCTGCAGCAGAAGCCCCGGTGGAATTAGACCTTAACAAGATCTACACCGATATGACTGCCTCCACCGACGAAGTGATGTCCCCCATCCAAAAAGACTGGCTTTTCGATATGTACGGCATCGACCCGGCAGATTGCGCGGAAAGCTATGTGGGCAGCTTTAACAGCGGCATTATGGCAGCGGAAATCTGGCTCATCAAGGCCTCCTCCCCCGATGCCCTTGCCCGGCTGAAGACCCTGGCAGAAAACCGCCTTTCTGCTTTGGACAAGCAAAGCGCGTCCTACTCCCCCCAGCTAAACGAAGTGGTAAAGAAAGCCCAGATCATCACCCGTGGCGATTACCTGGCTATGATCCTCTCCACCAATGTGGAAACTTTGGCCGAGATTTTCAACAACGCAAAATAGTACTTCAATTAACAATTGACAATTGTGGTATCGCTAACGCGATGATTTAATAGTCAGCGAAGCCGACACCTTAATTGTCAATTGTCCATTTTCCATTGTCAATTTAAATAAAAAATCCGCCGGTTATCCGGCGGATTTTTTATTTCAGATTCATATTGTTCATAACCAGGGCGCTGTAAACCAGCAGCACATCCTGATTTTCAAAGGTGACATACTTGCCCAGATCCCGGGTACCGGCAGTAAGCCAGCGGCTATCCAGCACGGTAATCTTGGCATAATCCTGCACCAGCAAAGGAGTAAGGGAGCTACCAAAGGAATCCCGGATGACGATCAGCTCCTTATCGGTGCGGGCATTGGGATTTTCAATAACGATGGTAGCCACAGGACCGGAGAGGAACACCTCGTACAGGTCATAATGCTCCGCCTTGGTCATATCGTAAAGACCATTGTAGGGAGCATTGTTCTCCACGGTAACGGTGCAGCCTTCCAGGATCGGGTTATTCAACACGATCAGGTCTTCACCGGGAACAGGCATAGCGATCTGGCCGTAGTACACACCGTAGAAGGGATTATCCAGCTTTTCTTCTGTAAAGTCCTCTGCCTTCGGGCCGTCCACACCAAACACCTTACAGATCGCCTGGGCAACAGGGAGAATCTTCTCCTGACGCCAGTGGGTATCGGTATAATAGAAGTCAGAAAGCTCCAGAAGCTCAGTCAGATCCACATAGGTGGCCCAGCCGGAGGTTGCCTCCTTCACCGCATCAAATACAGCATCGTAATCCAAAGACAGGTGGCCGGTTTCCTCTGCCATATAGAAGTTCTTATCAGGAACGATAGCCACAGCTACATTGCAGTTTGCTTCCTTCAGGTACAGCTCGTAAATGCGCTTCAGAGAAGCTGCATTCTGATCAATACGCTTCTGATCTGTCACAGCGGTCATATCGGTGATATAGCCGTCATGAATATACAGGCCGTTATTGTCGCTGTAGTTCATCACATTTAAGTGAAACAGGGCTTTGAGCTGCCGGAACTGATCCCGCAGGGGGAACTGATCCAGGGTGTACTCATTGAACTGGGTCATAAAGTTCTTATCGCCTTTAGCAAGAAGGGTATCCACCGTCAGTTCCGGGAACTGCTGCAGCTTTGCCCGCTCGGTGGTAGAAAAATCCTTTGTAGGCCCAAACCAGCCGAAGCCGGTAAGCAGCGCCCACACCGCTACCACGCAGGCAGCGCCAATGGCTCTTATTTTATTGTTCACAATGCTTACCTCCTTAGGCAGAGAGGACATGAACCCAAGCAGGTTTTCAGGCGACTGTATTTCCCGATACATCAGAAAACCCCTTGATAATACACAAAGTATTATCTGCGTGATTTTCTTCGTTTCGAAAAATGCAGGCGGCTGAAAACTGCGAAGCACCTCTCAGCAAGTAATATTTGATAGATTTTTGGCGCAGATGACGCCGCCTTGCTGGCGCAAGGCAAGGAAGATAAGGCAAAAAGCAGCAAATAGGGCTGCTGAGAGGCTACTTGCGTTCAAGTCCTCTCTGCCTA
>JAZOWK010000051.1:0-23030 GCA_045659205.1 Faecousia sp.
AATCCCTTGATAATACACAAAGTATTGTCTGCGTGATTTTCTTCGTCTTGGAAAATGCAGGCGGCTGAAAACTGCGAAGCACCTCTCAGCAAGTAATATTTGATAGATTTTTGGCGCAGATGACGCCGCCTTGCTGGCGCAAGGCAAGGAAGATAAGGCAAAAAGCAGCAAATAGGGCTGCTGGGAGGCTACTTGGGTTCGTGTCCTCTCTGCCTACGCTTGGGCGGCAGCTTCGGGGGCGCTTTGGGGGGCGTGTGGTTGGGTGTTCTGGGAGGAACGGCCCGGATCAGGCACTTAGGCCCGGAGCCGATCAGATCCAAACGGCCCGCTTTCATCAGCGCCTCTTTTACCAAATAATAGTTCTTGGGATTGCGGTACTGGATCAGCGCCCGCTGCATAGCCTTTTCGTGAGGATCGGTAGGCACATACACCTTTTGCATGGTACGAGGGTCAATGCCGGTGTAGTACATCACGGAAGAAAGGGTAGAGGGGGTGGGGTAAAAGTCCTGCACCTGCTCCGGATTGTAACCCATTTCCCGGATGTATTCTGCCAATGCGATGGCTTCCGTCAGGGTAGAACCGGGATGGCTGGACATAAGATAAGGTACTAAAAATTGCTTCAGGCCAAATTGCTTATTGAGGGCATAGTATTTATCCACAAAGCGGTTATACACCGCGTTGCGGGGCTTGCCCATCAGATCCAGCACCTTGTCAGAAACGTGCTCCGGGGCGACCTTCAGCTGACCGGAAATGTGATACTGCACCAGCTCTTTAAAGAAGGTATCCTTTTTGTCGGCCAGCAGATAGTCAAACCGGATACCGCTGCGGACGAATACCTTTTTCACACCGGGGATCTTCCGCAGCTTTCGCAGCAGGGCAATATAGTCGGAGTGATCCGCTTTCATATTTTTGCAGGGGGTGGGGTACAGGCACTGTCTGCCGCCGCAAGCGCCCTTGGTTAGCTGCTTTTCGCAGGCGGGGTGGCGGAAGTTGGCGGTAGGGCCGCCTACATCGTGGATGTAGCCCTTGAAATCCTTATCCTTTGCCATCAATTCTGCTTCAGCCAGAATGGATTCGTGGCTGCGGGTCTGAATGATGCGGCCCTGGTGGAAGGTCAGAGCGCAGAAGGAGCAAGCGCCAAAGCAGCCTCGGTTACTCACCAGGCTGAACTTGACTTCCTCGATGGCAGGAACACCGCCAGCCTTTTCGTAGCTGGGGTGATAGGTGCGGCAGTAGGGTAGGGCATAGATGGCATCCATCTCCTGGGTGGTCAAAGGCTTCTGCGGGGGATTTTGCACCACGAATTCCTTGCCGTAAGGCTCAATGAGCCGCTTGGCGGTGAAGGGGTCGCAGTTGCCGTACTGAAGCTTAAAGCTCTCTGCATACAGCCGCTTGTTTTCTTTCATTTTTTCGTAATCCGGCAAAGTTATGGAGGGGATGCTGTCATCCACTTCATTGCAGCGGTAAGCCGTGCCGTCAATGTAGGTGATGTCTTTAACATCCAAACCGGCATTGAGGGCATCTGCGATCTCCACAACGCTCTTTTCACCCATACCGTACATAAGAAGATCTGCCTGACTATCCAGCAGGATAGAGCGCTTCAGGCTTTCAGACCAGTAGTCATAGTGGGCCAAACGCCGCAGGCTGGCTTCAATGCCGCCAATCAAAATGGGAACATCCTTGTAGGTGCGGCGGATGAGATTGCAGTAAACGGTGGTAGCGTAATCCGGCCGCTTGCCCATAACGCCGCCGGGGGTAAAGGCATCGTTTTTCCGCTTGTGCTTGCTGACGGAATAGTGATTCACCATAGAATCCATATTGCCACCTGTGACCAAAAAGCCTAAGCGGGGTCTGCCGTAAATATCAATGGACTTGGGGTTCTTCCAGTCCGGCTGGGAGATAATGCCAACCTTGTAGCCGGCATTTTCCAGCACACGGCTGATGATAGCGTGACCAAAGGAGGGATGATCCACATAGGCATCGGCAATCACATAGACAAAGTCGCACTGTGTCCAGCCGTGGTCTAACATATCCTGTTTGCAAATCGGTAAAAATTCCATGGATCTTCTCCTTTCCGTCATTTCCCCATAGGGATTGTACATGATAAATGATTTTATCATAGCCGCGAAGTAAATGCAAGAAAAAGCGCTCTTCTGCGCAATAAAAGGGTATAGAAATAATTTTTAAAAAGGCATAAAAAAGTGTTGACAAATTTTGCGCCCTGTGTTAGTATATTCAAGCGGTTGGGAACACCTTTCCGTGATATGCGCGAGTGGTGGAATTGGTAGACTCGCTAGATTCAGGTTCTAGTGCTCATTCCGGGCATGCGGGTTCAAGTCCCGCCTCGCGCACCAAAAAAGCAGATACCCATTCGGGTATCTGCTTTTTTTATTACGCGTGCGGGACTTGAAAGGGCGGCACCAGTGCGCACACTGGTGCAAAAATTGAGAGCTGGCGAGCAATTTTTAGCCCGTGGGAAAGTCCATTCCTGTCAGAGCGCGATCGCAAGATCGTGAAATGACAGGAATCAAGCGAAGCTGGCGCCTCGCACACCAAATTTCTTCAATAAGACTCGAAAGAGTAGTCTGCGCGCAGATATAGGGTGGATGAAAGCCGCCACAGATAAATTTGCAAACGCCTTCGGACTATAATCAACGTGTGCCGGGATGACCCAACATCCCGGCGCATCTTTTTATGTGCAATAATATTATTAAGGAAGTTTCTTTGAGATTTACCATATTTGCTCAGCAATAGGGTTGTTACCATTGAAAAACGGCTCTATGCAAGATATAATATAAAAAAGAGAAAGAGAGGTACTTTTATGAATAGATATGAGAATCGTCTGAAATATTTTGAAGAAGTAGACGGAGTTAAACCTAATATCTACTATCATTATACATCTCTTGACGCGTTATATAGCATTATTTCCAACAGAACATTATGGCTAACCAGTTTGAAATCATCAAATGATAAGAGAGAATTGTACTATACCGTTGATGATTTTTTGAGAGATTTTGAAGCAGTATGTGAAGCAGAAGAACCGGGAAACATTAAGGAATGCTTCAATATGCTTAAAAACAATATCAACACAAATATTCAGCAATTCACAAAAGTATGCACAACAAAAGCCAAGCCCTACGCCTTATGCTTATCAGACAAAAGAGATAATCTTACCCATTGGGATCGATATGCCGCATCATCTACAGGTGTATGCATCGGAATAAATGTAGCGGCGCTTAGAGTTTTGTGTTCTAGAACGGGTAGCGAAGGCTTTGGTTCGTCTATGTTTGATATTGGAAAAGCCCTTTATACGGGTGAAGATATACATCGCTTTATTCGTAGAGACACCATTCGTAATTTAAATATTTTATTGGATATCATCAAGGAAGATTCCAAAGAAAAACTTATAGAAAAAATATCTGCACACGGATACACCTTTGCTATTGGAGTCTGTCAAAATGTTATTCGTTTCGCAAAAAATCCATCATTCGTTGATGAGGGTGAAGTGAGAATGTATTTTGACAAAAACGCCATCCCAGAAACATTAGAATTGCTAGACGGAATGAAGGATCATGGAAACAAGGAATTTTGCGATACCCTTAAAGCCAACTTTAAAACCCTTGTAGATACACTTAAGATTGAGCAAGAAGGATTTTTCTTGAGCAAGTCGGGTATTCGTGGTTATCACAGTTTGTGTTTAGAGTCTATATGGGGACCTGGAGTTATCCCGGAAATTATTTTAGGGCCTATGTGCGTACAAAACAGAAATGAATTGCTAAGATTTCTTAGTGAAAATGGTCTGAGCGGAACTAAAGTCTACGTTTCTAAAGTGCCACTTAGATAAACAACAGAAATATATTCGACTTTTACATATGAGGTGAGATTTATGCGGTTATTGTTTCTTGCAGCACAAGTGCAGCAGACTGCTACAACGGGCATAGATTGGAATGAAATTATCTGTGTGGTAGTTGGTGCAGTTATTGGTTTTATTGCTAGTATCATTGTAATGATTATGGAACGCGTTTTAGATAAAAAGGGAAAGCTTAACATTTTCTATCGACGTATCAATCAGAAATTTGCTAATGGCCTTGGATGGGGATTTGACGAAAGTACGGACGGTAGATTGTATTTTACACTTCCGGTATATTTCGAACTGCAAAACACATCAAATACTACTCGTGTTATTCGTGACCTTAGTTTTCTTCTATACTCTGGATCAGAATTCATTGGCAAGATGCACCAAATGGGAACAATTCATATAACAAATAGGAAAGGAAACGAGATCACCCAACAAAAGGATTATTCTTTCGGTTCAGAAAAAGGTTCGTATTCATTTGTACTTCCGCCAAGAAGTATTCAACGGCAGGAATGCGAATATGTATTTGTGATAAATCCCGATAAAAAAGAACAAAAGCATTTTAATACAGTAGTTGCAAGGTACTACGACGAACGAAATAAAGCACATACTTTTAGTGCTATGGCTATTGAGAACTGTTGGGAAAGAAAGCATTATGAAATTGATGAGGATTGGCTGCTGTTAACAGAGAAAAACAGCAAAAAGAAGAAAAAGTAATTTGTCCCACTATTATATAGTATAGGCAAATAGTATGTTTAATAAATAGTGAAATCGTAAAGGTCAATTGATCTTTACGATTTTCTTGTTGTCTGATGAGCGCGATTCGGCATTTCAGAGTGCCGTTTTTTGTTGTTTACAAATGTAGAAAAACAGTGTATACTATTTATGCCAAACAAACTTAATAAACAGGATAAGGGGATATTTTATCTTTATGGGGATACTATACCCTTTTTACGTCAATACCTTATATGAATTTGGTAAAAATGCAAATTCTGTTAAAGAGGTATGACGCGGATTTTCATCCCCATCCTGTTTAGGTTTGTTTGGCGACAATCGGAGTTTGCGTTTTTCGGTGCGCTAACTTCGGTTGGCGCACTTTTTATTTTTACCGGAAATACTTATAAACAAAAAGGAGTATATAAGCAATGAAAACTGTTCAAGAACTGATACAAGCAGCAACCACAGAAGCATTATATCAACCCAAGTCATTCACACAGAATAACGGAATCAAAAATATAAACGAGGTTCGGTTCGGTGATGTTGTCGCTAACTTAGACCCCGACGAAGATATTTTGTTCTGTTTGCCCTACAACTTTACATCTTGTGTTGCTTTTACAAATAAGCGCATTATTGATGCCGCAAAGATGACTGGTTTCTTCCAAACTAATATGACAAATACCTATTCATACGAAAGTGTCAATAGTGTTCAGGGCTTTGTCAATTATCTTGTTATCAAAATTACCGGTGAAGCAGACCATATGTATGCTCCTTTGAAAGGTCGAGAGCAAGTTGCTATTGCCGTAAAGCGAATCAATGAAGCAATCGCAGAATACAAAAAGAAGTCCAGCGCACCCGCCACAGCAGTTGTTGTAAACAACACATCCGCCGCCGACGAACTCAAAAAATTCAAAGAATTGCTTGATTGCGGTATCATTTCTCAAGAAGAATTCGACGCAAAGAAAAAGCAACTGCTTGGTCTGTAACTTGTAATGCCCTCCCCGCCAACGGGGAGGGTTTTGCCATATAATCGCAGCGGGCGCAGAGAATTTGACACGGGGCAAAATTGGGAAATTCAGAAAATCCGTGGTCAGGGACTTGAAAGGGCGGCCTTGCTTCGGCAAACTACAAATATTGTCCTATTTTATGTGGATAGACGAGGAATTTGCTATTTAAGTGGAAAGTGATAAATGATATGATCCTATTATTTACGGATTGGTTGTCTGAAAGAAAGGAATGTATGTTTTAATACCGATCATTAAAGAGACCTTGAATGAGCCCAGAAAGTGCCTTGTAAAGCGGGGTGCGATTCGTATTGCCGTTGTGGAATCCACTCCTGTTGTATGGCAGGGTAAGCTTTTGCGTTTTGAGTGGGTGCGCAGCAACAAGTGGGGCAAGTACGAAGGCTGGACTATGGATGTTGGCTGCTATCACTTTGTGGATATGGACACGGAGGAAGAGTATGGCGTCCGTTTTGCTAACGACCATTCTTTCGGCAGCGCCTATGTGGAAAATGATACCATGTATGTCAACGGTGTCCGCGCCGGATACCAATAACTCTGACATTGACCTGTGCGAATATAACGGCAAGACTGTTATTATGTACAGCTGGGGCGGCCAGAGCGGCAAGGAGTTCCTGGCTATCGCCGACTACGACGGCACCGAAAAGGAATTCCTGCAATCCTTCTTCCCCTAAATAAGATATTACCCGGAGGGCTACCCTCCGGGTTTTTCTGTTTTTAAATGCTTTCGCTTTTTGTAAAAGTGTGTTATAATGAATAAAATCAGCTTCTAAAAGGGGGCAATCACATGACGGATATGCAGCAAAGAGCAGCCGCAAAACAGTTTGTAAATGACTGGACTGGCCACGGTGACGAAAAGCAGGAGACCCAACGCTTTTGGATGGCGCTTCTTAACCGTGTTTATGGTGTTGCTGAGCCGGATAAGACCATTGAGTTTGAAGTGCGTGTAAAGTTGGATCATACCAGCTTTATTGACGGTTATATCAAAGATACCCATGTACTTATCGAGCAAAAGGGCGCGGATATTGATCTGCGCAAGGGCTATAAGCAGTCGGATGGCTCTATCCTGACACCCTTCCAGCAGGCACGCCGTTACGCAGGTTATTTGCCCCATAATATGAATCCTCGCTGGATCGTTGTCTGCAATTTCAAAGAGTTCCATATCCACGATATGAACCGTCCCAATGATGCTCCCGAAGTCATCCGACTGGAAGAACTGGAAACGGAGTATTCCCGGCTGCAATTTCTGGTTGATACGGGCAACGAACGCATCAAAAAGGAAATGGCCATTTCCTTGCAGGCGGGCGAATTGGTGGGCAAGCTTTACGACGCTTTGCTCAAGCAGTATAATGACCCGGCAAGCGAGGAAGAACTGAAGAGCCTGAACGTGCTTTGCGTCCGGCTGGTGTTCTGCCTGTACGCGGAGGACGCAGGCATTTTTGGTAACCGTACTATGTTCCATGACTATCTAATGGGCGTAGGCTCTAAGAATATCCGCAAGGCACTAATCGACCTTTTTAAGGTGCTGGATACAAAGGTTGCTGACCGTGACCCATATATTGATGAAGATTTGGCTGCATTCCCCTATGTGAATGGCGGCTTATTTGCCGATGAAAATATCATCATTCCCCGGTTTACCCAAGAGATCGTAGATTTGTTGCTCACCAAAGCCAGTGAAGATTTTAACTGGAGTTCCATTTCTCCCACCATTTTTGGTGCGGTGTTTGAAAGCACACTGAATCCCGAGACCCGCCGCAGCGGTGGTATGCATTATACTTCTATTGGGAATATTCACAAGGTGATCGACCCGCTATTCTATGATGCTTTGTCTGCGGAACTGGACGAAATTGCTGCCATTCCTGTGAAGAAGACCCGTGATGTTAAGCTGGAAGCATACCAAAAGAAGCTGGCCGGCCTTACTTTCCTGGACCCGGCCTGCGGATCCGGTAACTTTTTGACGGAAACTTACTTATCCTTGCGAAGACTGGAGAATAAGGCCGTGGCTTTGCGTTTGGATGAGCAGATGGTCTTGGGCGATTCTGCCGATTTTAACCCCATTCAGGTGTCCATCGGTCAATTTTACGGCATTGAGATAAACGACTTTGCTGTTACCGTTGCCAAGGCTGCCCTGTGGATAGCAGAATCCCAAATGCTTAAGGAGACTGAGCAGATCGTCCGTATGCACCTGGACTTCTTGCCCTTGACTTCTTATGCCAACATCGTGGAAGGCAATGCTCTGCGTGTCGACTGGGAAACTGTCGTACCTAAGGACAAGCTGAACTACATCATGGGCAATCCGCCGTTTATCGGGTATTCTCTCCAAACTAAAAAACAAAAGGATGACATCCTTTCCGTTTATGTGGATGAAAAAGGAAAACCCTATAAAACAGCAGGCAAGATAGACTATGTAGCAGGCTGGTATTTTAAGGCTGCACAGTTAATGTCCGCGGGGGGGGGGCATTTGTCCACGATTCGTGCGTCCTTCGTGTCCACGAACTCAATTACGCAGGGTGAGCAGGTTGCTGCTGTATGGAAACCTCTGTATGACCGCTTTGGTATTCATATTGATTTTGCTCATCGTACTTTTATTTGGGATAGCGAAGCAAGTGCAAAAGCTCATGTGCATTGTGTAATTATCGGCTTTAGCGCATTTTCTAATCAACACCCCAAATGTCTATATGCGTCTGAAAGGGCACAATATGTTGATAATATAAATCCATATCTATTGCCCGCTGAAAATATATTTATTGAAAGTAAAAATAAGCCGATTTGCCAAGCACCACAGATGGTGTACGGAAACAAACCTACGGATGGTGGCTTCTTGTTTCTGACGCCTGAAGAACGAGATGATTTGCTGAGGGAGGAACCAGTTGCTTCAAAGTTTATAAGAAAAGTACTGGGAGCGGAGGAATATATAAACAATAAAAAAAGGTATTGCTTGTGGCTTATGGGAGCAAGTCCAGCGGAATTAAAGGCCTTGCCATCAGTTATGCAAAGAATTGAAGGCGTACGTACATTTAGACTGAATAGCACAAAGGAAGCAACTCGGAAGAGTGCGGATACACCGACCCTGTTCCAAGAGGTGAGGCAACCTGAATCAGAGTATATACTTGTACCACGCGTATCGTCGGAAGCGAGAAAATATGTGCCTATTGGATTTATGACACCTGATGTTATTGTGAATGATTCGGTGCAACTCATACCCGGTGCCACATTATTTCACTTTGGAGTTCTGACTTCTAATGTACACATGGCATGGATGCGTGCGATTGCAGGGCGGCTTAAAAGTGATTATCGTTATTCTAAGGATATCGTTTATAATAACTTCCCCTGGCCTATTCCGACAGCAGCACAGAAAGCCAAAATTGAGCAGACCGCACAGTCTATTCTGGATGCTCGAGCATTGTATCCGGATTGCAGTTTTGCCGACCTTTATGACGAAGTTTTGATGCCACCGGAACTTCGCAAGGCGCATCAGCAGAATGACAAGGCGGTAATGGAAGCCTATGGCTTTTGGGGCAAGCTGAACTCCGAAACCGAATGTGTAGCCGAGCTTATGAAGATGTATCAGGAATTGACGAGGTGAGTAATGACAAATAACAACTATCCTGAAATGCCCGAAATACCTGAATTGCCCGAATTGCCCGAATTGCCCGAATTGCCTGAGTTACCGCAAATACATGAATTATCGGCCATGGCTGATGAACTTAATAAACTTTTACAGTCTGCCATGAAAAGTATCACTGAAGCTTTTGACGACAGAGTGTTGGAAAGCTTTACGGAAGTAAACAGAGCATTTACGGATGGTGCTGCAAATCTGATTCAGTCTTTTCGTTATGCAATGCAAGGTTTCTGGTCATCTCATGCTGGGGTTCTGAGCGAAGCAGTATCGCAGCTGGTTAAAGGATTTTCCGATTTTAAGATACCTACAGTCTCTGCTGAGAAACAGCAAAAACTGATAGAAAGTAATCAGCTGTGGGGGAGATATGGTTGGACCTATATTCCATCAATGCCCGTAAAAATGTATGATAATCCACCAATGGATATTAAAGCGGCGGACAGACTAGCTAATAAATACTGCTCCAAAAGCGAAATGGATAAGTTATTTGAGCATTTGGAAAAGAGAACACTAAATCAAAAGGACTTAGCTTCAGCAATCTTTTGCTATAGGAATAAACAATATAAAGCTTGTGCTCTCTTGTTATGTGGTTTGATTGATAGTAAACTGATTCGGCTTCAATCCAAACCAGATAGACCGGTGGGAGCAAATGCTGTGAAATGGTTAAAGGCTAACTATGAAAATGACAATGAAAGAATGCTAATTGAAGTGCTATTTACAATGAACCTGTTTGCCTATCTGGAAAAGCTGTTTGCAAATGGAAAGGGTTTTAAGAACGAACCCGATACGTTAAATCGCAACTATATCGGCCATGGTATGAATCGCAGAGCAGTAAGAAAGCGAGATTGCATACAGCTTTTTCTTGCACTTAATAATTTAATCCAGTTTCTTGAGCATGGTTAATAGACTAGAATTTAGGAGTGATTATCAACCGCTCCCAGGTGGGCATTGTCGTTCCCACACTTAAACCGAATAGATTTTTACATAAACAATTAGCCGGGAGCGGTAGCTCCCGGCTGAAATTATTTTGCATTCCTTATTGCATTTATTTTCTGTGTGTTGTATGATGTAGCCGCTTGGGTTTGTCGCGGGCAGGAGAGAGATGGAAATGATCAATTTTATTAAAAAGAATGTAGTGACGGTGGTGGCGTTTCTGGCAGCTATGGTCACTGTTTTTATTGTGCCGCCGGATATGGAATATTTGGGCTATTTTGACCTGAAGACCCTGACCTGTCTGTTTTGCGTATTGGCGGTAGTGTGCGCTATGAAGAATATTCAGTTCTTCTATATTTTGGCAAAGAAGATCGTAGAGCTGTTTCGCAATGCAAGGCTGGCCGTTTTGGCGCTGGTATACATTACCTTTATTGGCTCTATGCTTATTGCCAACGATATGGCCCTTTTAACCTTTTTGCCCTTGGGTTATTTTGTGCTTAGTACCACGGATAAGCGCAAGTATATGGCATTTACCTATATTATGCAGAATATTGCTGCAAACTTAGGCGGTATGCGCACGCCCTTTGGCAATCCCCAAAATCTTTACTTATATTCCTATTTCAATATTCCTGACGGGGAATTTGTGCAGATTATGCTGCCGCCCTTTATTGCGTCGGTGCTGCTTATCACCTTGTGCTGCCTGATCTTTGTAAAGCCTGAACCTTTGCAGATGAAAAGTGAGGGGGCAAAGCTGCCTGCAGGCCGTACAATTTTGTATACCCTTTTGTTTGCGCTGGCCATCGCCATCGTGTTCCGGGGTATTCCTTACTGGATCGGCTTGATCGTGATCCCGGCGGTGCTGATTTTTGCAGACCGTAAGGCTCTGAAGATGGTGGACTATCCGCTGCTTTTGACCTTTGCGTTTTTCTTTGTATTTGCAGGCAATATGGCTCGCATCCCGGCGGTGCGACAGCTGTTTTCCTGGCTTTTGGAGAAAAGCACCTTCCTCTTTAGTGTGGCATCCTGCCAGGTCATCAGCAATGTACCCTCCGCCATCCTGCTTTCCCAATTCACGGAAAATTACCGGGAGCTTCTGCTGGGTGTGAATATCGGCGGTGTGGGTACGCTGATCTCCTCCCTGGCAAGTCTTATCACTTTCCGGGAATACACCAAGCGCAACCCCGGCAAAACCGGCTATTATATGCTGATGTTCACCGGCTTCAATGTGGCATTTTTAGTGCTGCTTACTGCATTTGTGTTGATATTCTAATATAACAAAGGACAAGCCTTTTGGCTTGTCCTTTGTTCGTTTACGAGAAGAGGGCAGAGGGGCGGCAGAGACAAACAAAACGAGCCTGTCGGCGTACATAGGTACGGTAAGGCTCGTTTTGTGCAGTAAGTCAAAATGGCTTGCGAAGCAAGCAAAAACCGTGGGTTAAAAATGTGGGGAATTCAGAAAATCATCAAAAGGGCGCGTGCTAAATCTCATTTTGACGGTCTGTCGTTCCTATGCACTCGTCACACATTAAACAGGAAGTTTACGATGTCGCCGTCTTTCATAATATATTCTTTGCCTTCGCTGCGGACCTTGCCCAGGCTCTTGGCATTTGCCATAGTGCCACATTCCTTCATATCCTGGAAGGCGATCACTTCTGCACGGATGAAGCCACGCTCAAAGTCGGTGTGGATCTTGCCGGCAGCTTGGGGTGCTTTTGTACCCTTCTTAATGGTCCAGGCACGGCACTCGACGGTACCTGCGGTGAGGAAGGAGATAAGACCCAGCAGGGCATAGGAGCTGCGGATCAGCTTGTCCAGACCGGACTCAGCAACACCCAGTTCTTCCATGAACATAGCCTTTTCTTCCGGATCGTCCAGCTCGGCAATATCTGCCTCCAGCTTGGCGCAAATGGGGATCAGCTGGCTGCCTTCTTCGTCTGCCAAAGCCTTGACGGCCATATAATGGCGGTTGTTTTCCGGCTCGTTGATCTCGTTTTCTGCCAGGTTTGCCACATAAATGGTCTTTTTCAGGGTCAGCAGGTCGGAGGTGGCGATGATGGCCATATCCTCTTCGTCATCGGTAAAGGTGCGTGCCAGCTTGCCTTCGTTCAGGTGCTCTAAAAGCTTGGCAAACAGCTCTGCTTCCCGGGCAAACTTCTTGTCGCCGCCCTTCATAGCCTTTTGGGCTTTGTCGATGCGCCGCTCCACCATTTCCATATCGGCCATCACCAGCTCCAGGTTGATGATCTCGATATCCCGCAGAGGATCGGTATTGCCCTCCACGTGGGTAACATTGCTGTCTTCAAAGCAGCGCACAACATGGACGATGGCATCGGTGGTGCGGATGTTAGAAAGGGACTTGTTGCCCAGACCTTCACCCTTGGATGCGCCCTTCACAAGGCCTGCGATATCCACAAATTCGATCACCGCCGGGGTGGTCTTCTTGGGGGCATAAAAGTCGCTGAGCCACTGCAGCCGCTCATCGGGAACGGACACCACGCCCACATTGGGATCGATGGTGCAGAAGGCATAGTTATCTGCCGGGACACCGGCATTGGTGATGGCATTAAAGAGGGTGGACTTACCTACATTGGGCAGTCCCACGATACCTAATTTCATAAAACGCTTGCTCCTTTGTCTCGTTTTCTCGTTGATCCGGATAATTTTACCACGGAAAAGCCGAAAGTGCAATAACCTTTCCTGGAATTTCCTCATTTTACATGTAGGTATTATAAATCGCTCTGCACCATTATCTATTATGAATGGCGCTGCCTTTTTAGTTAGGCATTTCCGCTTGCAATCTTTCTTTTGGTGTAGTATGATGCCAGTAAGAAGAATTGGAAATGAGGCATTTTGTGGACTACGCATTATTGGCTTTGGCGGCGCTGACGGTGGCTTGCCAGAATATAACGAAAAAGAAATTTAATCAAAAAAGCTCTGTGGGCATATTTTTCTTCAGCGGTATGATCTCCCTTTGCGCTATGGTTTTCTTCATTGTGATCAATGATGATTGGCGCTATCAGCCTGAGCAGCTGCTGCATTCTTTTGGTTTTGCTTTGAGCTATACGGCTTACACCTTGTTTGCGGTGCTGGCTATGAAGGAAGGCTCGCTGGCGAAAACATCCCTTATCTTGTCCAGCTCTTTGCTGATCCCCACATTTTACGGCTTTTTATTTTTGAACGAAACCATCGGGATCACGCTGATCGTGGGTCTTGTGCTGTTGATTGCGGGTTTGTGGCTGATCAATTATGAAAAGAATCCTGCGCCCTCTACCTGGAAATGGGCGGTCTACGCATTTTTGGCTTTTGCTGGCAGCGGTATGTGCTCCGTTGTGCAGAAAATTGAGATCAATACCTTTGGAAGCGTGGGCAAAAATGTATTTATGATCGTGGCGCTGGCAATGGTCACGGTGCTGCTTTTTACTGTATCCCTGTTTTCAAAACAGGAGCGGACAGCTTTTGGCAGTATCGTGAAAAAAGGTTTTCCTTTGGCAGCGGTTTGCGGCTTGTTTAACGGCCTTTGCAATATGCTGGTGATGTATCTTAACCCCAGAGTGCCTGCCTCGGTCATTTTTCCGGTGATCTCCGGCGGCGGTGTGGTGTTGGTGTTCATTTACGCAGTTTTGGTCTTAAAGGAGAAATTCACTTTGCGCCAAAAGCTCGGCTATGCCTTGGGTATTGTATCTATTGTTTTGATGAATCTATAATAAAAACAGCGGTGCATCAGCACCGCTGTCTTTTATTTCTTTCTTGCGTAGATCTTGGCTAAACCACCCTCGCTGGTTTCCCGGAAACGGTGATTCAGGTTGATGCCTGTTTCGTGCATTGCCCGGCACACCATATCATAGCTGATATTTCGAGAGCCGGTGAGGAAATAGCTTAAATTGCAGGCATTCATTGCCCGCATAGCAGCAACGGCATTGCGCTCGATACAGGGGATCTGCACCAGACCGCAAATGGGGTCACAGGTCAGACCCAGGTGATGCTCCATAGCCACCTCGGCGGCATATTCTACCTGATCCATATCCTGTCCGTAAAGCTCTGCCAATGCAGCAGCCGCCATAGAACAGGCTGTGCCGATCTCTGCCTGACAGCCGCACTCTGCACCGGAAATGGATGCGTTGCGCTTGGTCAGCGTGCCGATAATACCGGCAGCGGCCAGACCCCGAAGAATCTGCTCGTCTGTATAGCCACGGGTGTCCTGGGCATATTTCAGCACTGCCGGCAGCACACCGCAAGCGCCGCAGGTGGGGGCGGTGACTACCGTGCCGTTGTCTGCGTTTTGCTCTGCTACCGCATAGGCATAGGCTGCAATATACTGGAATTCCCGCAGGGCAGGCACATCTTCTTCCGGCTTCTGCTCAAATAAGTATTTTGCTTTGCGCTGTACATTCAGGCCGCCGGGCAGCACACCGGTAGCAGCAAGGCCATCGGCAATGGACTGCTTCATAGTCTGCCACACATCCATCAGGAAATCCCAGATCTCTTCGCCTTCGTTCAGCTCCACATAGTCGCTAAGCTTGTGGATATAGCGCCATTTGCAGAAGTCTGCGATCTCGGCAAAGGAATTTTCCGGATATACTTCGGGGGGATCCAAAAGGGTCTGCCCCGGTACACGGATATCGCCGCCGCCAATGGATTCTATCCGCAGCCTGCCCAGCTCCCGGCCATCCTTAAAAGCAATCAGGTCTAAGGTGTTGGGGTGAGCATTTTCCAGCACTTCCTTGGAAAAAATGATCTCGGTATCTACAGGGGAGAGGACCTGACGGATCACCCGGTCTGTGCCGTGGCCCACACCGGTCTTGCTTAAGGAGCCGTAAAGGATCACCCGGAAGCTGTCTGCCTGGGGATATTCAGATTTAAAATGTTCCGCGGCGCTGGCCGGGCCCATAGTATGGGAAGAGGACGGGCCTTTGCCGATCTTATAGATCTGTCGGATGGATTTCATAGAAATACCTCCTGAAATTCGTTAGTTTGAGTATAACAAATTTCAGGAGCAAATACAACGATATTTTGAAAATTATTGGGCCTTTCTGTTTTTTAAGGCAGAAAGGGATAACTCTGCCGCCAGCTTAAAAAGGGTGTCGGACAAAACCTGCTCCAAAGTCAGACCGGTTTGCTCTGCGATCCGGGAATAAAAAAGAGAAAGGTCAGGCTCCAAGAGTAAAGTGACCTGTGTCATAAAGATCCCTCCCGGGAAATGTTAAAAAGATACAGTTCATCCTATGCAGGGTCTTGACAGGTGTGATAGAATATAGTGTATGAATAAGGCTATTTGAGAGGATGAAAAACTATGGCCAAGGATAAAAAGGTAGAGCAAATTACCGATATGGAGGTGGACTTCGCCCAGTGGTTCACCGATGTGTGCAAAAAGGCACAGCTGATCGACTATTCTTCCATTAAGGGTGTGTTCATTTACCGTCCCTACGGTTATGCCATTTGGGAGAATATCCAGCATATTATGGACCGGGAGTTTAAGAAGGTAGGCGTGGAAAATGTGTATATGCCTATGCTGATTCCCGAAAGCCTGCTGCAGAAGGAAAAGGATCACGTGGAGGGCTTTGCGCCTGAGTGCGCCTGGGTTACCCACGGCGGTATGGACAAGCTGGAAGAGCGCTATGCCATCCGTCCCACTTCTGAAACACTGTTCTGCGAGCATTTTGCCAATGTGCTGCAGTCTCACAGAGATCTGCCCATGAAGTATAACCAGTGGTGCAGCGTTCTGCGCTGGGAAAAGACCAGCCGTCCCTTCCTGCGTCACAGAGAGTTCTTGTGGCAGGAGGGCCATACCATTCACGCAACTGCTGAGGAAGCTAAGGACTTTACGGAGCAGATGCTGAATGTGTATGCTGACTTCTGTGAAAATGTGCTGGCTATGCCTGTGACCCGCGGACAGAAGACCGAAAAGGAAAAGTTCAACGGCGCAGAAGCTACTTATACCATCGAATGTATGATGCACGACCGTAAGGCGCTGCAGGCCGGTACTTCTCACTACTTTGGCGATGGCTTTGCCAAGGCATTCAACATTGAGTTTACCGACAAGAACAATCAGAAGACCAATCCCCACGAAACTTCTTGGGGTGTATCCACCCGGCTCATCGGCGGCATTATTATGACCCACGGTGATAACAACGGCTTGGTGCTGCCTCCCAAGGTCGCTCCTATTCAGGTGGTGGTGCTGCCCATCGCTCAGCATAAGCCGGGCGTGCTGGAGGCTGCAAATGAGCTGAAGAGCCGCCTTGTAAACGCAGGCTTCCGGGTAAAGTTAGATGATTCTGATAACTCCATGGGTTGGAAGTGCGCTGAGTACGAAATGAAGGGTGTGCCTCTTCGTGTAGAGTGCGGCCCTCGTGACCTGGAAAACGGCCAGTGCGTGCTGGTGCGTCGTAACGATGGTGAAAAGACCGTTGTGAACCTGGCAGATCTGGAAACTGCTGTTGCTCAGCAGCTGGAAGAAGTGCATCAGGGTATGTTCGAGAAGGCCAAGAAGAACCTGACCGATCATATTTATGAGGCCCACAGCCTGGAAGAGGCTAAGAAGCTCCAGGAGGAAAACGGCGGCTTTATCAAGACCATGTGGAGAGGCGCATTAGAATGCGAGCTGAAGATGAAGGAGCAGGCAGGTATGTCTTCCCGCTGCATCCCCTTCGCGCAGGAAGATTTGGGCGATGTTTGTCCCATCTGCGGCAAGCCCGCCAAGAAAATGGTCCTTTGGGGCGTTGCTTACTAATTAAAATAATGACCGCTCCGGCAATACCGGAGCGGTTATTTTATCGGTTTTTCCAGGTAAGAATTGCCTGGATGCCATCTATAAAGGCATATATTTCTTCTTTTGTAGTATCCCGGCTCAAGGAAATGCGGAAAGAGCTGTCCATCACTTCCGGGCTTAATTTCATGGCGGTAAGGGTATGGCTGCGGTGACCTTTGGCGCAGGCAGAGCCAGCGGAAACGCAAATACCTCTGTCCTGTAAAAGGTTGATGGAGTTTTGGGTAGGCACACCGGGGATGGAGAGGTTTAAGATGTGGGGCGCATCGTGCGCTCCATTGATTTTTACGCCATCGAGTTTACATAACTCTTCGATTAAAAATTCCAGCAGATCTTTTTCCCGGGCATTATCTGCATTGGCGGTAGCACTTACCGCTTTGCAGGCAGCGGCAAAGCCTAAAATGGCGGGCATTGCTTCCGTGCCGCTGCGCAGAGCGCTTTCCTGTCCACCGCCCAAGAGCAGGGCAGGGAAGGACTTGAGGCGGGGCGCGATGTACAGTGCGCCTGCGCCCTTCGGGCCGTGGATCTTGTGGGAAGAAATTGTGATCAGGTCTGCGCCCAGGGTCTTTGCCTGGAAGGGCAGCTTCAAAAAGCCCTGCACCGCGTCGGTGTGGAAGACGGTATCCGGGTTGCAGCGGTGGGTCAGCTTTGCCATTTGAGAAATGGGCAGCACCGCGCCAGTCTCATTATTTACCATCATAATGGATACCAGAATGGTGTCTTTACGGATGGCGGCTTTTAACTGATCTAAAGTGATATTGCCTGAATTATCCGGCTCAAGGTAGGTCACCTCGTAGCCTTGGGCTTCCAGCTCTTTCATACAGTTTAATACTGCGTGATGTTCTATAGCGGTGGTGATGATGTGTTTACCCCGCTTGCCAAAGCGTTTTACTGTGCCGAAAATGGCCCAGTTGTCTGCTTCTGTGCCGCCGGAGGTGAAGAACACCCGGTCAGCCTCTGCGCCTAAACTGGCGGCTACCTGCCGGCGGGCAAGCTGTAAAGCCCGGTTTGTTTCCAAACCAAAGCTATACAGGGCGCTGGGGTTTCCCCAGCTTTCTGTCATAGCCTGCGTTACAGCTGCTACCGCTTCCGGGCAAGGCTTGGTGGTAGCAGAATTATCCAAATAGATCATACAATCTCACTTTCCTACGCAAAAGCGTTCAAAGATCCGGGCGGTGATATCCTCCCGCACCGTTGCACCGGTCACTTCGCCCATTGCTTCCATAGCGCATTCAATGTCTGTAAGCACAGCGTCCGGAGTATGCCCTAGCTGCATTGCCTGCAGTACCCGCAGCATAGCTTCATAGCTTCTGCGTACCGCATCAAATTGCCGTGGGTTGGTAAGGATAGAGCCGTCACAGGGCATATCAGATGCAAACATAGTGTCCACCGTATCGGCAAACAGGTCAAGCCCTTCACCGGTTTGGGCGCAAATGGGGATCACATGGACAAAGGGCAGCTCGGAGGGCGCAACCTTGTTTCCCAAGTCGGTTTTGTTAATAAGGGCAATGGCATTGTGTGCATCCAGGCACAGATCGATCACCTTGCGGTCTTCCTCGGTCAGGCTATCAGAGCCGTCACAGACAAAGATCACCAAATCCGCATCTTCCACAGCCTTGCGGGAGCGTTCCACGCCCATAGCCTCGATCTGGTCTTGTGTTTCGTGGATGCCGGCGGTGTCGATGAGCCGCAGGCGGGTAGCGCCCACCATCACCGTTTCTTCCACGGTGTCCCGGGTGGTGCCGGCAATCTCGGTAACGATCACCCGCTGGTAACCCGCCAAAGCATTCAGCAGGCTGGACTTGCCAACATTGGGCTTGCCCACGATGGCGGCAGCTACACCCTGACGGAGGATGCGGCCCTGACCGTAGGTCTGCAGCAGCGCGTAAAGCTCCTTTGCATTTTTTCGCAAGTTAGCAGAATAGTCCGCCAGACGGAAGTCGTCAATATCTTCGTCGGGATAGTCCAGTACCGCGTGGAAATGGCTGCAAAGGTCAGTCAGGTCGTTATAAATGGGATTTAATTTTCTTTGCAGAATACCGCCTACCTGACCGGCTGCGTTGGCAGCGGCATCGGCGGTGTCGGCTTCAATCAGGTCGATGACCGCTTCTGCCTGGGTCAAGTCCAGCTGGCCGTTCAGGAATGCCCGCTTGGTAAATTCGCCCCGCTTTGCAGGCAGCGCGCCTGCAAGGAACAAAGCGTCCAAACCGGCAGCTAGTACAGCAGGAGAGCCGTGGCAGTGAAATTCTACAGTATCTTCACCGGTATAGGTGTGGGGCGCCCGGGTATACACAGCCATACAACGGTCAATGATCCGTTCTTTTGCATCTTTAAGCGTGCCCAAAATCAGTTTTCTGTTGGGCGCGTCGCAAAGGGGCAGGCCGTTATCCGGAGTAAATACTTTTCCGGCAATTTCGGCACAGTCTGTGCCGGTTAAACGCAGGATTCCAATGGCAGAAACCTGATTGCCTGTGGATACTGCGGCGATTGTGTGGGACATAGGAAACCTCCCGGTTAAACTTTTTTGCGGATCATACTGCAGCCCATATAAGCGCAGCATGCCATCATCAGCGCGGTGACGCAGTAAGCAACAATGTCGCTGCTGCCTAAACCGATGAACATCATAATGGGCGCAGCAGGGAAGTAGAAACAATGCAGCACAGATGCCAGCGTGCCGGTCCAGTAGGTATTTAAGATCACATCTTCCACAAAAAGGATCAGCAGAACTGCCGCGGCAGGAATGTGCATCAGGGCGATCGCTTTACCGGTTTTGCCTACGGTTTTTTTACACAGGTTTGCCTGATAACCCCAAATGATAAAAAAGAGCAGCGAGCATAAAGGCAGCGTCAGGGTGAGCGTACCGGCGGGGAACACGAAAAATGCACCCAGCAGCATCAGAAAACCGTATAAAAACGGAGAAAGCCCCAGTATGAGCCATAACCACTTTTTCATATGAGAAACCTCCCAAATTCATTACATTATATAATAACAGACTTTTTGCCACATATCAAGCTTACATATTTTTACTGTTTTGGGGAACGCTACCCGGGAGGTGAAGAAAATGGAAGGACCTACACCGCGGCCTGATCCTATGTATCCCGGTAGCCTGACAGATAAAAATATCTGCGCTATTTTTGATGGCGCTGGAGATTTTAACCGCAGAATAATCACTTGCAGCGGCTATACCCTGTATGCCTATTCCATTGATGGTCTTGTATCCGGCGCGGATATTTCCGAGTATGTGTTTCAGCCGATTATGGATGCGCTGCAGGCAGATACGATGGCGCAGCTTTATGGGCAGGCGCTATATAGTAATGTATATAATGCCGTAGCCGGGGTCTGTGAGGACTTGGACACTGTAGCGATGCGGCTGGTAAACGGCTTTTGCGTGGTGCTTTTTGAGGGCGCGGGGGCAGTAGCCTATGAAGTAAAGACCGGGGAGAAACGGGGACTTTCTGCACCTGAGGTGGAAAACACCGTTAAAGGCCCAAAGGATGCCTTTGTGGAAACGGTGCGTTCCAATACCAGCTTGATCCGCCGGCATTTGCGTTCTGCTGATCTGCGGCTGTATGAAACCGTGGTGGGTCGTCGCAGCCTGACCAATGTGACGGTGGTATCTTTAAAAGGGATTACAGACCCGGCGCTGGTGGAACGGATGAAATCCCGGCTGGATACGATCGATATTGATGGCTTTATCAGCCCGGCGGCTGTGCAGGAATATGTGACCGGCTCCAGAGCTACGGCTTTTCCACTGCTGCAGTATACAGAGCGCACCGACCGATTTTGCCAGGGGATATTGGAAGGCCGGGTGGGACTTTTGGTGGATGGCCTGCCTTTGGGCTATCTTGCGCCGGTGGATGTGGGCGTTTTTATGGAAAGTCCGGAGGACCGGAGTATCGATTTTATTTCGGCATCCTGCATTCGGGTGCTGCGCTACGGGGCAATGCTGCTGAGTTTGCTTTTGCCGGGGCTCTATATTGCTATGGCCATCTTCCATCAGGAAATGATCCCCTTGGAATTGCTCCGCTCTGTCATCGAAAGTAAGCAGGCGGTGCCGTTTTCTACAGCGGTGGAGGTGCTGGGTCTGCTGATCGCTTTTGAACTGCTGCAGGAATCCGGTGTGCATCTGCCCCAAGCCATTGGGCAAAGTGTGTCGATTATTGGCGGTATCGTGGTGGGCACTGCAGCGGTGGAGGCAAAAATCATTTCCCCAATCGCTTTGATTGCCGTGAGCATTGCGGGTATTTGCGGCTTCGTTCAGCCAAACCGGGATTTTGCAGAGGCGATTCGGGTGTGGCGGTTCGTGCTGGCGATCCTGGGCGCGCTGGCAGGCCTTTTTGGCGTTACCGCAGGACTCATCGTCCTGCTGATTCATTTATCCGGCCTTGAAAGCCTTGGGTCATCTTATCTTGCTCCTTTTTCCCGTATGAAAGGTTTGGGCATTTTGCGAAGCCGATTGAATAAGGACAAAATGCGGCGGTCAGGGCTGAATCCACAGGACAGGAGAAATCAAAAATGAAGAAGTGGCTTTTTTATGTGGCAGCGGTGGTGCTGGTGGCTGCGCTGGGATATATGCCATTTTCCGGGAGCGATGTGGCTGTTTTGCAGCCGGTGGAACTGATTTTCGTGGATCATAAAGACGGGGCAGTTACGGTGCAGACCGATACCGGAGATATGGGCAAAGGCAAAACCTTGGAACAGGCTTTTGCAGACCTGAAAAGCACTACCGCCGGTGAGGTGTTTTTGGATACGGCAGATTTTTTGCTGATTGGGACTAATGGAACTATTTTGCTGCAGGAGTTAACGCAGATCCTGCGTCCTGCCTGCAAGGTGTGCATCGTGCAGGAGCAAGTGGATTTGAAGGAGGCCGCAGAGTTTTTGCGGATACAGAGTGAAAATGTGACTTTGCAGCAATACCGAACAGGGAAGGGGAGTATTCCCCATCTTATTATGGATGAGGAGAGATTGCGTCTTGTTTGTAAGGAAGGTTGAAGCTGGGTCTATGGCTGCGTGGCTGATCGTTGCAATGAGCGCCCCCTTTGTGCTGCTCGCTGGCAAATACGGCTGGCTGGGTCTTGCGATCGCAGCGGTGATCACCGGCATTTTGTGCAGGCTTGTGGCGGGGCTGCCAAATCAGGAGTTATGCCGCAGCCGTGTTTACTGCGTGCTGCAGTTTTTATTTCTAATAGTAGTGCTGACCTTTCTGGCGAATTGGAGTCAGGATGCCTGGCCAACTGGCAGAGTTTTTCCAGTGGTGCCGTTAACGCTGCTGGCGCTGGCGGTTTTATCTGCATACCGGGGAGCACAGGCTGCATCGAAAGTAGGTGGGGTGCTGTTTTGGCTCATCGCCGCGTTATATGGGATATTGCTTGCCTTTGGTAGCCGGAATTTGCAGGTTGAGTTTTTGCGTCCGCAGTTGGATGCCCCGGGAGCGGAAGCGGTGCTGGTGCTTCTTTTGCCGGCGGTAATTCAGTTTATTCCCCGACAAATAAAGCCGGCGCTGCATTGGACGGTGCTGACAGCGGGCGGATTGTTTGTGGTGCTGAGCTTATGGACCATAGGAGGTTTGTCCCCGCAGGTGGCGCAATCGGTATCCTGGCCGTTTTACGAAGCTGGGAAGAGCGTTAGCGTGCTGGGGATCGCAGAACGGCTGGAGGCATTTATATCTGTGGCAGCAACTGTCGGCTGTTATGGCCTTTTTAGTATGCTCGTTAGCGCTATGGCTCATTTGGCAGAGGCAGTGCATTCCGGATGGGGTAAATACGGCGCGATAGCTGCCGGGTCGTTATCTGCTGTTATGCTGCTGTTTGCACCTGAAATATCAGCCGTTTTGCTGCTTTTTGGGGCGGTATTTCTGTGGTGCGTCGTTCCCTTTGTGGGTTCACTCATTTTTTGTGAAAAAAAGAAGAAAAAATAGAAAAAAGTTCTTGACAAGAAAAAGCGTATGTGATAGTATAAGCAAGCTCACCGCTTGCGGCGAGCAAATGTACCTTGTAAATTGAATAACGCAAAGACGAAATGAACACCTTGGACAATTATAATGGATTGTTTTAAGCGTTTTATAGAACGAATAACAGCCAACGAAAATTCTTGAGTAAGATTGCTAAGAGCAAATTATTC
>JAZOWK010000052.1:0-19099 GCA_045659205.1 Faecousia sp.
CCTCCACCTTGGCAAGGTGGCGCTCTACCGGATGAGCTACACCCGCGAAATTGGTGCCTCCGGTCGGAATCGAACCAACGACACGTGGATTTTCAGTCCACTGCTCTACCGACTGAGCTACAGAGGCATATTGTGGAGAGCTTGCGCTCTCCACGTAAATATGGCGACCCGGAACGGACTCGAACCGTCGACCTCCACCGTGACAGGCTGGCGTGCTAACCGACTGCACCACCGGGCCAAATATGGTGGGAACAACAGGGCTCGAACCTGTGACCCCATGCTTGTAAGGCATGTGCTCTCCCAGCTGAGCTATGCTCCCAAACCGGTCTTCCAAGGTTATTACCTCAGCGGACGTGGTTTATTATACACAGGGGGACCTGATTTGTCAAGCATTTTTTTCAATTTTTTTGACATAATTTATTCAGGTCAAATCCCCAGTGTTTTCAAGCATTTTTAAGGAAAATCACAACTTTTTTATAAGGCTTTTTATATCGTCCGGTGTGAACGCATAACGGGTGTCACAAAACTGACATTCCACAGGGAAAGACTTCCCTTCCTCATAAATTTCTGTCAGTTCTTTCTTGCCCAAGCTGATCAGTGCTTTTGTCACCCGCTCACGGCTGCAATAGCATTTATAACTGACCGGTGTGGTTTCCATAAACAAAATGCCCAGATCACCGCACACCTGTCCCAGGATATCTTCAGGGGTCATTCCCTGCTCCAGCATAGCCGTTACCGCGCCGGCACGACGGATGCCTTCCTCTAATTTATCGATGGTTTCCTCAGGAGCGCCGGGCAGCAGCTGCAGCAGATAACCGCCTGCCACCTTTACGCTGCAATCCGTATCCACCAACACACCCAGAGCGCAGGCCGTAGGTGTCTGCTCACTTTGGGCAAAGTAAGCAGTCACATCGTCACCGATCTCACCGGAAACCAGCGGCACAGAGCCTACATAAGGCTCTTTCATCTGCAAATCCCGAATCACGGTCAGCGTGCCGTCCGTGCCCACAGTTGCACCTACATCCAGCTTACCGGGATACTTCTCTACCAGCGGTACTTTCGGCTCATACACATAGCCTCTCACATTTCCCTCGGGATCAGAAACGCAAACGATGGTACCGATAGGGCCACCGCCCTTAATCTGCAAAGTCATGGAGCCATTTTCCACCTTCTGCATATTACCCATCATAGAAGCCGCTGTCAGCGCTCTGCCAAAGGCCGCTGTGGCATTAGGGGTAGTGCCATGGATCTGCGCGCCCCGGGAAACTAACTCCGTAGAGCGGATGGCCACGGCCTTCACAAAGCCGTCCATGCTCATACCTCTGACCAAATAATCACTCATAGGATCTTACCCTTTCTTGCTTTAAAATACATCCGCTGCTCCCCCGCTTCAGGCTCTGAGAGCTTTCTATCCCCGTAACAGGCGATAGCCGTAAATCCTGCCCGACGCAGAAAATCCGTCAGCTGCTGCCGGCTGTAGGCATATTCCCGATGCTCCTCAAAACTTCTGCGCCACGTAGAACCCTGCCGCTGGAACAGATCCATTCCATAAGAACAGATATTGGTGCTTTCGTCAAATTCGCCCCGCCATACGCAGAACACATCCTCATCCTCGTCAACGAACATCTGATCGTCCATCGCCCGCAGCTTTTCCGGAGTATTCACATCAAATATGAAGCAGCCGCCAGGATTCAGCGCCTTATACACCCGACAAATAGCCTTGTAGCATTCATCCGGGTCTGTGATATAATCCAGGCTATCCAGGGCGCACACCGCCAGGTCAACCCCTTTGGGAAGCCGCAGAGATTGCAGCTTTTGACAAGCAAACACCGGGGGATTTTCCATATTCTGCGCCTTCTGTGAGGCCACACACAGCATATCTTCAGACATATCCACACCGGTGACCTGCAAGCCTTTTTCCGCCAGCAGGCAAGCTACAGAGCCTGTGCCGCAGGCCAGGTCTACAGCCGTTCTGGGGCAAAGACCCTCGTTTGCCAGTATGGTTTCGTAAAAGGCCACCACTTCCCCGTAATTTACATCCCGGGTCAGCACATCATAGCTTTTCGCCAAATCAATGTAGGCATTCATAGCCTTCCTCCACAAAAGTACATCCCGGACAAAATGTCCGGGATGTTATTGGACTTAAAATTAGCGGTTGAAGATAGCGAAGATGTCCTCGATATCGCCGTTGTCAACGCTCTTGGCATCCTCTGCCTTCTCAGCCTCAGCGCCAGCCTTGGGCTCAAAGCCGGTGGCAATAACAGTCACGCGCATCTCATCCTCGAAGGACTCATCCCAGGTAGCGCCGAAGATGATGTTGGCTTCAGGATTAGCAGCTTCCTGCACGATGCCGGCTGCGGTCTCCACGTCGTCCAGAGTCAGCTCGGAAGAGCCGGTCACGTTCACCAGAACGCCGGTAGCGCCGTTGATAGAAGTCTCCAGCAGGGGGCTGGCAACAGCGGCCAGAGCAGCCTGCTCAGCCTTCTCACGGCCGGAAGCAGTACCCACGCCCATGTGAGCGCGGCCAGCGTCCTTCATAACAGCGGAAACGTCAGCGAAGTCCAGGTTGTTGACCACATTACCGGTGTCGCCCACCAGTTCAGAGATGGACAGCACAGCCTGCTTCAGCACATCGTCAGCGATGCCGAAAGCGTTGGCGAAGGTGATCTTCTGATCGGTGACGTACTTCAGGCGATCGTTGGGAATGATAACCAGGGAGTCGACCTTGCCGGACAGAGCAGCAATGCCCTCTTCAGCCTGACGCATACGGTTAGCGCCTTCGAACTTGAAGGGCTTGGTAACAACGCCAACGGTCAAAATGCCAGCCTCACGGGCCAGGTCAGCCACGATGGGAGCTGCGCCGGTGCCGGTGCCGCCGCCCATACCGGCGGTAATGAATACCATATCGGTGCCTTCCAGCACCTTAGCGATCTGAGCTCTGCTCTCTTCAGCAGACTTCTGGCCTACTTCAGGCTTGGAGCCAGCGCCCATACCATTGGTGAGCTTCTCACCGATCTGAACCTTGTTGGCGCAAACAGACTTATTCAGGTCCTGCTTATCGGTATTGATTACAACGAAATCCACACCGGAAACACCAGAACCGATCATACGGTTGATAACGTTGTTGCCGGCGCCGCCGACACCGATAACCTTGATTTTTACTACGCGATCCTCAGACATATGCGTTTTCCTCCTATGTATGGTGATGCAGACAGCCTAAGCCAATTCTGCGCCATTTATATTTTTACTTTTATATTCTACCCCAAAAGTTTGTTTGGGTCAATAGAAAATCTCACATTTCTACAAAGAAATTGCAAAAATTTTGTGTATTTTTCTAAGATAGCGGGCTATAAACCACCTTATCCGGGAACAAAGTGAAGCTGGCATCCAATTCGCCGCTTTCATAGCCTTCCATCTGTTCCACTGCCTGCTTCATAGCGCCAACTTTATAGACCATATTCTCACCGTCGCCCAGGCGCACCTGAAAGCGGGTGGTATAGGAAAGACGGACATCGGTAGTATCGGTCACATCCACGCTGGGTACTTGACCCAGGATGCTGCTTGCCTCCAATGCCTGCAGAACAGTAATGGCCAAACGTAAACGGTCTGCGCCTAAGATCGCCACCGGAATGGGATTGCCTTCACTGTCAATTTCCGGCTCTGCCTCAAATGCTACCGCCTGCGCACCGATCCTTGCGCCGGTGATCTGCACGCCCAAAACACGCAGATGATCCTGTGCATCAGCAGGGGTGGTGCTGTCAACGATGCGGCCTGTAGAGTCTATCAGCCACCACATTCCCCCATCGTCAGCGATCGCATAGCTCACAGCCAGCTCTTCCACCTGGATCACTACCGTACCAGGCAGACGGATCGCCACCTGAACGCTCTTAATGTAAGGCAGGTTAGCAATGATATTGCCGCTGATCTTGGCCTTACTCAAGGTCAATAGATTTTCTCCGTCACGGATGCCGGAGGCTTCCCGCACATCCCAAACCTGATATTTATTTGTGCCTGCCACTTCCACACTTTCCACCTTGAAAAACAAGGAAAGACCAAAAAGCAGCGCCAGCACCACAGCCAGCACCGTAGCCAGCCGCAGAATAAAACGGTTTCTGTGGAAAGGCTTCGGTTGGGTATACACCACATCCTCATCCTGCGCTTTTGGGCGCCGGGAGGCTGGATTCCTTCTTCTTTCTTTCTCCATAGTGCATCTCCTTTATTCAGGACTTTTCTGCAATGAGCTTTTCCATAGCTGCGCAAAGCCGCTCAGCAGAATCCGGCACGGTCAGGTTTTGCAAGGTCTTACGCATATTATTATACCGGTTTTTATCCTGGAGTAAAGCGGTAATTTCCTCCATAAGGCGCTGGGCAGTACATTCCTTTTCCAGCACCAGCACACCACCGCCCCGGTCGCACAGCGCCCGGGCATTCTTTTCCTGGTGATTATCTGTCACATTGGGAGAAGGGATCAAAACGCAGGGTGTACCGGAAGCTGCGATCTCATTACAGGTAGAAGCGCCCGCTCTGCTGATGATCACATCACAAGCAGCCATAACCGTGGGCATATTGTAAAGATATTCCACCATCTGGATATCCTGATCTTTTTGCAGGTCGATTCCCTTTTCCTTAACAAGTTGGGGCATCCATTCCCAACCCATAGAGCCTACTGCGTGAATGTGCCGGAACGGGAATCCCGCTTCCTTTTCCAGCCGGAACAGCTCTGCCATACATTCGTTCATAGCCTTTGCGCCCTGAGAGCCGAAGGCAGACACCACTACCGGCTTATCCGATAGTCCCAGCTGCTCCCTGGCAGCCTTTTTTTCCGTATAAATAAATTCACGGCGCACCGGCATACCGGCTACTTCCACTTTGGAAGCGTCTTTATAGTGCTTGATGCTCTCCTCAAAGCACACCATCACCTTATCCACTTTATCCGCCAGCACACGGGTGGTAAGACCGGGCATAGCATTACTTTCGTGGACACAGGTGGGAATTCCCATTTGCGCGCCTGCCATCAGAGCAGGAAAACTTGCATAACCACCAGTGCCTAAAATCACATCCGGCTTAAACTCCTTCAGAATCTTCTTGCACCGGTTTACAGCCTTCCAGGCGGTAAAAAACGACTTGATATTATATTTGATGAAATACCAGTTCAGGTATCTTACAAAGCCTTTGACATGCACAGGGATCATATCATAGCCGGCTTTAGTGATCAGTTCCCGCTCCAGTTCTTCTTCTCCGCAGATAAAAAGAATCTTGCTGTCAGGATGCCGTTCTTTCCAGATATTGGCAACTGCAATGGCGGGATTGATATGTCCGCCGGTGCCGCCGCAGGTAAAGATCACATTCATAGTAGTTCCTCCTGTCGGGAAGCGCGCCCCGCTTCCCGGGATATGCTCAAAATTACGCCCATCTGGGCAAGATTTACTGCCAGCGCCGTGCCGCCGTAAGAAAAAAACGGCAGCGCAATACCGGTAGAAGGCAGCGAATTGGTCACAACACCTAAATTCAGCAATGTCTGTACCGCAATCAGGGTAATAAGACCTGCCGCCAAAACCGTAGAAAACCGGTCACGGGCGTGCAGCGCAATATAATACCCCCGCAGGATCAGCACAGCAAACAGCACAATTACCACAAGCGCGCCAAGCAAGCCGATCTCTTCACAGATCACTGCGAAAATATAATCGTTGTACTGAAATGGCAGATATAAATACTTCTGCCTGCTCCTGCCAAATCCCAGGCCGAAAAGACCGCCGGAACCGATGGCATACAGAGATTGCAATATTTGATAGCCGGTATCTGCCGGGTCATTTTCCGGGTGCAGCCAGGCGCTTACCCGGTCACCGGCATAGCCCATAAAGCTGATATATACCACCACAAAGATCCCGGCAACGGCAGCACCGGAAAGCAGCCAGCGCATATTTGTACCGGCTACGAACATCATCACCACCGCCACCATACCCATAAGCAAAATGGCAGAAAGATGCTTTTCCAAAGCCAAGGGGATCAAAATGCCCAAAAGGGCTGCGCCAAAGCCCAGCACACCATAACGGAACTGCTTAGCTGCCGCTCCGTAGCTTTTTGTCAGCCGGGCAAAAAGCAAGATCAAAGTAAATTTAGCGATTTCAGAAGGCTGAAACTGCAGCCCTGCAATATTGATCCAGCGTCTTGCGCCGTTTACAGACTGGCCGAACAGAAGCACAGCCAGCAAAAGTGCAATGCTGATGCCATAAAGCGGCCAGGCAGCTTTTAGCCAGAAGTCCGCATCCAACCGAGAGCAAACCCACATAGCGCCAAGGCCGATGATTGCGCAGGCCGCCTGCTTTTGCAGGTAGCGGGTAGATACGGTATAGCCTGTATCATACTGGCTTTGGGCAGAACTTGCGGAGTAAAGCATCGTAAGACCAAAGACCAGCAATATGCAAAGTATTACAAGAAAAGGAATGTCCACTTTTGCGCCGGGGTAACTCCCCAAGCGGTCCTCTTTGCCGTGCAGAAATCTCTGCCCAGCCATATACTTCCCCTTTCTTTAATTGCGAATTAAAAACCGGTGACGGCAAACCAGGCCAGCACGCACATAAGTGCAGAAACGAAAGCAAATACCAGCACGATCTTTACTTCCTTCCAGCCGCACATTTCAAAATGATGATGAATGGGCGCCATCTTAAACAGGCGCTTGCCGTGGGTCAGCTTGAAATAACCCACCTGCAAAATCACAGACAAGGTCTCCATAATATACACAAGACCCACCAGCAGCAAAACAAGAGGCATATCCAAAGCAAATGCCAGGGCGCACACCACACCGCCCAAGAACAGTGAGCCGGTATCACCCATAAACACCTTTGCAGGATGCCAGTTGTAGAACAGGTAAGCGATCAAGCCGCCGGTAAGAGAAGCCGGCAGCAGGGCGATCTCATATTCGCCCTTAAATACTGCTACAGCAGTAAAGAAAACCATAACAGGAATGGTAACAGAGCTGGAAAGGCCGTCCACACCGTCGGTCAGGTTCACCGCATTCACACAGCCAACCATAACGAACATGGCAAAGAAGATATACGCGATGGGATGCACTTCAAAGGTTACCTGGAAAAAGGGGATGTACAGATTGTAAAGGTTATTATCGTTGCACAATGTGCCATCCAGGAACAGTGCATACAGATAAATGGCGGAAACAGCCATCTGCAGCAGAGCCTTCTGCACAGAGGTCAGACCCAGATTGCGCTTAAATTTGATCTTGAAAAAATCATCCAAAAAGCCTACAACACCAAAGCAAAGAGCCAGCGCCAGCACATAAAACACCGTGTAGGACTGCATAAAGAACAGATTTCCCACAAGGCACAAAATGGCGGCAAAAATAAACATCAGGCCGCCCATCATCGGCGTACCGGCCTTATTATTATGCCAGGTAGGGCCTACTTCACGAATAGACTGACCTGCCTTTAAAGCCCGCAGCACAGGCAGCAAAAAATAGCCTAACACACCGGAAAGCACAGCGCCTGCCAGGGCAGTTATGATGATTCTTTCCATGGAATTTTCCTCCAATTACTCTTCTGTCTTTAAAAACCGCTCTAAAGCAAGCTCCATCCGCATTCCCCGGGAGCCTTTAAAAAGGATCACATCCCCAGGCTTTGCCAGACATGTCAGAACATCTGCCAGAGCATCCCGATCGGTAAACGCCATCACGCGGTCAGACAGCATACCTGCGCCCAGCGCGCCTGCAAGCATATAACCGCTGTTCGGGCCATAGCACAGTAAAAAGTCAGCTTTTTCTGCACAAATCTGACCCACTTTCTCATGGGCAGCAGGGGCGGTATCACCAAGCTCCAGCATATCTCCCAAAACGGCGATCCGTCTGCCCTTCCGGTTGCCCAACACATTGAGGGCCGCCGCCATAGACTCAGGACCTGCATTATAGCAATCTTTGATAATGGTACATTCCTTTGCCTGGAAGATCTCCTGACGGCCGGACATGGTCTGAAAATCAGCCAAGCCCTTTTGGATATTTTCATCCGTAACACCCAAGGCTGCGCCAACGCTCACTGCGCACAGCGCATCGATCACATAGTGCATACCCTCCAGAGGCAAAACCACGGGAAATTCTCTACCTTCCAGGCAAACTGTAAAGGCGATACTTCCCTCTTTTTCGTCAACATTCTTACCCAGCACCGGGCAATCGGCATTTTTATGACCGAAGTACACTACCCGGTCACCCAGCTTATCACGAACAGAACGCAGGTATGCGTCATCTCCGTTCAAATGGAGCTTACCATCCGGCTTCATACCGGTCAAAATCTCCATTTTTGCCTGCAAAATGCCTTCCTGAGAGCCAAGATGCTCAATGTGCATAGTGCCGATATTGATGATCACACCCATATCCGGCTGGGCAATATCAGAAAGATAAGCGATCTCCCCAAAGTGATTCATGCCCATTTCCAGCACAGCAACTTCTGTGTCTTCCGGCATGGAAAGCACCGCCATGGGCATACCGATATCATTATTGTGGTTTGCCGGGGTCTTAAATACCCGGTACTGCGTAGCCAAAACGCTGGCGATCATTTCCTTGGTGGTGCTTTTGCCCACAGAGCCGGTCACGCCCACCACCTTCATACCCAAATGCTTGCGGTAAGCTTTTGCGATCAGGCCCAAAGCGATGCGGGTATCTTCCACCAAAATTGCAGGAGCATCCCCAATTTCTTTGCTGCACAACACCGCAGCAGCGCCACTTTCCAAAGCCTGGGGAATAAAATCGTGGCCATCCCGTGCGCCCTGCAAAGCCACAAACAGCTGTCCCGGCTGCACCTTGCGGGTATCATTATTTGCACCGGTAAAGGTGATATCTGCATACTTTGCATCCACTTTACCGCCGCACCAGGCAGCCGCCTGAGCCAATGTGATCGCGCCCATAATTAACCTTCCTTCAAATACGCTTCGACGATCAGCCGTTCATCCATAGGATACTTCACGCCGTTTATCTCCTGATAGGTTTCGTGGCCCTTACCGGCCAATACAATTATATCATCCTTTTTGGCAATGTCCATAGCATATCGTATGGCCTGAGGACGATTTTCCAAAACAACGGGATTAGTCTTTTCCACATCCACACCCTTAAGGATATCCTGCAAAATAGCGCCCGGCTCTTCCGTGCGGGGATTATCCGAGGTCAAAATGGCAATGTCAGAAAGTTCCGTGCCGATTTTACCCATAATGGGCCGCTTGATGGGATCCCGGTCACCGCCGCAGCCAAACAGGGCGATGAGCCGACCCTTGCAGAAGCCGCGCACAGAGCTGAGCACATTTTCCAATCCATCTGGGGTGTGTGCATAGTCGATGAGGATCGTGTAGTCCTTTCCGGGGGTGGGTACTACCTCCACCCTGCCCTTAACACCCTTGGCGGTTTTCAGGGCAGCGGCTGCAGCATCCAGATCAATACCCAGCTGCAAAGCAATACCCAGCACGCTCAATGCATTATAAACAGTAAATTTACCCGGGATAGGCAGGCACACCTGCGCCTTTTTATCGCCATAAACAGCAGTAAAGCTTACACCGTCAGACAAAAGCTGCACATCAGCGGCATACAGACCGGCAGCGGTCTTTTGGGAAGTGGTCAGCACCGGGCAAGAAGCTTTGTTCAGCATAAATTCTGCCCAGCTGTCGTCTTTGTTGATAACTGCCTTTTCACAGCGGGAGAAGATCCTCGCCTTCACTGCGCCATATTCTTCCATCGTCTTGTGGAAATCCAAATGATCTTCCGTCAGGTTGGTAAAGGCCGCCACCTTATAGCAAAGACCGCCCACCCGATCCAACGCGATTGCATGGGAAGACACTTCCATAATTACATGGCTGCAGCCGGCATCACGCATCCGTGCAAACAAAGCCTGCAGATCCAGGCTTTCCGGAGTCGTCCGTTCAGAAGGCAGCACCTCATCGCCGATCAGGTTTTCCATTGTACCGATGAGACCCACCTTTGCGCCCTGCACCGTTTCCAGCACATGCTTTAATAGCAGCGTAGTGGAGGTCTTTCCATTTGTACCGGTAACACCGATGATTTCCATAGCTTCAGCAGGCTTATTATAGAAATTCCCGCCGATCTGGGCAAGGGCCAACCGGTCAGACTTCACCTGTGCATAAGGCACATTGGTGCTGGGCACTTTTGCGGTAACCACCGCCACTGCGCCCTTTTCCATAGCCATAGGAATAAAACGGTTGCCATCGGCAGCAAAGCCGGACACCGCCACAAACAGATCACCGGGCTGCACCTTACGGGAATCGTAAGCTACACCGGTAATATCCATATTCTCATCTGCGCGCAGGTCGATCACATCTATGCCTGCAAGCAATTCCTTCAGTTTCATATTTTCTCTCCTACTCTGCAAAGTATAAGATCACTTCACTGTTGCCTTTGATCCGGGTGTTTTTTCCCGGGATCTGCCCGGTCACCACGCTGCCGCTGCCCTGTATCTGGGGAATCAGGCCTAATTCCTTCAAAGCCTTTTTGGCTTCTGCCTGGGTCATTCCTTTAAGATCCGGCAGCTCCACCGTTTTTCCGGCAGGATCGTTTTCTTCATAATCGTTTTCCACACCCAAGTAAGGCAATATATCCGCCATCACCGCGCCCACCGTAGGCGCTGCCATCACACCACCGGAAATATAAAGGCCGGTGCTCCGGGAAGGGGTGTCCAACGCTACAAGTACAATATACTGCGGATCGTCCATTGGCGCAACCCCTACAAAGGAAACAATTTTATCCAAAGTGGGATTTCCGTTTTCATCCAGCACATCGATCTTCTCGCTCGTGCCGGTTTTTCCACCGATGGAAAAGCCGTAAACGCCGGCATTTTTTGCCGTTCCTTCCGTAACCACCGAGCGCAAAAGCTGACACATGGTATCGGAGGTTTCCTTACTGATGACCTGCCGCAAAACCGTTGGCTCCTGGGAAAACACCGTGTTCCCCGCAGCATCCACCGCTTCAGAAACAATATAAGGCTCTAATAAATATCCCCCATTTACCACCGCAGCAATGGCTCTTACCAGCTGGATTGGGGTCAGTTTAAAGGTCTGACCAAATGACCCGGATGTGAGAGATGCCGTTCCCCATTTATCCGTATTGGTCACCAGCTCTTTGGAAAAGAAAACACCCTTGCTCTCCCCTCGCAGGTCGATGCCGGTCTTTTCCATAATGCCAAAGCTTTTCACATATTCATAAAACCGGTCGCCACCCAGTTTCAGGGCGATATGGGCAAAGGCAAGGTTGCAGGAGTTCTGCAACGCTTGAGGCGTCTGCTCTGAGCCGTGACCGGCAGATCGCCAGCAGTGCAAAAGCTGGCTGCGTCCGGGGATATGCTCTGCGCCTTTGCAATAAAAAGCGGTATTTAAGTCGATAGCGCCGCAATCCAGCGCAGCCGCCATCGTAAGTACTTTAAAGGTAGATCCCGGCTCATAGCCGTCGGATATGCACCGGTTGCGCCACTGTTTGAGCCTTGCTTCAGTTAAAGCCTGGGTATAAACGGCCTTGGCAGTTTCGTATTCTTCCGTTCCAGAAGGCAACGCTTCGTAAGCTGCCTTCATTTCTTCCAGCCGGGCAGCAGCTTGGGTATCGTAAATTTCCTGATAATTATTGGGATCATAGCCGCCCAAAGTGGCCATAGCCAAAATTTCTCCGGTATTGACATCCATCACCATACCGAAAGCGCCGTTGAGAACGCTATACCGGTCAATAGCGGCTTGCATTTGTTTTTCCAGGCAGGCCTGCACCGTTGTGTCCAGAGTCAACACCAGGGAGCAGCCGGCTCTGCCTGCCAAAAAATCCTCATAGGAATAAGGCATATCCATTTCGTTACTGCCTTTGGTGGTGACTACCTTCCCACTGCCGCCCTCCAGCAGATCGTTATAGGCTGCTTCAATCCCCTCACTGCCGGTGTTGGATGCATTGGTAAAACCGATCACCTGACTTGCCAGCGCCCCGTAGGGATATTCCCGCATAACACCCGGCTCCAAGTGGATACCGCTGATATTATTCTCGTTGATATAACGGCGGATTGCCCCGGCGGTAGAGCTATCCACCCGGGCTGCGATCTGCTTATAGCGTTTCGTCAGATCCTTGGATTGGGTAAGCACCCAATCTTTATCCAAGGCTAATGCATCTGCCAAAAAGGCAGATACCGCATCCAGGTCCGCCCTGGATTGCTTCAGCTCGTGGGGATCTAAATACACCGTCTGCACATCCCGGGAGCAGGCCAGAATATTCATATTCCGGTCGTAGATCATCCCCCGCTGGGTGCTTACATGGGTGATGCGGGTCTGGTTATCCAGCGCAAGCTTTGCATAGTAATCATAATCCGTCACCATCAGGCTGTACAGCCGTGCCAAAAGGGGCAAAAATGCCGCCACACCCAGCACCGCTGCCACAATTGCAATGCGCCTGCGCTGACCGCTGTCCCCACGCACCCGGTAAAAACGGTCCTTCTGCCTCCGGTTTCCCATTTTTCCCACCTCTTCCTTTGCTACTTAAATGGGCAGCAAGGGAAACCCTCGCCGCCCATTGCAGCTCTATTGGAAGTTTATTGGTGGGTAGCTTTTTTATGCAAACAAGCCGGTCAAAAATGCAACAAACTGCTCCCAACCGGTGACCGTTTGTTCCTGCACAGGCACTTGCACGGAAATTGCATCATTGCGAACATTTTCAGCAGGCACCATACCCAGCGCCAAAGCTGTCTTTTCGATCTCCTGCAGATCGTAGCCTTCAGCATAGGTTTGCTGCAAGGTCTCATTTTCCTGCTCCAGCTGCTGCACATAGGAGCGCATCTGCGCATTTTGCTGCCGTGCCTGCTGCAGCGAAGCAAGACCAACTACCATACACATCAGCAGCGCAGCTGCCACAACAATAGAGAAGATAGCCACAGGGTCTACATAAATGACCTTACGGCGGGCAGCCTTTCTGGCTCTTACCCGGCGGGCCTTCTTTTCTTCCGGAAACAGCGGCGTTACCTGCTTGGCTGCGGAGCCGTCTGTATAAAACCGGATATACTGCACGTCAATTTTGGCTGCCATACTGTTTCCTTCCTTTCAACTAAATTACAACTTTTCGCATACACGCAGCTTTGCGCTGCGGCTGCGGGGATTTTCGTCCAGTTCTTCTTGAGTAGCCACGATGGGCTTGCGGGAAATAAGCTTTACCTTGGGCTTCTTTCCACAAACACACACGGGGAAGCTGGGAGGACAGGTGCAGCCCTTGGCTGCATCATTCATCGCGGTCTTAACGATCCGGTCTTCCAAAGAATGGAAGGTGATCACCGCCAGCCGTCCGCCGGGATTTAAAAGATCAAAAGCATCTGCCATAACTCTTTCTACGCTGCCCAGCTCATCGTTTACCGCGATGCGGATAGCCTGGAAGCTTCGTTTTGCCGGATGCTGCTTTTCCCTGAGCGCTGCCGGAGGCATTGCCGAGCGGATAATGTCTACCAGCTCCAGGGTGGTTTCAATAGGCTTTTCTTCCCTTTTTCTGCAAATCGCACTTGCAATTTGTGGTGCATAACGCTCTTCACCGTAGGTGTAAAGAATACGCTTTAATTCTTCCTGCGACCAGATGTTCACCACCTGATAGGCGCTTAACGCATCCTGCCGGTTCATACGCATATCCAGGGGCGCATCTACCATATAGGAAAAACCGCGGCTGCCGTCGTCCAGCTGAGGGGAAGATACACCCAAGTCCAAGAGGATGCCATCCACACCGGGAGTCTCCAGCTCCTGCAGCACCTGCGCCATTTGGCAGAAGTTTGCGTGTACCAGTTTTACCCGATCACCGTAAATAGCAAGCCGCTCACCTGCAGCCTGCAAGGCCACCTGATCCCGGTCAATGCCGATGAGCTTGCCGGTGGTAAGTCGCTTTGCGATTTGGCTGGAGTGGCCAGCGCCGCCCAGCGTGCCGTCCACATAAATGCCATCGGGTTTAATGTTAAGTCCGTCCAGGCATTCATTCAGCAGAACGGATATATGATGAAATTCACTCATAGACCAATGGCCTCCAAAGAAGCCAGGAGCTTTTCAGGGGTAAGATTCTCCTGCTCAAAGCGGGCAAACTCTTCTGCATCCCAAATCTCTGCCTGACCGGCTCTGCCAACCACCATCACTTCCCTGCCGATGCCGGCATAGTCCAAAAGGAACTGGGTAAGCATAAACCGGAACTGCTTGTCCGGGGTGCATTCGTTGGCATTGATAAATATCAGGCTGGTAGCAGCAGACCGCTGGGAGATGGGCAGATTGTTATAATTCTCTACCAAAGTGTTCCAATCCTTGGCGGTATACACCGTCAGACACCGGTGGCCGCAATTGACGCCCAAGGTCACATAAAAGTCTTCGCCCAGCTCAGCGCGCAGCTTTGCAGGTACAAAAAGCCGGTTTTTATCGTCCAGCTTTGCAGGATATTTTCCGATCAATTGCGTTCACCTCCACTCCATTTTACTCCACTTAACTACCATTTTGCTCCATCTGATGACAGTATAACGGATATAAAATCAAAAATCAATATTTTTTTACAGATTTTTTCGATTTTTTTCGGTAAAAATCACCTGTTTTTCTAATTTTAGAACACTTGTTCTAAAATATGATATGACCCAAAATAAATTTGCAGGTCAAAAGCTTTGACCTGCAAATTTTCATCCAAAATACACTGCGCCCTCCCGCAGTTCCCCTCTTGCCCGCAAAGGCTTTTTGCCACCCTGCAGCAAGTATACCGCCAGGGGACTTTCCACCTTATCCTGAATGAGCCTGCGGATCTGCCGCGCCCCTTCGGTCTGCTTGCAGGCATCCGCCAAAGTTTCCGGCAGACCCTCCGGAAGCTGCAGCTGCAAGCCGCTGGCCTGCGCCCGAACTGTAAGCCTTTGCAGCTGCTGCCGGGCGATTTTCGCAAGCTCCGGTTTTTGCAGCCCGGCAAAGCACACCGTCTTATCGATCCGCCCTAAAAACTCCGGGGTAAAATGCTGCTTTAGTGCTTGGGTCGCCTGCTCCTGTCTTCCCTCTGGCTTAAAGCCCAAACCGTCAGAACGAATCTGTGCGCCCACATTACAGGTCATTACCACCACCGCATTTTGAAAACTTACCTTTCTGCCGGTGCTGTCAGTGAGTATCCCTTCTTCCATAATTTGCAGCAATATCCCCGCCACATCCGGGTGTGCCTTTTCCATTTCGTCCAGCACCACAAGGCAATACGGCCGGCGGCGCACCGCCTCCGTCAGCTTACCTCCCTCTTCGTAACCCACATAACCGGGAGGCGCGCCGATGAGCCGGGCAACGGAATGTTTTTCCATATACTCGGTCATATCCAGCCGGATCATGGCATCCTTCGTTCCGTATAACTCCCTTGCCAGCACCCGGCATAGCTCCGTTTTTCCAACACCGGTTGGCCCTGTGAACAAAAAGCTTGCCACCGGCCTTCCCTGATCCCGTACACCGGCCAAACTTCTGCGAAGCACCTGGCAGACCTCCTGTACCGCGCTGTCCTGCCCAATCACATATTTGGTAAGCAGCTTTTCCATATTCAGCAGCCGCTCCCGTTCATCGGCAGTAAGTCTGCCGGTGGGGATGCCGGTACGCTGGGACACCGCCCAAGCCACATCCGCCGGGGTCACGGCTCTTACTCTACGGCTATCGGGATTTCTGCCGGTAAGTCGCTGCATCTGATCCCGCAGCTGGGCAGCCTTTTCAAAACGGCTTTGCTTCACCGCCTGGGTAAGCTCTTCTTCCAGCTCCTGATGCCGATCACTGCGTTCAGCATAAAGCTGCTCCATACGGGCATGGCTTGCCCCCTCGTCCAGCAGATCGATGGCTTTATCCGGCAAATACAGATCCGGCAAATACCGCACAGACAGCCGCACCGCCTCCAATAGGGCTTCCTCGCAAATACGAATATGATGATGCCGCTCAAGACCCGGCTTTAACCCTTGCAAGATGGCCATTGTAGCATCCTTATCCGGCTCTTCCACCTTCACAGGACGGAATCGCCGCTCCAAAGCCGGGTCTTTTTCAATGTACTTGCGGTATTCAGCCATGGTGGTTGCGCCCAGCATCTGCAGCTCCCCGCGGCCCAAGGCGGGCTTAAAGATATTGGCAGCATCAATAGCGCCCTCTGCCGCGCCTGCGCCCACAATGGTGTGCATTTCATCCACGAACAAAATCACATCCCCTGCCCGACGGATCTCTGCCAGCACATCCCTGAGCCGTTCTTCGAACTCGCCCCGGTACTTGGTGCCTGCCACCAAGTTTGCCATATGCAAGCTCACCAGCCGCTTATCCTTCAGCTGAGGCGGCACATTCCCTGTGGCCATCCGTTGGGCAAGACCCTCTGCAATGGCTGTTTTGCCCACTCCCGGCTCACCAACAAGAGCCGGATTGTTTTTATTCTTACGGCTTAAAATACCGATAACCGTATCGATCTCCCGATCTCTGCCAATGACCGGCTCCATAGCTGCTGCTTTTTGTACAAGATCCTCACTGAACTGATCCAGCAGTTTCGTAACTACCGCCTCCTTCTTATCCATTAGTTTCTTACCCCCTCCCCGAACCAGGTTCGCCATAAAATGGGGAATCCGGCGACCGGGCTGCGACTCTCGGCCCATTGCTCCCCCTCCTTGTGGAACAATTCTCCCCAGCCCAAAGAAAAATATACGACAGGTAAGAAAAAACCTTGCATTTTCAAAAATCCATGTTAGAATAATACCGAGGTCCTCAAAGACCAACTGAAAATACATAATTGGAGGGAAAATCATGGCTTACAAAATCACCGATGCTTGCGTGAAGTGCGGCGCTTGCGCTGACAACTGCCCTGTTGAGGCTATTGCCGAGGGCGACGAGCAGTACGTCATCGATGCTGATGTCTGTGTCAGCTGCGGCGCTTGTGCCGACAACTGCCCTGTTGAAGCAATCGAGGAAGGCTGATTGCCCGACTTCTCTCAGCCTGCGTACCATGTGCGCAGGCTGATTTTTTTGTAACTATCAAGGAGGCACTATGGAACAGCTGCATAACGGTTTTATATTGGAGCTCTGCCCCGGTGCTTTTCCTTTAAGTACCGATTCTATTGCCCTTGCCGATTTCGTGACCCTGCCAAAAAATGCCACTGTGCTGGATCTTGGCAGCGGCTGCGGCACTTTGGGGCTTTTATTATGCAGCAAAGACCAAAACTGCACCGTTACCGGCATTGAGCTGGACGAAAGCGCCCATAATATGGCGCTGCGCAATGCCCAAGCCAATAATATACCCCTGCGTCTTACCAGTATATGCGCCGACGCTTCTAACCTTGACGGCATCGTAGATAGCGGCAGCTTTTCCTGCTGCGTATCCAATCCCCCTTACTTTTCTGCAGGCCCAGCAAGTCTGAAAACGCCTTTGGCCCGGCGGGATGATATGCTATCTGCAGACGCGCTGTTCAAAAGCGCATCCCGGGCGCTGCGCTACGGCGGGGATTTCTTTTTAGTCCATAAACCGGAAATGCTTTCTCACCTTTGCGCCTGCGGTGCAAAGTACAAGCTGGAAGCCAAAAAGCTTCTGCTTTTGCATCACAAAGAAAACGGCCCTGTGAGCCTGATCCTTTTGCAGCTGCGCAAGGGCGCAAAACCGGGGCTCATCATCCAGGAAGCGGCCCTACATCACCCTGACGGCACACCTACCCCCTATTACCGTCGTTTGTACCATCTTGAGGAGGAATAACTATGGCCGGAGTATTATACCTTGTTCCCACCCCCATCGGCAATCTGGGGGATATTTCCCAGCGCTGCCGTGAAACGCTGGAGCAGGCAGATTTTATTGCCGCTGAGGATACCCGGGTCACGCTCAAATTGCTGAACCATTTGGGTATTAAAAAAAGCCTTGTCAGCTACTACGAGCATAACAAGACCCAAAAAGGCGATGCCATTGTGGAGCGGATTTTGTCCGGTCAGACCTGTGCATTGGTATCGGATGCAGGCAGTCCTGCCATTTCTGACCCCGGTGAAGAGCTGGTAAAGCAGTGCGCCGCAGCGGGCATTACCGTGTGCGCCATCCCCGGCCCTTGCGCAGTAATCACCGCCTTAAGCATTTCCGGTCAAGCCACCGGACGCTTTACCTTTGAAGGCTTTTTATCCACCGCGAAAAAAAGCCGGGCAGAGCATTTAAATTCCTTGCTGAATGAAACCCGGACAATGGTATTTTATGAAGCACCCCACAAGCTGAAGCAGACCCTGCAGGATATGCAAAAGGCCTTTGGCCCGGATCGACCCATCAGCCTGTGCCGGGAGCTGACCAAGCTGCACGAGGAAGTGATCCGTACTACCCTGGCAGGAGCGATCACCCTTTACGAAACCCAAGAACCCAAGGGAGAATTTGTTTTGGTGCTTGCCGGCGCACCGGAGGCAGAAAAGCAGGTAGCATCCGCTGCCGATGCCGCTGCTCGGGTGCAAGCTTTGGTAGATGAAGGTATGAGCCGCAAGGATGCCATTAAGCAGACCGCCAAAGAGCTGGATCTTCCCAAAAATGTAGTATACGACGCAGCAATTCAGGAATAAAAAAGAGCGAGGGCATCACCGGCTTGATCGGATGCCCTCGTTCTTATTCTTTTCCCAGCTTGCGGATGCACTCCATGCAAACGTGCTTGCCTTCATAAAGGATCAGGCCCTTTGTGGAAGCACAGAAAACGCAGGATGCCTCGCACTTGCGCAGAACGATCCTGTCCTCTTCCAAATATACTTCCACTTCATCCCGCTCTGCGATGTCCAATGCCCGCCGCAAACGGATGGGAAGTACGATTCTGCCAAGCTCATCCACCTTACGGATGATACCCGTGGATTTCATATGACATTCAACTCCTTCAGGTTATAATCCAATCGACTAATTTTTTATATTATACATTATTCGTCACTTTGTGTCAAACCTTTTTTCAGAAAGTTTTTGATTTTTTCCCATAAGATTGCTTAGGCAGAGAGGACTCAAACCCAAGTAGCCTCTCAGCAGCCCTATTTGCTGCTTTTTGCCTTATCTTCCTTGCCTTGCGCCAGCAAGGCGGCGTCATCTGCGCCAAAAATCTATCAAATATTACTTGCTGAGAGGTGCTTGGCAGTTTTCAGCCACCCGCAT
>JAZOWK010000053.1:0-19393 GCA_045659205.1 Faecousia sp.
TCAGCTGGTAGAGTACCCGGTTCATACCCGGTATGTCACCTGTTCGAATCAGGTCGCCGCTACCAGGCCCGTTGGTCAAGCGGTTAAGACACCGCCCTTTCACGGCGGTAACATGGGTTCGATTCCCGTACGGGTCACCAAAAAAAGACACCACCCTTTTGGGTGGTGTCTTTTTTGGTTATCCATGCCGCAGGCTTGGCATATCATCACCGCGCGAAGTGCGGTGTATATCATCAAGGGCGGCAAGCCGCCCTTGTATCTCATCACGCTTTAGCGTGCATTTTCCTGCGGCCTGATGATATACAACACTTTGTGTTGATGATATACCGCAACGAGTTGCGGATGATATACAAGGCTCCGCCTTGATTTGCTTTGAAAAAATGGTATAATACTTACGAAAGGAGTGTTGTATATGCCAAGAAACTATTTGTTGATTTATTCCGAACAGCTTGCAACAGAAATAGAATTGCTTTGTCGAAAGATTAAAGCGCCATCCAACACTCTTTTCCAAATCCGCAAAAGCTCAAGCAGTGTTTATGCAAATATCCGTGAAGCAAATTACGGACAGAGCAAAGCGGATATGCTTTCAAAATTTGAAATTGCCCTTAAAGAAGCAAATGAGACTGAAGGATGGTTGCGGTTGCTATTTAATACAAACGGCATTGATGAAGAAACCTATAAAAAGTATAGAAATCTCTGCGGGCGAATCAGAAGAATGTTGATTGCTTCTTGTAAAACACTAAAGGAGAATGCAAAATGAAAAGAGACCCTATGCCTTTTGGTTTCGCTATATTTTTGCTAATAACCGGATTGTTACTTGGAAGTGTATTTACATTCGGTATGCAACATTGGAATGCAGAGGTTACGCGAGAAGAATGCACGCTGATTGACACGGAGTTTGTTTCGTATACAGAAATGCGTGCATCAAAACGTCCTATGCAAATTAAGGAGATATCTATTGATTGTGCTAATGGTGAACGCTACTTTATAGATGGTGTGTCTATAAATTCGGATTTGAGAAATTCGTTGTCTGAGTTGTCCGGACATCAGAACATCCGTCTTCTGATTCATCCCAATTCCAACAAGATCGTTGAGTTTTCAACTAAAAATGGAACGATACTTACATTTGATGAAACAATCCGCAAATTAAGTGGGGAGGCTACAGGTTTCCTATTCTTGGGCTTATTTATGTACTTCTGTTCCCTTGTAGGTCTATATTATGTTGCCTTCCATATCATAAAAAAGAGGAAATGATAACTGCGTAATCACATTGCACTACTTTTAGCATTTTTACCCTTACTTATACACCTTTTAGTCGTTCTTGCGCAAAAAACCACCTCATTCGAGGTGGTTTCTTTTTTTATGCCGTATAGGTTACATATATTCTATTGCCGTCTCATCTGTCTTAAAAACAGCAGCACCGCAGCTATGAGCAAAACTATGGCATATCCCAGCACCCACCAGATGTGGGGGAAGATACCTGCAAAGTTTCCTGCAAGGATCGCCCGCTGCATATCTACTGCGTGAACAAAGGGGAGCGTATAAGCAACTTTTTTGAATGCCCCACCCACAAGGTCCAAGTCAAACCAAACCCCTGACAGCCAGGCGGAAAGGTTGGTAAGCAGTGCGCCACAAATGCCGCCGACCTGTTTGTCATTGAAGATACTTCCGCACAGAAGACCCAAAGCAATATAAAGCGCAGAAACAGGAATGATAGAGAAAATGGCATACAAAATATGCACTGTAATATCCAGCCCGAGGAACATTGCAGTAATATAGCATACTGCGCTTTGGGCGGCTGCAATGGGGATTATGGGCAAGGTGTAGCCGAGGATAAAATCTGTGGGGGTCAGGGGAGTTGTATATAGGCGGCGCAGAAAGGAACTGTTTCTGTCTCTTGCAAGGATCGTGGCGGAAAATAGGGTCATAAAGGAAAGTCCAAAGACAGTGATGCCCGGTGTCAGGTGCTGTATTTCGAAAAGTCTTACGGGGATATTGGCCTGAATGGCGCTGAGTAGAAAGATCAGCACAAGGGGAAAGCCAAGGCCGAAGGCCAAATTGATGGGGTCCCGGAGGATCTCCTTGGTATTTCTGCCTGCAAATGTCAGCATTTTCATTTTTGCGCCTCCTTAATGATGCGGATAAACGCCTGTTCAAAATTATCTGTATTTGCGTTTTTCTTGATCTCATCGGCCGTTCCGCAGGAAAGCAGCTTGCCGTCTTTCATAATGGCAATACGATCAGATAGCGCCTCTGCCTCTTCCATATAGTGGGTGGTCAGGACAATGGTGACGGTTCCTTTCAGGCTGCGGATCAGTTCCCATAAGTCACTGCGGGCAAGCACATCCAAACCCAAGGTAGGCTCGTCGAGGAAAAGGATCGTCGGCTCACTGATGAGGGCCATGGCAATGCTTAGCCTGCGCTGCCAACCGCCGGAGAGCTTGCCCGCCTTTTTCTTCAGCACAGCATCCAGACCCAAATGCGCCGTTAGTTGGGCAATTTTAGTGTTTTTCCGGTCTTTTGTAAAACCGTGAATGCCGCATATCAATTCCAGGTTTTCTTTCACAGATAGTCCCGGAGCTACCGCTGTTTCCTGGGGCGAAACAGCGATGAAAGGCTTTATTGCAGCAGCATCCGTGCGAATGCTTTTGCCATGTAAAAAGGCATCTCCGTCGGTAGGCTGGGTCAGGCAGGAGAGCATTTTTACCGTGGTGGTCTTGCCTGCACCGTTAATGCCCAGCAATGAAAATAGCTCGCCTTGTTTAATCTGTAAATTTAAATTATCTACTGCTATAATATCCTTGTACTTTTTTGTCAGTTCGACGGTTTTAATGGCATCCATAGGATGTTTCCTCCTTGCAAGAAACTTGTTAAGGGCATTATAGCAATTGTATTTATAAAAATCTTATATTTTGCGTTATCGGTCTTATTTGGCAGATAAACGGCAAGGAGTGTTAAATGGGGCTTATGTGGTTCTTGCAATTTTGCGACATTTTTAGTATAATAATATAGATACACATATAAAGGATGAAAAATATGCAAGTTACAGACTTAAAAGATAATAAAATGCGCACCATGCCCATAGGTAAGCTTTTGACCTCTATGGCGATCCCTCTGGTGATCTCTATGCTGGTACAGGCTCTTTACAATGTGGTGGACAGCATTTATGTTTCCCGGATCTCTCAAAACGCAGTTACTGCCTTGAGCCTTGCCTTCCCCATTCAGAACCTGCAGATCGGTTTTGCCACCGGTATTGCTGTGGGTATGAACAGCTTTTTGAGTAAATCTTTAGGTGAGGGCAATCAGGAACGGGCAAACCGCAGCGCCGGTAACGGCATTTTGCTGATGTTCATGGCAGTGGCGCTGTTTATGGCCTTTGGCTTTTTTGCTGCTGGGCCTTTCTATGCTATGCAGACCAGCGAGGCAGAAGTGGTCAGCGGCGCTACGGAGTATACTTCTATTTGCTGCATCTTTACTGCAGGCATTTTTGTTGAGGTGCTGGGCGAGCGGCTTTTGCAGGCCTCCGGCAGAACCATCTACACCCTGTTTACCCAGGGCACAGGCGCGATCCTGAATATTATTTTAGACCCTCTGTTTATTTTCGGCTACGAGCCTTTGGGCATTGCCCCTATGGGCATCGGCGGCGCTGCGGTGGCAACGGTGATCGGTCAGTGGGTGGCTGCCATATTGGCGGTGATCTTCAACTTTACCAGCAATCCGGATGTGCAGTTCGGCCTGAAGTATATGAAGCCGGATGGCTATATCATCAAGAAGATCCTGTCAGTGGGCGTTCCCTCCGTGATCATGATGGCCATTGGCTCTGTGATGAACTTCGGTATGAATCAGATCCTGCTGGGCTTTGGCGCCATCGGCCTGACCGGCTCTGCAGTATTCGGCTTGTACTTTAAGCTGCAAAGCTTCTTCTTTATGCCGGTGTTCGGCCTGAACAATGCGGCGGTGTCCATTTTGGCCTTTAATTATGGCGCGCGGCAGCCGGATCGGATCGTAAAGACCCTGAAGCTTTCCCTGGTGATGATCCTGTGCGTGATGCTTGCAGGCGTAGCAGCTTTCCAGATCGTTCCGGAGGCTCTTATGGGCATTTTTGCCGATGCGAAAGACACGGCCAATGCAGGCTTTATTGCCTTGGGTGTGGACGCTTTGCGTACCATCAGCCTTTCTTTCCCCATGGCAGCGGTGGGCATTGCGCTCAGCGCCAGCTTCCAGGCTTTGGGTATTGGTATTTACTCTACCATCACATCACTCAGCCGTCAGCTCATCGTGCTGCTGCCGGTGGCATATTTAATGAGCCTGACGGGAAATATCCACAATGTTTGGTGGGCATTCCCTGCGGCCGAAGTGGTGAGCCTTTTGGTGTCTATCTTCTTCTATGCCCGCATTTACCGTTTGCGGATCAAGCCGCTTTATAATGAATAAAAAAGAACGCCAATGGCGTTCTTTTTTTATTTGTGGGTGTTGTTTTTTGGAAATATATGATACTATAGATAAAAACAGGAAAGGAGGCCCGGTTATGGGAAAGTGTGTGATCTTGTGCGCGGGAGAAATTGCCGGCGGCATATTGCCATTAGAGGCTGATGACCTTTTGATTGCCGCGGATGGCGGATATCGTCATACCCACAAATTGGGACTTGCGCCCCATATCGTGCTGGGAGATTTTGATTCTTTGGGTTTCGTGCCGGAAGGCGCTCAAGTACATCCCAAAGAAAAGGATGATACGGATGCGATGCTGGCGGTGAAGCTGGGCCTTTCCAAAGGGTATAAAGAATTTTACATTTATGGCGGTATGGATGGCCCGCGGGTGGATCATACCATGGCCAATTTCCAGCTTTTGCATTATTTGGCGCAGCGGGGGGCAAGAGGCTTTTTGATGGGTGTCCGTCAGATCGCCACGGTGATAACGGATCATTTGGTGTTTCCCCGGGAACAAACCGGCACTGTATCGGTGTTCTGCTTGAGTGCGCAGGCAATTGTAGATATAGAGGGCTTAAAATATACCTTGAAAGACGGCATTTTGCGTCCATCATTTCCGTTGGGCGTAAGCAACGCGTTTATAGGAAAAGAAGGAAAGATCACAGTAAAAGAAGGAACTGTTCTGGTAATTTGGGAGAAATGAAAATGGAGCAAACGGTAATCGGTATTTCCGTAGACCCCCAGCAGGGTTTGAGCCGGGAGCAGGTGGCGGAAAGAACGGCAGCTGGCCGGGTCAATGTGGTCACTGCCCAGGCGGGCCGGACGGAAAAGCAGATCGTCTGGCAGCATATCCTGACCTTTTTCAATTTCATATTCGTGGCCCTGGCGGCTGTTTTGGTGATTTGTGGTTGCTCGGTAAAAAATATGACCTTTTTGATCATTCTGGTGATCAATGCGGTGATCGGTATCGTGCAGGAGATCCGGGCCAAGCGGGCGGTGGATAAGCTTTCTTTGGTAACTGCCCGGCAGGTCAATGTGATCCGGGATGCTCAGGTGTGCGCCGTGCCTTCCTGGGAGCTGGTGGAAGATGACATTGCAGAGTTTTTTACCGGCGATCAGATCTGCGCTGACGGCATTTTGGCCCAAGGCGAGCTGTTTGTCAATGAAGCCCTCCTTACCGGTGAGCAGGATGTCATTACAAAAAAACCGGGGGATAGCCTGCTTTCCGGCAGCTTTGTGGTGGCCGGGCAGGGAAGAGCCCAGCTGACTAAGGTGGGCGACGAGAGCTTTGCCGCCAAGCTGACCCGGGAGGCCAAGGCAGATCCGAAAGCTACCAAGTCAGAAATGATGCGCTCACTAGATAAGCTGGTGAAGGTGATGGGCATTTTGCTGATCCCTGTGGGTATCGGTATGTTCTTGCACCAGTTTTATGTGATTCAGCCCTCTTTGAGCTTGAGCGCCCAGGCTACGGTGGCAGCCTTGGTGGGTATGATCCCGGAGGGTCTTTATTTGCTCACCAGCATTGCCCTGGCGGCATCCGCTCTTTTGCTTACCCAAAAGAAGGTGCTGGTGCAGGATATGAACTGCATCGAAACTTTGGCGCGAGTGGATGTACTGTGCGTGGATAAGACCGGTACGATCACAGAGCCGGAAATGAAGCTGCAATCTGTGCGCTATCTTGAAGGCTGCGATGCTACCCAGGCAAAATTGGCTTTAGGTGCTTTGTACGCAGGCCGCACCCCGGATAACGATACTGCCCAAGCCTTAGCGGCGGCTTTTCCGGAAGAAACAGCCTGGGATTGCAAAAAATATATCCCTTTTACTTCCCAGAGCAAGTGGTGCGGCGGTGTTTTTGCAGAGGGCACATATTTGGTGGGCGCGCCGGAGTGCCTTTTGCAGGAAAAATATGAGGCTTTGCGATCTGAAATAGGGGCGGAAAACCGCCTGGGCAACCGGGTGCTGTTGCTGGTTTCCTATCAAGGTGACCCGGAAGAGGCTTTGCAGGATGCTTTGGCTTTGCCTATGGCGCTGCTGATCCTCACCAATCCCATCCGGGAAAATGCGGTAAAGACCTTTACCTATTTTAAAGAACAGGGTGTGACCATTAAGGTCATTTCCGGTGATAACCCCCAAACGGTTTCGGCAGTGGCTATGGGGGCGCAGATCGAGGGCGCAGAAAATTACATAGATGCCCGTACGCTTTTAACAGATGAAGATATTTACAGGGCAGCGCAGCAGTATACTGTTTTCGGCAGAGTGACTCCGGAGCAGAAAAAGAAGCTGATCAAAGCCTTAAAGGAACAGGGTCACACGGTAGCGATGACCGGTGACGGTGTGAACGATGTGCTGGCAATGAAGCAGGCCGATTGCGGCGTGGCTATGGCCAGCGGCGCAGCAGCTTGCTCCCAGGTAGCCCAGCTGGTGTTGACGGAATCGGACTTTGGCGCTATGCCCTATATCGTTGGAGAAGGCCGTCGGGTTATTAACAATATCCAGCGGGCAGCGGCGCTGTTTTTGGTAAAGAACATTATGTCACTGTTCGTGGCGCTGCTGACGATGGCTATCGGCTTTGCCTATCCTTTCCAGCCCATCCAAATGACGATGATCTCTGCCCTTACCATTGGTGTGCCGGCATTCTTCTTCGCTATGGAGCCGAATTATCAGCGGGTGAAGGGTAAGTTTTTGCCTACGGTATTGCGTAATGCCCTGCCCGGCGGCCTGACCAATGTGCTGGCGGTTCTGTTTGCCCAGCGGTATTTAACGGCTCAGGGCGTTTTGGAGGGGGATATCAGCACCCTGTGTGTAACGGTGCTTTCCACAGTAGGCCTTTTGGTGCTATTACAGGTAAGCCGCCCGGTAAGCCCTTTCCGGCTGCTGGTTTTGGGCGCTATGGGCATTGCTATGGCCGGGTGCTTCCTGATCCCGTTCCTTTCTGTGATTTTTGATTTGGGAATCATCCAGCTTGCCTGTTTGCAGCATCTGGGGGTGATCCTGCCGGTGGCGGCGGGCATTTTCCTGGCGCTTACCGGAATATTCCGTCTATTGGATGGTCTGGTAAGCAAAAAATAAGGAAATCCTTGGGATTTTCTTGATTTATGGGATAAAAACAGGTATAATAAAGAAAAACTTTCGCAGGAGGTGGAAATGTGATAAATCGGGAATCTGCCTGTAAGGGCTGCCTGTTAGGCTTGGCCATTGGCGATGCTATGGGCTATACGGTGGACGGAAAAACCTGGGACGAGATCCGGGAGGATTACGGCCCTAACGGCCTACTGGGTTACGATCTTGCCAACGGCAGCGCAGAAGCCTCTTCCTATACCCAGGTGGCGGCTTATGTGGGTAACGGCCTGCTTTTAGGCACGACCAGAGGTAAGCAAAGCGATTATCTGCGTTATATTTCCGTATCCCTGCGGGAGTGGGCAAGAAGCCAGCATTTCCCCAGAGATCCGGAGCGCTCCTATTGTTGGGTCAGTAAGATCTCCCGGATGCGTAAGCGTCGCTGCAAGGATGCCCGGATGCTGGATGCTTTGCGGATGGATCCTTTGGGTACACCGGAGCGGCCCATTAACCGCACGGCTACTGCCGGCGGTCTGCCCGGGGCAGTGATGGTGGGTCTTGCTTATGATCCTAAATATTTACAGCCCTATCAGGTGGGTATTTTGGGCGCGCAGACCGTGGCGCTGACCCACGGCAGCGCATTGGCTTTTTTGTCCGGCAGCGTGCTTGCCAACTGTGTGGCAGGTATCCTACAAGAGCCGGAGCTTTCCCTGAAGGAGCAGTTTTTACAGGGTATCGCAGCGATGGAAAGCCGTTACGGGGAAAAGTTCCCTCAAAGTAAAGAGGTTAGTAAGCTTTTGCATAAGGCCATTGTGATGGCAGAGCTGGAAGAAGATCCCCAGCAGGCGATGGAAGACCTAAACTGCCGGGATGCCCACGAGTGTTTAGCCGGTGCGATGTTTGCCTGCTTGCGGAATGAAGACGATTTTGACGCGGGTATGATCCTGGCGGTGAATCATTCCGGCAGAAGCGCGGCGGTGGGCGCAGTGGCCGGTGCGATCCTGGGCGCAAAGCTGAGGCTGGAGGCATTGCCGGAATTTTACCTGGAAAGCCTGGAATGTGCCGATGTCCTACTGGAGCTGGCAGGCGACTTTGCGGTAGGCAGTCCTATGTCGGGCCTGTTTGACGATGACTGGGATCATAAGTACATTCAGGGTCTGCCGAGAGGAATACAGTAAAATTCAAAAAAAGTGTGCCTCTTTCTGAAAAAAGCCTTGCAAAAGCCAAAAGAAAGTGCTATAATGCAGGTAATCTTAGAGTATACTTTACGAAAGAGAGGGGTTCGCCCCTCTCTTTTGCGCTGAAAGAGGGGAAAATATGAAAGTTACAGAATTGGTAGAAAGCTTTGCAAAACCCATCGTGGAGGCAAACGGCTGCAAGCTTTGGGATGTGGAATATGTCCGGGAAGGCTCTGAGCGTTTCCTGCGTATTTACATCGATAAAGACGGCGGCGTGAGCATCGACGATTGCGAAGTCATCGCCCGGGCGGTAGACCCCATACTGGATGAAAAAGACCCCATTGCGGAAAGCTATCACTTTGAGGTCTGCTCCGCCGGTTTGGAGCGGGCGCTGCGCCGGCCTGCGGACTTTGCTCAGTTTATGGGAAGCGCTGTGCTGGTAAAGCTGTACCGTCCTTATAACGGACTCAAGGAAATCCCCGGCATCCTCCGCGGCTATGAAGATGGCCGTGTGACGGTGGAAGCCGGTAAAGAAAATATCACATTCGAAAAATCCCAGGTTGCCTTGGTGCGCCTGCGGGTAGAATTCTGACAGGAGGATCAACTCAAATGGCAAGAACAACAAAAGCCAAGAAGGGCGCACAGGTTCCCCAGGTAGATATCGGTGCGGAGATTTTCGCCAGCCTGCGGGAATTGGAAAAGATCAAGGGCATCCCTGTGGAGTATATGGTGGAGCGCTTGAAGCAGGCGCTGACCAATGCTTACCGCAAAGACCGGGAAGACGACCGGGATATCCCCGCTGAAAATGTAGTGGTGGATTTGAGCGAAAAGGGTCTGTTTATGCACCTGAATAAGACCGTGGTGGAGGAAATGGAAGATCCCGCTGTGGAGATCTATCTGGATGCCGCCAAGAACTATGACCCCAATGTGCAGGTGGGCGACACTGTGTCCATCCCCGTAGATATTCAGAAGTTCGGCCGTATCGCTGCCCAGACTGCCAAGCAGGTGGTTATCCAGGGCATCCGTGAGGCAGAGCGTGGCGTTGCTTACGATAACTACAGCTCCAAGTCTCAGGAGCTGCTGGTGGGTACGGTTACCCGTGTTGATCCCACCGGTGATGTATTTGTACGTATCGGCCAGGGCGGCGAGCAGGAAGAAGCTGTGCTGCGTTATTCAGAGCAGATCCCCGGTGAAGTGTACGCTCCCGGCAATCTGGTAAAGGTATATGTTCTGGAAGTGCGCCGCGCTGCCCGCGGTCCTCAGGTTCATGTTTCCCGTACCCATCCCAATGTGGTGCGCCGTCTGTTCGAGCTGGAAACGCCCGAAATTGCTGACGGTCAGGTGGAGATCCGCAACATTGCCCGTGAGGCTGGCTCCCGCAGCAAGATCGCTGTCCGTGCCGTTATGGAGGGCATCGATCCTGTCGGTACTTGCGTTGGCCCCAGAGGCGGCCGTGTAGGCGCTGTGGTGGAAGAGCTGAAGGGCGAGAAGATCGACATCGTGGTTTGGAGCGAAGATCCCTGCAAGTATGTGCAGGCTGCTCTTAGCCCCGCCGATGTGATCAGCGTGACTTTAGTCCCCGGTCAGAAGGCCTGCCGTGTCATCGTTCCCGATGATCAGTTGAGCCTTGCCATCGGTAAGGAAGGTCAGAACGCCCGTCTGGCTGCTCGCTTGACCGGCTATAAGATCGATATTAAGCCTGCCAGCCAGGCAGACATCTAAAATCCAAAAAAGGAGGAGCTTACGGTGCAAAAGAAAATTCCTCAAAGGCAATGTATGGGTTGCCGGGAACGCAAGGACAAGCGGGATATGCTGCGTGTGGTGCGCTGCACCGACGGCTCTACCCGATTGGATTTTAGCGGCAAGCTGAACGGCCGGGGCGCTTATGTGTGTCCCGATCCGGAATGCCTGCGTAAGGCCCAAAAGGCCAAGTCCCTGGAACGCAGCCTGGAGGTCAGCATCCCCGATGAGGTGTATGAGCAGCTGACCCGGGAAATGGAGGGACATTGCCGTGGATAAAGCCCTTAATTATCTTGCCCTGGCCAGAAAGGCCGGCCGTATTGAGCTGGGAGAAGAGCCGGTAGGCGCTTGCGCCCGGGCCCAAAAGGCGCGGCTGGTGGTGGTAGCCAGTGATGCTACCGATCACACCTGGCGCAGAGCCAAAAGCTTTGTAGCCGGCACCCAGCAGCAATGCATCCGCGTAGCGTATACCAAGGATGAGCTGGGTCAGGCCGTTGGCCGTACAGAGCTTGCTTTGGCTGCCATTACCGATCCTGCCATGGCCCTTGCCTTTGCAAAGGCATTGGGGAGCGATGAAAAGTATCGGGATGTGCTGCTTGACCTGGAAAACAGAACCAAGCGGGTGCAAAAGCGGCAGGCGGAGGCCAAGGCTCACTTGAAGAACAAGCGTATGGGCCGTACCGGCAAGAAGGCTTAAGGTTACCCTTTGATTATGGAGGTACGAATATGAGTTTAGTGAAGTATCGTTTGAAAGAGTTGGCGGCGGATTTTGGCGTCGCACCCAAGCAGATCGCAGATATTGTGGGCAAGTTCTTTGAAAAGCCCAAGTCCAATACACAGGTGCTCACAGAAGAAGAGCTGAATGTGGTTTTCGATTATATTACCCAGACCAACCAGATCGAATCTCTGGAAGTGGTCTTTGCTGTAACACCCAAGCCCAAGGCTGAACCTGCTCCTGCGCCTGTGGAAGCTCCCAAGGCTGAACCTGTGCAGGAAAAGAAGGCTGCAAAGCCGGAAGAAAAGCCGGTGCAGAAGCCGCAGGCAGCTGCCCCCGCTGCACCTGCCCAAAAGCCCCAGCAGCCTCAGCAGGAAGAGCGCAAGCGGGAGCGTCGTGTGGTGGATACCTCTGCTGTGCAGGTGAATGTGAGCCGTTTTGATGACCGGGTGGACAATCTGGTATCCGAGCGGATGCAGAACTATGCCGGTGGCAAGCAGCGCATCGGTGGCAAGAAGGGCCAGCAGCAGAATAAGAAGGACAATAAGTTCAAGGGCAACAAGGCCAGAAATGAGGAGCAGGAGAAGCTCCGCAAGCTCCAGATGGAGGTGGCCCGGAAAGCCCCTGTTACCGTTAAGATCCCCGATGAGATCACCGTAGGCGAGCTGGCTTCCCGGATGAAGAAGACCGCCGGCGAAGTGATTAAGTGCCTGATGAAGAACGGCGTGATGGCCGGCCTTAATCAGACCATCGATTTTGACACCGCTGAATTTGTAGCTGTGGAAATGGGCTGCAAGGTGGAGCGGGAAGTTACCGTTACCATTGAAGAGCGGATCATTGACGATCACGTGGATACCGCTGAAGAGCTCCAGGACAGAAGCCCCGTTGTGGTTGTTATGGGTCACGTTGACCACGGTAAGACCAGTACTTTGGACGCTATCCGTCAGACCAATGTGACTTCCGGTGAGGCCGGCGGCATCACCCAGCACATCGGCGCTTACACTGTGGATGTAAACGGCCAGTCCCTGACCTTCCTGGATACCCCCGGTCACGCAGCCTTTACTTCTATGCGCGCTCGTGGTGCCATGTGTACGGATATTGCCATTCTGGTGGTGGCTGCCGATGACGGCATTATGCCTCAGACCATCGAGGCCATTAACCACGCTAAGGCCGCAAATATTCCCATCATCGTTGCTATCAATAAAATGGATAAGCCTGAGGCAAATCCGGACAAAATAAAGCAGCAGCTGACCGAGTATGAGCTGATCCCCGAAGAGTGGGGCGGCGACACGGTGATCTGCCCCATTTCCGCCAAGACCGGTATGGGCCTGGATAACCTGCTGGAAATGGTACTGCTCACTGCCGAAGTGGCAGAGCTGAAGGCTAACCCCAACCGCCGCGCCAAGGGTACGGTTATCGAAGCACGGCTGGATAAGAACCGTGGCCCCATTGCTACCTTGCTGGTGCAGAACGGTACGCTGAATCAGGGCGATATCATCATTGCCGGTACTGCCGTTGGCCGTGTCCGTGTGATGACCAACGATAAGGGCCGCACTGTGAAGACCGCCGGCCCCAGCATCCCTGTGGAGATCACCGGTCTTGCCGATGTTCCCGCTCCCGGTGATGAGTTCAATGCCGTTACCGACGAGCGTATGGCTCGTGAGCTGGTGGAGCAGCGTCGTCAGGCTGCCAAGGATGCAGCTGCCAATGCGATGACCAAGGTCACCCTGGATAACCTGTTTGCCAAGATGCAGGAGGGCGAAATGAAGGAGCTGCCCCTGATCGTCAAGGCTGACGTGCAGGGCTCTGCCGAAGCAGTGAAGGCCAGCCTGGAAAAGATCTCCAACGAGGAGGTTCGTGTACGGGTCATCCACACCGGTGTTGGCGCAATCAACGAAAGCGATATTCTGCTGGCTTCCACTGCCGGCGCCATCATCGTTGGCTTCAATGTCCGTCCCGATGCGGGCGCTCAGGCCAGCGCCCAGCGTACTGCCGTGGATATGCGGTTCTACCGGGTCATTTACGATGCTATCGACGAGATCGAGGCCGCTATGAAGGGCATGCTGGCTCCCAAGTACGAGGAAGCCATTATCGGTCACGCAGAGGTGCGTATGACTTACAAGGTATCCTCCGTTGGTACCATTGCCGGTTGTATGGTCAAGGATGGCAAGGTCAGCCGGGATGCACAGGTGCGCGTGCTTCGTGATAATATCGTTATCCATCAGGGTGAGGTTGGCTCTTTGCAGCGGTTTAAGGATGCTGCCAAGGAAGTTACTGCCGGCTATGAGTGCGGTATGAGCATCCTGAAGTTCAATGATATCAAGGAAGGCGACGTATTCGAGTGCTTCGTCATGCAGGAAATTAAGCGATAAATTACACTATGCCGTGCCGCGGTGCGGCATCAGAGAGTCAAAGGACCACCAAACCGTCAAAACACAATATTTTGTAGGGGCCGATGCCCACATCGGCCCGAAAGTCTTCTGCTAGGGAAGAAGGCGTCAAAAAGTGCTTGTTTTAACGGATGTGAGGAAAAGGCTTGCTGTGCAAGGTGTTTTGACTTACTGCGCAACTCGCCCCTCTCGAGTATCTATATACACTTCGGGGTCGAGTTGCTTGTCTTTGGTGTTTCTTTGACCTCTGCCAACTTTGCCAAAAGCTATTTTTTAACAAAACTGTTATGCCGTGCCGCGGTGCGGCACGGCATAGATTGCCATAAGGAGGCTTTTATATGGCATCCAACAGAATCGGTCGGATCAATGAGGAAATTCAGAAGGAACTGGCTTCCCTGATCCGCAATTTGAAAGACCCCAGAGTGCAGGAGACGATGATCTCCATTACCCATGTGCAGACCACACCGGATCTGCGCTATGCAAAGATCTATGTAAGCTTTTTGCAGGAGGATAAGGCAGCAGATGCCCTGAAGGGTCTGCAGTCTGCATCCGGTTACCTCAGAAGAGAGCTGGGAAGCTCCCTGAATCTGCGCTACACCCCCCAGCTGCAGTGGGCGCTGGATGATTCCATCACCTACGGCGCAAAGATGCTGAAGCTGATCAATTCCTTAGAGGAAAATAAAGATGAAGATCTTGACAGTTGAGGAAACGGCTGCTTGGTTACAGGAGCGGGATCATTTCGCTATCTTGACCCACCGCCGTCCCGACGGAGATACTTTAGGCTCAGGCGCAGCATTGTGTCTGGGCCTGCGCAAGCTTGGTAAGACCGCCTACTTGGTAGAAAACCCGGAGGTCACACCCAAATATATTTCTTTGGTGGAAGGCATCACCAAACCTAATGTGCAGGAAGAAGATACCCTGATTTGCGTGGATACCGCATCCCGGGATCTGCTGGGCGATCTGCGCCATTTGGCAGACAGGATCGCATTGCGGATCGACCACCACGGCTCGGCGGAGTCCTTTACTCCCTGTGAGCTGGTGCAGCCGGAAAGAGCTGCCTGCGGTGAGATCATCTATGCCATCTTGACCCAGCTGGGTGTAGCCCTTGACCGGGCAATCGCTAATGCCCTTTATACGGCAATTTCCACCGATACCGGCTGCTTCCGCTTTGCCAACACCACCGCCAATACCTTTTTCGTGGCTTCCAAATGCGCGGAGGCCGGGGCAGAGCTGTTTTCTATTAATCAGGAGCTGTTTATTACCACCAGCCTTGCAAAGCTGCGGGTGCAAAGCTATCTTGTAGAAAATGCCCGCTTCAGCCAGGATGGCCGGGTGGCGGTTTGTTCTTTGCCTTTGGCAGCAGAACGGGAAATGGGGGCAACGGAGGATGACCTGGAAAATGTGTCCGGTTTCCCCAGAAGCATTGCCGGTGTGAAGATCGCAGCTACCATTCGGGAAAATCCGGATGGCTTGCTGAAGCTGTCTGTCCGGGCAGTACCCGGCTATGATGCAGCGGCTGTGTGCGCGCACTTTGGCGGTGGCGGCCATAAGGGCGCAGCCGGCGCTACTTTTAAAATGACGATGGAAGATGCGGTGCTGGCCGTAGAAAAGGCTATGCCCGTAACGGAATGATACTATGGATGGAATCGTGATCGTAGATAAGCCCCAGGGCTGGACAAGCCAGGATGTGGTCAGCAAGCTGCGGGGCGTGTTTCAGACCCGGCGCATTGGACACGGCGGCACGTTAGACCCGCTGGCTACCGGTGTGCTGCCGGTTTTTGTGGGCAGAGCTACCCGGGGTGTGGAGTTTTTTGAACACGCGGAAAAGACCTATGAAACGGTGCTGCGGCTGGGTGTAACCACCGATACGGAGGACATTACCGGCACTATTCTGGAAGAAAAACCGGTCACCGTTACCAAAGCGCAGCTGGAGGATGCCTTACAGCAGTTCCGGGGAGATATTTTGCAAGTACCCCCGATGTACTCTGCCATTAAGGTAAACGGCCAAAAGCTGTATGATTTGGCCCGCAAGGGTAAGCAGGTGGAGCGGCAGGCAAGACCTGTGACCGTTTTTAAGCTGGAATGTCTTGATTTTGATGGCGCAACTGCCCGGCTGCTGGTGCATTGCTCCAAGGGTACATATATCCGCACTTTGTGTAAGGATATTGGCGCGGTCCTTGGCTGCGGCGGTTGTATGGAACAGCTGCGCCGGGTAAGCGCAGGCAGCTATACTTTGGAGCAGGCGGTGAGCCTGCAGGAACTGATCCAAAGCGATGACCCCGGCAAGTACCTGATCCCGGTGGACAGTATGTTCGGGGCTTTTGAGCAGGTAGTACTTACCCCCAAGCAGACTCTGCGCTGCCGCAACGGTAATAGCTTTTCTGTGGAAAAGGCTGACGGCACATACCGGGCATACAGCCCTGAGGGAGAATTTTTGATGCTGGCAAAGGTGGAGGCCGGTGTGATGTACACCGTAAAAAGCTTTTTTCAGGTGTGAAATGATGAAGAAAAAGAAAATTTACGCATTAGGCTTTTTTGATGGGGTGCATTTGGGTCACCAGGCGCTGCTGAAAAGAGCCTGCCAAATTGCCGCAGAAAAGGATGCAGCGGTTTGCGCGGTCACCTTTGACCGGCATCCCCAAAGCCTGTTTGTGGCTATGCCCCCTAAATTAATTAACGGAACAGCAGATCGGGTCGCTTTGCTGAAGCACTTTGGCGCAGAGGATGTGCTGGAGCTTTCCGTAACGGAGCAGACGATGGCCCAGCCTTGGGAAGATTTCCTTGCGGCTCTGGTGGATGGTGGCGCTGCTGGCTTTGTCTGCGGCAGCGATTTCCGCTTTGGCTGCAAAGGTGAGGGAAACGCAGAAAAGCTGCAGGCCTTTTGCGCCCGGCGGGGTCTTGCCTGCGGTATCGTAGAGCAGCAGATGCTGGAGGATATTCGCATTTCTTCTACCCATATCCGCAGCTTGCTGGAAAATGGACAGGTGGAAAAGGCCAATGCCTTTTTGGGGCATCCCCATATCCTCACGGAAACGGTGGTCACCGGCAGAAAGCTGGGCCGTACCATCGGCATCCCTACGGCAAATCTGCTGATTCCGGAAGGTGTGATCGTGCCTGAATTCGGCGTGTATGCCTGTAAGGCTTACACAGAGGGCAAGGAATATTTGGCGGTGACCAATGTAGGCACCCGGCCCACGGTGGGCGGTCACCGGGTCACGGTTGAGCCCTATCTTTTGGATTTTGCAGGCGACCTTTACGGCAAAAAGCTGACTTTGGCTTTTTATGCCTATCTGCGCCCGGAGAAAAAATTTGATTCTTTGGAAGAACTGAAGGCAGAAATTGAGAAAAATGCCCTGCAAGTTGGGAAAATATTTGAAAAAAGCTGAAATTTTTGCTTTACATTTGGAAAAACTTATGGTAAGATAGTCGGGCTGGCTATGGCCAGGCAATATTACTATGCCCGCAGCTCAGTTTCGGGAAGACACCGACCCTTTACTTGGCGCGAGGTAAATTTAAAAAGGTGGTAAATACTATGATCCTCAAGGAAAAGAAAACCCAGGTAATCCTGGACAATGCAACCCACGAAGGCGATACCGGTTCTCCCGAGGTGCAGATCGCTATTCTGACTGCCCGTATCAACGAGCTGACCGATCACCTGCGCGTTCACAAGCACGACAACCACTCCCGTCGTGGTCTGCTGATGATGGTTGGTAAGCGCCGCAACATGCTGGACTATCTGGCACGGAAGGACATCAACCGTTACCGTGCGATCATCGCCAAGCTGGGTATCCGTAAGTAATTTTGGGAAAGGGCGACGGATATCCGTCGCCCTTTTTTCAAAGAAGCAACCGGGAGGGCATTTTAGCAGTTGAAAGGGCTGCCGAATGTCGGCATTCGTTTCAAGTGCTAAAACCTCCCACACAAAAGAAAAAATGGAGGTAAAACTATGATTACTCGCAAGCAGTATCCTAACCATCACGTTTACGAGATGGAAATTGGCGGCCGCCCTTTTACTGTGGAAACCGGTAAGGTTGCTGAGCTGGCCAACGCAGAGTGCATCTGCCGCTACGGTGATACCGTGGTGCTGACCACCTGCACCTGCAACCCCATCCCCAAGTCCGGTATCGACTATTTCCCTCTGACCATCGAGTTTGAGGAAAGAATGTATGCCGTGGGCCGTATTCCCGGCTCTTTCAACCGTCGTGAGGGCAAGCCCTCTGACCGGGGCATCCTGAACAGCCGTATCATCGACCGTCCTATGCGTCCTCTGTTCGACCAGGAGCTGCGTAACGGCACCGTTGTTACCTGCACTGTTCTGGCAAACGATCACGAAAACCCTGTTGAAGTGGTTGCTTCTCTGGGCGCTTCCATCGCCATCGCGTCCAGCGATGTGCCCTGGAACGGACCTGTGGCTACCACCAATGTTGCCCACGTTGGCGACCGCTATATCGTAAACCCCTCCGCTGATGAGCGTGAGGCTTGCGATTGCTTTGTTTGCATCGCTTCTACCTTCGACAAGGTAGTTATGATTGAGACCGAGGCCAACGAAGCTCCTGAAGCCGTTGTGCTGGAGGCTATCCGCATCGCTCACGAGACCAATATGGAGATCGTGAAGTTCATCAACGGTATCGTTGCTGAGATCGGCAAGCCCAAGTTCACCTTTGAGAAGGCTGCTGTAAACCACGACCTGCTGGATGACCTGATCGAGTATGGCCTGGGTCAGATCGAGCACGCTCTGGACACCGATGACAAGAACATCCGGGAAGAGCGCCTGACCGCTGCCCGCTTGGACTTTGCTGAAAAGTTCGGTGAGAAGTACGAGGACTTTGAGACCCACATCGAAGTTTGCCTGTACAAGATGCAGAAGAAGGTTGTTAAGAAGTGGCTGCTGGAAGGCAAGCGCGTTGACGGCCGTGGCATGGACGATATCCGTCCTCTGGATGCTCAGGTTGGCCTGCTGCCCCGGGTACACGGCTCTGGCCTGTTCTCCCGTGGTCAGACCCAGGTCCTGTCCATCTGCACCCTGAACACCCTGTCCGCTGCTCAGAAGCTGGACACCATCTACCCCGAAGAGACCAAGCGTTATATCCATCACTATAACTTCCCCTCCTTCTCCACCGGCGAAGCAAGAGCTGCCCGCTCCACTTCCCGTCGTGAGATCGGTCACGGCGCGCTGGCTGAAAAGGCTCTGCTGCCTGTGATCCCCTCTGTGGAGGAGTTCCCCTACGCTATCCGTGTGGTATCCGAGGTGCTTAGCTCCAATGGCTCTACCTCTCAGGGCTCTATCTGCGGCTCTACCCTGGCTCTGATGGACGCTGGCGTGCCCATCAAGCGCCCCGTTGCAGGCATCTCCTGCGGCCTGATCTCCGACCAGGAGACCGGTGCTTGGAGAACCTTCACCGACATTCAGGGTGTTGAGGACTTCCACGGCGAAATGGACTTCAAGGTTGCCGGTACTACCGAGGGTATCACCGCCATCCAGATGGACCTGAAGAACAAGGGCCTGACCATGGAGATCATTGCCGACGCACTGGGGCGCTGCCGCAAGGCTCGCCTGGTGATCCTGGACGAAGTGATGCTGCCCTGCATCGCTGAGCCCCGCCCCGGGGTCTCCGAGTTCGCCCCCAAGATGATCAGCCTGAAGATCCCCGTGGACAAGATCCGCGAGGTCATCGGCTCCGGCGGCAAGACCATCCAGAAGATCTGCGCCGACACCGGTGCTAAGGTGGACATCGAGGACGACGGCTCCGTGTTCATCTCTGCTGTGGACTCCGCTGCTGCTTACGCTGCCAAGAAGATGGTGGAGGACATCTGCTTCGTTCCCGAGGTTGGCAAGCTGTACTAAGTCGGATCGTAGCCATGTCGTTCTGTGGGCCAAGGAGTTG
>JAZOWK010000054.1:0-4707 GCA_045659205.1 Faecousia sp.
TGCCGTTTTCGCCCTGCAGCAGCTCAGTAACCTCGGTAGAACCCTTGGAGTAGGGATCAACGCCCAGGAAGGTCTCGATACCGGTAGCCACAACGTAGTTACCGATGGAAACAGCCTTCTCGGACATCCACTCGGGAGCGCAGCCAACTACGGGAACCTGGGAAATGTTGATGCCCCAATCCTTGGCGATGTCAGAAGCCAGGATCATCATACGGGAAATATCCACGCAGGAGCCCATGTGCAGAACAGGAGGAATGCCAGCCAGCTCGCAAACTCTCTTCAGACCTGCGCCGCAGTATTCCTTAGCCTTCTCGGGATCCATCAGGCCAGCCTTGGCAGCAGCCTGTGCGGAACAGCCGGTGGTAATAACGATGATATCGTTCTCCAGCATCTTCTTCATCAGCTCGATGTGAGCGGTGTCGGGACGAACCTTAGGGTTGTTACAACCGACCATTGCCACAGCGCCACGAAGAACACCGGAATGTACACACTCGATCAGAGGCTTGGTGGAGCCCAGCTCGTCCACCTGGGTGTTGGCAACGCCGTCGAGCACCTTCTTGATGGCCTCAACAGAGTAACCAACGCGGGCATTCTGCTTCTGGTTGGGGATGTTCACCAGTTCCTGCTTACGGTTGGTGAAGTTCTCAACAGCCATCTTCACGATAGCCTTAGCATTCTCGCCGGCGGTCTCTGCGCTGAAGCGATAGAACTCAGAATCGGGGATCTGAGCGATGGGAGAGGTGGTGATAAACTTGGTGTGGAAGCACTTAGACAGGGGGCCCAGTGCAGGGAAGATACACTGCACGTCCACCACGATGGCTTCACAAGCGCCGGTGAGAACCACGTTTTCCTGGTTCAGGAAGTTACCGGCCATGGGGATGCCGTGACGCATGGTGACTTCGTTGGAAGTACAGCAAACACCGGCAATGTTGATGCCCTTAGCGCCCACGGACTTAGCCAGAGCCAGCATCTCGGGATCGTTTGCATAGTAAACGATCATTTCAGACAGGGAAGGATCGTGGCCGTGAACAATGATGTTGACCATATCCTTTTCCATAACGCCAATATTGGCAGAAGTGTCTACAGGCTTGGGAGTGCCGAACATAACGTCGGAGAACTCGGTGCCCATCATGGAGCCGCCCCAGCCGTCACTAAGACCGCTGCGCAGAGCCTGACGGATCAGAGCTTCAGGCAGAGAAGAACAACCCATGTGGGTCATATGTAATGCCTGTGCAACTTCCCGGTCGATAGCGCGGGGAGTAATCTCAGCATCATTCCACAGCTTCTGAGTGTGCTCAGGAGCGCGGTCAACGAACTTCAGCCGACCGAAGGGCTTGCCGTACTCCAGCAGACCCACTTCAGCCATCTCGTGAGCCAGATCGTAAATGTCCTTGCCCTCGGTCTCAACGCCCCATTCCTTGGCGATGCGGATCAGCTTTTCAGGATCCTTGACCTGATAGTTGCCGCCCTCGCGGGTCTCGTGCAGAGTGTGCATGATCTCGCGGCCGTGGTCGGAGTGTGTTGCAGTACCGCCGGCGGTAAAGCGCAGGTAGTTACGGGCGACGATGCCGTGTACATCGCAGCCACAGATACCACGGGGTGCCTTGGGAGTAATACGGCAGGGACCCATGGAGCAGATCCGGCAGCAGGTACCTGCTTCGCCGAAGCCGCAGTGAGGAGTCTGGTTCTTGACACGCTGCTGCCAGGTATCCGCACCAACTTTGGAAGCGTTTTCCAGCAGAGAGTTCGTGGCAGCTTCCATTTCCTCAACGGTTGTTAAAGATGCCCAATCCTTCAATGTGAATTCCTCCTAAAAGATTATTGCGCACCTATGCGCTGAAAAGGCACAGGCGCATAGTGTATCAGTATTATTCTACTCATTTTTAACTCGAAAGTCAATCGTAGATTTGCCTACATTTCGACCTTTTTTCTATCCCCCGCGGGGGGATTTTTGTGCAATATACTTTCCGGGCCACCGGGTGCGTTGACTTTCCCGGCAACAAATGGTAAAATAGGGCCAAAATCTCAGGAGGTTTTTCAGATGCTTTATCTGTTTATGGGCATTTTTGCCGCCGCTGCAGTGGCGCTGGATCAGATCACCAAGGCACTGGTGGTGGCTAATATTCCCCTTTACGGCCGTGTAGGTGTGATCGACGGTCTTTTCTGCCTGACCTACACCCAAAATACCGGCGCTGCCTTTTCTTCTTTCGAGGGTATGCGCTGGCTGTTTGTGGTGATCTTTGCGGTCTTTGCCGCCGCCATCGTTTGGGAATTTTCCAAAAAGCGTTGGCCCTTTACTACCTTTGACCGCTGGTGCATCGTTGCCATTTTTGCAGGCGGTCTGGGCAATGTGATCGACCGGGTGCGGCTGGGCTTCGTAGTGGATATGATCCAAACCGAGTTTATCGATTTTCCCGTTTTCAACGTGGCCGATTGCTTCATCACCTGCGGCTGCATCGCCCTGATGGTAAGCCTTTTGTTCTTCAACAAAGCTTTTTGGAAGGAAGATAAGAAATGACCTTTATTGCTGAAGCTGCAGGAGGGCGGCTGGATGCGTTTTTAGCAAATGCGCTGCCGGATATGAGCCGCAGCGCCGTGCAAAAGCTGCTGGAAAACGGCTGCGTGACGCTAAACGGCAAGCCAGGCAGGAAAAATGACCGGGTAAATGAAGGCGACGAGATCAAAGTTACCCTTCCCGAGCCGAAAAGATTAGATGTGGAAGCAAAGGACATTCCTTTGGATATCGTTTATGAAGACGAGGATGTGCTGGTGATCAACAAGCCCAAAGGCTTGGTAGTTCACCCCGCCGCCGGACACAACGACGATACTTTAGTCAACGGCCTGCTTTTTGCCAGAGCCGATGCCCTTTCCGGCATCAACGGCGTGCTGCGCCCCGGTATCGTCCACCGCATCGATAAAGATACCTCCGGTCTTTTGGCAGTAGCCAAAAATGACCTTGCCCATACGGTTTTAGCATCTCAACTGAAAGACCATACTATGGCCCGCACCTATGAAGCCATCGTGTGCGGCTCTTTCCGGGAACACAGCGGCACGGTAGATGCCCCCATCGGCCGCCACCCTACCGACCGGAAAAAGATGTGCGTCACCCAGCGAAACAGCAAAGAAGCCGTCACCCATTGGGAGGTGGTTGCCCGCTACCGGGGCTATACCCATGTGCGGTGTAAGCTGGAAACCGGACGCACCCACCAGATCCGCGTCCATATGGCCCACATCGGTCACCCCATTTTAGGCGATACGGTGTACGGTCATAAAAAGGCGGAATTGGGTCAGGATAGTCAGTGCCTGCACGCAGGCATCCTGTGTTTCCGCCACCCCAGAGACGGCCGCCCCGTTATGGTGATGGCTCCCCTGCCCGAATATTTTGAATGTGTTTTAAAAAAATTGGAGAAATTATAAATGGCTAACTTTTCGGATATTCTGCTTACAGTAGATTTTGACCGCACCCTCACCGCCCCGGATTCTTCCATCCCCCAGCGGAACATTGAGGCAATTGAATATTTTATTGCAAATGGCGGTACATTCACGGTCAATACCGGCAGAAGCATCCCTATGTGTCACACCTTTATTGACACCTTGCCGGTGAATGCGCCTTTGCTGCTGTATAACGGCAGCGCTATGTACGACAGCCGCAAAAAGCAATTCATTTCCTATTCCCCTATCCAAATCGATGCATCTGCGGTGCTTAAAGAGCTGCAGGAACGCTTTCCTAAGCTTACCGTGGAGATCCAGGGCGCAGATGCCCATTACGCCTTGAAGGAAAACCCCGGCTGGCAGGCCTACAGCGCATTTAACTGCGCCTGGGCATATACCGACTATGACCATATCCCCCAGCCTTTTATTAAATTTACCTTCTACGGTCAGTTCGAAGATGTCACCGTAGCTTCTATGTACCACGCTGAAGACTGGGAAATCACTATGATAAACGAGGCAAAAGCATATCTTCAGGAAAACTACGGAGCGCGTTTGGATATGTTCCACCCCTGTCCCCGGATCGTGGATGTCCACGCAAAGGGCATTTCCAAGCTGAAGATCGCCAAGGATCTGCAAAAGATGCTGGGTAAAAAAATATTGGTCTGTGTAGGCGATGCCCCCAACGATATCCAAATGTTAGACGGCGCAGATTTTGCCTATTGCCCCAGCGACGGCAGCATCGCAGACCGGTATGAAAATGTATGTGATTGCGCTATGGGCGCGGTAGCAGACGTAATTTACGAAAAATTACCCAAGATTTCCGCAAATGAGCCTTGACAGACCGGTTTTCTTATGCTAAAATCCTATGGCTGAATGCGTCAGGAAATAGGATTTGCGGGTGTAGTTCAATGGTAGAACACCAGCCTTCCAAGCTGGATACGCGGGTCCGATTCCCGTCACCCGCTCCATAGATGCGCCAGTAGCTCAGCTGGATAGAGCAACTGCCTTCTAAGCAGTAGGTCGGGGGTTCGAGTCCCTCCTGGCGTGCCACTTAGCTTGCAATAACGCAAACGAGTCTCGATTGCGTGCATTCAGCAAACTTAATATGGTGCGTGTAGTTCAATTGGCAGAGCACCGGATTGTGGTTCCGGGCGTGGTGGGTTCGAGTCCCATCACCCACCCCATGAAAAAGCTCCGATGCAAAAGCATCGGAGTTTTTCAGCTAAATCCACCCACCGCCGCAGCGATTTCACTAAAAATAATCGTATTTTAACG
>JAZOWK010000055.1:0-20527 GCA_045659205.1 Faecousia sp.
TGCTCCCCACGCTTTCGCGCCTCAGCGTCAGTTGTCGTCCAGCAAGCCGCCTTCGCCACTGGTGTTCCTCCTAATATCTACGCATTTCACCGCTACACTAGGAATTCCGCTTGCCTCTCCGATACTCAAGGGATACAGTTTCAAGTGCAGTTCCGGGGTTGAGCCCCGGGATTTCACACCTGACTTGCATCTCCGCCTACACGCCCTTTACACCCAGTAAATCCGGACAACGCTTGCGACCTACGTATTACCGCGGCTGCTGGCACGTAGTTAGCCGTCGCTTTTTCTGCAGGTACCGTCACGTCCTTCGTCCCTGCTAAAAGAAGTTTACAACCCGAGGGCCTTCTTCCTTCACGCGGCGTTGCTGGGTCAGGGTTTCCCCCATTGCCCAATATTCCCCACTGCTGCCTCCCGTAGGAGTCTGGGCCGTATCTCAGTCCCAATGTGGCCGTTCATCCTCTCAGACCGGCTACTGATCGTTGACTTGGTGGGCCGTTACCCCACCAACTATCTAATCAGACGCGAGGCCATCTTTCAGCACATAAAGCTTTGGTATCAAGGGGATGCCCCCTCGATACATTATGCGGTATTAGCAGTCGTTTCCAACTGTTGTCCCCCACTGAAAGGCAGGTTCCTCACGCGTTACTCACCCGTTCGCCACTAACTCGGGGAGCAAGCTCCCCTCGTCCGTTCGACTTGCATGTGTTAGGCACGCCGCCAGCGTTCGTCCTGAGCCAGGATCAAACTCTCAAAAAATCGTATCTTAAAGCTTAATGCTCTAAAATCAAGTTTTTGAATAATTTGCTCTTAGCAATCTTACTCAAGAATTTTCGTTGGCTGTTATTCGTTCTATAAAACGCTTAAAACAATCCATTATAATTGTCCAAGGTGTTCATTTCGTCTTTGCGTTATTCAATTTACAAGGTACATTCGCTGCCCTCCAGGCACGCCCTTCATCGCGACAGCTTGCATATAATAACACAGCCGTTTTACATTGTCAAGCATAATTTTTCAAATTTCGAAAAAAATTTTAGGGCCCCTTTCGGGGCCCTATTTGTATGCTTAAAACAGCTTATTTTGCGTCGTCGATGAGGCCGTAACCGCCATCATTTCTGCGGTAAACAACGGCAAAGCTGCCGCCATTATCCTCATCCCGGAAAGCAAAGAAATTATGCTCCAAAAGATTCATCTGCAGCACAGCCTCTTCCCGGGTCATAGGCTTAAAGTAAAACTGCTTGACCTTAACGATCTTAAAGCTTTCTTCCGGCTCATCGGCTGCAAAGGAGGTTTCCTCCACGCTGCGGGCAAAGGCATCCTGCCGCAAGCGGCGGGCAAGGCGGGTCTTATTCTTACGGATCTGACCCTCAATCGTACCAACCGCGGCATCGATGGATGCGAACATATCGGAGGTGCTTTCGCTGGCCCGGAACCAGGTACCTGCTCCGTGAACGGTCAGCTCGGCCTTGTTCCGGTTTTTCTCCGTAGAAAATACGATAAGTGCTTCCGCATCCTCCTCAAAGAACCGTGCCAGCTTCATTACCTTTTTCTCGGCATAAGCATGGACAGAACCGGGCAGTTTGACTTTCTTCTCACTAAACTGAAACTTCATATGCGGCAGCTCCTTTCTATTCACCGGTATTCCGGTGTACTTACATTATACCACGATTTGCCCTTTTAGACAAGGGTTACGCATCTAACTCGGCCTCTGCTTTCAGTAATTCCTCCATTGTCATATTATACACAGACTCGGCGCGCAGCTGGAAGAGCCTGCTCAAACGCACAGCCTGCCGCTGATCCGGCGCTACCAGCTCCAAAGTCATCAAATTGCCCATTTCATCGTCCAAGGACATCACCACAGAAAAGTCACCGCTTTCCCGGGGGATGATCTGGGTTTTTACATAGCTGCTTCTGCGCAGCTGGCGGTTAAACTTGGCAACCGCATCCTCGGCACGCTGCTTAACGGTAAAGGCGATGGAATCCTCCGTCAGCTTGCCGTCTTCCCGGCCGCTGTCGGTAATTTCATACCGCTCCTCGTCCAGCTGCTTCAGATGGCCGGAGGCCACCATTTCCGGCAGCGCCTGGCACACATCAAAATAGCTCAAACAATCGTCCTGATAGCAAAGCTCGTAAACCTCCTGATTGGTCAGGGGATAATTGCAACGAGCCATTACAAACAAAATCAGCACTTTTACATCCATCATATCGTGGATGAATCCAAGTCGTTTCATACGCACTCACCTCTTACTATTATTATACTGAAAACTGCTGGAAAAATCAAGCACAAGCGCAGCGCAAGCAGCATAATCTGTCACGAAAGGGTGATTTTTATGAAAGACCTTCTTTTCTTCACCGCCGGTCGCTCCCCTGCTACTACCTACGCTATCGAATACTTGCAGGAAGCCGGCTGCGTGTTTACCCAAATGCCCTGTTCCGCTGTTACCCATCTGCTGCTGCCTGTTCCGTCTTTAGAAAGTGAAGACCGGATCAAGGGCGGGCAGAGCCTGCGGGAACTACTGGATATTCTGCCAAAAGGCATTACGGTGATCGGCGGCAATCTGCCTGCGCTTACCGGTTATCGGGTCGTTGATCTGCTCAAAGACCCTTTATATGTTTCAGAAAATGCATCCATTACCGCCTACTGCGCCATTTGTCTTGCCATGAGCAAGCTGCCCGTCACCTTAAAGGATTGTCCCTGTCTTATCATCGGCTGGGGCAGGATCGGCAAGTGCCTTGCCCGGCTCTTAAAAGCTATGGATGCCAAAGTCACTGTATTTGCCCGGAAAGAAACCGACCGGGCAATGCTCGCTGCCCTGGGCTATAATGCTGCCGATACCCTTTTGCCCCAAAGCTACCGGCTCATTTTCAACACCGCCCCGGAACTATTGCTGCCGGATTGCCCGGGAAATGCCCTGAAGATCGATCTTGCATCCATCCCCGGCATCACAGGGCCGGATGTACTGTGGGCCAGAGGTCTTCCCGGAAAGGATGCCCCGGAAAGCGCCGGCTCTCTTATGGCCCAGCGCATACTATATTATATATAAGGAGGAAACCCTATGACTGTGGGCTTTGCCCTGTGCGGCTCATTTTGTACCTATCACAAGGTGTTTCCTGTTATGGAACAGCTAAGCAAGGACTACGACCTGATCCCCATTTTCTCCCACTGCGCTTATACCACTTCTTCCCGGTTCGGCACAGCCCAGGAGCATATCCGCCGGGCAAGCGATATTTGCGGCAAAGCGCCCATCTGCTCCATCGAGGAGGCAGAGCCCATCGGCCCGAAAAAGCTGCTGGATGCCCTTATCATCGCCCCTTGCACCGGAAACACTTTGGCAAAGCTTTCCCACGGCATTGCCGACGGCCCGGTGACTATGGCCGCCAAGAGCCACCTGCGAAACGGCCGGCCGGTACTCGTTGCCGTTTCCACCAACGATGCCCTTTCTGCCGCTGCGGAAAACATCGGCAGACTCCTTGCCCGCAAGCACTATTACTTCGTTCCCTTTGGTCAGGACGACCCGGAGAAAAAGCCTACCTCCATGGTGGCAGATTTTGCCAAAATACCCGACGCCCTTTCCCTTGCGCTGCAAAGAAAACAGATACAACCCATACTCATAGCAAATTGACAATGGAAAATTGAAAATTGACAATTTTGGTGTCGCTTTGCGACCTATTCAAATAAGTCGGCTTCGCCGACACATTCATTGTTACCTGTCAACTGTAAATTATCAATTAAAAAGCTGCCTGAAAGATTTCAGGCAGCTTTTGCTTATAGGTTTTCTACTTCTTCCAGCCAGATGCGGGCGGCTGCGTCGCTGGGCATACGCCAGTCACCACGGGGGCTTAAGCACACAGAGCCGACTTTTACACCGTCGGGCATACAGTTGCGCTTAAACTGCTGGGTGAAGAACCGGCGGTAAAATACCTTCAGCCACTTTTTCACAGTGTCGCAAGTATACTCGCCGGCAAAGGCCCGGCAAGCCAAAGTATAGATCTTTTCCGGCTTGTAGCCGTAGCGCAGGATATAATACAGGAAGAAATCGTGAAGGGCATAAGGGCCAACGATATCCTCGGTCTGCTGGCTGATCTTGCCGCTTTCATCCGGGGGCAGCAGCTCAGGAGAAATGGGGGTATCCACAATATCCAGCAGCACCTGCTTTGCATCCATAAATTCCGGCTGCTCTGCGATCACACCGATCATCGGGCCGATCAGAGTCTTGGGTACAGAGCCGTTGACACCGTACATACTCATATGGTCGCCATTGTAGGTACACCAGCCCAAAGCCAGCTCGCTCAAGTCACCTGTACCAACTACGATGCCATTTACCACACTGGCATAGTCCATCAAAATCTGGGTGCGTTCCCGGGCCTGGGAATTTTCATAAGTGCCGTTATGGACAGCCGGGTTATGGCCGATATCCCGGAAATGGGTAGTCACCGCATCCCGGATATTGATTTCCTTAGTAGTAATGCCCAAAGCATCCATCAGCGCCAAAGAATTGTTATAAGTCCGGTCAGATGTACCGAAGCAAGGCATGGTCACGCCGTACACATCGCTTGCCGGTCTACCCAGCTGGCGCATAGCTTCCACCGCCACCAACAGAGCCAGCGTGGAATCCAAACCGCCGGAAACACCGATCACCGCATTGGCGCCCACCACCCGCAGCCGTTGGGCAAGGCCGGCAACCTGAATCTGGAAGATGGACATACACCGCTCCTGCCGTTCTTCCGGCACGAAGGGGAACTTTTCGATGGCATACAAGCTGCCGTCAGAGCGCAAGGGGTTGGGATTGCACTCGATATACCGCATAGGCTCAACCGCCGCGTACATGGAAATGGCATCCCGGACGCTCTTATTATGCCGCCGCTTGGCGCGGATCTTACCCAAATCCGCATCCTGCACCAGCATATAATCTGTTTCGATGAGCTTTTTGTTCTCAGCGATCAGCGTGCCGTTTTCCGCCACCATACTGTGACCGGAGAACACCAGATCAGAAGTAGATTCGGTATAACCGGAGGAGCAGTAAGCATACACACAGCCGCAGACACCGGACTGGTGCTGCACCAAGCTGCGGCGCTTTGCCCGCTTGCCTACGGTCTCATTGGAAGCAGACAGGTTTACGATCACCTCTGCCCCGTTAAGAGTCATCAAGGTAGAGGGCGCCATAGGCGACCACAGGTCTTCGCAGATCTCCACGCCCATCACTGTGCCGTCACCCAAGGTAAATAGCAGGTCACGACCCACCTTAACGCTGAACTCTCCATCCAAACCCAAGGCCTTGGCGCTTACCTTGTCCAAAGGCAAATCCTGAGAAGAAGAGAACCAGCGGCGCTCATAAAATTCACTATAGTTAGGCAGATAAGTCTTGGGAACTAAGCCCCACAGCATACCGCGGCTGACTACAGCGGCGCAGTTATACATCTGTCCCGCCAAAACCACCGGCAGACCCACCACAGCCGTGAGGCCAGGGTGATGAGCGGTGCAGGCCATAATTTCCTTTAGACCCTCCATAGAATCGGCAAGGAGCGTTTCCTGGAAGAACAGGTCGGCGCAGGTATAGCCTGTCAGCGCCAGCTCCGGGAACACCACCAGGTCGCACCCTTGTGCATCCGCTTTTCCAATATAATCACAGATATCCTGCGTATTCTTCTTAACATCCGCTACCCGCACCGCAGGCACGGCGCAAGCAAGGCGCATAAAATCCAGCACTGGAATCCCTCCATCGTTCAATATATTCTTAATATACCACGGTTTTTGCAAAATGCAAAGAAAAAAGCACCATTCGGTGCTTTTTCCCTAAATTCAGATATTTGCCAGCTTTTTCAGCTCATCCACAAGGTCGGTCTGCTCCCAGGGCAGCTCCTCTACACCGAAGTGACCTTCCATAGCGGTCTTGCCGTAAATGGCGCGACGCAGCTGCAGCTTGGAAATGATACCGGCAGGGGTCAGGTCGCACAGCTTACGCAGGTAAGCGGTCATTTCCTCGTCAGCTACCTTGCCTGTGCCGTAGCTATCCACCCGGACGGAAACCGGTTCAGCCACACCGATGGCATAAGCCAGCTGCACCTGCACCTGGGTAGCAAGGCCTGCAGCCACCAGATTCTTTGCCATATAACGAGCCATATAAGCGCCACTGCGGTCTACCTTAGTAGGGTCTTTACCGGAGAAAGCGCCGCCGCCGTGGGAGAAATAGCCGCCGTAGGTATCCACGATGATCTTACGGCCAGTAAGACCGGTATCACCGTTAGGGCCACCGATGACGAAGTTGCCGGTGGGGTTAATGTGAATATTGGCAACATCGTTAATATCAAAGCCATACTTGGCAAGGACGGGGGCAATAACACCCTCCCGGATGTAACGACGCAGCTCGCTCATTTCAAAATCCGCGCTGTGCATAATGGACACAACCACCGTATCGATGCCCAGCACATTGCCATTTTCGTCAAACTCCACGCTCACCTGGGTCTTGCCGTCAGGCCGCAGCAGGTCGTTACTTTGGACGCACTGGGTCAGCCGGTTGGAAAGAGCCCGGGACAGAGCAACAGGCAGGGGCATCAGCTCCGGCGTATGGGTGCAAGCGCCACCGAACATCATACCCTGGTCACCTGCGCCGCCTACTTCGTCGTTGGTACCCAGAGCGATATCCGCAGACTGGGTGTGGATCTTGCACAGGATCTCAACGGAGTCGGCATCAAAGCCGTCACCGGGGTGAGTGTAGCCGATTTCTGCGATGACCTTACGGGCAACAGCGGGGTAATCCACCTGCGCCTTGGTGGTGATCTCACCACAGATCAGGCAGAAATTGGTGGTGACCATAGTCTCACAGGCCACGCGGGAGCCGGGATCTTGCGCCAGGCAAGCATCCAAAATAGCATCAGAAATGCTGTCTGCTACCTTGTCGGGATGGCCGCAGGTAACACATTCAGAAGTAAATAATCTTTTTTCCATCATATTCTATCCTTTCGTGAAAATAAAAAATGCACACACCGAAGGACTCGATGTATGCTTCTATCGAATCCTCATCTGTCGTTTGCCGCCGGATTTGGCACCTTGCTGGAAAACAGATGTCTTCCGTAGGTTGCCGGGTTTCATAGGGCCGTTCCCTCCACCACTCTTGATAAGGCTTATATGCAGTTCGACAATATTTTATCGAAATTTCGGCGTTTGTCAAGTAATTTTCTTATTTTTTCTGAAAAATATGTTTACAATTAATCTATAGACAAGGAAGGAAAAAACTGGTATGATAATAGCAATTTATTTAGGAGCTGATTTACTTGAAGAACTTACGCAGCCGTTTTGAGCGGTTCTGCTATCTAAACCGGAATAAAGGCATCCCCAACCTGATGCTCTATGTGGTCATCGGCTGCGGCATCGTCACTGCCTTGAGCCTTTTGGGTTTCCCCCAGATCTATCAGCTGTTGGTGTTTGACCGGGAGGCCATTTTGCAAGGGCAGGTTTGGCGGCTTTTCACTTGGGCCTTCACCGCCGGCGGTGATGATATTCTCACTACCCTCATTTCCCTTTACTGCTACTACATTTTAGGCAAAGCCATGGAAAATGCCTGGGGCAGCCTGAAATTTAACCTGTTTTATCTGTTCGGCGTTGTGCTGATGGATATTTTCGTTTTTTCCTTTGGCGGTATTGAAATCCTGGATAAAACCAATAGGCTTTATTACAGCGCGCAGGAATTCGCCAGATATTATGCTGTGTATATGCCTTTATTCTTAAATTTGAGCCTGCTTTTGTGCTACAGCACCATTTATTCCCAGGCCACCTTCCTGCTGCTGTATATCATCCCCATCAAGGCTTGGCTGCTGTCCCTGTTTTATCTGGCCTATGTTCTCTTTGAGGTCGTACGGATGTGCACTCCGACAATGCTATTCCCCCACTGTCTGTTCCCGTTGGTTGCCTTTGCCAATTATTTCCTGTTCTTTGGCAAGGATGTGATGAACCTGTTCCCCGGCCGGCTTGCCAAGAAGAAAAAGCAGACGGTAAATATCCACATTCGTAAGGAAGCCCCCAAGCAGACACAAAGCTACACCCACCGGTGTACCATTTGCGGCAAAACGGATGTCACCAATCCGGAGCTGGAGTTCCGGTATTGCTCCCGGTGCAATGGCTATTTCTGTTACTGCGAAGAGCATATCAATAACCATATTCACGTAGAATAAAAAATCGGTGCGGATTACTCCGCACCGATTTTCTTATATAAGCACATTTGGTAGCCAATTCCATCTTCTTCGCCAGACTGCAAAATTTCCTGTAGTTTCCAATTGGGGTCTGCATCCAAATTGGGGAAATAGGTATCTGACTCCGGGCAGGCAGAAAGCTTGGTTACATAGGCTTTATTGCACATAGGCAGCATCTGCCGATACACGCTGCCGCCACCAATGACCATTACCCGCTGGTGGTTTTCCGTCAGCTTGGCTGCTTCTTCCGGGCTATTGCACAGGGTAAAGCCATCAGGGGCTGTGCCTTGCCGGGAGATTATCACATTGACCCGTCCGGGCAGCGGCTTTTGGCCGGGAAAATCCGCCACCGTACGGCGGCCTACGATCACCGTCGCGCCCCGGGTGGTCTCCCGGAAGAATTTCCGGTCTGCAGAAAGGGCAACCGGCTGGGTGCCATCCTTGCCGATGCCCCAATCCGAATATACTGCAACGATCAGTTCCATACGTACCTCAAATTGCCATGGGGATCTCAAAGTCGAAGGAATGATACTGATAATCCTCCACCTTGAAGCTATCCTTGGTAAACTGGTAGAAATCTGTAATGGTGGGGTCTAAAGTCACCTTGGGAGCAGGCAGACCCTCTTTTTCCAGCATTGCCTTTACCGCGGGGATGTGCCGGTCGTAAATATGGCAGTCAGCAATCACGTGTACCAATTCGCCTGCCTTCAGTCCGGCCACCTGGGCCATCATCATGGTCAGCATAGCATACTGGCAAACATTCCAGTTATTGGCGGTGAGCATATCCTGGCTGCGCTGATTTAAGATAGCATTGAGAGTATCACCGGTGACATTAAAGGTCATAGAGTAAGCGCAGGGATACAGATTCATCTCGTGCAGATCCTGGAAGTTATAAATATTGGTCATGATCCGCCGGGAGGCAGGATTGTTTTTCAGGTCGTAGATCACCCGATCCACCTGATCAAACTCACCCTCTTTATACTGGTGCTTGATACCCAGCTGGTAGCCGTAGGCCTTGCCAATAGTGCCGTCCTCGCCTGCCCACTCGTCCCACACGTGGCTGCCCAAGTCGCAGATCCGGTTGGGCTTTTTCTGCCAGATCCAGCGTAACTCATCCAGGCAGCTTTTCCAGTAGGTCCGCCGCAGAGTCATAATGGGGAACTCTTCCTGCAGATTATAGCGGTTAACAACGCCAAACTTCTTCACGGTGTGAGCCGGTGTGCCGTCTTCCCAGTGGGGGCGCACCTGCAGGTCGGTATCATAAAAGCCGTTTTCCAGAATATCCAGGCACGTCTGCCGGTAAAGTTCGTCTGCTCTGCTCATAAAAAGCCCTCTTTCTTTCTTTTTTGACCATTATAATCAATTCCCGCACCTTTTTCAACTGAAAAATAGTACACAGCAGTTGAAAATTGATAATTGACAGTTGACAATTGATGTATCGCTTCGCGATGTATTTAAATCCGCAAGACAGGGGACGGTTCTCTGTCCTGGATAAATTTCCGCCTTATCAAAATCTGCCGTATAACAAATTGTTATACGCACCTGAAGAGTACTTCCGTATAACAAGTTGTTATGCGGACTTAATGAGCGCTTCCGTATAACAAGTTGTTATACGGACTTCTTCCCAGTGTCCACCCGTCAAAAGCCACCCTATCCGCTATCTGCCAGTGTCCACTAACGAGTGGACACTGGGATTGTTCCTATGGTAATAAGTTGGGAGTGTAAACTGATCTGTTTACACTGATAAGACACAGAACCGTCCCCTGTCTTATTCGCTATTTAAATCTGTCGGCTCTGCCGACACTATAATTGTCAATTTTCCATTTTCAATTGTCAATTAGTAAGACACAGAACCGTCCCCTGTCTTGCAAAACCGTCCCCTGTCTTGCTCTTTTCAATTGTCAATTAGAAAAGGTTAAGCTTTGCTTGCGTTTTTCTTATTTCTATTGTATAATAACTGGATAAAAAGTAAGGAGGCGGCAGTATGGAATTCAGGCTCTTGGCGGTAGGCGATGTGGTAGGCGATCCCGGTGTGGAACGGATATGCCGCAGCCTGCGGTATTTAAAGCGGAAGACCCTGGCGGACTTTGTGGTAGTCAACGGAGAAAATGCCAGTATGGTAGGCATTACCCGGCAGCAGTGTGAAGACATTTTGGATGCCGGCGCGGATGTGATCACCCTGGGAAACCACGCTTTCGGCAGGCGGGAGATTGCCGATTATTTGGAAAGCAATTCCCGCGTCCTGCGCCCCTTTAACTACGCACCCCAGACCCCCGGCCGGGGCTACGGTATTTTTGATACCCGGTGCGGCCCGGTGGCCATCTTCAATCTGCTTGGCCGCTGCCATATGGATTTTGCCCCGGATAACCCCTTCCTTCTGATGGAAAAGACCCTGAAAAACATTTCCGCCAAGTTTACCTTTGTGGATATGCACGCAGAGGCCACCTCTGAAAAATTAGCGATGGCCCATATGCTGGACGGACGGATCACCGGCCTGTGGGGTACACATACCCACGTACCGACCTCCGATGTTCAGGTGCTGCCCGGTGGCACAGGCTATGTCACCGACCTGGGTATGACCGGCCCGAAGAATGGCATTTTGGGTGTGCAGGTCAAGCAATCCGTTGCCAAATTCCGGGGCGACCTGACCGGCCGCTACCAATGGGAAAACGGCCCTACCAAGTTAGAAGCGGTGCTGTTCACCGCCGACCCCGATACCGGCCTTTGCTTAAAGGCAGAAAGGGCGGACTTATATGATTAAAATTTTGCACAGCGCTGACTGGCACTTGGATGCCCCTCTGCGGGGCAAAGCGCCCCTTAAAAAGCTGCTGCTCACCATTCCGGATAAAATTGCCCGGATCTGCAAGGATGAAGGCTGCGATCTGGTGCTGCTTTCCGGCGACCTGTTTGATACTGCCTACACCCAGCATAGCTACCGCGCGCTTTATGACGCGCTGGCCGCTATGGAAGTTCCTGTGTTCATTGCCCCCGGCAACCACGACCCGGCAAACGCCCAAAGCCCTTATCTTTTGGAAAGCTGGCCGGATAATGTGCATATCTTTACCCATCCCCGGGTGGAAGCAAAGGCTATCCCGGAGCTGAATTGCCGCATTTATGGCGCAGGCTTTACTTCTATGGATTGTCCCAGTCTATTAGAAGGCTTCCGGGCAGAATGTCAGGAAAAATATGCCATCGGCATTTTCCACGGTGACCCCCTGCTCCTCACCTCCCCCTGCAACCCCATCACCCAGGCGCAGGTGCGGGAAAGCGGCCTTAACTACCTGGCTTTGGGACATACCCACAACACCGGCTCTTTCACTGCCGGAGATACCTTATGCCTGTGGGCAGGCTGCCCTATGGGCAAGGACTACGGTGAGCCGGGCGAAAAGGGCGTGTACATCGTTACCATCGACGGCAGCGCAAGCGCCCGCTTCATTCCTTTAGATACCCCCCGTTTTTACGACATAGAAGAGCCGGTGCGGGAAACCCCGGAAAACACTTTGGAAACGCTGCTTCCTCCCGCAGGAAACACGGATTACTACCGCATTACCCTTACCGGAACCTGCGAGGCCTTCGATTTGGATGCGCTGACGGGAAAGTTCTCCCAATTCCCCAATCTGGTGGTGCGGGATCACACCCGCCGGCCTGTAGATGTGTGGAAAGCTCTGGGACAGGACACCCTGGAAGGCCGCTACTTTGGTATGCTGAAGCAGGCTATAGACAGCGCAGATAAAGAAACCGCCCAGACCCTTACCCTGGCTGCCGATATTTGCCGGCAGCTTCTGGACGGACAGGAGGTGGAGCTGCCGTGAGAATTTTATCCATGACCGCCACCTTTGGCAAATTAAACAACGAAACCATCCGGTTTGATCCCAAGCTGCAGGTAATAGAAAAGCCCAATGAATGGGGCAAAAGCACCTGGTGCGCCTTTATTACCGCTATGCTCTACGGCATTGATTCCCGCCAGCGTACCATAGGCGCTACCCTGGCAGACAAAGACCACTATAAGCCCTGGTCCGGCGCGTCTATGGCTGGATCTATGGACATAGAATGGAACGGCAGACCCATCACCCTGGAGCGGCAGACCACAGGCCGGGGCTATATGAATCAGTTCCGCGCCTTTGATTCCGTCACCGGCGCAGATATCCCGGAGCTGACCGCAGATAATTGCGGACAGGTGCTTTTGGGTGTTGAACGGGATGTATTTATCCGCTCTGCCTTTATTAAGCAATCCGACCTGCCGGTTTCTGATAATCAGGCGCTGCACGCCCGGCTGAACGCTTTGGTCACCACCGGTGACGACAGCGGCGCAGCAGAAGCTTTGGCAGAAAAGCTGAATGCTTTAAAGAACAAGTGCCGGCACAATAAAACCGGTCTGTTGCCGGAAGCCGAAAAGCAAAGAGAAGAACTGCGTCTGAAGCTGCGGCAGCTGCGTGATCTGCAAAGCCAGCAAGTCCATTTAAGCGAGCAGCTGGAAAGTCTGCAAAGCTACGAAAAGCAATTATTAAACCATCAGGCAGCGCTTTCCTATGCAGAAAGCCTTTCTTATACCCAAAAATTGGCTGCCGCCCAAAGCGCAAAGGAGCTTGCCCAGGCAAAGCTTACCGCTTTGGAGGAAGATTGCGCGCTGCTTCCCACCGATGCAGAATTGGAGCAAAAGCTTTCTATTCTGCGGCAGCTGCGATCCCAGCGGGAGGATGTGCAAATGCTCTCCCAGATGCTGCCTGCCCCGCCCCAAATGCCTTTGGGTGAGGAAGGCTGCTCCTTGGAGCAAGCCAAAAAAGACTTTGCCGCCTACACAGCGCTATCCCAAAAGAGCGCTCCCCTGCCCTTTATTTTGGCAGCGGTGCTCTTTGCGATAGGCGCTGCGCTCTTGCTGCTGCCTATGCCCTTTGTGCTTGCCGCTGCTTTGCCGGTGATCGCCGGTGTGGCGCTGATCATTGCAGGCATCCGTAAAAAGCAAAAGAAAACCGGTGAAATTCAAAAGCTTTTGGCAAAGCATCCCGGCATTTCTCCGGAAAACTGGGTTGCCGCTGCGCAAAATAAGGATCATATCCGGCAGCAGTACGAAGCCGATCTGCGCAGCTATGAGCAGCAGACACAAGCTGTGCGGCTGCAAATGCAGCAGCTGAAAGAAAAGACCGATGCCCTCACCGGTGGCTTAAGTTTGACAGAATTTGAGCATCAGCTACTGCTAGCTAAGCAAAAGCGCAGTGCTTTGGCAGATGGGCATAGAGAATTTATTCGCGCAGAGGAGCTGCTCAACGCGCTGCAAAGCAGCCGCCCCGCAGTAGCGCCTCCCACCGAGCCGGACGAACTGACCTTCGATGCCCAGCAGACCCGCCGTCTGCTTTCCGACACAGCGGTAAATATCTCTCAACTGCAGCACCGGCTGGGTAATACCCAAGGTCAAATGGCAACTTTGGGTCAGGAAGAGCTGTTGAGCCTTCAATTTGATAAGGTAAGTGACCGGATCGCTCAATTAGAGCAAATCCACAGCGCTGTGGTGCTGGCACAGGAATACCTGGAAAAAGCCACATTAGAGCTGCAGCAGCGGTTTGCCCCCCGGATCTCCCAGAAGGCGCAATCCACCATGGCTTATCTTACGGATGGCCGGTATGACAGGCTGTATCTGAAAAGCAACCTTACCTTAGACACCGGCGCGCAAGGGGAAGTTCCCCTCCACGCCCCCCAGTGGCGCAGCGACGGCACCATCGATCAGCTTTATTTTGCCCTGCGTCTTGCCGTAGCCGAGGAGCTGACCCCCGATGCGCCCCTGATTTTAGACGATGCCTTCGTCCGTTTTGACGATGATCGGCTGAAGAAAGCTTTGGCGCTCCTCAAAGAGGAAAGCGCCCAGCGTCAGGTACTGATCTTTACCTGCCAAAGCCGGGAAAACAGATTGATTTAAGGAGAACATTATGGAATTCATTTCTACTACCAATGCCCCCGCCGCCATCGGCCCTTACAGCCAGGGCGTGACCTTTGGCAATCTCATCATCACTTCCGGTCAGATTCCGGTAGATCCCCAAACCGGCGCTGTACCGGAGGGCATTGCCGCCCAGGCGGAGCAAAGCTGCAAGAATGTGGGCGCGGTGCTGGCCGCTGCCGGCGCAGGCTTTGAAAATGTAGTAAAAACCACCTGTTTCTTGGCAGATATGGCAGATTTTGCCGAATTTAATAAGGTTTATGAGGCTTATTTCGTTTCCAAGCCTGCCCGTTCCTGCGTAGCTGTTCGGGGCCTTCCCAAGGGCGTGCTGTGCGAGATCGAGGCCATCGCTGAAAAGTAACGGAGGGAACTATGGAACTTAGAGAAGTAACTTATTTAGCCGTTGCCCTGCGAATCGTGGTGGCAATGATCGTTGGCGGCCTGATCGGTTTAGAGCGTGGTCTTAAAAACCGGGCTGCGGGTCTTCGTACCTATATGCTGGTGTGCGTAGGCGCTTGCCTGATTATGCTCACCAACCAATATATTTTCCAGATATACGGCACAGGTGACCCGGTGCGTATGGGCGCGCAGGTGGTCAGCGGTATCGGCTTTTTAGGCGCAGGTACCATCATCGTCACCCGGAAAAGCCAGATCAAGGGTCTTACCACCGCTGCCGGTCTTTGGGCCGCTGCCGGTGTGGGCCTTGCCATTGGCATCGGCTTTTATGAAGCCGGTATCCTGGGCGGCTTTGCCATCTTCACCGTCATCACCCTGATGCACCGGATGGACAGCAAGGTGCACAGCAAGGGCAAAAGCACCGAGATTTACTTTGAACTGGATAAAACCTGCACTTTGGGAGATTTTATCCGTCAGGCGCGGGCATTGGACATCAATGTGGACGATGTGCAGCTGGAAGCCGGCTTTGACCGAGAACAAGAAACCCGGGCATACATCGCCACCTTAAAAACCACCGAGCGCCGCCTCCACGCAGATGTGCTGGCAGATATTGAGCAAATCGCTGGCGTGGTATTTTTAGAGGGCCTGTAAGGAGGTTCATTATGAACATCATTATTGCTGGAAATGGTAAGGTTGGTCGTACTTTGGCCCGGCAGCTGGCCCAGGAGGGTCACGACCTGACCATTATCGACCGCAGCAGCCGTGTTTTGGAAACTTCCATTGAACGGATCGATGCTATGACCGTACTGGGCAACTGCGCATCCAAGCAAACCTTGCTGGACGCAGGCATCGAAAAGGCGGATCTGCTCATCGCCACCACCAATGCCGATGAGCTGAATTTGCTTTGCTGTATGACCGCCCACGGCTTAAATCCCAATTTGCACACCATCGCCCGGATCCGGAATCCGGAATATGCAGATCAGATCATGACTATGCGGGATATTTTCCCCTTGTCTTTGACCTTTAATCCGGAAAAGCACGCAGCCCTGGAAATTGAGCGGCTTTTAAAGTTCCCCGGCTTTTTGCGGATGGAAACCTTTGCCAAGGACAGAGCCCAGATCGTGGAGCTGCGGTTAAATAGCGACAGCAAGCTGTGCAACCTGCCCCTGAAGGATTTAGGCAGCGTGGTCAAATGCCGGGTGCTGGTATGCGCGGTACTGCGCTCCGGTACGGCTATCGCCCCCAGCGGTAACTTCATTCTCAAAGAGGGCGACCGGATCTTCGTCACCGCCCCCACCGCCAACCTGGCTACCCTGCTGAAAAGCCTGGGCATCGTCACCCGGAAGGTGCGCAATGTCCTGATTTGCGGCGGCGGTATGTTAAGCTACTATCTTGCCACCTTGCTGGAAGACGAAAAAATGGATGTGACCATTTTGGAAAAAGATCCCGCCCGGTGCAAGGAGCTGGCAGGTCTGCTGCCCTGGGTCAGCGTGGTATGCGCTGATTGCAGCTCCCAGGTGGCGCTGGACGATCAGGGTCTTGCCGATCAGGATGCCGTCGTTTCCCTGACCGGTATGGACGAGACCAATATGATCATCTCTTTGTATGCCGGCAAGCAGGGTGTGGGTCAGGTGATCACCAAATTAAGCCGCAGTGAAAATGCCCCCTTGGCGGACACGATGGCTTTGGGCAGCACCATTTCTCCCAGAGAGCTGTGCTGTAATACCATCGTAGGCTATGTGCGGGCTATGGAAAACCAGACCGGTGCTGCCGTTTCCGTCCACGCTATTGCCGACGGACAGGTAGAGGCGGTGGAATTTACCGTAGACGAATCCACCCGCAACTGCGGCACGCCTTTAAAGCAGCTGAAGCTGAAGCCCAATGTGCTTATTGTAAGCATCACCCACGGCGCCGACACCCAGATTCCCGGCGGTGATTCCGTATTTATGCCCGGTGATACGGTGGTCGTGGTCACCAGCGGCCGGGGTGTGCTGCAGCAGATAAACGACATTTTTGCCTAAAGAGGTAAAGCAGAGGGGAATCGAGCCCCGTTAGGTTTTTGCAGGCTCTTTTCTGCCAATACTGCGCAAAATTCCTCGAAAATAACGAGTGGTATTCCCTTCGGAATTTTACTTGTCTTGACAAAAAAGTTGCTCTGCAAAAACTGCTGCGCACCCCTCAGCCTGAAATTTCTTAGGAATTTTGGGCGCAGAGGACGCAGCCTTGCTGACGCAAGGCAAGGACGATAAGCACAAAATTACAAGAAAGGACAGTTGAGGGGCTAACGCGGTTCGATACCCCTCTGCTTAACTATGAACTATAAGATGATTGGCCGCTTCCTTTCCCAAATTGTGGCCATCGAAGCGGTGTTTTTAATACCGGCTATGGCAATCAGCGTGGGCTACGCAGAGTGGAGCACAGTGCACGCCTTTATCCTGGCTGTGGCCATTATGCTGGCTATTTCCGGTTTGCTTTATCTTCTGTGCCGCAAGGCAGGCAGGCTTTTTGGCGCAAAGGAAGGCCTTGTGTGCGTAGGTCTTTCCTGGGTGGTATTAAGTCTTTTAGGCGCACTGCCCTTTACCTTGAGCGGTGCAATCAGTAATTACATAGACGCATTTTTCGAGACCGTCTCCGGCTTCACCACCACCGGCGCATCCATTTTAGCCGATGTGGAAAGCCTGCCCAAGGGCATTTTGTACTGGCGCAGCTTTACCCACTGGGTAGGCGGTATGGGCGTGCTGGTGTTCCTGCTGGCCATCGCTCCCGGTCAGGACAAAGGCTTTACGATGCATCTGATGCGGGCGGAAAGCCCCGGCCCGGATGTGGGTAAGTTAGTGCCCCGCATGAAGGACACCGCCAAGATCCTCTACACCATCTACATCGTCCTGACAGCGCTGTGCTTTATCTTCCTGTTGTTTGGAAATATGAGCTGGCTGGAAGCCCTTTGTACCGCCTTCGGCACAGCAGGTACCGGCGGCTTTGGTATTCGTAACGATTCCATGGCCAGCTTTAATGCCTATACCCAAATCGTCACCACCGTATTTATGTTCCTGTTCGGTGTGAACTTCAGCTGCTATTACCTGATCCTGCTGAAACGGATCAAGGGCGTATTCTTTGACGAGGAGCTGCGGCTGTATGTGGGCATCGCAGTTGCATCCATCGCCCTGATCGCCTGGAATATTTACGGCATTTACGGCAATCTGGCAGATACCCTGCGCCACAGCGCCTTCCAGGTATCCACCGTTATGACCACTACCGGATTTTCCACCGCGGATTTTGATAAGTGGCCAACCTTCTCCAAGGGCATTTTGCTGATGCTGATGATGGTAGGCGCTTGCGCCGGCTCTACCGGCGGCGGCTTTAAATGTGGCAGACTTCTTTTAGTGCTCAAGAGCCTGCGCCGGAACATCCGGCAGATCCTCAATCCCCAAAAGGTGCAGGTGATCCGCAACAACGGCAAAGTGGTCAGCGAAGGCATTTTGGACAATACCAACGCTTACCTTGCCGCCTATGCCATCATTATGGTGCTGTGCTTTGCGCTGATCAGTTTAGACGGCCTTCCCGTGGAAACCAACTTCTCCGCCGCCGTCTCCTGCTTCAACAATATCGGTCCCGGATTCAATAAAATCGGCCCTATGTGCAACTACAGTGTCTACAGCGGCTTTTCCAAGCTGATCCTTTCCCTGGCGATGCTGGCAGGCAGATTGGAAATTTTCCCCATTTTGGTGCTGTTCTCCAGAAGCACCTGGACAAGAAGATAAAAAAAGAGCAAGCTTTCGCTTGCTCTTTTTTAATTGAAAATTGAAAATTGACAGTTGACAATTTAGGTATCGCCTTGCGATATATTATAATAAGTCGGCTTTGCCGACACAATAATTGTCAATTATCAATTATCCATTGTCAATTATATATTGAAAAAGAGCAAGGGAAAATTCCCTTGCTCTTTTTAGCTTTTAATTTAGTTCTTTTCTAATGCCAAAGTATGAGTCGTTAAGTCACATACCTCGGAGGGTCCAAAGTACTGGATCGCGCCGGGGTAAGTGAAGCAGGTCTCCACAGCCCAGGTTTCACGAACAGAGGCAAAGTACTGGAAGGGCTTGCCGTCCAGCTCTACGAGAGCCTTACGGATAACAGGCTTATCTTCACCGTTTCTGCGCTCCATGTTCATCATCTTGGTGATGGGCATACCGCCGGCAACCCACTCTTCAGCGGGCTTGTGCAGGTTAGAAACCTTGGACAGATAGCCGGTGTAGCCGTACTGGATCAGCATAAAGGCATTGTAGCCCAGGGAGTAGCAGTAGTCAGCATCGAAGTTGGAGGGGAAAGCGCAGCGGCCTTCGTAGCCTAAGAAGTGATGCTGGGCGGAGAACTTACCCTTGTAAGCGCCGGCAGCCTTACGGGCAGCCAGGTTTTCCTTAACCATAGCGGAGAAGAGCTTCTCACTCTCAATGAGGGAAACCTGCACGTTGCCGTGGGGGTCACGCTCTAAGAACAGCTGCTGCTGGATGGACTCAGGCAGGATAGCGAACACAGCCATAGCCTCCTTGGTCAGGCCAGCTTCGATGAAAGCGTACTTTGCCTGCCAGTTGGGAAGGGCGTTGAACTGAGCGGTCTTCTCACCGGCCAGCAGCTCGTTGATTTCAGCGATCAGCATAGAGAACTCGGGAACGAATTCCACGATGCCCTCGGGGATGATGGCGATACCGAAGTTGCAGCCCTTGGCAGCGCGGGCAGCCACGGAGTCAGCAATATAATCGGTGATCTGTGCCAGACTCATCTTCTTAGCAGCCACTTCCTCACCGATGAGGCAGATGTTGGGCTGGGTCTGCAGAGCGCACTCCAGAGCCACGTGGGAAGCGGAACGGCCCATAACCTTGATGAAGTGCCAGTACTTCTTGGCGGAGTTGGCATCACGGGAGATGTTACCGATGATCTCGCTGTAGGTCTTGGTAGCGGTGTCGAAGCCGAAGGAGCACTCGATGTCCTCGTTCTTCAGGTCGCCGTCAATGGTCTTGGGGCAGCCGATAACCTGCACGCCGGTGTTGTGGGCAGCGCAGTACTCAGCCAGAACGGCAGCGTTGGTGTTGGAGTCGTCACCACCGATGATGACGATGGCGGTGATGCCGTGCTTCTTGCACACTTCAGCAACCACAGCAAACTGCTCCTCGGTTTCCAGCTTGGTTCTGCCGGAGCCGATGATATCAAAGCCACCGGTGTTGCGGAACTGGTTGATGTACTCGTCGTCAAAGATCAGGTAATCGTCGTTAATCAGACCACTGGGGCCGCCCTTGAAGCCGTACAGCACGTTTTCAGGGTTGGTTGCCTTCAGGGCATCGTACAGGCCGCAAACAACGTTGTGGCCGCCGGGAGCCTGACCGCCGGACAGGATCACGCCTACAACCTGCTTCTTGGCAGCAGAGGTATTCTGACCCTTCTGGAAGGTGATTTCAGGCTTGCCGTAGGTATTGGGGAACAGGGCCTGGATCTTTTCCTGGTCTGCAACGGACTGGGTTGCGCCGCCATTAGCTACGCAGATCTCAGAAATGCCGTTTCTAAGCATACCGGGCAGCTTGGGGGCGTATGCATATCTGGCCGTCTGTAAAGGGGACAGTTTCATGTAAAAAACACTCCTTATGTCGTTTTTATAGTTTTCCACCCAAGATTATACCCTATTTGCAAGGAAAGGTAAATAGGTATTTTTAATATTTTCGATATTTTGTTATTGAAATACGAAAAAAGTATGTTATAATATTATCCGTAAAAATACGGGCTGTGCCCGAATACAAGAAAGGAACATATCATTATGGCTCTTGTTACTACAAAAGAAATGTTTGAAAAGGCCTACAACGGCGGCTACGCCATCGGCGCTTTCAACGTAAACAACATGGAGATCGTTCAGGCAATCACCGAGGCTTGTAAGGAAGAGAATTCTCCCGTGATCCTGCAGGTTTCCAAGGGCGCCCGCGCCTACGCTAACCACACCTACCTGGTTAAGCTGGTTGAGGCTGCTGTGATCGA
>JAZOWK010000056.1:0-22381 GCA_045659205.1 Faecousia sp.
ATTTTTATTTGATTCATAGACTGCCTCCTTTCGCATTCAGTATAGATAATTAAGAGGAGAAAACACACCTACCATTGGTTTAGTGAGGAGAAATAAACCGTTAGTAGAGCCAAAAGTGTTCGATAAATTCAATTTTACCGAACTGTTTGCCTAATTAAATTATATACCGATGACACACATAAATCAAGCTCACTGGCGAACACAGGTTCGCGCCTACGAGTTGAAATTTTCTGACCTGTGTAGTATAATACCCCCAGCGAAAGCGAGGGCTTTTTATGATCAAGATTCTTTTCGTCTGCCATGGCAATATCTGCCGCAGTCCTATGGCGGAATACATTATGAAAGATATGGCTGCCAAGGCAGGCGCAGCGGACAAGCTGGAAATTTCCTCTGTAGCCGCAAGCCGGGAGGAGCTGGGAAATCCCCTGTATCCCCCTGCCCGCCGGGAGCTGGATCGGCACAATATCCCCTACGGCAATCACCACGCCCGGCAGATCACAGAAGCAGACTGCCGGTACTATGACCGGATCTATTATATGGACAGCCGCAACCGCAGCTACCTTGCCCGGATGTTTCCCGGGGAGACCAAATTCCGTCCTTTCTTAAACCGGGATGTGGCTGACCCCTGGTACAGCGGCGATTTTACTGCAACCTGGCGGGACTTGGAAGAAGGCTGCAAAAACATTTTGCAGGAGGTTCTGTAATGAATAAAGAAATGTTAGAACAGGCTCTGCAGGAGCTGCCTCTGTATACCTATGCCTACATCAACCCCCAAAGCATTGAATTTTCCCCGCGCATCCGACACATCTGCCAGGCAGAGTGCCCTATGTACGGCAAGACCTGGGCCTGTCCTCCGGCGGTGGGCGAAGTAGAGGAATGTAAGGCAAAATGTCTTTCCTACCGCAACTGTCTGCTCATCGGCACCATCACCGAATGCGCCGATGTTGCCGATATCAACGAAACTCTGGCCACCCGGGGCGACCACGAGGATGTGACCAATCAGGTAGCAGCGCTTTTTAAGGAGCAGGGCGTAGACCCCTATGTGCTTTCCACGGAGGCCTGCGCGGTTTGTGATGAATGCGCTTACCTGCAAGGAAAACCCTGCCGTTATCCCCAGCGGATGCACCCCTGTGTAGAAAGTCAGGGCATCAATATCATCCCTACTTTGGAAAATCTGGGATTGGATTTCTATTACGGGCAGAATATTATTACCTGGTATTCCCTTTTATTCTTTTGATACGAACGAGGTAAACCTATGAACAAGAAGATCCGCTGGATCACCGAAACCGCTGTAATGCTGGCGCTGCTGGTTGCGTTGCAGGCGCTGACCAAGCCTATGGGACAGCTGGTTACCGGCTCTTTTGTCAATGCCGTGCTGGCGGTGACGGTACTGCTTGCCGGCCTGTACAGCGGCATTACCGTGGCCCTTATCTCCCCGGTGCTCGCTTATTTACTGGGCATCGCCCCGCAGATTTTGACTGTACCGGCCATTATGGTGGGCAACACGGTTTATGTGGTGCTGCTTTATTTTATCGCAGGCAAAAGCAGCAAAAACATTCTCCGGCAGTTGCTGGCCTGGCTTGCTGCCGCCGCTGCCAAGTTTGCCGCTCTTTATGCCATGGTGCATTGGGTGATCTGCGGCCTGTTTGCCCAAACATTGCCTGCTCCCGTACTGGCATCCTTCTCTTGGCCCCAACTGTTTACCGCCCTCATCGGCGGGGCTGTGGCACTGCTGATCGTGCCGGTGCTTCGAAAAGCCTTACGGAAATAAAAAAGAACTGCCTTTAGGCAGTTCTTTTTTTATTCTTTATGCTCTGCGTTTAGTTCATCTACCACGATATCCGGATAAGGGTTAACAATTACCGTCTTATAAGTGTGGTAAATGACCATACCCGGCTTACCGGCGGGAGTCTTTTTCACCTGCTTGACCGGTGTCACATCCACCGGGATATTCTGACCGCCGGAGGATTCTGCATAGTAAGCCGCCAGCTGTGCCGCCTGAGTCACCGTATCGTCGGGGGGCTGCACACCGCCGCAGGAGATGATCACATGGCTGCCGTGTACCTTTTGAGCGTGGAGCCAGATATCATCTTTTCTTGCCAGCTTAAAGGTCAGCTCCTCATTCTGCCGGTTATTTCTGCCTACATAAATGGGGAAACCATCGGTGGATTCAAAGCGCATAGGGACGGACTTTGCCGCCTTCATCCGTTTCTTTTCCGATTCTCTTTTCAGGTAGCCGCCTTCCTGCAGCTCCCGACGCACTTCCTCCAGCTCCCCTTCCGTCTGGGCTCTATTAAGCTCTTCCAGCACGCTTTCCAAATAAGAAAGCTCCGTGGCGCCCAGTTCCAGCTGATGCTTTAATTCCTTTTCCGCATTTTTCATACGGCCATAGTCCTTATAGAACTTGGCTGCATTCTGCTGGGCAGAGAGCAGAGGGAACAGCGGAATATCCACCACCGTCATATTTTCATCATAAAAGTCCTCCGCTTGCAGCATCGTCTGCCCTTTGGTGACGCGGTGCAGATTGGCGGTGACGATGTCACCCAGCTGCCGCAGCCGCTCCCGGTCATAGGTAGCCAGCAGTTCTTTTTCCTGCACAGCCATTTTCCGCCGCAGCCGCTGGCACAGATTCTGCACAGTCTTGCGTACCGCCTGCCCCTTTTGCCGCATAGCATCCTGCCGGTCTTTCACAATGTAAAAGCCATCCAAAAGGGCGGTAAAGGACTCTGCGCGCTGATAAGCGCCGTACTGACAAATGGGGCAGAAAGCAAACTGCTTCATATTCCCCTGGCGGTCTGCGTAAAAATACGGGCCGGGAGCTTGCAGATGCTCTGCAAAAAAGCTGTGCAGCTTTGCTGCTGCCGCGGTGATCTCCAAACCGGTAACCCGGGCATCCGTATCCCCCGCTGCAAAAAGGGCCGCCTCACGGCACACCAAGGCGGACAGACCTCCCAAGGAATCCATCAGCCGGTCAGAAAGCAGATCTGCGCCGGGCGCGTCCAATAGGTTTACATAATCTTGCTGGGTCATATTGACCGGGTCAAGCTTTGTGATATTTTCCGGGTACTGATAGTAAAGACCCGGCAGCGCAGGCCGTTTGGCAGTCTCATCAAAACCAATGCGGCGCAGGCAATCGATAATCCGCCCGTCCGGCCCTAACAGGTACAAATTACAAGTCCTGCCCATCAGCTCCGCCACCAGCCGCTTTTCCACCAGGTCACCCATTTCAGAGGTGCACTGGAAGGTAAACTCTGCCAGCCGCTCCATAGGCTGCTGCCGGATACCCAAAAGCCGACCACCGGACAGGTGCTTACGCAGCAGCATACAGAACATAGGCGGCTCTGCCGGATTTTCCGGATTTGACTGGGTCAGGTACAGCCGGGGATTGGCAGGGTTGATGCCAAACAGGAGCTTTTCTCTGCCTTGCTCGCACCGCAGCTGCAAAATCACCGTATCCCGGCTGGGCTGGTGAATCTTCTCCACCCTGCCGTTTAAGACCCGGCTTTGGGCATCCCGGAGCACCGCAGTGAGAAAATACGCGTCAAATGCCATACACTTCCTCCATCGCCTGCAAAAACAGATCGTTCAGCCGCTGCTTTTGTCCCAAAAGATACAGTGCGCCAAAAAGCGCCTCCAAGCCGGTAGCCAAAGCATACTCCCGACGGCTGGCTGACTTGGGCGCTGCGTGGGTATGAGCATTTTTGCCCCGACGGAAAAAGGAAAGTTCATCCTCTGTTAAATGGGGCAGCATAGCCTCGGCAAGCTTCGCCTGAGCAGTGGCTTTCACCAGCTCCACGGTGCTTTTGTGCAAATTCAGCACCGTCTTTGTGCCCTGGGCGCTTAAATACACTCTGCAAAGCAGTTCATACGCGCCGTCCCCCACCAAAGCAAGCGCCAGGTTGGACATTTCGTTTACCTGCGCCAAAGTAAAATTTGGATCAAAGAAATTTTCCATAAATGCATCCTTTTGCCCTCCAAAAGGGGGGCGTTACATATTTTTTCTATGGTATCAAATTTTCCCTGCGGTGTCAAATAGAAAGGTTCAGGTGACGGAATATCGGTTGACATAAATTGGGGAAATCAGACATTTTCCGCCCTTGCGCAAACGGAGTTTTCCCCATATTCCACAAGGTTTTCCCCAAGCAAATCCTGTAAAAACCCCCACAAACCGGGGTGTTTGTGGGGGTTACGGCCGTTTTGATAAATCTATGTTAAAATGTGATATCTACGAGATCGGTTTACAGAACACTTATTCAAAGATCAGTTGGGCGGAGAAAACACGGGTTTTTCCCGCAAGGTCATCCGCGCTTACGCGGTGGGCATCCACCAGCAATTCACCGGCATCGTCCAGCCGCCACTGCAGCTGCATTTGCTGCCCTTCCAGGGCTTCCTGATTATAGCACAGGGTCACTTCCCGCAGCTGTTTATCCCGGAAAAAGTCTCTCGTCAGCAGGTCTGCCACCCAGTCTAAATACCGGGTATTGTTCATATGTCCGTTTTTATCAAGGTCCGTAAAACGCACCTGCCGCATAGTACTTTCCGCCAAATCCTTTGGGGCAAGGGCCTTGGGGGCGGATAGCTCATCGCCACGCAAGATGCCCTCCACGGTCACACCGCTTTTATCCGGCAAAACCATTTGCCGGGTATTTTTATCCATCAGCACCCAAAGGCTGATGACCCGGAAAAGCTCCTTACCTTGTTCGTCCCAAGCCACCACCGAACGGGGATAGGCCACACGGGTGGTGGGCATAGGCCAGGTCGCCACCGTGATATTCTCCCCCTCCCGGGGCAGCCGGGTAATGCTCACCTTATGGCGGATCACCGCCCAAAAAAGATCCCGCTTTGAAAGCGTGTCCCAATCCGTTCCCAGCTGGATACAGTGTCCCGCTGCCGCCTCCTGGGTAAAATGCAGCAAGGTTGCCGGCTTTAGTAAGCCAAAGCAATCTGTATGGATGGGGGCAATTGTATATTGCTGACGAAAGATCCGTTCCATAAGCATCCTCACTTAAAAAATAATGGTAATATATTCCCCTGACCGGCAAATACGCAGCGTTCCGCTTTGAAGGCCGGTAAGCAAAGCCTTTGCATCTGCAAGGCCGGTGACCGCAGCACCGTTTACCTCCACCAGCACATCCGCCGGCTGCAGCCCCAGCTTACCAAGACTGGACGCGCTGTCCACCTGGCTGATATATACGCCCTGGGGCAGACCGTAATAATTGCAATACACCGCAGGCAGCTGCCTGCCTACAAAACCCAGCTCCCAAAAAGCCTCTTCTTCCAGCTCCCAATCATAGGACGCTGCCTCCGGGCCGCTTTGCCGGGTGAAGGACATAGTCCTGGTCTGGGTTTCGTCTCCGCTGACCTGCCACACCAGGCGCACATTCATAGCGCCCAAAGCCGTCACGATGCCGCACAGGAAGATCACCGCCATAAAAAGGCCTGTGATCAAGCCCCTGTGACCCTTGGGAGGATCGGTGACACCGGTCTGATAGGTATCCCGGGAAATATTCGGTTGTATTTCCTGTTTTTTGCTCATATCAATTCTCCAATGGTAGCGTGAAGGTAAACTCGGTGTTACCTCCGGCGCTGGATACGGAGATATCCTCTCCGTGAGAGCCAATAATGGTCTTTACGATATAAAGGCCCAGACCCCAGCCGTCCTTTGATCCCCGGCTCTTGTCTGTTTTATGGAAGCGTTCAAATACCAAAGGCAGCTCCTCCGGGGGGATCGTCTGCCCGCTGTTGGAGATACCTACATACAGCTTATTGGTGCCTTCCCGCAGCCGCAGCTGTAATTTTCCCCCCTCCGGGCAGAACTTTACTGCATTATCCAAAAGATTATATACCACCTGACGGATGGCATCTTCATCCGCTCTTGTGTACACCGGGTGCTCCGGCATATCCACCGAAACATCCAGCTGCTTTGCTAAAATCTTCTGCTCAAAGCTGAGCAGGCTGCGGCCTACGCACTCGGTCATATCGAACTGGGTCTTCCGCTCCTCGGGAACACCGCCCCGCTCCTGCAGCTGCACAATATCCAGCATACTGCGTACCAAACGGCTCAGCCGCTTGGTCTCTTCTGACACAAGGGCCATATAATGGGCTTGCCGCTCCGGCGGGATCGTGCCGTCCAGCATACCGTCCATAAAGCCGGAAATGGTGGTCATAGGAGTTTTCAGCTCGTGAGAAATATTGGCAACAAATTCCTGCCGCTGATTTTCGCTTTTCTCCAAAGAATCTGCCATATTGTTAAAGGCCAACGCCAGCTCCTGCACTTCCCGGGGGCTGCGCTTATCCACCTGCACCCGGGATGTCAGATCTCCGTGACCAAACCGGGTAGCTGCCCGCGCCATATCCTGCAAGGGAGAGCTTTGCTTCCGGGCAAAAAGGCCCATTAAAGCAATGGATACCACCACGGCAAAAACACTGACTACCAAGCAGGTGTTGGACAGCTTTTGGATCATACTCAAAGCCTGCTCTGCAGGTATGGAGCTGATGACGATTCCCATAGGCAGGCCGCCTCTGCCGTAGATAGGCACGCTCACCACAAACCGATTATCGCTGTAAAGGCCCTGCATCACACCCATACTGCGGACGCTGCCCTTTTGAAGCACCCGATGTAAATAATCGGCATCGATTATAAGCCCCTGATGGACGCAGCCAAAGGGAGAATCGGAGCAAACCACCAGCTTGCCTGTTTCGTCGCAAATGGCGGTTTTCGCACCGGTAGCCTGGGAAGCTACTGTCATATTCAGGAAAAAGGCATTGCTGCTGATGCTGTCTTCCACAAGGTAAGCCGTTGCCAGCTTGGAAATGGTATCGGCAGTGGCTTCCACCGAATTATATGCCTGCTCTTCCAAGTGGCGACGCACCGAAAGCTGAAACACCCAGCCTACCAAAAGCAAAGCGCACAGCAGCACCAATGCCGCCGGGATCAAAAACCGACGAAAGGTGGTTTTCATATCACACTACCTCAAACTTATAGCCTACGCCCCAAACGGTTTTTAAGGTCCAACTTTCGGACACACCCTCTAATTTTTCACGCAGACGCTTTACATGCACATCCACCGTGCGGGAATCACCGAAATAATCAAAGCCCCACACTTCGTCCAGCAGCTGATTGCGGGTATACACCCGGTTGGGAGAAGAGGCAAGATAATATAAAAGCTCCATCTCCTTGGGAGGTGTGTCCACCTTTTTGCCGTTTACCGTCAGCTCAAAAGCATCCATATCGATAATAAGCCTGTCGAAGACCAGCTTTCTTGCCTTGGGCTGCTCTTGTCCCCGGTCTGTGCGACGAAGCACCGCCTCGATCCGGGCCAATAGCTCCCGCATCTCAAAAGGCTTTGTCACATAATCGTCCGCACCGTTTTTAAGACCGGTGATCTTGTCCTCGGTCTCGCCCTTGGCGGTAAGCATAATAATGGGGGTCTGACTTTCGCTGCGAATGGCCCGGCATACTGCCCAGCCGTCCATCACCGGCATCATCACATCCAAAAGCACGATATCCGGCTTGATGGCACGGAATTTCTGCAGGCCCTGACCGCCGTCACCGGCAACGGTGACTGCGTAGCCTTCCTTTTCCAGATACATTTGCAAAAGTTCCTGAATATTACGATCGTCCTCTACGATGAGTACAGAAGTAGCCATAAGAAACCCTCCTTCTTTTTTCTCTATTATAACGCAAAAGTGGCTGGTCGGGTGAACATTTTGTAAAAAATGCAGAACTTTTTTCCCTTGCAAAACATCCCGTTTGCCATTATGATATTCTTAATGATATAAAGGAGTATTTTTATGGACATCATAGAACTGTTAAAGGCGGTGCTGTTCGGCATCGTGGAGGGCATTACCGAGTGGCTGCCCATCTCCTCCACCGGCCATATTATTTTGCTGGAAGATTTTATCCACCTGAATATCTCCCAGGTATTTTACGACCTGTTTGAAATCGTCATCCAGCTGGGTGCGATTTTGGCGGTGATCGTGCTGTTCTTCCATAAGCTCAACCCCTTCTCCTATAAGAAGGATGCTGCGCAGAAAAAGGACACCTGGAGCCTTTGGTTTAAGGTGGTGCTGGCGGTGCTGCCTTCTGCGGTGCTGGGTCTTTTAATCGACGAGCCGTTGGATAACTTCCTGCGAAATACTGCTGTTTTAGGCACAAGCCTGAATACTGTGGTTGTTGCTTTGGCTCTGGTGCTCTATGGCATTACCTTTATTTTGGTAGAAAGAAAAAATACAAAGGATGATTTCCGCATCCGGGATGTAAATGCCATCGATTACCGAACCGCTCTTTTAATCGGTGCTTTCCAGGTGCTGAGCATCATCCCCGGTACTTCCCGCTCCGGCGCTACCATTTTAGGCGCGATTTTGCTGGGTGTAGGCCGCAGCGCCGGCGCAGAATTTTCCTTCTTCCTGGCCATTCCCACGATGCTGGGCGCCAGCGCCCTGAAGCTTCTTAAGTTCCTGCTGGACGGCGCAAGTGCCACCGCCACCGAGCTGGGTGTGCTGGTAGTTGGCTCTGTAGTCAGCTTCTTTGTAAGCCTGCTGGTAATCAAAGCTCTGATGGAATATGTCCGCAAGCACAGCTTTTCTTCCTTCGGTGTCTACCGCATCGTCTTGGGTATCGTAGTATTAGGCTACTTTGGCATCCGGGCGCTGATCTAAATTTTACTTTCAGGAGACAGAAATTATGGATAAGATTTTTGATATGGTCATCATCGGTGGCGGCCCCGGCGGCTACACCGCCGCCCTGTACGCAGCCCGCGCCGGTATGTCCGCCCTGGTGGTTGAAAAGCTCTCTGCCGGTGGCCAGATGGCTATGACCCACCAGATCGACAATTACCCCGGCTTTGATAGCGGCATCGACGGCTTTACCCTGGGTATGCAGATGCAAGCCGGTGCAGAGCGCTTTGGCGCGGTAACCGAATTGGCAGAAGTCACCGCTTTGGACTTAAATGCCGATCCCAAAGTCATCACCACCGATTCCGGCATCTTCTACGGCAAAACCGTAGTCATCGCCACCGGTGCAAGCCCCCGTCCTTTGGGTGTTGCCAACGAAGAAAGCCTGATCGGCAGAGGTCTTGGCTACTGTGCTGCCTGCGACGGTATGTTCTACAAGGACAAAACCGTGCTGGTAGTAGGCGGCGGCAACACCGCTGCGGCAGATGCATTGCTCCTTTCTCGGATCTGCAAAAAGGTGATCTTAGTACACCGCCGGGATACGCTCCGTGCTACCCGGATCTACCACGAGCCTTTGGCGCAGACGGAAAACCTGGAATTTGCCTGGAACAGCACCGTTACAGAAGTGATCTGCGATAGCAAGGTCACCGGCGCGATCTTAAAGGATGTAAACACCGGTGAAACACGCAAGATCGATTGCGACGGCATTTTCGTCAGCGTGGGCCGCATCCCCGCCACCGAGCTGGTCAAAGGTCAGCTTGTGCTGGATGATGCCGGCTATATCATCGCCGACGAAACCACCCGCACCAACATCCCCGGTGTGTTTGCCGTAGGCGATGTGCGTGTCAAGGGTCTGCGGCAGGTAGTCACCGCCGTAGCCGACGGCGCCATAGCTGCCCACTATGCAGACGAATATCTCACCGAAAAGGTTTGAATAACAAAAGTCCCCAAGGCATTTGCCTTGGGGATCTTATTATGCGTATTCGTCCAGTACCGCCTGAATACGGCTCTTGACCAGTTCTGCGATCTGCACCGTGTTCAGATCCTTATACTCTTCGTAGGGGATTGCCGGCAGATAGTGCAGCTGCACCGTGACCGGCTTGCTGCCCTTTTGATCCAGCACCTTGAAGCTATCCACAAAAGCAAAGGGCACGATGGGCGCTTTTGCCTTTACAGCGCAACGGAAGCTGCCTCCGTGAAATTCGCCCATTACATTTCCGTTTTTGCTCCGGGTACCCTCCGGGAAGATCAGGTAGCTGCGACCCTTTTTCAGTTCTGCCGTCACTGCCTGAATCACCGTCAGGGATTGGCGCACATCTTCTCTGTCCATGGCAAAGGAATTGGAGCAAGAAATCAGCTGCTTGATAAAGGGCAGACCCGATAACTCTTTTTTGAATACTGCCGCCAAAGGCCCCTGGAAGTTGGCCACCAGCGCCACCACATCAAAAAGGCCCTGATGATTGCCGCAGAGCAAAAAGCCGTTCTCGGCAGGAATGTTTTCCGTACCGTGTACCTGCAGATCGATATTACCAGAGCTTACCGCCCGCTGCATAATGGTTCGGATATGCCCGTACATCTGGGCTTCCTCATACCGCTCAGGATGCTTGGCATACCGGCAAAGCTTTGCCCAGGCTCCCGGCACAAAGAAAATATTTTTAAGACACATCCGTAAAAGTCGATTCATTGGCAACGCTCCCTTTTCGTTTTTAAAAGCATATCATATCCCTGCAAATATTGCAACAAACTAAACACATCACCATTGATTTTTTGCTGCTGACACTATACTGAAATTAAAAAATACAATACGAGGTGACTGCTATGAACATTTATCCGGAGCGCGCTTCGGCGCATTCACAGTCACCGACTATGCCTCCGCCGGCCCACCACTGTCTGGATGAAAACGGAATAACATTACGAGGCGTGTTGCATTCATTTGCAACACGCCCGATTTTATTTCCGAAAGTACTTGACAGGAGCTTTCTACATTTGTAGAATATAATTGTACTACAAATGTAGAAAGAGGTGATCCTATGGCTGATATCATTCGCCGTCTTCCCGACGGAGAACTAACCGTTATGCAAGCTGTGTGGCAGTGCGAAGCTCCGGTGTCCCGGGCCGCGCTGGAGGAAAAGCTGCTACCGGAACACCCCATGGCACAAACCACCCTGCTGACCCTGCTATCCCGTTTAACAGAAAAAGGGTTTCTTACGATAGACAAATCCGGTCGCAGCAACAGCTACACCCCGTTGATAACACAGGAAGCCTATCTGTCTTCCCAAAGCCGTCGATTTATAGACCAACTATTTGGCGGCAATATATCCCTGTTTGCCACCGCCCTCTGTGACAGCGGTCTAAGTTCTCAGGAGTTGGCCCAGCTCCGCCAACTACTGGAGGAGGAATCCCTATGAGCAGCCTGGATTTATTCGTAATTGGTGCTATGCTGCTGATAGGCCTTTTGGCAGGACTGACACACTCTTGGGCTATACGACGTCAGACCAGCCGCATTCCTAAAACAGACCGGCCTTTGTATACACCCCACATCAACATATCTTACGCGCTCGTTATGCTCATTTTATTTATACTTTCCCTTTTTTCCGATATATTCTTCTCTGCCGACCCTTTCCAGCAATATATGCCACGTTTTTTGTTAGGCAGTTTCTATCTGGGCATCTTGCTTTTGCTGATGCCCCTGCTGCGCAGATTTCTCCATGCGGAAAGCTGTGCGTCGCTGTGGACGATCATAGGGGTCTTCTTTATTTTCAAGATAGATTCTACTATGCCGCGCCTTGCAATTGCCCTGCCCTTTCCTATCCCTGACCAACACACCCAGCAGATCTTGTCTTGGATATGGATCACCGGGGCTGCTGCCATTTTACTATGGAATATTCTCTCCCATCTTTTATTCCGCCGCAGACTCCTGAAAAATGCCACCGTCATTGATGATCCAGCTATTCTTGAGGTCTATAAACACCAACTCAAAATTATCAATTCCCCCGCAGACACCGTCACCTTGATGCAATCTCCCCAGGCAAAAACGCCCTTGTCTATCGGTATTTCTTTGCGCAGCACCTGCATCGTACTCCCGGAACGAGAATATACCCCGGACGAGCTGGCTCTGGTACTGCACCACGAGTTGGTACATATTTGCCGCAGGGACAGCCAGCAAAAGCTCTTTATGTCCATCTGCACCGCACTGATGTGGTTTCATCCCCTTATGTGGCTGGCCATGGGTGCCTGCGCCAGCGACCTGGAATTAAGCTGCGACGAAGCTGTGCTCAATGGCTGCAAGCCGCCGATACGCCGGCAATATGCAGAGCTTCTGCTGCAAACAGCCGCAGACCCCCGCGGCTTCACCTCCTGCCTTTCTTCTTCCGTAAGGGCCCTGCGTTACCGTCTAAAAAGCGTGCTCAAACCCGGCAAGCGCATCGTTGGAAGTTTTTTCATTGGTGCTTTTACCGTTTTAATTCTTTTGAGCAATATATACATCGGTTTCCGGTATCAGGCGGATGCAGCAAGTGAGCTGCTGTTTGCACGGACTGAGCTAAGCCAGTATGATGTAGAACATGTAACCGCCGACCTTGACGGACGTACCTACCGGGGAAACTGTGACAAAGATCACGCTCTGATGGACTACATTGGTGCACTGCCCATAAGCTATACCACCATCTCACACGAGGTGCGTGACGAGCCCCGGCACATGCAAATAGCTATATACGGCTTTGGCAACAATTATATTTTAATCTTTGGCGGGTCGTACCTGCGGGTGATCGTCACGCCCGATGATGTTTCCCTCCCGTCAAAAATGACCTACTATGTGCTAACCGAAGAGCCGGATTGGGACTTTATGCTGTCCTGCATAGAAACGAACTAAAAAACAAAATCCCCGCCGATGGCGGGGATTACATTTTGAAGCCTTGCTTAATAAACATGGTAGGGATCTGAAATGTAATATTTTCGAAACCGAAAACCACGGATATAAAACCAGCCGTTTCGCGCAGGCAACTTGGCAAGTCTATACCGATGCTTTTTCAGGGTCTGCCAGATCCTATCCTTTTCTTCTTCCCAAAGCTCGAAGGTGACATAAATCAACTCAACCCGCTGCTCCACGCAGATGCAAAGTGCTTCATAAGTAGTAACCGTGATAGGTAATATCCGTTTCATAATACTCTTCCCTCCAATAAACCCATTTTACATAAGCGACACACAAATTATAGATATACTGTATATCTATGCGACACATTATAGCATATAGGAGCGCTAAAATAAATACACAATATATTTATTTTGGGGTGAAAATATGGCCATTAAAAGTGTTTCTATCAGAATTGAGGAAGAAATGTTAGACAAGCTGGCATATATTGCCGATTATGAAGGCAGAAGTGTAAACAGCCAGGTGCTTATTTTAATAAGAGAAAGCATCAAAAACTTTGAAAGCACAAATGGTGCGATCGCAGGCAGCATCACTCCGGAATCCAATGTAAAACCCACCAGAAAGTAATATTGTATATGAACCTTCGAATTCGGGATCTGCGGGAAGATAACGATTTAAAACAAAAGCAAGTAGCGGACTACTTGCTGTGCGACCAGTCCCTGTACTCCAAATATGAACGAGGTGAGCGTCCTCTGCCTTTGGACGCTGCCAGCAAACTTGCAGATTATTACGGCGTAAGTGTGGACTATCTAATAGGCCGCACCAACACCAAAACACCATATCCCAAGAAATAAAAATCTCCCTGACAGAATGTGATCTGTCAGGGAGTTTTATTATCTTTCGTAAAGCTTCGGGAAGGTGCGTTTATCCGGCCGGTACATAAAGCAATAAAGCACAGCCGCCACCAGGCCGCATCCCATAAACACCATCCACAGCAAAGAATAGTTACTGCCGGTAATGATGAGCATAAAGCTGATGAGATATTGGGTCAGGGAAGAAAAAATAGAATGCACCACGCTGGAAATGCCGCCAATGCGTCCTCTGTGAGAGGCCGGAACGCGCCGGGAGGCGTAAGGATTGCTGCCCAGCACCGTGATCACCTCGCCCAGCGTAAAGACAAACATTCCCACAAACAGCAGGACGATTGCCGAATCCAGGGAGAAAAATGCCACACCGGCAATAAACAGTAAAAGGCCAACAATGGTCTTGGGAATCTCCGTCAGGCGCTTCAGCAGCACCGTAAAGATGGGGGTGCATAAGATCACTACAAAACCGTTTAAGGAATTCAGGTAGCCGTAAATAGTCGCACCGGCTTCTCCCATCCCCTCTTTCAGCTGCAGCGGCAGCAAAATACCCACCAGGCTGGAGGGCATAGATGCCACGCAGCCAATGAGCAGCATCCACAAAAGCACCGGCCGCTGCCGCAGAATTTGGGTCACCGGCAGCTTTTCATCCACAGGCAGCTCATATTCGCTGTAGTTTTCTGCCATAGCCGCAGCATCTTCGGACACCGCATTCTTTTTATGTACAAAGAAAATGATCAGCACCGTGGAGGTAAACACCGCCAAAGCATTGATGCAGAAAGCCAACCGCAGGAATTTTTCAAACAGAATACCTGCCACGCTTGCGCCTACGATATATCCCAAATTAAATCCCAGATAAGAAAGAGAATAGGCTTTCTCCCGCTGCTTGGAGGTGGAATAATCCGCATTCAGCGCATCGTATGCCGGCCCTTCAATGGTCTGAAACAAACCGGCCAGGAACAAAAGACAAGCCGTTGCCACTGTCAGGGGCAGCACCGCCGCCAAAAGATACAGGCTAACTGTCAGACAGTCAAATAGGATAATGATATTTTTTCGGCTGAATCGGTCCGCCAGCTTACCGCCAAGAAGAGCTGCCGGGAAAGACAGCACCGATGCGGTGGCGATCATCAAGGTAGATGTGCCATCATCCAAATGGAGCTTGGTGGTAAGGAAAAAGGTAAGCATAGGCCACACAAACGAGCCCATAGCCGTTACCAGCTTTCCGATAAATAAAATATAGATCTCTTTTTTAAGTCCCCCGTATTGGGTCAGTAACTGTTTCATAAATCAACTTTCCTTTTTACCGCTATCACAAATCAAAATGCCAAGGCTCACCAGCGCCAAAGCGCCCCCAGGCTCATAAAGCGCTTATTTTTTAGTTTATCCCTCTATTACCCGATCGGCAAAAAATGCAGTCATAAAATCTACAAACACCTGCCGCAGCTGCTCATTGCGCTTGCGCTTACTTTGGAACACATAGGTGTGTCTGCGGGCCTCCGGCTCTGTGGGCACGAATACCACCGCATCGTTTTTTATGCTGCGCCAGCTTACTTCAGGCCCTAAAGTCACCGCCATACCGGCTGCCACATATTTGACCATACAATGCAGGTCTTCACAAACCATAGAGATCCGGGGCATATAGCCGCTTTGATGGCACAAATGCTCCGTATGCTGCCACAAACTGTTATTTTTATTCAGCAAAGCAAAGCTCTCATCCTTCAGCTGGGCAAAGTCCACCCTTTTCTCCCTTGCCAGCGGATGCCCCGCTGCCACCAGCAGCTGCAGCCGCTCGGTGATCAGGCGCTTGCCCTGTGTGTAGCTTTCATCCGGCGGGGTGCAAGCGATACACATATCATATTCATCCAGCTCGTTCCGGCCCTGATCGTGAAAGATCCGGAAACTCACATCCGGATAAAGCTTGCGGAAAGCGATAATGCAATCCACCAGCGTATCCCGGTGATTCAAAACCAACAGCGACATTTCACCCCGCAGAGGGCCACCGCTGTTTATGCTCTGGGTTGCTGCGTCCAGCTCTGAAAGGGATAAGCTTACCGACTGCAAAAACTCCTGACCCTTTTGAGTCAGAGTCAGTTTGTTCTTATGGCGGTCAAATAAAGGTGCGCCCAACTCCCTTTCTAACCGGGAAATGGTCTGTGACATTGCCGGCTGTGGAATCCGGTGATGCTCCGCCGCACGGGAGATATTCAAAAATTTGGCAACGGTCAAAAAATACCGTAATTGCAGCAGCTCCATAGATGTCGCTCCTTCCATATATTTCAATATATATTATATATACAAAAACATATATTTTTCAATAGGTATTTTCCAAAGTATAATGGTTATCAGCATTTTTATGGAGGTTACCTGCATGGATCTTATCTCTTTACTGGTTTTATGCGCCACTTTGATCATCGCTTTTGTTTGCAAGCTAAACAGCGGTCTTGTGGCCATTGCCGCGTCTTTGATTCTGGCGCTGGCTACGGGAACACCGGAAAAGTTCCTCATCTCTTCTTTTAACAATTCCCTGTTTTTGATGCTGCTGGGTGTTATGTACTTATTCAGCATTGCCCAGGAAAACAAAACTCTGGAGCTTTTGGCAAAAAAGACCTTTGCCCTGTGTAAAGGCAACCGGAAGATCCTGCCGGTTGTGATCTTCCTGATCTCCGCCATCATTTCCGCCGTTGGCCCCGGCCTGATCTCCGTAACGGCGCTGGTGAGCGTGCTGATCGTGGCTCTTGCCAAGGAAATGGATACTCCCCCCATCCGGCTGATCCCCTTTGGTATGATGGGCGCTTTTGCCGGCGGTCTTTCCACCATTACCCCCTCTGGCATCGTTGCCGTCAGCATTTCCGCAGAACACGGCATCACCGGTGTGGAAGCGTCTATGCCCTGGATGATGGCTCTGACCTGCGTCATCTACGCAGCCATTCTTTATTTCTTCTTTTTCAAGTGGCACAAAGAGAAAAATGTCGCTCCCACCCAGGACGGCAACAAGCTTTCTGCCCCCATTCCTCCTTTTACCGCAAAACAGATCATCACCTTGGCAGGCATCGCCGTGGTAGCCATCGTATCCTCTGTCTTTAAGCTGAATGTAGGTCTGGTTGCCTTTACCGTAGCCGTCATTCTGACTCTGCTCAAGGTAGCTGACGAAGGCGCTGCCCTGAAAAAAGCCCCCTGGAGCACCCTGGTAATGATCACCGGTGTGGGCATCCTCATTTCTCTGGTAACAGAGCTGGGTGGCATCGACCTATTATCCAATGCCCTGTCCAGCCTGTCCACCGCCAAGACCATTGCCCCCATCATGAGCCTTCTGGCAGGCGTGATGTCCTGGGTCTCCTCCGCTTCCGGTGTGGTAATGCCCACCCTGATCCCTACAGTACCGGATATGGTGCAGACCCTCCCCGGCGCAAATGCCGTAGAATTGGTAAACTGCATTTCCATCGGCGCCAATATGGCTGCCATCAGTCCCCTTTCCAGCTGCGGCGCGCTGATGCTGGCCGCCTATACTTCCTCCGGAGATGTCTCCCCCAAGGACCGGAACAAGATGTTCCTGCAGCTGTTCCTGCTGTCCGCCGGCGCGGTAGCATTCACCGCAGTGTGCGCCCTGATTGGTATTTATTAAAGATAAAAAAGGGAACGGCAAAGCCGTTCCCTTTAACTATTTAAGAATTACTCGTTTACAAACAAAGCTTCTCTCTTCCGGAAATATTCCCTGTTTACGATCACCATGATCAAGGAAGTGACACAACTGCTGATTGTGGAGGTCAGGTCCAGCGTTTCCGCCACAGCCGGCACAACGATGTACAGGCCAACAATATACAATAAATTGACAATAACTCCGCCCAGATAAACGAGGTTCAGCAGCTTCGGGCCGTTTTTATAATAACCGGCCAGACGAATGCGGGTATAAATGGCAAACACTGCCAGGGCAAGCATGGCAAGACCAATGATAATATCCAGCGTTTGCAGATTTTCAAAAACCTGATAGACCAAATCCTTTTGTCCGTCATAATGCGCACCGGTAATTAACTGAATACCAGTTAATGCATTTAAGACAGCACCGGCAAACAGGCTGAAATAGATGAGGAACTTGAACCACTTCATCGGCAGCTGGTTCGTTTCAATCGGAGACACCTCCGGACGGGGACTGGCAGCACTTTGACCGGCAGTTTGTGTAGGCGCGCCACAGCTGGGGCAAAAAGCTGCATTGCTGTCGATCTGCACGCCGCATTTGGAACAAAACATACAATTCCTCCTATATTTATATGGATTTTAAAAGCAGCAAATTTAATAACCGCTTACTTTCTTTATCATTATATTATAAAAATCCTTCTTTTGCAACCGCTTTCCTTCGCAAGACGATATGGCACGGAAAATATAACTGCTGCCACGAAGCCTAATTCCGAAAAAACCGCCCGGAAAATCCGGGCGGTACTTTTTATTTAGAATCAGGTCTTGCAGGCAATCTGTTGGCATCCTTTGCAAAATGCTCTTTGGTGAGTTTTGCCACCACACCGGAAAGGGCAAAGAGCGCAATGAAGTTGGGGATAGCCATAAGGCCGTTGAAGGTATCAGCAAGATTCCACACGACCTCCAAAGAGGTGGTAGTACCCACCACGATCATCAAAGAGAAAATGATCTGGTAGACCTTGGAAGCCTTCACACCGAACAGGTACTCCACGCAACGAGTGCCGTAAAGCGACCAGCCTATAATGGTGGAGAATGCGAACAGGAACAAAGCAACCGCAACAAACAAGGAGGCAAATTGACCGCCGAATACCGTTGCAAATGCCGCAGTGATCAGCTCAGAGCTTACCGCCTTGCCGAACTGGATATCAATGCCGCTGATGATAATGGTCAGGCCGGTGAGGGTGCAGATCACCAGCGTATCGGCAAACACCTCAAAGATGCCGTAAAGGCCTTGCTGGACCGGGCCTTTGGTATCTGCCGCAGCGTGTGCAATACCCGCAGAGCCCAAACCTGCCTCGTTGGAAAACGCACTTCTCTTAAGACCCCATACCAGGGCTTCCTTAATGGCGATGCCGCAGGCAGCGCCGCAAACAGCCTGGGGCGTAAATGCGCCCACAAAAATGTTCTTGAAGGCCTCGCCCACACTACCAATATTGACACCGATCACGATCAGCGTGCAAATGATATAGAAGATGCTCATAAAGGGGATCATCAGCTCTGTGATTCTGCCGATCCGCTTAATGCCACCCACAAGAGCCAACGCGCAGACAGCTGCCAGCGCAATGCCCACCACAAGGCTGATCACCATTTCGTTGCCTGCTGCAGCAGGTGCAAAGGACACGATGGCATTATTGACAGAGCTGGAAATGCTGTTGGCCTGGGAGAGGTTACCGATACCGAAGGAGGCAAGAATGGCAAAAACAGCAAACAAAACTGCCAGCCATTTCCAGTTCTTACCCATACCGCCGGTGATGTAATACATAGGGCCGCCTACCCAGTCGCCCTTTTTGTTCTTCTGTCTGTAATGCACAGAAAGGGTGACTTCGCAGTACTTAATGACCATACCCAGCAGCGCAGCGATCCAAAGCCAGAAGATCGCACCATAGCCGCCCATGGCGATGGCCTGACTGGTACCGATAATATTACCGGTGCCAACCGTTGCGGCAAGGGCAGTGGTCACTGCCTGGAAGGGTGTAACTGCGCCTGCTCCCGCCGTTTGCTTCTGAAAGACTTTGCCGATGGTATTCTTTATGACATAGCCAAACTTTGCAAACTGGATTCCTCGGTTGCGTACCGTGAAGAATATACCTCCCAGCGCAACGCACGGCAGCAGAATGTACATCCACGCCACCGTATTCAGCGTACCTGTAAAGAAATCTAAAATCGCTTGCATAACATCACCCCTGAATTTTATTTTAAGTTGTTCGTATTATACAGCAGCCTTTTCAAAATTACAAGATTTTACAGAAAATTATAGGCCCAAATAACAAAAACCTGCTTTCCCCAAGGGAAAGCAGGCTTAATAAGATTGGGATATTCCATTTACATTTTTTCCTTTAATAAACGAAGCTTTAACTGAAGCAATTGTTCCCGCCATTGTTCAGCAGTCTGCAGATCCGCAAAGAGCGCCTGCACATCTCTAACTTTGGCAGGGCCGCCGGTTTTCCGGTCAAAAGTCATTTCAAAATAACAGCTGTGACACCAGAAATTTCTTCTTTCAATGATCTGCCGCAGCTGCTCATACGCGTCCTTTGTAAATACTTTTATGCCTTTGTCCTTTTCAGCCTCTCTGATCTCTCTGACCACCCCGCTCAGGCTGTCTCGTTCCACTTCTTTTATTCCATCCATAAAAGACTTGCCTGAAATGGCCGCATAAATGCCTTCCAAATGTGCCTCAATGAACTGATAATGCTCGATCAGGGTGCTGTGGGTTATACGAAATTCTTCGAGAACCATATGCCAATTCTCCATTTACTCGTTTTTTCCATTATATCATTCCAAAGAATTATTTGCAAGGGACTTGATAATCGCCCCTACAAAAGCTATCGAACTGCATGCAAAAATCGCCACCCGGATGGGTGGCGATTTTAATGTTAGGAATTAGCCCTTGTTGACAGCTTGTGGCGCTGACCGTAAAAGGGGAAATTTTCTCTTATGTTTTCTTCCATTCTTTAATGTTTTTTATATTAGAAGCCTTTGAACACCAAATAGTATATTTTTTATTGTCAATGGTTTTGATAGTAACTTCGTTTGATGAACCAACTCGACCAAACCTACGAACAGAACTTATAGATTTAACATGATTTTTGTAAAATGCAGAACTTCCTGCCCATATGAGCCACTCATCTGAAAGATACAAAGTGGTTTCTAAATGTTCGGCCTTTGTATCTTGAAATTCTACATTATAGATATCTTCTTGCTCTTTTATCATCCTTTTGAACCTTATCGTATACAATGACGCAACAGCAACGCTTAATGTAGCCAAAACAAAAGGAACAAAAGAAAGGATTGTATCCTCTGGCACAACATCGTAAAATAGGGAAACAACAAACAAAGGAGCAAAAGCAATGATGGCACAAAGCAACGCTAACTTAATATTTCGCTTATGATAAAATTCAATATATTTTTTCACCATTGCACCCTCCTGTATTTTATTCAAATTTATTATAATATAAAAGCTCTAACAAACAATACACAAAGGATGAAGATTATTACTTGATTTTTGCAGATAATTTTGGATTGGTTCTATCATCTGCACTAAATATATGATAATGTCCCAAACCATACTCCACAGCAACAAAGAAAACCGTGCGTTTGTTATATGTAACATAATATAATTGTTGTAAAAATGGGCTGACAACAGTTTTCTTGCCATATGTGAACGCAGCTTTTTTATATAAGTTCCACTCTGCTTTCATAATTGGAACATTATTAAGTTCTACATCAGAACCTAAAGGATAAAAGCCAAAATACTCAACTTTTACAACCATCCCAAACACTTCCTATAATGTTAGGTTTTCTTCTCAACACTTCCTTACTTTTATTATAATTTTCGTATATATCGGTGTCAATAAATTTCTCATCGATATGCCTGCGGCAACGAGGTTTTAGTTATATTCCGGCGATGCCGGAGTTATATTTTTGCTTTGCAAAAGTTATATTGAAGTCTACGACTTCAGTTATATTATATTCGCCCCCAAAACTGCCCGCAGGGCAATATCACTTGCGAAGCAAATATAACTGGCGCAGCCAATATAACTCACCGAAGGCGAATATAACTGCTGCCATCAAGGGCATTGCAACAAAAAATCACCGCTCCGAAGAGCGGTGATTTTGTTGTTAGCAATTAGCCCTTGATAGCAGCCTGGGCTGCTATACGCAAAAGAGGGAAAACTATTTTTTTATTTTTCTCCCCAAACGGCAAGGACTGTTCCATCAGATTTTATAATCACATCATATGCGCCACCCATCATAAACGGCGCAAGGTGATATGTACGTACAAAATATACATCGCTTTCAGTATCATACTGAACAGAGCAACCCATCCATTCAAAAATACCGCCCTCAGAATTTTCGAACCTATCGGCAATGGCATTTTTACCTGCTGAAGCGGCAGATTTGTAGCCTGTGATTTTTCCATAATTATTATCTGTCTGAAAATGCTCGTTTTGAATATACTCGGCGTAGTTATCAACAGAAAAATCGCCTGTGTCTTTAGGCGTAGTTAAAATGAAATAGAGTGAGAAAAATGCAACCAGAAATACAAGAATTATAGCACTCAAAATAATAATTGCTTTTTTCATATCTATCACCTCTTAATTTCATTATACCGATTTGCGAATGAATTTCAATAGAATATACAAAAATCCCCTCGGATTTCTCCGAGGGGATTTAATTTGCTTTATAAAGTCAGCAATTACTTGTTTGCGATTGCAGCCTGGGCTGCTATCACCAAAAGAGGGAAATTAGTCATCGCACCAACCATAACTCTCACCATCAAGAATCCCAATGTCATACTTCTTGTTGGTCTTGCTGTTTGACTTGGTAACCTTTTGGTTTGCTTTGTTGGCTTTGTATGCTTTGTTGTTCGGGTTATGCTGGTTGGCATAATCGTTCAACTGCTGCTGGGTATGTGTCTTGCTGGACACACCTTTTTTGTTCGCCATATCATTCTCCTTTCTCCGCAAAACTTATGATTAGAGATTGCATACGATGGTCGGTTACCGAGAACCATTTTTAAACCTATAAAACAAATCAATGCAAATTCCATCCTTTGCGGTCGGAGCCAGATTTGCTTAATGAACACCATAAGCAAATTTAAGCATACCTATTATAGCACAAGCAATTATAAATTACAATAATTATGTCTTACACATACACATTCACCTTCGTGTCTTCGTATTTGTGGATGCGGTGCTTGGTTGATTGCGAATACAGGTACTTCTTGGCATAGTCAATGTCCAATGTGGCAGAAGCGACCAAATCATATTCGCTCTTTGAT
>JAZOWK010000057.1:0-5670 GCA_045659205.1 Faecousia sp.
CACTTCGCAGTATTCTGCTGATCAAATATTTAGTCATAAATCATCTCTCGTCTCACTGGAATTATTGCGCTATGCAGCGCAGAAACAGACTTTGCGTCCGCCGGTACGCCGACAGACCACAGGGAGTACTGCCCTCAACACTCCCGCAACAGGCGTATTTCAAGGAAAAACGCCTGAATCAGGCTGCGAGGAATACTGAGGGCAGTATTTCCTGCAGAAGAAGCTCGGCAAACAAATGCCTATAACACGCGGACAGGAGGATGAACAAATGTCCATCCTCCACGTCCGCTTATGCGAAACAAAGTTTAATTTTCAGCAAACAATTCCTTAGAACAGGCCGATTGCCTTGGTCATGTAGCCGGCGTAAGCGGGCAGCATGGTGTCAAGGTAGGTCTGAGGATCGCCGTAGTCGGGACCCCAACCGGACACGTCGTACATGTCGTAGTTAGCCTGGTAACCGAAGTCGGTGTAGTAACCGGCATAGTACCACTCAGCGGAAGTGACACAAGCGTTCAGGTTGACCTTAACCTTGCCGCCCAGAACAGTCTCAACGGACTGCTTGTAGGAGTTAGCGCGGTTAGCATAGGTCTCGGAAGCAGAGTAGTAGGGCAGGTCGATGTAGATGGGGTTCTCGGCAGAAACTTCGATGCCGATAGCAGCCAGCTCTTCGATAGCCTTGTTCAGCTCAGCAACAGCAGCCTCGGGGTTGTACCAGCCGTCGAAACCGTCGGAAGAACCGATGCCAGCTTCAGCAGTGGGATCCCAAACCTTCATGTCGATGCCGTCAGCATCGATCTGAGCCTGCATGATAGCGCCGTAGTAGGTGCCAGCAGCGAAGGTCTTGTCAGTGCCGTTGATGGAGATGGTCACATCCTCTTCCAGGTACACGAAGTTACCGGGAGTGTAGGAGTTACGCAGAGAGGTCAGCTTCAGGTCTTCGCCGGTGGTCTGAGCGTTGTAAGAACCACGGTCAGTAGCGAAGGAGATAGCACGACGGAAGGAAGCGTTACGCAGAGCAGCGGTAGCGCGCTCGATCTGCTCCTCGGTCTTGATGGACTTAACGGTAGCGCCGGTCTCGTCGTTGTAGTTAGCGGTAGCAATACGGTTTACGTTGTAGAAAGCCATGAAGGAGGTAGCATCGCAGGAGGAAACATAGTGGTTATCCTCGAAGATACCAGCAGCCTTAGCAGCGGTAACAGCAGCGGAGTTCAGGCCTGCGCCGTCGATGGTGCCGGCAACGGCATCATTGTAAGCCTTCAGGGTGTCAGTGCCGTCGTTGTACAGCCAGGTCAGGGTCTCGATGTTGATGCCTTCAGCATTCCAGTAGGAGGGGTTAGCCTTGAACACGATGGTGTTTTCAGCAGTAGCATTGGTTACCAGGTAAGGACCGCAGTAAGCAATGTTGTTGGGGGTAGTGCCGTAGGTGTAGGTCTCAGCCTCGGGAGCATAATCAGCACCGAAGGCGCCGCCCTGAGAAATGAAGTACTCACGGCTCATGGGAGCGAACACGCCGTAGCCCAGCATGGTCATGAAGAAAGAGGTGGGCTGGCACAGAGTGTAAACCAGAGTGGTTTCGTCGACAGCCTTAACACCAACCTGATTGAAGTCAACGATGTCGCCGTTGATGTACTCAGTAGCGTTTACGATGATGCCCTGAACCAGGTACTCCAGGCCCTCGGCAGCATCCATCATGTGCTGCATACCAGCGACGAAGTCGTCAGCCTTGATGTCAGCAACAACACGGCCCTGAGCGTCAACCCACTTCAGGCCGGACTTGATCTTGAAGGTGTAGGTCAGACCGTCATCGGAAACGGTGTAGCTCTCAGCCAGAGCGGGCTGCAAAACGCCTTCGTTGTCGTACTCGTACAGGCCGTCGTAGGTGTTAACGATGGCTTCGGAGTCAGCAGCACGAGAGGTGCCCAGAACGTCCCAAGTCTGAGGATCGGAGCTGTAGCCCAGAGTGTAGGTGTTCTTCAGGGTGTAGCCGTTGTCGGTCAGGTACTGCTTTGCCCAAGCTTCGTAAGTGCCGGTGCCCTTCAGCTCGGCCCACTTAGCCTTCATCACTTCGCGGTCAGCGCCGGTGATGAACTTGTCAGCAACAACAACACTGTGGTAACGGTAGGAGTCGTTGCCCCACAGAGCGTTGGGAACAGTGTAGGGAGCTACGCGGGAGATAGCGTAGTTACCGCCGTTGGAAGTCAGGGGCAGCATAACTGCAGCTTCCATCAGCTTAGCTTCAGCAACAGCCATCAGAGCGTAACGCTCGGAAACGTTGGTTGCAGCCTTAGCAGCCTCGTAAGCGGTGTAGAAATCGCCCAGCACATCTTCGTAGATGGCAGAGGACTTCTCGTTGTAGTCTTCGATGTTTGCGTAGGGATCGACGTAGGTGACCTTCTGAGGCTCGGTAGCCTGATCACCTGCGTTGCCGCCACATGCAGCCAGGCCCAGGACCATAACTACAGCAAGCAGCAGAGCAAGAATCTTCTTCATTTTCTTTTCCTCCAATTTTAGTTTTATATACACAGCTATGTATTGGGCTGTTGTATATCCAGGTTATTACCTTGCGGTAAAAAACGGAAATTATGCATATTTTTGGAAAAAATATGCGTTTGCCATATCAAAAAGGGCTTTTTGGGTGCAATACCCCTCTGATATTTTTGAAATATACCATAAAGAAGGCTATCTGTCAACCGATTTTTGCATTTATGTGTGTTTCGCTGACAATCAATTGTATTTCTGGGGCATATTTTGGTACCTTTTGCACATATGTCCACCACCCGTGGAAAATGCATAAAAATTGTATACTGATTACCCACAATACAAAAGCTTATTCCTAAACATACGCTTATGTGCCTGTCCTTTAATCCAAAATTGGCCCAAAATATCCGGGTAACTCCCCCGATTCCTGAAACTTTCGACACATACCGGCCGTTTCTTTTGTTCCGGGCATACGCACCCGGGCCTGTATAATGCCCAATCCTGCCAGGATGCCGGGCAGCATTTCTGCCGGGCCTATATATTCCTGAATGTCCCCCGCATCCTTATACCGGATCAGCCGCACATCCCCTGTCCGGTACAAAACGCACTGGTTTTCCACAAAAGCAGAAAAGGCTTCGTCCCAGGAAAATCCCGGCCGGTCTTTCAGGTAACCCTGTACATCGGTTTTCTCCAAATACACCGGCTCACCGGCTGCTTCGATCTGCACCGTATCCGCGCCGCCAAAGTGGGCAAAGCCCAACCGGCTGTAAAAGCCGTACAAATGGGGCCCGGCAGGCACCAGCACCGCGCCGGCATAGCCTTGCGACAGCAGATCGCTGCACACGCGCTCCATAAGGCGATGGCCCAAGCCCTTGCCCCGCTGGGTTTCTTCCACCGCCAGGGCATACAAAAGGCCATAGCGCCCGCCCTGCCAGGAAAGGTCAAACCAGTACACCGCGCCCAGCACACCTTCTTCCCATAGGATGCGGCTGTGCTCTTGCCGGTAGCCGGTGGTGAAGAAGGCATCTATGCTTTCCATAGAATCGCCAAAAGTCTTCTGCCACAAAAGCTTCATTTGAGGGATATCTTCCGCAGAAGGCATCCTAATAATCATATTCATTCTCCTTGCGCCGTGCCCAATATTTTTCCGTCAGGCTCACCGGGCAGTAGGAAAGCTTTGCTTTTCGCAGGCCCTCCTGCCCCATATCATCCTCCCGATCCAAATACAAAAGCTCCGGATACTTTTCGGCAAGATATTTCGCAAAAGCCTGATTCACGGCTGCATATGCGCCCTCCACTGTATCCCAGGCCTTTTCAAAATGGATATCAAAGGTATTCTCATTTAGCCGAGAGCCCAATGTCACCGCCAGGAGCTGCCCGTCATCCTCCAGGAAAATACCCTCCAGGCCCACCTGCTCTAAATACTTAAGACCTCGACGGATGGCAGCCCGCTCCATGGCAAAATCCTGATAAGGATCATCCTGCAGCCGCTTTTCAAACCAGGCATCCATCATTTCTGCTGCCCGGTGCTTGTTCTCTTGTGTAATAGGAACTACCTTGCAATCAGGATGCTCCCGCCAGAACCGGTTTGCGTGATTACGCTTTTTCTGGAACTTCCGACCGGCAAGGCTGGCCAACTCGCTTACATTATATATATAATCAAAATCATCCCGGGAAATATGGAACGCAAACTGGCCGGGATAAAGCGCCTCCACCTGTTTGCACTCTTCTTCACTCAGGCAAGTCAGCCGGCAAGGAATGCCCCGCTTGTTGGCATCATCCATAATGGCATCCAGGGATGCCTTCATATCTGCGCTGCCAGCAGGAAACAAATACACCGTTTTGCGATTGAACTGGGAAAAGAATACCAGCCGCTCCCCCGCCAGGGCGGCGGACTGCCTGCCCCACATAAACAGGTTGGCAAAGCTGTACTCGCAGCCTTTATGGGCTGCAGAAAACAGATAGGGTGTATATGTTTCCCGATCCTCCGGGGAAAATGGCTTAAATGAGATCATTCTCTCTCTCCTTCTATCACATGACGAAAGCGCTTATCCAGCAAAACATACAGCGCAGTACCCAGCACCAGCAGCACGATAAGCTCTCCGATGGCAACATACAAGGCATTCAACCAGAAAGGTGTTTCCAGGAACAGCCAGAGCTCCCAGCCTACCAAAAATGCGTTGAAAAGCGCCGGCATTAGCATTCCCAAAACCGGAATACCCAATACCTTTATATTCCGTGTAGCATACATAGCTCCGGCTGCCAATAAAGTGGCCAGCGTACCCACAATGGGGTCTAAAGGCAGCGCCCCGGCATAAAGGATATTGAACAGGAAGCAGCCTGCTCCCAAACCCCAAATGGCAGCCGGTGTAAAAAAAGCCAGCACGCACAAAGCTTCGCTCATACGCATTTGGATGGCCCAGGTGGCCGAGCCGGGCAGAATCACATTTTGCAGGTGGGTCAGCACCGCATACATAGCGGCGATCAGCGCCCCGTGGGCCAGTAATCTTACATTTTTCTTCATGTTGCAAAAAATGGGCGCATTGCGCCCATCTCCTCCTTAGTTTTGTTTTACGACAGGATGGTTACGAACTGTCGGGTTTTATTTAGTTGCGTTTTTCAGGATCTGCAAAGCCTGCTTGGGATCATCCACATCCCAAACTGCGCTTTCCATAGGACAAAGGCCGTCGCCCCGGCGGTTTTGAATGCGATCCACAGATGCTTCATACAGCACCGCAATGCCGTGGCGCAGAAGTGTGCGTTCAGCGCCCTTACTCATCACCGGCGCATAGACCTCCCGGACCTGCATACAGGCATAGAGCATAGCGGCAGCTTTTCCCACCACTTTATCGGCAACGGAATAGCCCCGAAGGTCCTTACCTTCTTCTATCAGCTCCAAAAGCGGCTTGACGCCCCGCTCTTTACAGGTGATCGCCTGCTCCGCCTTATAAAACACGCAGGTAAACTGCCCTTGCTCCAGCAAAAACTTTGCCTGCTCCAAATTGGTACGCATAAATCCCCACTCCTTTGGGCGGATTATAACACAATTTGACCAAACGCGCAACCGGAGATTTAATTGACAATTGATGTATCGCTACGCGATAAATTTAAATCCGTCGGCTTAGCCGACACCAAAATTGTCAACTGTCAATTTTCAATTGTCAATTCAAAACGCTCCCAAAATTCTGGGGC
>JAZOWK010000058.1:0-3823 GCA_045659205.1 Faecousia sp.
ATGGGCGTGGCAAAATGCCCTTGAGGAGTAGACGGCTCCCTGGTCGGTGTGGAAGACTACCTGGGACCTCTGCTCCTCTTTTTTGCCTGCCAAGCTATTTAGCTTGTCTAAGCAATGATAGTAAGGCTTATTATCTCCGGCAACAGCTGAAACACTATGCGCGATAATCTCGTTGTTAAAGGTATCGACCAACAGCGTCCATTCCCATTGCTTTCCGTTATTCTTGAGTATTGTCATATCTGACACTACTATTTGAAGGGGTGCCTTTGCATTCCAACGGCCTTTGACGAGGTTTTCGTACTTAATACTTTCTTCTCCCGGTGGACGATATTTGCATTTCCTTGCTTTTGAGCGAATACCAGCAGCTTTACAGCATTTATGGGCTAAATTGTCAGAGAATACCCACCCTGTATTATGGAAGATATTTCTGGCAAGCCGATGATAGCCAAGAGAAGGATGTTGCTTGTGTTCTTTTTGGAGTAATTGCGTCAGGAGAACTCGATCCTGCTCATATCGGTTTAACTTTCCTTGTCTTGCTTTCCATTTGTAATACCCGGAACGGTTGATTCCCATAACCTTACACAAGAAATCTACCGGATATTTTACTTTGAGTTCTTCAAGAACTTCGTAGTCTTTCCGTTGCCAGTAACGTATTCCTTGTTTACACCAACTCCTTCCACCCAATATCCTTTTTTTAACCGAGCAATCTCTACCTCTTGCTTAGCTACCAGCAGCCGCAGACGCTCTACCTCAGACAACGACTTGCTTCGATGCAGAGCAGCGTATGGATTACCGTTGCGTGGCTCCAGAACTCCCTCTCCGTCTTGCAAGTATCGTTTGACCCAACTCGATACCAAAGAGCAACCAATTCCATATTCTTTCTCAATCTGCCTAACTGGGATATGATCTTCTATATGAATCCTTATATACTTCATCTTTTCCTCTTTGCTGAACTTTCTGTGTGGCGTTCCTTTCTTGACCATTGTTTCACATCCTTTCCGATTCCATTATACTACGAAAAAAGTAGACACCCACACTTTTGTGAGTGTCTACTTTCATTTTACAGGTGCAGTGAGCATTTCACTCACCGCTTTTTTTACATTCTTGTGACCAGGGCATCTAAATCTTTGCGTTTTTTGTCCCGCAGCTTGTCGTCTTCTTTGGCATAACCCAAGGTGATGACCAGGCGGACAGGGGAGGAAAGACCGCAAAGCTGGCGCAGTTTTTCGTCATCCAGCCAGCCTAAAATGCAGGTGGAAAGGCCTTGGGCGGTAGCTTCTGCGGTGAGATACGCCACAGCGATGCCGATATCCATAGAGCGGTAGTCATTATTCTTGACTTTTGCGCCCATAGCGGCGGTCTTGCTGTATGCGCCTTCAGATACCACGATCAGCACCGGTGCATCGGCGGCAAACTTGTTCATACCCATACCCATGGTGGCCTTGGCGGCAGCCTTTGCGTTTTTACCGGTGCAAACGGTGAAGTGATAAGGCTGGGCATTGCAGGCGGAGGGGGCAAGGCGGGTCGATGCCAATATGGCTTGCAGCTTTTCTTCTTCAACCGGCTTACTGGGGTCGTAACTGCGGCAAGATTGCCGGGCGTTTGCGATTTCTGTAAAATTCATAACATACCTCCCGTTTTTTCTTTATCATAGCATACAAGAGGGGAAAAGGGAAGTTATAAATAGTCGCGAATATCCTCGGTCAGCTTTTCTTCCAAATGGATCAGCCGTTTTGTGATATCTTTGGACACTTCGTCGGCAGCCTTATACTGATTCAGGTACTTATTCAGGGATTTGACACCCATATTGCAGCCGTCCACCATTAAGCCCGCCACGGTAGAATCGGATGCATCCATCATCAGCTTCATACCTGTTTTCATTTTGGACATGGTCTTTGCCATAGGGTTGGGATTCTTGCCTTCGTCCTGATAGCGGCCCAAAAGCTGCTGGATTTCTCCCTGCAGGGTTTCGTGTTCGCTTTTGCACTGGGTCAGGGCATCGTAAAAGGGTTGACTTTCTACTTTGGGCAGTACATCGTCAATGGATGCGATGCCCATTTTTATGCCGGCATCACATTCCCGGAGCAGTCGGATTGTATCTTGTTCGATCATAAAAGATTCTCCTTTCGTTCTTACAATATTGTGCAAAAAGCTTGTAAGATTTATACAAAAATGGGTAAGTCGGTACTTTATTTTTTAAGGAGGCTGTGCTATAATTGCCTTATAATGGATATAGAAGGGGGTTTTCTATTTATGACTTACGCATTAGCCATTGATATCGGCGCTTCTTCCGGCCGCCACATTGTGGGTTGGTACGAAAATGGCGCCCTGCAGACCGAAGAGGTCTACCGCTTCCCCAACGGGGTGAAGGAGGAAAACGGCCACCTGATCTGGGATATCGCCCAGCTGAACTACCACGTGGTAGAGGGTATCCGCCGCACCTTCGAAAAGTACGATTGTGTCAAGAGCCTGTCTGTGGATACCTGGGGCGTTGACTATGTAAGATTGCAGGGTGACCAGGAAATGCTGCCTTGCTTTGCTTACCGTGACACCCGTACCGAGGCTGTGATCGACAAGGCCCACGAAGCCGTGCCTTTTGCAAAGCTTTACGCACATACCGGCTGCCAGTTCCAGCCTTTTACTTCTACATATCAGCTCTTCGATGACCTCACCAACGGTCGATTGGAGGGTGTGACCGATCTATTGATGATGCCGGAGTATTTGATGTACAAGCTTACTGGTGTCAAGGCAAGAGAATACACCGAGGGTACGACCACCGGCCTGGTGAATGCTGAGACCGGTGAATTTGACAAGGAGCTCATCGCAGGCCTGGGTCTGCCGGAGCATCTGTTCCCGGCGCTTTCCCAGCCCGGTACAGTTTTGGGCGACCTGCTGCCTGAAATCCAGGAAAAGGTGGGCGGCAACTGTAAAGTTGTGCTGTGCGCCACCCACGATACCGGCTCTGCGGTAGAGGGCATCCCCATGGAGGGCAATCATCCCTACATCTCCTCCGGTACTTGGAGCTTGCTCGGTGTAAAGACCCCTAAGCCCATCACCGATGTTAAGAGCATGGAGGCCAACTATTCCAACGAAGGTGGCGTAGGCTACAACCGCTATCAGAAGAACATTATGGGTATGTGGCTGGTCAATCAGCTGCAGAAGGAAATCTGCCCCGATCTTTCCTTCCCCAAGATCGTGGAGGCAGCAGAGGCCAGCACCTGCGATGTTCTGGTAGATGCTAACGCACCTATGTTCCTTTCTCCCAAAAGTATGAAGGCCGCCTTCGACGAGGCTACAAACGGAAGCCTTAAGGAGCTGGGAGATTATTTCCGCTGCGCTTACCGCTCTTTGGCAGTGAGCTACCGCCAGGCTCTTCAGGAGCTGGAAGCCAACACCGGTGTGCATTATGATAAGCTGTACATCGTAGGCGGCGGCGCTAAGAACAAGTTCTTAAATAACCTGACGCAGGAAGCTACCGGCAAGCAGGTCATCGCCCTGCCCATCGAAGCAACCGCGCTGGGCAACCTGAAAATTCAACTGGAGGGTTAAACTATGAGTTACGCTGAAGCAAAAGCCAAATACGCTGCTTATGGCATTGATACCGATGCCGCTATTGAAAAGCTGATGACAGTTCCCGTTGCGCTGCACTGCTGGCAGGGCGACGATGTTCGTGGCTTTGATACTGACCCCAACAAGCCCCTTACCGGCGGCATTCAGACCACCGGTAACTATCCCGGCCGTGCACGCACTCCCGCGGAACTGATGGCTGACATTGTCAAGGTTATCGAACTGGTTCCCGGTCAGGTTAAGATAAGTCGGAGGC